>DJET01000027.1:735-9614 GCA_002431945.1 Ruminococcaceae bacterium UBA5891 | reverse complement strand
CACTCTTGCGGTGCCCAAAAGTTGTTATTCGCTTGGAGCGCGAACAACTTTTGACCGCGGCGCCCGCCGTTGCTCGCTCTATCCTGCACTGCAGGCGCTCACAACATCACTCGCAATGACAGGACGGCAGTTAATTGCACATTTACGGTGGTTGCAATGACAGGATCGTATCAATCGTTTTAATTTGCAAACTGCGAATTATAAAGCTTTGCATAAAAGCCGTTCTTTTCAAGCAGCTCCTCGTGCGTGCCCTGCTCAGCCACCCTGCCGCCGTTCATAACAAGTATACAGTCGGCGTCGCGTATTGTTGAAAGCCTGTGCGCCACAACAAAGGACGTGCGGTTTTCCATAAGCCTTGTAAACGCGTCCTGCACCTTAAGCTCGGTGCGGGTATCTATCGAAGAGGTTGCCTCGTCCAATATCAGCATAGGCGGCTTTAAAAGCATTACCCGTGCAATGCATAAAAGCTGGCGTTCGCCCTCTGAAAGCCCCTCGCCGTCGCTTATAACGGTATCGTAGCCGTTTTTAAGCCTTTTTATAAAGCCGTGCGCGCGCGCCGCCTTTGCCGCCGCAATAATTTCTTCGTCAGTGGCGTCCGCCTTGCCGAACGCAATATTTTCCTTTACGGTGGCGTTTTTGATCCATGTGTCCTGTAACACCATACCGAAATGGGTTCTAAGGCTTTTGCGCGTAATATCGTTTATATCGGTGCCGTCCGCCGTGATACTGCCGCCGTCTACCCTGTAAAACCTTAAAAGCAGATTTATAAGGGTTGTTTTGCCGCAGCCCGTGGGTCCCACCACGGCTATTTTTCTGCCCGCATATGCGGTAAAATCAAAGTTTTTAATAAGCGTTTTCGATTTATCGTAGGAAAAGGTTACGTTATTAAAGCTTACCTCGCCCTTGGGGTTTGAAAGCTCTTTTTTGCCCTCGTCCGATTCTTCGGGCTGCTCGTCAATAAGCTCAAAAAGCCTTGCGGCGCAGGCAAGCGCGTTTTGAAGCTCTGTTACAACACCCGAAATTTCGTTAAACGGCTTTGTATACTGGTTTGAATATGCAAGAAAGCTTACAAAGCCGCCCACGGTTATTTTGCCCATAACCGCAAAAACGCCGCCTATAAGACCGACGACCGCGTAAATAAGGTTGTTTATAAACCGCGTTGTGGGGTTTGTGAGGGAAGAAAAGAAAACCGATCTTAAAGAATATACGCGCAGGCGCTCGTTAATTTCGTCAAACCGCTTTACCGAGGTATCCTCATACGAAAACGCCTTAACGGTTTTGCCGTTTTGTATCATTTCGTTTATATATGCCGTCTGCTCGCCGCGCGTTTCGGACTGCTTTTTAAACATATCGTAGGTTTTTTTGGCTATAAACCGCGCGGTAAACAGCGATATGGGGGTTAAAACCACCACCGCAAGCGCTATTAAGGGGGAAATAGTAAGCATAAATATAAGGGTTACGGCAATTGTTACAACGCCCGTAAAAAGCTGTGAAAAGCCTAAAATAAGACCGTCTGAAAACTGGTCGGCGTCTGCCGTAACGCGGCTTACTATATCGCCGTAGGGGTGGGAATTTATATAAGAAACGGGGAGCGACTGTATATGCGAGAACGCCCTGTTTCTTATATCGCGCACGGTGTTATAGGCTATGCGGTTGTTTATTGCGTTCATAAGCCACTGAAGCACGCCGCCTGCCGCCGCGCAGATAAAAATACCTGTAAGCTGCGCTTTAA
This sequence comes from Ruminococcaceae bacterium UBA5891, assembly GCA_002431945.1. GTDB lineage: Bacteria > Bacillota > Clostridia > Oscillospirales > Acutalibacteraceae > UBA737. The sequence continues at coordinate 7,882 of DJET01000027.1, read as the reverse complement.
CCGCGGCAAAATCCACCGCGCCCTTTGCCGTTATGCCGTCTATCGCCCTGCCTGCAAGCACGGGGATATAAAGCGACAGTATAACGCTTAAAACCGAAAACAAAAGCGACACTGCAATAAGCGGCTTAAAGCGGCCTATCGCCCTTATCACACGTTTTAAAACAGAGGAGTTTTTCATATTACATCGCCTCGCTTTCAAGCTGTGAATCGTAAATTTCCTTATAAACAAGGCAGCTTTCAAGCAGCTCCTTATTTGTGCCTATGCCTACTATTTCGCCCTCGTCAAGCACCGCTATAACGTCGGCGTTTCTTATAGCCGAAACGCGCTGTGAAACGGTTATGACCGTGGGTGAAAAATCGGTTTCGCGAAGCGCCCTGTTAAGCGCCGCGCCCGTAGCGTAATCAAGCGCGCTTGCCGCGTCGTCCAGTATTAAGATTTCGGGCTTTCTTACAAGCGCGCGCGCAATGGTCATTCTTTGGCGCTGACCGCCCGAAAGGTTTTTGCCGTCCTGCTCAAGCATAAAATCAAGCTTGCCCGGCTTATCCTCTATCATATCGCGAGCCTGAGCATAGGTAAGCGCCTGCCATATCTCTTCGTCGGTTGCGGTTTCTTTGCCTATTTTTATGTTATCCCTTACAGTGCCCTTAAACAGCGCCTTTTTCTGCGAAACCACGCCTATTTTGCCGCGCAGCGCCTTTAAATCGTAATCCTTTACGTTAACGCCGTCTACAAGCACCTCGCCGCCGCACACATCGTAAAACCGCGGCAAAAGGTTTACAAGCGAGCTTTTGCCCGAACCCGTTGAGCCTATTATGCCTATATGGCTGCCGCGCATTATTTTAAGGTTTATATTATTAAGCGCCTTTTCCGCCCCTCCGTAAGAAAGCGATGCGTTTTTAAACTCGGCGGCAGCGGGGGTATCCTTATCACCCGACGTTTCCGCACCCGATACCGTTTCTGGCTTGATTTCAAGCACCGACTCAATTCGGTTGCCGCAGGCTATCGCCTTTGTTATGCTTATAATAAGGTTGGCAAGCTTTATAAGCTCGATTAGGATCTGCGACATATAATTGTAAAGCGCAACGACGTCTCCGCCCGATAGATTGCCGCTGTTGACTCTTATTGCGCCCACGTATATCAGGGCGATTATGCCGAAGTTTATAAGCGCAAAGGTTGCGGGATTCATAAACGAGGATATTCTGCCGACCTTTATCTGCATATCGGTAAGCAGCTGATTTTGCTTTTCAAATTCGCTTATTTCGTCCTCTTCCTTGCAAAAGGCGCGTATTACGCGGGTACCGAGCAGATTTTCGCGCGTTTTGGCAACAACGCCGTCAAGCCGCTGCTGAACCCTTTTATAAAGCGGTATGCAGGCAAGCATTATTGCAAACACCACCGCCGCCAAAACAGGCACCGTAACCGCAAAGACCGCGGCGGATCCCGCGTCTACGCTGAACGCCATTATAACCGCGCCGAACACCACGAACGGCGAGCGCAGAGCTAACCTAAGCGTCAGGTTAGTGCCGGTTTGAACCTGATTTATGTCCCCTGTCATACGGGTTATAAGGGTAGAGGCGCCGAGCTCGTCCGTCTGCGAAAACGAAAGGCGGTTTATATGCTCAAAAAGGGTTTTTCTTATATCGGTTGCAAAGCCCACCGACGCCTTTGCCGCAAAATACTGGGCGGCAAGCGTGCAGGCAAGCCCTAAAACGCCGAAAAGCCCCATTAAAGCGCACATTTTTACTATATAAGGCTTATTGCCCGTGCCTATTCCGACGTCTATAATATTAGCCACCAAAAGCGGAATGGTAAGCTCAAAGGCAACCTCAACCAGCTTGAAAACGGGTGATAATATACTTTCCTTTTTATAGGCTTTTAAAAGTTTTAACAGCTTTAACATATCGCACTTCCTTTTTTATCCTTTAAATAATAACACTAAAAGCGCTTATAATCAAGTTATATAAAATATAATTGCAAATTTTTACTATTAGTATTATAATATAGAATGAAATAATAGCATAAGGAGAAAAAAATTGTCCTTTCCACTTGAAAACATAAGAAATTTTTGCATTGTAGCGCATATAGACCACGGCAAGTCCACCCTTGCAGACAGGTTTTTGGAGCTTACGCAATCGGTTGCAAAGCGCGATATGGAAGAGCAGATACTCGACAGTATGGACTTAGAGCGCGAGCGCGGAATTACCATAAAGGCGCACGCGGTAACCCTTTACTATACCGCAAAGGACGGCAAGGAGTACGAGCTTAATTTAATAGACACCCCCGGCCACGTAGACTTTAACTACGAGGTTTCGCGTTCGCTTGCGGCGTGCGAGGGCGCCGTGCTTATAGTGGACGCCTCGCAGGGAATAGAGGCGCAAACCCTTGCAAACACATATTTGGCTGTTGACCACGGGCTGGAGCTTTTGCCGGTTATAAACAAAATAGACCTGCCCTCTGCCGAGCCCGAACGCGTTAAAAAGGAAATTGAGGACGTTATAGGAATCCCTGCCGAGGACGCGCCTATGATATCCGCCAAAACGGGGCTTAACGTGGAAGAGGTGCTTGAGCGCATTATAACCGACATTCCCGCGCCCAAGGGGGATAAAAACGCGCCGCTTACCGCGCTTGTATTCGATTCGTATTACGACCCGTACAAGGGCGTTGTGGTTTTCTTCCGCGTTATGAGCGGCAAGCTTAAAACCGGCGATAAAATAAGAATGATGGCGACAAACTCCGATTTTGAAACGGTGGAAATAGGCAGAAAGCGCGCCACCTCAATGGAGCCGTGCGACCTGCTTGAGGCAGGCGAGGTAGGCTATCTTACCGCGTCTATAAAAACCGTGAACGAGGCGCGCGTGGGCGACACCGTAACCCTTTCCGATAATCCCGCGGAAAAACCGCTTGAGGGCTACCGAAAGGTAAACCCCGTTGTTTTCTGCGGAATTTACCCGGCGGACGGCGCTAAGTACCCCGACCTTCGCGAGGCGCTTGAAAAGCTGAGCCTTAACGACGCGTCGCTCCTTTTCGAGCCCGAAAGCTCAAAGGCGCTGGGATTCGGCTTCCGCTGCGGATTTTTAGGGCTTTTGCATATGGAAATAATCGAGGAACGGCTTGAGCGCGAATATAACCTTGACCTTGTAACCACCGCACCGAGCGTTGAATACAAGTTCCTTTTAACAAACGGCGAGACCGTAACGGTGGATAACCCCACAAATTACCCCGACCCCGCGGTTATAGCCGAGGCGTTAGAGCCGGTTGCGGACGTGCATATTTACAGTCCGAGCGAATATGTGGGCAGCATTATGCAGCTGTGCGAGGAACGCCGCGGCGTTTACACCGATATGAAATATATGGGCGACCGCGTGGATATACATTATATATTGCCGACAGGCGAGATAGTATACGACTTTTTCGACGCGCTTAAATCCCGTACAAAGGGCTACGCCAGCTACGATTACGAGGCAAAGGGCTACGAAAAATCAAAGCTTGTTAAGCTTGACGTTATGCTTGCGGGCGACGTGGTAGACGCGCTTTCGTTTATAGTTCATTCCGATAACGCCTATGCGCGCGCGCGCAGAATTGCGGAAAAGCTTAAGGATTACATTCCGCGCCAGCTTTTCGAGGTGCCGATACAGGTTGCGGTTTCGGGCAAGATAATTGCAAGGGAAACCGTTAAGGCGCTGAGAAAGGACGTGCTTGCAAAATGCTACGGCGGCGATATATCGCGTAAGAAAAAGCTGCTTGAAAAGCAAAAAGAGGGCAAAAAGCGTATGCGCCGCTTAGGCTCGGTAGAGGTTCCGCAAGAGGCGTTTATGGCTGTTTTAAAGCTTGACGAATAGGTGAAATTATGACAAGAGAACAAAGACGCAAGGCAATAATTAAAAGAAGAATATTTTTGTGCTGCTGCGCGGCAATACTTATAGCCCTTGCCGCGCTTATCGCGTTTACGGTAAAGGCGGTGCTCGGCAAGAAGGAAGAAGAGCCGAAGGACAGCTCGTCCTCCGGCGCGCCCGTATCCTCCGAAGACGTAAGCTCGGACGATACCCCAAGCTACCCCGATACGGGAATAGGCGGGCTTGACGCAAAATTTGAAATTTTAACCCTTGTGAACGATAAAACCCCCCTGCCCGATAATTATGATTACGAGGGGAATTTAACAACCATACCCACAAAATATATAAACGGTATGCTTAACCAAATAGATAAAGACGTTTGGACCTATATGCAGGCTATGATAGACGCGCAGAGAGCTACCGAGCAGGACCCGAAAAACTGGCTTTATGTCCGCTCGCCCTACCGCTCTTACGATACGCAGAAAATGCTTTATGAAAATCAGGTCAAGCGCGAGCTTAACGCGGGGCTTTCGCAGGCGGAGGCCGAGGACAAGGCGGCTACCGTTGTAACGCGCCCCGGCAGAAGCGAGCACAACACCGGCTTTTCGGCGGATTTCAACATTGCCGAGGACAGCTTTGAAAACACGCCTATGTTTACCTGGATGCAGGAAAATGCGGCGGAATACGGCTTTGTGCTGCGCTTTCCTAAGGATAAGCAGGATATTACGGGCATTATTTACGAATCGTGGCATTACCGCTTTGTGGGCATAAACAATGCCAAGGAAATGAAGCGCCTTAATATGTGCCTTGAAGAATATGTTGAATATTTAAAAAATAAGTAAGACCTCCGTCGGAAAGGAGAAATTTTTAAAATGGCAGCGCTGCTTTATTCTGAAATAAACATACTTTGTGTTGTTTTAATGCTTGTTATTGCAGTAAGAGCCTCGCTTTTAGGCCTTGATAAATCGGTAAAATTTAAGGTTTTTATTACCTCCGTGCTTTTGGCGGCGGCGGCAAACGCGCTTGACTTTTTGTGGAATATGGGCATTACGGGAACCTGGAATATACCGCCCTTTTTAATGTGGCTTATTGATTTTTGGTATTTTATATCCTTCGGCTGTTCGGCGTTTTGCTGGTTTTTATATACCGAAAGCGAGCACCGCAGGATAAAGCACAAAAGTATAAAGGATTTTCTGTTTTATTCATTCCCGATCGTTTTGCTTGCCGTGCTGCTTATAATATCTTATTTTAACGGCTGCCTTTTCTATTTCGATAAAAACGGGGTTTACCACCGCGGACCGCTTTATTATATGCAGCAGGTTCTTTCCTATTGGTATATTCTTGTTTCCTCGGTCAAATGCTTTGCGCGGTCGTTTGAAAAAAGGTATTATTCCCGAAAAAACGAATTTCTGCTGCTTTCCGCATTTGTTATTCCGCCGCTTATATGCGGTATAATTCAAATAATGTTCCAAAATCTTCCCGTTTTATCGGTGGGGATAGTGGTATCGTTTTTAATGGCGTATATAAATCTGCTTGAGGGGCTTATAGTGTCCGATCCGCTGACAAGGATACCTAACCGCCACGAGCTTTTGGAAAGACTTGTAAGCTTTACAAAATCGCTTAAGCGCGGCGAAGAGCTGTATTTTATGTTTATTGACGTGGACAGCTTTAAAGAAATTAACGATACGTTCGGTCATAACGAGGGCGACCGCATTTTAACCGAGATCGCCGCGGCGCTTAAAAAATATGCAATTAAAACGAACGCCTGCTGCGGCCGTTACGGCGGCGACGAATTTGTTATAGCACAAATTATTACCAAAAACACCGATAAAGCCGCGCTGAAGCGTGAATTCGACGCCTGTATGGACGAAAGAGACCTGCTTGCCGGCGGAAAATATCCCGTTACGCTCAGCATAGGCAGTGAAAAGTATTTGGGCGAGAACGACAGTATCCCCGACCTTATAGCGCGCGCCGATAACGATATGTATAAAATTAAAGAGGCGCGGAAAAAGGAAAACAATTTATAATTCGGAATGCGGAATGCGTAATTCGTAATTATAAAATAATCTTCAAATTATCCTTATAACAGTCAGTAAACTGCTCTGCATTATCGCGGAGCAGTTTTTCGCATATTTTAGGTCTATAGTGACCTAAAATAAACAGAATGAAATAACTTATGATATAATCATATAAAACAGGGAAATAAGGAGTGGTTTTATGAAAAGATATAATGAAATCATAAAAGAGCTCAGGGAAGAAAAGGGCGTTTCAACATTATATATTGCCGAGCTGTTAAAAACCAGCCAAAGCAGTTACGAAAAATACGAGGCAGGCTTAAAAGAGCTTTCGGTACGGGAATTGGTTGCGCTATGCAAATTTTATAATGTATCATCAAATTATATACTGGATTTACCACAGAACCTTGAATATCCTAAAAAATAATATATTGCGCTTGCGGGTGTTTAAATATGCCCGTACTCCTCGTCATTGCGAAGGAGCAAAGCGACTGCGGCAATCCGTTTTCTTTTTAATAAACACAAAAATCCTCTTGCGCTCGTGCCGCGCGGGCACTTCCTTTCTGTAATGACAGAAAGACTAACTATTAAAAGTCAAGTCTAAAAAGAGGGGCTGATGAAAAAATTTTAGGACGGTAAAAAAGGCATAACGAAACAGGCGTCAAAGACGCCGAATTTCAAACAATTAGAGAAATTAAAGTTTAGGCATGTAAGCCTGTCCGGACTTTTGCAAAGCAAAAATAAGGCGGACTAACTTTTTGGCAGCGTGTGAGATTGCAACATTGTAATGTTTACCCTCGGAACGCTTTTTGGCAAGATAATCGGCGAATAAAGAATTCCAATAGCAAACAAACTTTGCGGCGTTAAAAAGAGCGTATCGCAAATAACGGGAACCGCGCTTTTCCATGTGGGCATAGCAGTTGTTAAGCTGCCCGGATTGGTAAGTCGACGGTGAAAGACCTGCAAAAGCTAAAATTTTATCAGGCGAATCAAAGTTGTTAAAATCGCCAATCTCAGCAATAATCATTGCACCCATGCGCAGGCTAATGCCCGGAATAGTTGTAATAGGTGAATCAATCTTATCCATTATGGATTGAATTTCGGATTCGATTTCAGCAATCTCGTTATTAAATTCTTTAATGAGTTTAATGGTGTGCTTGAGTTCCAAGGCTTTAGCAGGCATATATACACCGATGGAATTTCTTGCAGCTTCACGGATTTGAATAGCTTTGTCTTTGGAGTAACGACCTTTAGAAGCAACATAAAGCAAATTTGTAAGGTGAGTAAGATGTACTTCG
>DJET01000027.1:0-696 GCA_002431945.1 Ruminococcaceae bacterium UBA5891 | reverse complement strand
CAATTTGCTTTGCACTCGGCAGTTCACTTAACAATGCATAAGATGAGGCTGTGTGTAAGGTTGGCAGCAGCTTATCCAATTCGGGAAATAAGATATTAACTAACCTTGCAACCGAAGATTTTAATGTAGCCCGTTCTTTTACCTTGTCAAATCTGTATCTTGTTAGTGACTTTAACTCGGAATTGTGGTATGCTATGTTTGTGTAGGGCTTGAGGCTCACATCAGACTTTAGCATAGAAGCAATCGTTCTTGCGTCCACACGGTCGGTCTTGGTTTTTCTAAGAGATTGGCTCTTACGGTAAAGGTTGGTATGCAACGGGTTTATGACATAGGTGGGAAGACTGTTGTCAAGAAGAAACCCGAGAAGGTTGTAACTGTAATGTCCGGTTGCCTCAAGCCCTACCTTTATTTTTGAGTTGCCGATACCTGTACAGGTATTGATTGTTTGAAGAAGATGTTCAAAACCTTCTTTACTGTTAGAGACGGTAAAAACATCCGCGAGGACTTCGCCTTCTGAACTCATAATAAAACAGTCGTGCTTGTCCTTTGCAACATCAATTCCAACGCAAATCATTTAAGTACCTCCGATAGATTTATTTTGATGCTGTTATCCACAGGGCACTTTGCTTTTGTAACCTCGTTCCAAATAAACCGTCGGGCGGTATCTAACTGATTAACAATACTGCAAAGGTCTGT
>DJET01000020.1 GCA_002431945.1 Ruminococcaceae bacterium UBA5891 | reverse complement strand
GGTAAAGGATATAAGCTTATGCTAAAGGAAGTGGGCAGAAGGTCTCAAAAATCCGAAGAGGAAGCTAATCGACTTGCCGAAGAAAAGGAGGAGTTTATAGTCAAAGAGGTTTGCAAACGATACGGATTAGAGCTTGCTGCATGAATATGTGGATATTGAGCCGAAAAAGAAAGGAATTTCAGTATGAACGAAATGATGAAGGTATTATACATACAAGTCGGGGAAAAGCCGCAGGTAATAGAAATCAAACATACGCTCAAAGAAATGCAAAGGCTGGTAGGCGGAATAATAAGCGCCTACAGTCCGTTTGATGACGGCTCGGTAATAATTCTGAACGATACAGGCAAAATTGACGGGCTGGAATTTAACCGCGTTGTATATGATGAAAACGGCGAAATAGCAGACATAATCGCAGGAGATTTCTTTATTTGCTATGCTCCACCGGACAGACCGGAATTTTCGAGCCTGCCTGATGAACTGATACGGAAATACTCCGAATTATTCAAAACACCGAAGGCTTTTATAAAGATTGACGGTAAACTGATTATTTTACCGGTGGGTGAACAACAGTAGCTTTTAATTGACTTATTATTATTTGATGATTATAATAATAAGTGTAAGAAAAGCGACTGCATAAATTCATTTGTTCGGAGGGATAGTATGACAGTATATCACGGCAGCAATGTAATAGTAGAAAAACCAAAACTTATTCCTCAAAACCGTTATCTTGATTTCGGATTCGGATTTTATACAACAACAAATAAAGCACAGGCAATAGGATTCGCAGACAAGGTAACCCGCAGACGCAAGGAAGGTAAAATGTGTGTCAGCATATACACACTTGATGAAAAAAGGGCGTTTTCCGAATGCTCGCTGTTGCGCTTTGATAATCCTGATGAAGGCTGGCTTGATTTTGTTTCTAAAAACAGAGCCGGAGAGAGTCTGCGGGAAAGCTACGATTTTATTTTCGGACCGGTTGCGAATGATGATGTTTATACGACATTTTCTCTTTATACTGCCGGTGTACTTTCAAAAGCTCAAACTTTGGAAGCGCTTAAAATCAAGAAACTGTATAATCAATTGGTGCTGGCTTCTGATAGGGCATTGTCATATCTGAAGTTTGACGGTGTTCTGCCGGCGGAGGAATATTTATGAATGATAAAAGCTTCACCGCGGTATTAGGTATAATTGTTCCGGAAATTGTCCACCGTATATCAGAAAACTATTCTTGTGATGAGGTGGCAGCAACAGAGGAATTTTATGCTTCAAAGGTTTATGCACTTTTGGAACAGGAAGAAACCAAGCTGTGGCATTTCAGCCCGTTAACACTCTTTAATATGTATGATGAAGAACGCAATACAGGCAGTTTTTCATTCCCGGAGGAGGGATAGCCTATGAGTGCTCAGGGAAAGTTTATAATATTCTGCGCCGAGCAGTACAAGGCCGCAAAGCATCTTACGGGAAAGCAACTTTCAGAACTGTTTGGAAAGTACCATGTTTGGGAGTATCTTTATTCCTGTTTCGAGGCATTGCATACAACCGGAACAAACTATATTATTGAGGATATAGATCTTTACATTGGTGCTTAAACAAAAAATCTGCCGGCTTCGTAAGAAGTCAGCAGATTTTTTATGCCTTAATAACGGTTGCGAGTTTTTCAAGTCCGTGTCGTTCTATGTATTCATATACCGCCACAATATCATTAAAAACCATAGCTTCACTGAAAAATTCGGTATAGTTAAGAGTGTCCTTTAAAAGCGGATATTTTTCGCCCGTATTTACCGCAATATAATATTTCTCTTTCATTCAAAGCACCCCGCAGACGAATATTATTATACCATACAGAAAAATATTTTCAATTATCTTTTTACATAAAAACACAACCGTCGTTCGGGCGGTTGTGGCAGCGGAGTTTTTCGCTGATTATATTCAAACCTATTTTTTTGCTTCTACAAACCATGCGTTTTCTTCAAGAAATATATTTGTAATGCTGTTTCCTATGCGGCAGGTATACCTTATTCCGGCACCGCCGGCTTTAAGAGATGCTGCGCGGCAAACCTTTATTATGCTGTCTATCGTGTAAACCGTGCCGTCCTCCCACTTTATACTTAAAGGTATAATTGTGCCGTCGGCTTTAAAATCTGCATTAACATCAACAAATACTTTACGGCACATAAGCGAGCCTCCTTTACTTGAAATACGATACAGGGTGAATTATATTTTTTTCATACGGATCGAAATCCGATAGCTGTTTATCGCTTAATAAAAACGCCTGCCTTACACAGTACGACCCGAATCGGTCTTTAAGACCGTCTATTGTGTGATTGAGCCTGTTTAATTTTTCGTTAAGAGCGTTGTCCTCAAACATATCAAGCTGAAAAGCCTCGTTTTCGTCGCAAAGCTCGGATACGCTTACCTTAAGCGCGCGTACAGGCGGCATTGTATTAAAGCTGTAATTTGCCCGAAAAAGCTCCAGTGCGGCATTTTGAAGCTTCACGGTATCGTTGGTTGCAATTTTAAGCCTGCTTTGCCGTGTAAATGAAAAAAGGTTTTTATCTCGAATACCGATAGACACAACCCCGCCTTTAAGCCCTTGTTCCCGAAGTCTTCTTGCCACGCTTTCGGTTAAAACATATTGTACGGATTTAATATCGTCCTCATTTTTAAGGTCGCGCGGCGCGGTAATTCCGTTGCCTACGGACTTTATAATTGGGGCATAACCGCTTGCGGTGACAGGGGAGCTTTCTCTGCCGTTCGCAAAATTATTAAGAATATAGCCCATTTTACCGAGGAAAGCGGCAAGCATTTCGGGCGGGGCTGCTGCCAGTTCGCCTATAGTGTATATCCCGTGGCTTTTAAGCTTTCGCGTTGTCGCCGGACCTATCATTAAAAGATCGGATGCAGGCAGGGGATAGACGATTCCTTTATAATTATCCTTGTTTATTACAGTCACGGCGTCGGGCTTTTTGTAGTCAGAGCCGAGCTTTGCAAAGATCTTGTTCCACGATACGCCTACGGATACGGTTATACCGAGTTCAAATTTTACACGCCGGCGGATATCGTTTGCTATTTTTTCGGGACTTCCGAATAATAACCCGCTGCCGGTGACATCAAGCCAGCATTCGTCAAGTCCGAACGGCTCTACCGTGTCGGTATAATCCGAATATATTTGCCTTAACATTTTGGAAAAGCGCAGGTATCTCGGATAGTTCGGCGGCACTACGACTAGCTTTGGGCAAAGTGCGCGCGCGTCCGCAAGCGACATACCGGTTTTCACTCCGTAGCGGCTTTTGGCTATGGCATTGCCCGTCAGTACAATACCGTGACGCGTTTCTTCGCTTCCGCCTACGACTACCGGCTTATTCCTTATTTCGGGATTATATAAGCATTCGACCGAGGCATAAAACTTGTTTGCGTCGCAATGCAGAATCGACCTTTCCATAAAATCACCAGAACATATGTTCGGATTATATAATAGCATTTTCAGTCGGTTTTGTCAATAAAACTGGCGCTGGAAACATTTACCGTTTTAAGCCCGTGCCTATCAGCGTAATTAACCGTATATGCAGTACCGCCGGCGTTCTTTGTAAGATAACAGATACATAAGCTGCTGTTATCTGCAAGGTGCCGGTTTCTTTTTTGCATACAACCGTTAAAGTATTGTTCGGAGGTAAAAACCACCTCATCTGCTTTTTTCTTTATTTTATTGTATTTCCGTATTTCTTTATCCGACCAGTATTTGGTTTGTCCGTGGCAGGGAAGAACAAGTATAAGCCGAATATCCGGATATTTCTTTTTTAGGTGTAAAACGCAGTCGGCGGCAAGTAGGTCAAAGCCTATTGCTCCGCCCGAGCCGAAATATCTGTACCCCTTTTCATATGCCTTTATAATGACATTCAAGGTATTTCGCCTTATTTTCCGCATATCCTTTTTCGGCATTTCTCTGTGTCCTGTAAAACAGGCTGTTTTTTCACGCATAAATATATCTCCAATCATTTTTTGTTCATTATACCGCACACTGTGTATATAAATCAACAACACGCGATTAAAAATTTATTATGTTGTGGATATAATTAAACAGGAAAGAGAGGGACGGTATAATGACAAATGAAGAAATAAACCTTTTGGAAATAGGCAAAAGAATAACCGAACGCCGCAAAAAGCTCGGAATGACGCAGGAAATGCTGGCAGAAAAAGGCGACCTTACTCCGCAGTTTGTATCCTATGCGGAATCAGGCAAGCGAGCTATGAGACCCGAAAATGTTATAAAGCTTGCAAAAGCGCTTGAGGTCAGCGCCGATTATCTTCTGACGGGAGATATAGTAGACAAGGATCTGCTTATACTGTCGGATAAAATGCGTAAGCTTTCACCCGAAATGCTGCGCATAGTGGAAAATATTATTGATGAGTGCGTGAAAATCTGAATTGTAAATAAATAATTGACCTTTTTATTTTCAAAGGGTATAATAGCATTGTAAGGAGATGATTTTCGTGTGTTCGCAAAGCAAGCTTAACAGTATATTAAGTAAAATAGCGGAGGTTGCAAAAAGCACCTTTGGTAATACTTTGCAGGCTGTTATTTTATACGGCTCATATGCCCGCGGCGATTATGACGACGCCTCGGACATAGATATAATGATAATTGCGGATGTTGACCGCGAAGATCTGTTCAGATATAAAAAGCCGATTATAAAGGCAACAAGCGAATTGGGACTTGAAAATGATGTGGTTATTACCGCAACCCTAAAGGACAAAAAGACATTTGAGCAATATAAAAACGCGTTGCCTTTCTATCAGTCTGTATTAAGGGAGGGCGTTAAGGTTGCCGTCTGAAGAACAGATAGCTATTTCAAAGCTCCGTTTGGATATTGCAAAGGAATGCCTTAGCTATGCCGATCCACGATTTCAGGTGTACCGACGCCGAAGATATGTATTACGGTCAGCTTGCTGACAAAGTGAAGTATTATAAAGAAACAAAAGGAGGCTGCAATGCTATGTGCAAGATGATGGAAGATATGCGAAAAGAAGCTGCTAAAGAAGCGGCCATAGAAAAAGCAACAGAAACCGCAATGAATATGCTTAAAGACAATATTCCTCCGGAAAAGGTTGCTTTGTACTGCGGTCTTTCTCTTGAAGAGGTAGAAAAAATCAAAGCAGAAAATAATCTTTAATTTGCTTCGGTGTGTAACGAATAGCCACGCCGTCCCTTTCGGTGGGGATATAAAATATACGCCGAAGTCGTCCTGATTGGGGAAGGAAAACCAATCTGCTATTCATTATTCCGTATATTTAAAAATCAACACCGCCTATCCAAATTGTTGCGTCTTTATTTTCAAAGGGTATAATAG
>DJET01000017.1 GCA_002431945.1 Ruminococcaceae bacterium UBA5891 | reverse complement strand
TTTTGGGTTTTTCGACAGACTGGCGGGGCTGTTACAAAACAGCCCCGTTAGTCTTTGGATAAACCGAATATTTAATTTTCCGCGCTTACTTCTGCTCTTTGTAATACTTAGCGCTATGTGCGAAAAAATCCGTATTTTCGTTAAAAGAGAAACGGATTGCCACAGCCGCTTACACGGCTTCGCAATGACGAAAGCGGAAGAACGGATCAGCACGCACCTTTCGGCGTTCGCAGCGACAGCCCTTTAAACGTGCTTTTTACCACTGCTGCTTTTCGGGCAGCACGGTTATATTGCTTACCATATCGCCGTTTATAAGCTTTTGGTTACCCTTTTTGTCCGTAAGCATTATCCAGTTTTCCTCTGCCGCAGTGATTTTACCCCGTGCGCCGAAGCTGTCGTTAAACATAGCGACAGAGCAAACCTTTCCTATAAAATCTTTAATAAGCTCGGTAGGCATATTTTGTTTTCCCCTTTTTCTTCTTTTGTTTATTATATTCAAATAAAGCCTGCTCCTGTTATTAAGCAGCGGAATAAGTAAAAGCAAAAAAACTATTATAAAAATTTCATATTGCATTTTAAATTACCCTATTGCTTAAAAAGCTTTTTGTAGTTTGTCGGGTCATAGGCTTCAAGAAACGCCGTCCACTGCTCGTCTGTCACGGTCTCGCCGTTTTCGGCGATGTTGATATTATATATTTCGTAAAGATTTTCGGTTATGCGCTTATACTGCTTTTCGGTTTTTATTTTTGCCCTTAGCGCTATTGCGGACATAGCGATCATAATTACAGCCAAAACCGCAAGCGGAATAAGGTGGCGCCAATAAAACGAAGGCTTAAAGCCCATAACTCCGAGCGAATCCTTCATAGCGGTGCCGAAAAGCGGAATTAAAAGTATCTCGGCTGCAACGCTTAACGCCCCGGCAACGGTTTTAAACCTGAAAAAGCTTAATATGTACCCCGCTATCATAACGGCGGTGCAGGCGCAAACCGATATAAGCAGATTTTTAATCGGCGCGAAATTATCGGTTCCGTAACGCACCAAAAACATACCCGCTATAAACATAAGATTTATTCCAACCGAGTAAATAAAAAACACGGTGTAAATAATACGCAAAGCCAAATAAAGCTTTCCGTCGGTCTTGGCGTAACGTATGCCGTTTTTTTCTTCAACCATTCTTACGCGCCTAAGCACGTTATCATACATCTTCATAGCCGTTCTCCTTTACATTTAATATTATTATATCGCCGATTGTTACTCTTGACAAGTATTTTTTAAAAGTATTATAATACCGTACGGTGATGATTTATGGCAAAGCTTAATATTGTAATGGTAGAACCCGAAATTCCGCAAAACACGGGCAACGTTGCGCGAACCTGCGCCGCCACGGGCGCAAGACTGCACCTTGTGGGGCCTATGGGCTTTAAAATAGACGATAAAAAACTTAAACGCGCGGGTCTTGATTACTGGCAGTATCTTGATATAACATATTATAACAGCCTTGATGAATTTTTTAACAAAAACAGCGGTTCGTTTTTTTATTTCACTACCAAAGGCAGGCAAACCCATTCCGAGGTTTCATACCCCGACAACTGCTATCTTTTATTCGGCAAGGAAACAAAAGGACTTCCCGAAGAGTTGCTTATTAAAAATCCCGAACGCTGCGTGCGTATTCCGATGCTCGGAGAAATACGAAGCTTAAATCTTTCAAACTCGGTTGCAATTGCGGTTTACGAGGCGTTAAGGCAGTGGAATTACCCCGCTTTAGAGAATTTCGGTCAGCTCCATAACTATAAATGGGAGGATATCGGCTGAAAATCACCTGTTTTTTAAAATAAATATTGAAAAATCAGAAAAATGTGGTAAAATAGAGTTGTAAAATTTTTAACAATGTTTAACACATGTTTGAAAGGATGTTTTTAATGAACGCTCTCAACAAAAAAACCGTTGACGACATTAACGTAAAAGGCCAAAAGGTCCTTGTACGCTGCGACTTCAACGTGCCGCTGAAAAACGGCGTCATCACCGATGAAAACCGTATTATAGCGGCTCTTCCCACCATTAAAAAGCTTATTGCGGACGGCGGCAGAGTAATCCTCTGCTCACACCTCGGCAAGCCGAAGGGCGAGCCTAAGCCTGAGCTTTCCTTGGCTCCGGTTGCAAAGCGCCTTTCCGAATTGCTCGGCAAAGAGGTTGTTTTCGCGGCGGACGATAACGTTGTAGGCGAAAACGCAAAGGCTGCGGTTGCGGCTATGAAGGACGGCGACGTTGTACTTTTACAGAACACACGCTACCGTGCGGAAGAGACCAAAAACGGCGAAGAGTTTTCAAAGGAGCTTGGTTCCTTAGCGGATATTTTTGTTAACGACGCGTTCGGCACCGCTCACAGAGCGCACTGCTCAACCGTAGGCGTTGTATCTTATGTTAAAGAGGCTGTTGCAGGCTACCTTATAGGTAAAGAGCTTAAATACCTCGGCAATGCGGTTAACGATCCGGTACGTCCTTTCGTTACAATTTTAGGCGGCGCTAAGGTTGCAGATAAGCTTTCGGTAATCGAAAACCTGCTTAACAAGGCCGATACGCTTATTATCGGCGGCGGTATGGCTTACACCTTCTTAGCCGCTAAGGGCTACGGCGTAGGCAAATCACTTCTTGATACCGAAAAGATAGATTACTGCCGCGATATGCTTAAAAAGGCAGACGAAAAGGGCGTTAAGATACTTCTTCCCATCGACTGCAGCATTGCGGATCACTTCCCGGATCCGATCGATGCACCTATTGAGGTAAAGAACGTTGACGCAGATAAAATTCCGGCGGACTACGAAGGTCTTGATATAGGACCGAAGACTGCTGAGCTTTTTGCAAACGAGGTTAAAAACGCAAAAACCGTTGTTTGGAACGGACCTATGGGCGTATTTGAAAACCCGACCTTAGCAGCAGGCACAATTGCTGTTGCCAAAAGCCTTGCCGAGACCGACGCCGTAACGATCATAGGCGGCGGAGACTCTGCAGCGGCTGTTAACACCTTGGGCTTCGGCGATAAGATGACGCACATTTCAACAGGCGGCGGCGCTTCGCTTGAATTCCTTGAGGGCAAGGAATTACCCGGCATTGCCGCACTTAACGATAAATAATTTTTATAATTTAAGGCTTGCCGCGGCAAGCCTTAAGTGATGTTAAAGGAGATATTTAATATGAATAAAGCAAAAAGAGCCGCAGTTATTGCCGGTAACTGGAAAATGAACAAAACCCCGTCTGAAACAACGGCGCTTATAAACGAGATGAAGCCCCTTGTAGCAAATGCAGACTGCAAGGTAGTGCTTTGCGTTCCCTATGTTGACATTGCCGCCGCGGTTGCCGCAGCCGAGGGCTCAAACATTGAAATCGGCGCAGAGAACGTTCACTTTAAAGAAAGCGGCGCTTACACGGGCGAGGTTTCGGCTAAAATGCTGGTTGAAAGCGGCGTTAAATATGTTGTTGTAGGCCACAGCGAAAGAAGACAGTATTTCGGCGAGACCGATCAGACCGTAAACCTTCGCACACTTGCCGCCGTTAACGCAGGTCTTACCGCAATTGTATGCGTAGGCGAAACGCTTGAGCAGCGCGAGCTCGGCTATACCGAAACACTGCTTAAATTCCAGACTAAAATGGCGCTTACAAATATTTCAAAGGAACAGCTTAAGAATATTATTATAGCTTACGAGCCGGTTTGGGCAATCGGAACGGGCGTTACCGCCACCGCAGAACAGGCGGACGAGGGTAACGGTTATGTCCGCGCGGCTATTGCCGAGGCTTACGGTGAAGAAGCGGCCGAGTCTGTTACAATTCAGTACGGCGGTTCAATGAACGCCAAAAACTGCGACGAGCTTGTTGCCAAAAACAATGTTGACGGCGGACTTATCGGCGGCGCTTCGCTTAAGGCAGAGGATTTTTCAATAATTGTTAAAGCCGCAAGCAAATAATCTTTAACAGGAGTAATACCAATGAAAAAACCTATTGTTTTAACTATAATGGACGGCTTCGGCATTAACCCCGAAACAAAGGGCAATGCAATTAAAGCCGCAAACACACCGCGTCTTGATAAAATTTTTGCAGAGTGCCCCACCACCAAGATCGGCGCTTCGGGTATGGACGTAGGTCTTCCCGACGGGCAGATGGGCAACAGCGAGGTAGGCCACACAAATATAGGCGCAGGAAGAATTGTTTATCAGGAATTAACCCGCATTACAAAGTCTATTAAAGACGGCGACTTTTTTGAAAACAAGGCGTTTTCAGACGCTGTTAACAACTGCAAGAAAAACGGCGGCGCCCTGCACCTTATGGGCTTGCTTTCAGACGGCGGCGTTCACAGCCATATCGAGCATCTTTACGGGCTTTTGGAGCTTGCCAAAAAGAACGGTCTTACAAAGGTTTATGTTCACGCCCTGCTTGACGGGCGCGACGTACCGCCTGCAAGCGCGGCGGATTATATCGACGCCTTAAACGCCAAGCTTAGGGAAATAGGCGTAGGTAAGCTTGCAACGGTTATGGGCAGATTTTACGGAATGGACCGCGATAACCGCTGGGAACGCGTAGGCAAGGCTTATGCCGCTTTGGTTTACGGCGAAGGCATACAGACAGACGACGCGGCAGCGGCTGTTCGTAAATCCTATACCGAAATAGACGAAGAGGGCAAACACATTACCGATGAATTTGTTTTACCCACCGTTGTTTCGGGAACCGAAAGAATAAAATCCGGCGACAGCGTTATATTCTTCAACTTCCGCCCCGACAGGGCAAGGGAAATTACCCGCACCTTTGTTGACGACGATTTCACAGGCTTTGAGCGCAAGGGCGGCAGGCAAAAGGTATTTTATGTTTGTATGACACAGTACGACGCTTCTATGCCGAACGTTGAGGTTGCCTTTAAGCCCGAAGAGCTTAACAACACCTTAGGCGAGTTTTTGGCAAATAACGGTATGACGCAGCTGCGTATTGCCGAAACCGAGAAATACGCCCACGTAACCTTCTTCTTCAACGGCGGCAGAGAGGTTAAGTTTGACGGCGAAGACAGAATACTTGTTGCTTCGCCCAAGGTTGCAACCTACGATTTACAGCCCGAAATGAGCGCGAACGAGGTTTGCGATAAAGTATGCGCGGCTATTGAATCGGGCAAATACAACGTTGTTATTTTAAACTTTGCAAACTGCGATATGGTAGGCCATACCGGTGTGTTTGAGGCGGCGGTTAAAGCGGTTGAAACCGTTGACGCCTGCGTCGGCAGAGTTGCAGACAGCACACTTAAAATGGGCGGCGTAATGCTGCTTACGGCAGACCACGGCAACGCCGATAAAATGCTTGCGGAGGACGGCACTCCCTTTACCGCGCACACAACAAATCTTGTTCCCTTCTCTGTTATAGGAAAAGACTGCGAGCTGCGCGAGGGCGGCAGACTTTCGGATATTTCGCCTACAATAATTAAGCTTTTAGGTCTTACTCAGCCCAAGGAAATGACCGGCACTTCAATAATTAAATAATTTTTATAACCGAAAGCCATTTATTTTGCTTTCGGTTATTTTTTATTGTCTGCGGTTTCCGAATTGGCAATTGCCTATTCGGAAACCGCGTTTTTTTATATGTAGAATTATGATATAATCAATGATGAAAAGAGAGGATGATTATATGGCACTTATTAAATGTCCCGAATGTAACAACGATATAAGCGATCAGGCTGAAAAATGCCCGAAATGCGGTTATGAGCTGAAAAAGACCGAAGAACCGCCAAAAGACACAAAAAAGTTTAAGGGCAAGATCGATTATAAATATATAATACTCGGTCTGCTTGTTGTGGTGGTCGGTTTTTATATGCTTAATCAGCGCAGCAACACTCAAACCGGCACAAGCAGTACGGGCAGCGGCTCGCCTACTCCCTCTTCGGGCACTCAGCCGTCGGGCGGCAGCAGTACCCCCGCAACAACGCCGGGTACCAATCAGGGCTATGTTGTTTATAACGATACCAATTTGGGCGTTCAGTATGAAATACCGAGTAACTTCGGCACATATACGGAGGACAGCATTACCTATGTAGGTGCAAATATCGATAACGACGGCGCTCTTATCCCCTACATTGTGCTTGGTTGGAGCAACAGCTATAATAATCCCGTTCAGTTCCTTAATGCTTTTACCGATGAGCTTCGCAAAGCCTACGGAGAAGTTGCAATTACAATAGACTTAGTTCAGGGAACCCTCGGTCAATATTCGGTTTACGGTATTCAGTATACCTACAATTCAAGCGGTCATGTTGTTGTAGATAACAGGTACGCCACGGTTATAAACAATAAGGTATTTATGATAGGCTCGCGCGAAGAAAACGTTAATCAGCAATATATAAACGATATAATACGTGTAATGTTTAACACATTAAAGGGAGGAAATTAAAATATGGCGCTTATTAAATGCAAGGAATGCGGCGAGGAAATTTCCTCCGGCGCAACATTCTGCCCCCATTGCGGATATAAAAACGAAGCTCGCTTTTGCCCCGATTGCGGCAAGGAGGTAAGCGATACAGACATTTCCTGCCCCAATTGCGGCTGCCCGCTGCATAAAAAAAACGCAGCCAATATAATAACCGAAAACCTTGATAAAATTACCGGTGCAAAATCCGAAAGCTATGTTTCGTTTAAGGATCTGTTTAAGGGTACCTTCAAAAAGCACACCTCGGACGATTTAGACGCGGTGTTTGTTTGCGGAACCGAAAAAACCACGCCTGCAATAAACGATATTAACCCCAAAAATACAGGCGCATGGGTTTACCTTAAAATTTTTATATTCTTTATAATTGCATATATTCCGGTGCGAATAGGATATATAACCTACGGAAATACAAACTTTCTGCCGGCATTGGTAATGCTCGGCGCATTTGCAATGCCGGTTACGGTGCTTATATTCTTTTTTGAAATAAATGTGTTTAGGAATATACCCTTTTACAGAGTAGTCGAATACTTTATTTTAGGCGGATCTTTATCGCTGATTACCGCAATTTTATTTTTTGAGCTTGATCTGAATACCGATATTTCAACATATACGGGCGCGCTTATGGTAGGACTTATTGAAGAAGCCGCAAAGGCCGCAATTGTTGCCGTTTTCCTGTTCAGAGATAAAAAGTGCAAGTATATTTTAAACGGTCTGCTTATAGGCGCGGCGGTAGGCGCCGGCTTTGCCGCATTTGAAACTGCCGGTTATATTTTAAGATACGGTGCAAGCTACGGTCTTGCCACAATGCTCGGAACCATTAAAGTACGCGGATTTTTAGCCCCCGGCGGTCATGTTGCGTGGGCGGCTATCGAGGGCGCGGCGCTTATGTTTGTTAAAGGCTTTGACAGGCTTGACAAAAAGCACCTTAACGATAAAAGATTTTTGCTTATCTGCCTTATTCCGATAGTTCTGCACGGAATATGGGATATGCCTATCAACTTGCCGTTCTACGGCGTACCGATCATAATGACGGTTCTTGCCTGGATAGTAATAATTTACTTTATAAACTTAGGTCTAAAGCAGGTGGACGAGGCTAAAAAGCTTCATATTGCAGAAAGCACGCAAAGCGAAGAATAAATTACGGCTCCCCGAAAATATCGGGGAGCCGTAATTTCAGTCTGTCGAAAAA
>DJET01000022.1:319-13259 GCA_002431945.1 Ruminococcaceae bacterium UBA5891 | reverse complement strand
GTTTGCTTTTCGGTGGATGGCGGCGAGGTCTTGTTCGCTGATGCGGATGCTTAGTTTTTTATCCTTCATAAAATTCCTTTCTTTGAAGATTAAAGTTTCTTTGCTTACTTTCTTTTCAAAGAAAGTAAGTGGGTGCAGGGCTTCTGCCCGCCGAGCAGCAGAACGGCGACCAGCCGTCTGCGATGCTCGCACTCTCCCCAAAGGGAGAGTACAAAGGCGTCACCCTGCGGTATTCTGTCTGTTACCACAGCAGAAAAGAAAAAAGGGGCGTACACGCCGTTTACAGCGCCGTATTTCGCCTTTGCACGGCTCGGTCGGGTGTTTACTCGATTTTCCGATTGCTCGGCGCACAGGGCGTTTTCTGCGGCTGTTTCGGCAGAGGAAGAGTTTGCCGTCTTATTTCTTTATTCTGCTGTAATATTTACTCAGTGGGTTTAGTTCTATGGGTATAGTTCTGCAATACCGTTTCTTACACCACCCTGTACGAAAAAATTACACTACCGAAATAACTTGACCGTGTAAGCGTTGCTTGTGTTCGATCCGTCCTGTCTGCGACGCTTTTTCTTTTTCACAAGCCCTGTTTTTTCAAGGCTTCGGATTGCTGCGTCTACCGTCTTTTTATCAATACAGCATTCCTCGGCAATCAGCCGCCGTGACGGAAAACAGGCGCCGTTTTTATCGCTGTGTTTTACAAGGCAGCAGTAGACGGCGTAATCTCTCGGCTTTAATCGGTAGTCGCTTATTTGGTTTGAGATGATTGAAAATTTTTCTGTCACTTTTTCCTCCTTGATATTTTCTTTTTGTGTTCTTGCAATCATATATGCGCCAACTCCTTTCAAACGGTTATGTAATTTTCTCCTCTGCTTTTTAAGCCAAAAAAACGCAGTAGGTACAACCAAAATTTTTACCCCCCCACTTATCCAAAGGAAAAAATCTTATGGGCTACAACCAAAAAATTTATCCCCTCACTTTTCATGCCGATTCAACTACATAGGTGACATAATTTTGTCACAATACATATTCACAGCCTGTAATTTGTCCCTCTATTCCTTATTCGGTAAACCACTGATTTTTTGACATAATTTTGACATAATAATTTGGGCGCAAAAAAAGCACCTGCTTTTCAGCAGATGCTAAATGTATTTGTTATGCTGTTTACTTTTTACTCAGTCGGCATACGCCGTCCGAATCGTCCCGAGCTTTCAGCGCCGCCGCAAGCTCGGAAATAAATCTTTTATTGATGTAGTCGGCGCTGCCGCGGTTCATTCCGTGTTCTTCCGCATATTTCCGAATTGACATTCCGTTTATATATCTTTTCTTAAAATATGTGGCATAGCTTTTGAGCACGGTTTTAAGACAGTCATTTAAAAAAGTTATATCTTCTTTCAGTATATTAAAATCCGTTTTGCCCGAAACGCCGATATACCGTTTTTGTGTAACACACAAATTATATTTACGCACATCCGATTTATAGTTTTTGCAGATATCTTTTGCATAATCGGTATATGTTTCGGCGCTGCGGTAAGTGCGGTTTTCATAAAGCAGTTCTTCCTCATCCTTTGATTGCTTTTTACGAACGGGACCGGGAAAGCCTGCTTCTTCCAAATTTGAAATATGCGTATCCGTGATTTTCACCTGCGGCTGACGGGTGAACTTATCTACCCACTCTCCGTTTACCTCTACCTGCTCACAAAAAGATTTTTTCATCATTGTGTAATACTTGCAGCCGCAGGCTTCGGTTCCGTAATGAAAAATAACGATTTTTTCATCGGTGTCAGCGTCGGGGACAACCGCCACAACATAAATATACTTGCCGTCATACCGTCTGTAAAATCCGGCAAATATTCTCCTGTTCCGTTGCCTGCCCATACGCTCACCCCTTAATGATTCTGTGAGAGTATTTTATCATATTTCAACGGATTTTACAACTTTCTTAAAAAACAGATTATTTTTCAACCACCAGCAGGACCCCCTCCGGACCGATTTTTTGTTGAGGCTCTGTTAACAGGTTTTCGGCAATGCACTTTTCAATCAGATCGTTCAAAAGGTTAATGCCTGCAACCAATGCTCTTTTGTCCTTTCTATATTGATTTTGCATGAGAATATAACGGACACCCGTTAATTGTTCTTTATACATTATATATTGAACAATAAATTGAACAGAATTTTTTTGCAAGCACTATTCATATTTTTATGCATATATGAGTACATATTCGAACAAAAAGGTCTATAACTAAACGATTTCGGGCAAGGAATCAAGATTCCTAAATAATTATAATGGTTGACACGAACAACCAAAAAGACTATAATTAATATATAATAATCAACAATAAATGAACGCCCGAAATCAATTATAAGAAAAACGTGAGACCTATTAAAATTATAAAAGAATACGTGAAAAAACGTGTGAGAATTATGAGAAAGATGTGGGAGTTTTTTGACGAGTGAGAGAGTGAATGAGAATGAGATAAAACGTTTCATTCCATTCTATTAACATAAGTTTCTTCGAAACAGAAAGGATTGAGAGATTATGAAGAAGAGAAAAATTGTGATGAGTATTCTCATCGTTACCATGCTTGCATCTTGCATGGCATGTGGTAAAATCCACAACCATAAGGTTGATGACCTTAAGCCACTTGCTGACGCTGGTGTCATCACTGGTGTGAAGGACATCACTGTAGCAGAAGGCACTGACGTGAATCTTAACGACCTTGTCTATGCTGACAAGAGTATCGTAAAGAGTGTCGATATCGACGACAGTGCAGTTGATTACAGCAAAGCTGGCACTTACGAAGTTATCTACACTATCACCTTCGACGGTGACAAGCTTCGTGACTATGTCAAAGACAACAACCTTAACGTAAACTTTGACACAGACGGTGATACTATCGTCGTAAAGACTACAGTCACTGTCACTGTAGCTACGAAAGAAGACGCTGACAAAGCTATCGCAAATGGTGCTACTGACGTCGTTACGACAGAAACCAAAGAGTCTGTTGCAGAGAGCAACAAGGCGAAAGCCAATGACAATGCTGTAGCAAGCAAACCTGCTGAAAAGCCTGCTGGCAACAATGGTAACAGCAATACTGGTAAGAATAACAGCGGTAATACCTCTGCTAACACTGGAAACAGCAACAGTGGCAATAGTAATGCTGGCAATAACAGTTCCACTGAAAAGCCTACTGAAAAGCCACACGTACACAGCTACAACGGTGGTGTCGTAACAACAGAACCTGACTGTACACACACTGGTATTAAAACCTATACCTGCGTAAATGGTGACCATTCATATACCGAAACAATTCCTGCACTTGGACACAACCCTGTTCAGCGTACTGAAACAGTGACTGTCAAAGAAGCTTGGACTGAAGACGTATGGGAATCACGTTACATCTGCAATGGTTGCGGTGCATCGTTCAAGACTGCACTTGAAGTTGGTCGTCACATAATTTCAGCTAATCGTAAAAATCCTGACACACCTTGTGGTAACTACTATTCAGATTCTGTCAAAGTCAACACCATCACCCATCCAGCAGAAACTGAGAATCGTACCTATACGGTCTGCAGTCGCTGTGGTGAACGCTTGAAATAAAGCGTAGCTTAAGCAAGCAATAACAACAGCCCGTCCCGATTAAGGGGCGGGCTTTTTCTTTTTACAGTCACGTAAAAAGAGTGACTATACAAAGAAAAAGCAATTATAAAAACGTGAGAACACGAAATTATAAAACATGAGAAACGTGAAAGAAAAAGGCGGCTCGCAGAGCCGCCGGGTGAACATACGATG
Organism: Ruminococcaceae bacterium UBA5891; assembly: GCA_002431945.1. Classification (GTDB taxonomy): domain Bacteria; phylum Bacillota; class Clostridia; order Oscillospirales; family Acutalibacteraceae; genus UBA737. Next base: position 9,475 of record DJET01000022.1, on the reverse strand, counting down.
AACAAAAACGGACAAAATGGACTATATAAAATCATATTTGAGAAGGATATAAAATATAGTTATCAACATGAGTTTAGATTTTATATTGCTTGTGACAATCAAAATGAATATCTGGAAATAAAAAATATTGATTTGACAGACATATTATACACAAGATTTGAATTAAATCCAAACGGTCTAAAATCTTTAAAAATATAATTTTTTATAAAATCGGACTATCAAATAAAGAATTATATTTTGCATTGATTAAGTTTATTTCTATAATTGCTGTTGCATTTTACGAAGAATTAGGGTATAATATTTACAGCAGAAAGGGCGGTGGCTTTTATGCCGAATATTAAACCTGTATCGGATTTAAGAAATTATAATGATGTCTTGCGTGATATTGCCGTCGGCGAGCCCGTATTTCTTACCAAAAACGGCAGAGGGAAATACGCCATTGTAGATATGGAGGAATACGAGAAAACACAGGCAGTACTAAAGCTTATGGGCGAATTGGCACGGGGCGAACATTCGGGAAAAGATAAGGGCTGGGCAGATATTGCAGAGGTTGAAAGTCTTTTAGGTGCATTAGATGGCTGAAATTAAATTTTCACCCGAAGCCGTAAAGGATTTACAACAAACTAAAGCCTACATTACAGATGAACTTTTAAGCGAGCAGGCAGCAAACAACACGGTAAGCAAAATCCTTAAAAACATTCGTATGTTGGCGGAATTTCCGAATTCCGGCGCTCCGCTTGCGGGAGCGGTGGGCATAGAAACGGATTACCGCTATCTTGTATGCGGCAATTATACCGCATTTTACCGCGTGGAGAATGAAACTGTGTATATTGTTCGCATACTTTACGGCAGGCGTGATTTTATGCGAATTTTATTTGGAACGAAATAAAACTAAATTTGAATTACTTGTAATTCAAATTTCACCGAGGTGGCGTTACCATCAGGTTCTAGTGGTAGCAATACCATGCAGGTTCAATTCCTGTTATCCGCACCAATTGGAATGTTCTTAAAGGATTTGAGTTCTTTAAGAACATTCTTTTTTACGTTTAAAATTGTTTATATAATATTTTTGGTTGCGACAATATTCGTACCGAAAACGCCCTCAATAATAACATCTCCTATTTTCACAGTGGCGCAAACACTTTTTGCCCTTATAAGGCGCATAACCTCAAAAATTTTGTCCTTCGGTACGGGACTTGCGGTTTTAACGCTTACCATTGTGTCCTCGCGGTTTTCAACGCGGACGGATGATGTAACGGTACGCGTGGGGTTGGTACATTCGTCTATGGCGTACTGCTTGCCCTTAGGGCAGCTGTTGCCCATAACGGTTATATTATCGCCGTTAATTTCAACTTTGAGCGCGCACCCGCGCGGGTATTAACGCTCGGCACGCTTTTTTTGGCAAGCTCGGCTACCGTTTTAAGCCCGCCCGCAATAACGGGAATTTCCTGACGGGAGAAAAGCTTTAACGCTTTAGGTATAACCCCCGGCATAATTTCTATTAAATCGGGGCGTGTGTTTTCAATCGTCTCGGCAACCGAGTGCATACCCTTTGAATCAAGCATAAAAAACCGCTGAACCGCAAGCAAGCCGTTATCGTGCGCCGCGCGTATCAGCTGGGTGCGGGTAGAAATAACACCGTCTGCTCCGAGCTTTTTAAGCCACTCTATTCCCGTTCTGTCCTTGCCTATTCCGTCGGCTAAATCAATATGTATAAAAACAAATTTGCCGTTTTGCTTTGCTGCGGCTATATCATCACCGACCGTTATAATATCAGCGCCCAAGTGAAACAGCACCTCCGCCTCGGATAAAACGGCGCCCTGCCACCCCGAACGGTCGGTCGCGGCTATAACAGGCGTTCTTTCAAGCGCATTTATAATCGGGTTTTCCACCTGACATTCCCCCTTAAAACAAAAAAAGACGCAAAGCAACAAGGTACTTTACATCTCTGTTCTCTAATGAATATTATACCGCAAATTAAAAAATTGTCAAGAGAATAATTACGGTAAAGTCTATATTTTATGTGTTTGCCAATCATATCACTGCGCAAAATGCGGCTTTTTCGGGCTGTTTTATCTGCGGGCTCACCGGGCGGTTCAATTCGGTCTATGTAATTTTTTTAATAACACTCTGTACTCCAAGGGAGGTTGGCGTTAACTTAAAGCAGGGTTACAACGGCGATCTTACCGCTAAGCAGGCTGGTTCTATCGGCGGACAGATGGTTAATAACATCTGTCCTGTACGGCATATGAAGTTTACCCGTAATTACCGATGGATCACCGGCCACGAAAAACAGCTTACATACAGCTTCAGGCTGACTGTATAAAGCGTCATTACACAAAAAATACAGCTGACGCCCCTTAATTCATCAGCTGTATTTTTTAAAAGTTCTCTCTTCAAACAATACTTTATTGTCTCTGATATTATACAACATCAGAGAAACTTTCAGCTCTTGCCTAACAGTGTTCCGAAGGTCTCCCTTAAATATGCGGCGGCGGAAACGCCGTCCTTTGAGGGAATATAGAATATGCAGTAGCAAAGCACCGCTAAAATCACAAGCAAAACAATTGCCGTTATAAGTATTGCCGTATTTCCGTAAAATACCGACGGTCTTTTCGTATTATTTCCGGTATCGGCACGATATACGGTTTCATCAAACGATTCCGCCGCATAACGGTGATTGTAATAATTCGTCGCGCCCTTTTTCATTCTTTGCGGTTCGATATACATACCGTCGTCCTCTGAGGTATCGGGCACTGCATACAGTTCGCGTTTTTCATCGGCGTCTTCCTCAAAGACCATACCGCCATAAAGCTCCACGCTGTTATCGGGGCTTGCCGAATATGCGCTTATCGGGATACTGTCCCCGGCTTTTTCGTTTTCGGCAATCGGCGGCGCGGTTTCCTCGGTCTCGGTCTCAGTTTCGGTTTCGGTTTCGGCAACCGTCTCGGCATTTGCATTTTCAACTGTTTCAATGCCCTCAGACGATGAAAGTATATCAACCGTCTCAGTCTCTGCCTCTGTTTCGGGTTCTTCCGCCGAAAGCACCGGTTCTTCGGTAACAGGCGTAACGGGAGCAATCGGCGCCTGAACCGCGGCGTCTGCCTTTGCCTTAAGCTCGGTTGCGCAAAGCTCCTCTATATACGGGTGAATAAGCGTGTTCATAACGGCTTTTCTTACAGCCTTATCGTCTGTAAGCAATATCATAGACTGCGGACCGCTTTCTATAATACAGCCGCCGAATTCACCACTCGGCGTAACGAGCGGCGTGGCGCCGCCTATAACCCTTATCTCATCATCGCCCGAAATTCCGTACTGCGCCTTATCTATTACCGCGGTTTCTTTGCCTATCGCGTGTGAAATAAGCCCTACCGTTCCGTCCTCGCCTAAAAGCTTGCCTGCGATTATTATAACCCTGCTGCGTGAAACGGCGCGCGCAAGGCTGTGCACAAGCGTTTTTTTATCAGGCGCTTTATCGGTAAGCAGCCGCATACGGCAGCAGCCGCAAAGGTTAAATTCAAGCTCAAAATCCGTATATGTTTTAAAGTATATTATATCCACCTTAATATTCTGAAACATAAAACAAGCCTTCCCCTTTCTTTAATTAAACGGATAATCTATTCCCCTGTCGTCGTACCAGCGTTTCGGGTATCTCGGACTTGGGTTTGTAACCGCCGCGGACGTATCCACCGCAGTATCCTCGCCCTCGCGCGTTTTTCTTGCCATAACCACAAAACGCGCGTTATCAAAATCATAGGTACAGGTAACAAGGGTTATTATTTCGTCCCCGAACTGCGCGTCAACCCCCGTATTTATAATACTGCGCGCCATTGCCTCATTTTTCCACAAGTTAAAATCCGTATCGTCCAAAAACCTTTTTCTGAAAATATTGTAAATATAACCGTTATCGTCGTCCTTAGAGGCGTTCAGTACAAATGCGGCGTATATTTTATAAGTATCCTTGCCGTAAAGCGTTGAAAACTCAATAGTCGGATTAGCCTTATAAAAGCTGAGCGTTTTGTATTTTGTAAGACCCGCAAACATAGATCCGTTTTTCATATGGTGACCGTATATTACAAGGTTGCTGTCCTTTTCGGTCTCGGTAAGCATATTGCCGTAATCAAGAAACAGCGCGCCGTATGCGCTTTTTTGCTTTTTTTGGTTGTGCGTAAGGTAAAATTCGTTATCTGTCGTTTGATAAAACGGATTATCCACCTTCGTGCCGGGTATCGTTATCCAGCCCTTGAAATCGGGGTTTTCCTCAAGCATTATTTCCGTTACCGATTTTTGCGGCTCCTCGCTTTCAGTCGATGAGGTCTCGTGCCATATTTTTCGGCTGTCGTCTATAATCGATTCCTGCTTTTTGCCCGCCAAAAAATAATTTGTAAGATATGAAGCCGATACTATAAGCGTTATAAGCGCCGCCAAAAAGAATATCTTAATAATTATCTGCTTTATATTATCGCGTTTATTCGGAATATAAGAAAGGTACAGCCTGTAAAAAAAGGATTTTACCGTACCGCTTTCCTTTGCATGGTTCATTTTGCAACTTCCTCAACTGTTTTAATTAAAAGCTCCAAAACCGCTTTAACCGCCGTTTCCCTTACCGTTTCGCGGTTTATCGGGTCGATATTAAGCTTTTTAACCCGCGTTCCGCCTTTATCCGCCGCAGCTATAAACACAAGCCCCGGCGCGTGCCCCTCGGAGCTGTCAGGTCCCGCTACGCCCGTAACCGAAAGCCCTATATCAGAGTCTGCCTTTTGCCTTACGCCCTCCGCCATTTCGCGTGCGGTATTTTCGCTTACCGCACCGAAGGCGTCAAGCGTTTCCTCCTTAACGCCGAGTATTTGGTTTTTAATACGGCAGGAATAAGACGTAACGCCTAATTCATATACTGCCGAAACACCCGGCACCGCAGTAAGGTAGCTTGATAAAAGCCCGCCGGTGCAGGATTCCGCAACAGCAACGGTAAAGCCGTTATCGTTTAACAGGGCTACTGCCGCAGCGGCGGTCTCGTAGGTTTTGTTGTTCATATTCTCACCCGTTACTCTATATAAGAAAACGCAGCCTCGTTTACAGCCTTTTCCACAAGGCGCTCCACGTCAAGCCCCTGCTCTGCCTTTTCGCACAAGGCAAGCGTCGGTTTAGTTTTCGGGTGCTTTGGCGTAAATACCGTACAGCAATCCTCATACGGTAAAATCGAGGTTTCAAAGGTATCTATTTTACGCGAGACCGCCACTATATCCTCTTTATCAGAGCCTATAAGCGGCCTTAAAACAGGCATATTCACAACGCTGTCGGTTGTAACAAGCGCCGGCAGAGTCTGGCTTGCCACCTGACCGAGACTCTCTCCCGTTATAAGCGCCAGACTGCCCGAATTGCGCGCTATCCGCTCTGATATTCTCATCATCATACGGCGCATAATAAGCGTGAAATAGTCTTCGGGGCAGTTTTTGCCTATTTCGTCCTGTATTTCGGTAAACGGCACTATCCAAAGGTCTATTGTGCCGGAGTAAGCCGCAACCTTTTTAAGCAATGTTTTAACCTTTAATTCCGCCCTCGGACTTGTATACGGAGGACTTGCAAAATGTATTGCGTTAAGCCGAAGTCCCCTTTTAGCCATTGTCCATGCCGCAACGGGGCTGTCTATTCCGCCCGAAATCAAAACCGAAGCGGTGCCCGCCGTGCCTACCGGCAGGCCGCCTGCGCCCTTTAGCTGCTCGCATCTTATATACGCCGCAAAATCACGCACCTCAACATACACGGTACGGTCGGGGTTATGCACGTCTACCCTTAAATGCGGAAACGCCTTTAGCAGCGCGCCGCCTACCTCGCGGCATATTTCGGGAGAGGTAAGCGGAAAGGTTTTATCCGCCCGTTTTGCCTCAACCTTAAAGGTTTTAATATTTTCCATTACTGTTTTAAGATATTCGGGAGCGCGCGAAAGTATGTCCCCAACCGTTTTTTCGCACACGCAGGCGCGGCTGAAGCCGGCTATGCCGAATATACGCGAAACGCGTGCAAGCGCCTCTTCAAAATCGTAATCGTCCGCCTTCGGCTCAACGTATATTGTAGACTGCGAGCGTGTGATCGCCACTTCGCCCAGCGGCATAAGTCTTCGTTTCATATTTTTAATAAGCGCGTCTTCAAAATTGCGGCGGTTAAGACCTTTAAGCGCCAGCTCGCCGTTTTTAATAAGTATTATTTCCTTCATCAGTTTGCCCTTCTTATCTGCTTTACGGCGTCGCTTAACGCTTCGCACAGCAGTATTATATCCTCTTTTGTATTATTTCTTGAAAAGCTTATTCTTAAAGCGCTGTCAACTATCCGCCGGTCAAGCCCCATTTCGTTTAAAACATAGCTGCCGTGCCCTTTAGCGCAGGCGCTTCCGCTTGAAACGAATATATCTCTGCTTTCAAGAAAATGCAGCAGCGTTTCCGAGCGGTAGCCCGGCAGGGATATGTTAAGTATATACGGAAGACAGCCCTGCGGCGAATTTATAACAGTACCCTTTAAAGCCGAAAGTTTTTCCGCTGCAAAACAGAAAAGCTCCTGCTGCTTTTTAAGCTGCTCTTCGGCGTTCGGCAATTCGTTTACCGCTCCCATAAGCCCCATTATAAGCGGAGTAGGCTCGGTGCCTGAACGCATACCGCTCTCCTGACCGCCGCCGGTTATAAACGGCGGAATATGCACGCCCTTTTTTATATATAAAAAACCTATACCCTTAGGTCCGTGAATCTTATGGCCGCTTGCCGACATTAAATCGCAGCCGAGCCTTTTAACGTTTATAGGCAGCTTGCCGTAGCCCTGTACCGCGTCGCAGTGGAAAAGCGCCGCAGGCGCAATACTTTTTGTAAGCTTAACCGCGTCCTCTACAGGCAAAACGGCGCCCGTTTCGTTGTTTACAAGCATCATACTTACCATTACGGTATCAGATGAAAGCGCGTTTTCAAGGTCGCAAAGCGATACGGTTCCGTCACGCTGCGGCTTTAAGCGTATTACCTCAAGCCCTTCGGCTTCAAGCCGCTTGACCGTTTCCAGAACAGACGGATGCTCAATAGCGGTTGTGATTACCCTGCCGCCGCGTTTTTTGGCTTTAAGGCAGGAAAGCAATGAAGTATTGTTAGCCTCTGTTCCGCTGCCGGTGAAAATAATTTCGTCCGCCCGTGCAGAAACAGAGCGTGCAACCGTCTCGCGCGCTTCGGATAAAGCAATTTCCGCCTCCATACCGAGCCTGTGCAGTGAAGAGGGATTGCCCCACTCGGCCGTAAGCGCCTTATTTATATACCGCACCGCCGTTTCGCAGGGCTTTGTTGTAGAGCTGTTATCAAGATACACCGTATGCTGCAAGAAAAAATGCACTCCCAAAAACTATATATAGGGTATTATACTATATTTTTGTCGAATAAACAATAGTTATAATATTATTTTTTGGTTTAAAAGAGAAAAAATATTATATTGTTGCAATGCGTAACCATATATTGTATAATAATTTAAGTATTTTGGAAATGTAAGGTCGGTGCAGCAGGTGTTTTCAAGGCTTAACAGCGTAGGCTTATTCGGTATAGATTCGTATATGATAGAGGTTGAGGCAGATGTTTCAACCGGTCTTCCCGCCTTTGATATCGTGGGCTTGCCCGATACCTCGGTAAAGGAATCACGCGAGCGTGTGCGCGCCGCCATAAAAAATTGCGGTTATAAATTTCCCGTAGGGCGTATTACCGTTAACCTTGCGCCGGCGGATTTAAAAAAGGAGGGCGCAATATACGATCTTCCCGTGCTTATTACCATTTTAAAGGCTTCCGGTCAGTTAAAGGCCGAGCTTAACGACAGTATTTTTGTAGGCGAGCTGTCGCTTGACGGAATGGTAAGGCCCACGGGCGGAATATTGGCTATTGCGATAACCGCGCTTAAAAACGGCGTTAAAAATGTATTTGTGCCCGAAGAGAACGCCGCCGAGGCGGCGGTTATAGAGGGCATTAACGTATACGGCGTTAAAAACGTAAAGGAGCTTATAGACCATATTAAGGGCGAAAATCCTATCAGCGCCGCCCCCAAAACTCAAATAGACTCAAAGCTGGTAGCTTACGGGCTTGATTTTGCCGACGTTAAAGGGCAGCTTGCCGCCAAAAAGGCGCTTGAGGTTGCGGCGGCAGGCGGGCACAACATACTTCTTATAGGTCCGCCCGGCTCAGGTAAAAGTATGCTTGCAAAGCGCCTGCCCACCATACTGCCCGAAATGACGTTTGAAGAATCTATTGAAACCACAAAAATACACTCAATAGCAGGCACGCTTGATAAAAGCGACCCGTTTGTACGCGTTCGCCCGTTTCGCTCGCCGCACCACACGGTATCCGTTGCGGGTATCACCGGCGGCGGCACCATACCCCACCCCGGCGAAATATCGCTTGCACATAACGGTGTTTTGTTTTTAGACGAGCTGCCCGAATTCCGGCGCGATGTTATGGAAGCGCTGCGCCAGCCGCTTGAAGACGGCAAGGTGACCATATCGCGCGTTGCCGGCACGCTTACATACCCAAGCTCGGTAATGCTTGTTGCGGCAATGAACCCGTGTCCCTGCGGATTTTTCGGTCACCCCACGCGTGAATGTATATGCACAAATAATGCGGTGAGAAAGTATTTAAACCGCATTTCCGGTCCTATGCTTGACAGGATCGACCTGCACGTTGAGGTGCCGCCGGTAAATTACAGCGAATTAAGCGCCGTGTCCGACGGGGAGCCGTCTGCTAAAATAAGAGAACGCGTTAACCGTGCAAGAAAACTTCAAACCGAACGGTATAAGGGCACGGGCGTTACCTGCAATGCAAGGCTTACCTCGTCTATGCTTAAAAAATACTGCGTTATGGACGAAAACGCTCAAAGGTATTTGCGTATTTCGTTTGACAGGCTCGGTATGTCGGCCCGCACATACGACCGCCTTTTAAAGGTTGCAAGAACCGTTGCCGACCTTGAAGGCAGTGAAATTATAAAAAAAGAGCATATTTTTGCGGCAATATCCTTCAGAACGCTTGATAAAAAATATTGGAACGAATAACAAAACCGTGGCTGCATTATTGCAGCCACGGTTTTGTGCGTATATAAAGGCTGTCATTGCGGTGCGGGTGTCCGGTGGACACCTCTGCGAAGCAGAAGCAC
>DJET01000022.1:0-261 GCA_002431945.1 Ruminococcaceae bacterium UBA5891 | reverse complement strand
AGCCGGCAGGCGAGACCGCCGTAAGGTGCGCAGCAATCCGTTTTCCCCCTTTTAAGGAAAATACGGATTCTTTCGCGCAAGCGCTCAGAATGACACTCCCGTTTAGTCATTGCAAACGCCGCAAGGTGTGCGGTATTCCGCCGCCCCTGTCATTGCGAGCACCGAAAGGTGCGCGGCAATCCGTTTCCCTTTTTAAAAGAATAAAATCTTCTTGCGCTCGTGCCGCGCAGGCACCCTATTTCTGTACGGACAGAAATAGGG
>DJET01000047.1 GCA_002431945.1 Ruminococcaceae bacterium UBA5891 | reverse complement strand
CGACAGACTTAAAAGCTGTCATTACAAACTCCGTAAAATATGCGATAAACCGCCGTCCTTGTCATTGCGGTGCGGGTATCCGGTGGACACCTCTGCAAAGCAGAAGCACCGACCGAGCCGGCAGGCGAGATGCGTAGCCCCGTGGAAATCCGTTTCTCTTTTAAAGGGGAATTACGGATTCTTTCGTGCTTTACACTCAGAATGACAAAAAAATAAAGTTCGGTATAATTCCGTTTTCCCCTTTTTAAAAAACTTAAAACCGCCCTGCAAAGCAAGGCGGTTTTTGAATTTAAAATTTATCAGTCTTTCTTAAAGAAGTTGATAACATCGCTGTAGCTCTCGTCGTCATCGGCAGTATTTCCGAGGATAGAAGCCAAATCGTTATTCTTTTCTTCCTTCTTATCGTCGCCGAGACCCGTAGCAACAACCGTTACGCGGATAGTGTCCTCAAGGGTATCGTCAAGCTGAGCGCCCCAGATAATGGTTGCGTCCGGATGAGCCATATCCGAAATAATCGAGGAGGCAAGCTCAACCTCTTCAAGCCCGATATCCGAAGAACCTGTAATGCTGATAATAACGCCGCGCGCATTTTCCATAGAGGTTTCGATAAGCGGACTGCTGATAGCGGTACGTGCCGCCTGCTCTGCCTTATCGCGGCCGGTTGCAACGCCTACGCCCATATGAGCATAGCCTGCGTCTGCCATAATGGATTTAACGTCTGCAAAGTCAAGGTTAACAAGCGCGGTAACGTTAATAAGCTCGGAAATGCTCTGAACGCCCTGACGAAGAACATCGTCGGCAATATCAAAAGCGTTTTTAAAGGTAATCTTTTGCTCTGAAACAAACTTTAAGCGTTCGTTCGGAATAACAACAAGGCTGTCTACCTGCTCGCGCAGAGCCGCAATACCGGATTCTGCCTGCGTCATACGCTTTTTGCCCTCGAATGCAAACGGCTTTGTAACAATACCTACCGTAAGAATACCAAGCTCCTTTGCAACAGCTGCAACTATCGGAGCCGCGCCCGTACCCGTGCCGCCGCCCATACCTGCGGTAATGAATATCATATCGGCACTGCGGATAGCAGCGGCTATTTCGTCGCGCGATTCCTCAGCGGCTGCTCTGCCGTTATCGGGATTGCCGCCGGCGCCCATACCAGATGTGGTTTTATCGCCTATTTGTATTTTTTGGTTAGCTTTAGACTGTATTAAAGCGGCCTTATCGGTATTAACTGCGATAAACTCAACGCCGCGAACGCCTGCGTCTACCATGCGGTTAACTGCGTTACCGCCGCCGCCGCCTACGCCGACAACCTTAATTTGCACAACATTTGCCTGATCTTCTGCTACTTCAAATGGCATTTTGAATTCCTCCGTATTTATGTAAATCTATATTATATAACTTCACGTAATATGATAATACCATATATCTTTTTGAATTTCAACACTTTTTATTACATTTCTGTAATTTTTTTTATTATGACGAAAATAGGAGTAAAAAAACGGCAATTATATGCCAAAACTGCCTATTCCGCCGTTCCTTCGACGAATGTGCCCTCGGTATTGGAGGAAGACCACATACTGAGATTTACCGTTCCTGTTTTTTGCGCATCGATATTCTTTATCATACTTGCCAAATGCGCAAATTTTCCGTCAAGTCCGTTAGACGTACCGAAATTCACAACGAAGCGTCCCTCGGTTTTAACCGAAATTGCAAGCTCGTCGGTAATATCTATGCGGTTAAGCGTAAGAGAGTATTCCTCTGCCGATTTTTCGATCTGCTCAATAAGTCCGCCGGCTTTATTGTCGCCGTACTGTACGTCTTCCCCTACCTTACAGCTTACATTGCCTGCAAGTATCAAAAGCATATTTTCGGGCGGCTCGTCACAGCGGTTAAGCACGTGCAGGCTCCTGCTTACGGTGAAGTATTTGCCGTCCGAATTATAACAGGCGTATTCCGCCGCGTCCTTTACCTTTAGCGTAAGGCTGCCGGGCAATTTTCTTACCGTTTGCACGCTTTGCACATACGGCAGCTTTTTCGCCATGGCGCCGGCGTCCGCTTTAGCGGTAAAAAGGTTATCGCCCTTTTTTATGCCTGCCGCGGAAAGTATTTCCTCGGCGGTGTATTTTTCACTGCCCGTTACGGTAATACTGTCTATCGGGAAAAGCACGGTGAGCGACAGAACCGCGCCCGTTATTAACAAAGCAACAACCAAAAAGCCTATTAAAATTTTTATGCGCCTTTTTCTGATTTTGCGCTGCCGCGCCTTTCTTTTGCGCGTAAACTCATCGTTTACCGTTTCTTTTTTCAAATTCCTTCACTCCCGCCTATTCCTTTGATATATCCGCGCCGATCAGCCTTAAATTTTCGGTTATATCCTCATACCCGCGCTCTATGTGCTGTATCTCGCCTATTCTTGATTTACCGTTTGCCGCAAGCGCCGCAATCACAAGCGCCGCGCCGCCGCGAAGATCCGTTGCCTTGCAGTCTGCCGCGGAAAGCTCGGTCACGCCCTCTATCACCGCTATTTTACCCTCGGTTTTAATTTTAGCGCCGAAGCGTTTAAGCTCGTCGACATACCGAAAACGGTTTTCAAATATATTTTCAACAAAAACCGAGGTTCCGTCTGCCTTACAAAGCAGAGCCGCCGCTATCGGACCGGCGTCCGTAGGAAATCCGGGATAAACAAGGCTTCTTACCGTAGGCACGCGCAGCAGCCTTTGCGGAGACAGCAAATTTATGCTTTTGCCGTTGATATTAACCTTACAGCCGCTTTCGTTAAAAAGCCACAGTATAGACGCCATATGCGGCGGCATTACGTTTTTAAGGGTTATATTGCCGCCCGTAACCGCCGCGCACGCCATATAGGTTGCCGCAACGATGCGGTCGGGTATTATGGAATGCTCTGCGCCGCCGAGCGTTTTTACGCCGCGTATTCTTACGGTATCCGAACCGCAGCCGTTAATTCTGGCGCCTGTGCTGTTTAAAAAATCGGCAAGGTCGCTTATTTCGGGTTCCTTTGCCGCACCGTGTATTACGGTATCGCCCTCTGCCAAAACCGCGGCTAAAATAATGTTTTCGGTAGCGCCTACGCTTGGAAAATTAAGTGTTATTTCCGCACCGTGAAGACCGTTTTCGGCGGTGCAGTTCAAATAGCCGTGTTCTTCCTTTACCGTTACACCCATTTTATTAAGGGAGGATAAATGCAGGTCGATCGGTCTCGGCCCCAGCTCGCAGCCGCCCGGACTGCTTATAACCGCTTTCCCCGTTCTTCCGATAACCGCGCCCAAAAACACCACCGAAGAGCGCATTTCACGCATAAGGGTATCGGGTATAGAGTAATCCGAAATATCCCTTGCGTTTACAGCTACGGTATCGCCGTCTTTTTTACAGCCGCAGCCTAAGTGCGCGAGTATTTTGAGTGACGTTTCAACGTCCGAAAGCTCCGGACAGTTATGTATCACGCACTCGCCGCCGCACAGCACCGTTGCCGCAAGCACAGGCAAAACGCTGTTTTTCGCCCCCTGTACGCAAATTTCGCCCGATAGTTTTTTGCCGCCGTTTATAACAAGCTCAGACATTTAACGCACCCTTTCACAGCAGAACTTTTACAGTCCATACTATGCAGGTTTGCCGAAAATGTCACGGTCTTGTGTAAAGCTGCATTAAAACCTCGTAAATTCGTTTATTTGCGTCGGTTATTGCGTGCTTTTTTGCGTTTGCGCTCATTTTCATAAGCAGCGGTTTATTTTCTATAATATTATCAACTGTTCTTATCAGGCTTTCTCCGCTCAGATCCTTTTCCTCAAGCACCTCTGCCGCGCCAGCGTTTTTAAGAGTCATTGCATTGTGGAATTGGTGATTTTCCGCAACATAGGGAGACGGAATAAGCACCGACGGCTTGCCAAGACAGCAAAGCTCGCTTAAGGTTATTGCGCCCGCTCTGCATATAACAAGATCCGCCGCCGCCATACAAACGTCCATATCCGTAATATATTCGCGTATATCGATAAGACTTGAAAGCTTTGTATCGGAAAGCGCGTTTATCATAGCCTCATATCCGCTTTTTCCGGCGGCGTGTATATGGTAAAACTTTTCCGTACCGTTATGGCTTTTTATAAGCTCGCTTACCGCCTCGTTAATACGCCTTGCGCCGAGCGAGCCGCCGAACGAAAGTATAAGCGGGCGGCTGTCAAGTCCTAATTTTGCGCGCGCCTCTTCCCTTGTTATGCGCATAAGCTCCCCGCGCACGGGGTTTCCCGTTATAACCGGTTCGTTTTTAAGCTTTAAGTATTTTTTTGCTTCGGGCATGGCAAGCATAACCCTGTCCACCCTGTTTGCAAGCATTTTTGTGGTAACGCCGGGGAATGCGTTTTGCTCGTGTATTGCGGTTTTAAAGCCGAGCTTGTGCGCTTCGCGCAAAACAGGTCCGCTTACATATCCGCCCGTACCCACAACAATATCGGGGTTTATTTCCTTTAATATTTTTTTTGAATCCAGAGAAGAGGAAACGGCTTTCCCCACCGCGTTTATATTTCGCGCAATATTTTTAAGCGAAAGCTTACGCTGAAAGCCCGCCACGTTTATGGTGTGAAAGTCGTATCCCTTTTCGGGAACCAATTTTGCTTCAAGCTTATCCGCCGTTCCTATATAGGAAATTTCGGCGTCGGGGTGTTTTTCCTTTATGTACCCCGCAACAGCAAGCGCAGGATTTATATGTCCGGCGGTACCGCCGCCCGCGAAAAGTATTTTCATATAGCCGCCCTCTTTAAGTTTTTTCTATTGCCGCACCGCGCGATACGGAAAGCACAATACCCATTTCTGCAAGAAGTATTAAAAGCGATGTGCCGCCGTAGCTGAAAAACGGAAGACTTATTCCCGTGTTAGGTATTGTGTTTGTAACAACCCAAATATTAAGCATTGCCTGAAGCCCCACCTGAAAGGTAAGACCTATTGCCAAAAGGGAACCGAATTTATCCTTAGCGCGCATAGCTATTGTAAAGCCGCGCCACACAAGCAAGCAGAAAATAAGAATTATAACAACCGCGCCCACAAGCCCCAGCTCCTCGCACACGATTGCAAAAATAAAATCGTTATGGGGTTCGGGAAGCCACAAATATTTTTGCCTTGACTGACCTATTCCCCGTCCGAGTATACCGCCCGAACCTATTGCCAAAAGCGACTGTATAGTTTGAAAGCCCTTATTTTTTGCGTCTGCCCACGGGTCAAGCCAATATTTTATTCGGTCTGAGCCGTAGCCTATAATTCCCGTTGCGATAGCAAGCACGCCGCCGCCCAAGCCTACGGCAATGCCGCCCAATATATACCGCTTTTGCAGTCCTCCCACAATCAGCAAAACTATGCCTATTGCAAATATAAGCACCGTTGCGGAAAGGTGCGGTTCTATAACAACAAGCCCGCACGGAAGTGCAAGCAGCAGCACCAAAAACGCAACAAACTTAAAGCTTTTCATTTGTTTGTAGTTTGCCGCTATTAGCGAGGAAAACAGCAGTATTACCGCAAATTTCGCAATTTCCGAGGGCTGAAAGTTAATAGGACCTATAACGATCCAGCGCTTAACGTCCTTACCCTCAAGCATAGGCGGCAGTATTTTAACCACCGCAAGCAAGCCGATAGAAACAACATACAGCACCCATGCGAATTTGCGCCAAAAATGATAGTCTATTTTTGAAACAACAAGCATTACGGCAACGCCCACCGTGGCAAAAAGCGCCTGACGGATTATAAATTTATAGCTGTTGCCGTAATGCTCGTATGAAAACGCATAGCTTGCGGAAAAAAGCATAACAAGACCTATTGTAAGCAATATTAAAACAAGCGATAAAAAGGTTATATCAAGTCTTCCCGAAAGCGGCTCCGACTTTTTCCTTTTTGCCATGCTTTTTCCCTCCAATTTAATTTACCAACCGAATATAAGCGGCAATACCGCAATCACGCAGCCGACCGCCGTAACAAGCGAAAACACAAGAACGATCTTCTGTTCCGACCAGCCGCACATCTCAAAGTGATGATGAAGCGGCGCCATTTTGAAAATACGTTTTTTTGTTTTTTTATAATACGCTACCTGTATTATATCCGAAAGCGCCTCAAGAAAATACGTTATACCCGCAAAAATAAGTAATACGGGTCTTCCGATTCCGAAGGACACTGCAACGACCATACCGCCCAAAAACATTGAACCGGTATCTCCCATAAACACGCGCGCCGGCTTTGCGTTCCACACAATAAAGCCCACGCACGCGCCCGCGAGCGCCGCAGACATAGCGTTTATGCTCATATTGTAAACAAAGCCCGATCCCATCATAAACGCGCACGCAACCACAAGCGTTACAGATGAAGCAAGCCCGTCGATACCGTCGGTCAAATTAACGGCGTTTGTAAAGCCGTAAATAAACATAAGCGCAACAGGCCAAAACAGAAGACCTGCGCCGCGTGTTATATCAATGTCGCCCACAAACGGAATTGTTGTGGTTTTCATACCAGAAAGGCAAAGCGTTGCAAGATATACCGCCGAAACAAGCAGCTGCAAAAAGGTTTTTTGCCTTGCGGTAAGCCCCAAATTGCGTTTTTTAACAACCTTTATATAGTCGTCCATAAACCCGATAGCCGCCATTAAAAGCGCCATTAAAATTCCGGCAAGGAAAACCGAAAGGCGATATCCGTCGTGCATTTCAAGGGCAAAGCGGCCGCCTGCGGCAGCCGAATAGGCATAGGCAATACCGAGCGACAAAAGCACGCCCGCAATTATCATAAAGCCGCCCATCGTAGGCGTTCCCTGCTTATCCTTATGCCATTTAGGACCGATCTCCAATATAGTCTGCCCAAAATGCAGCTTTCTTAAATAAGGAATTACAATATATCCCAAAAGCGCAGTTACGGCAAAAGCGGCTGCCGCGGCTATAACGGGTGTAAAATCCTTCATATTATCTCTCCGTTCCCCTTTTTTATTTAAGCTCCCTTAAAGCTTCGGCAACAACCTCGCGCTCGTCAAGGTGTATGGTGCCTGTTTTAAGTATCTGGTATGTTTCGTGCCCTTTACCGGCCAAAACAATTATATCGTCCTTGGTTGCAATCGATATCGCATATTTTATAGCCTCGATACGGTTTTCAATCACCTTATAAGGCGTTGCAGTCCCCTTCATACCCGTTAATATATCCTTAATTATAGCGCCGGGATCCTCGGTGCGCGGATTATCGCTTGTAACCACGGCAAAATCGGAATAGCGAACAGCTATATTACCCATTATCGGGCGTTTTGTTTTATCTCTGTCGCCGCCGCATCCGAACACAACTATAAGGCGGTTTTTCTTACATTCGCGGAATGTGGAAAGAATATTTTTAAGACCGTCCGGCGTGTGGGCGTAATCTATTATAACGGTAAAGTCCCTGCCTGTCGGTACTACCTCCGCCCTGCCCTTTACGCCGTGCATCTCTGAAAGCGCCGTTGCTGCCGTGGATACAGGAATACCGATAACGTCCGCACAGCAAGCCGCGCAAAGCGAATTGTAAACCGTAAATTTACCGCCCGTGTTAACGTGAATATGCTCTATTGTGCTGTCGCTCACAAATTCATAGTCAACACTTGCAGGGTGGTAATTTATACCCTTTGCGCTGTATGTTGAATCGTTGCCTGTAGAGTATGTAACTATACGGCAGTCAAGGTCCTTCATAAGCTCAGGGGCATATGAATCGTCGCTGTTTATTATTGCCGTCCTACACATTTTAAACAGCTTTTTCTTTGCGTTAAGGTAGTTTTCCATAGTGATATGGTAATCAAGGTGATCCTGCGTTAAATTGGTGAACATCGCCGCCTCAAAATCAAGCTTATAAACACGCGACTGATCAAGCGCGTGAGACGATACCTCCATTATAACATAGGTACAGCCCTTAGCCTTCATAAGCGCAAAAAGCGAGTTGAGCTCGTAGGCGTTAGGCGTTGTGTTGTGCGCAGCAATTATCTCGTCGCCTATCATATTCTGTATTGTGCCTATAAGACCAGCCTTAAAGCCTGCCTTTTCTATTATTTTTTTAAGCATATAGGTAACCGAGGTTTTACCGTTTGTTCCCGTAACGCCTAACAGCTTAAGCGATTTTGCGGGTTCGCCGAACCATTTGGCGCACATATCGGCGTATGCGGCGTGGGTATCGGGTACCGTAAGCTGATTTGAAAGCCCCAAATCACGCTCGGCTACTATAACTGCGGCGCCCGCGTCGATTGCCGCAGGTGCATAATCGTGACCGTCCGATTTAGCCCCCACAATACAAACAAACGCAAAGCCTTCCTTTACCTGCCTTGAGTCGCAGGTAATGCCCGTAATTTCAGTTTCGGATATTGCTCCCGTGCATTCAATCAAATTTTTAAGCTTCATATATAACCTTTCCTTATCCGTCAACAACATTTTCATCGCCGAAATAAACCGTTACAACCGTTCCGGTATCAACGCTTTCACCGGCGCTTATGCTTTGTTTATAGGACCTTATTGCCCCGTCTGAAGAATTGCCCGAAAATTCTACGTTAACACCGGCGTTTGCCGCGGCTGTGTTAACCTCTGTTGCGGTAAGTCCCGTAAGATTGGGTACCGTAACCTTTTGAGAACCGCCCTCTTCCGTGTAAAGTATTACTATACCGCCCGATATTACCTTACTGCCTGCGGCGGGCAATTGCCGCAGCACCGTACCGCCGGAGCCTATGACCTTGTATTCAAGCTTTGCGGCGGTCACCTTACCCTTAGCCTCGCCTATTTCGTTACCCACGGTATCGGGCACGGTAAGCGAAAGCTTTTTAAGCTCCTCGTCGGTATAGCTCGGTTCAAAGCCGAGATACGGCAGAATATCGCTCATAATCTGCGAATTTACAGGCGCCGATATTAAACCGCCGTAATATTTATCGCCCTTAGGCTCATCAAGCATAACATAAACCGCAATTTCGGGATTTTCAATAGGCGCCACCGTAGCGCACGAGCCTATATATAAAGCCTTATCGCCCGTTGCCAATATTTTGGAAACCTTTTGCGAAGTACCTGTTTTAGCGCCTATATTGTACCCTGCAACAAGCGCGTTTTTTGCGCCGTTTTCCGAAACATACTGCATAAGGGTACGCATTGTAGCCGAAGTTGAGGCGGATACCACCTGTCTTTTATAAGAGGTTGACGAGGTTTCAACCACCTTGCCGTCAGAATCAAGCTTTTTTTCAACCAAATGCGGCTGAACCAGATAACCGCCGTTAACCGCCGCGGATACGGCTGATATTAACTGCATAGGCGTTACATTAAAGGTTTGCCCAAACGAAGAGGACGCCAATTCAACAGGCCCCATTTTATCCTCTTTATGATAGGTTGAGGTTGCCTCGCCCGGCAGATCGATACCGGTTTTTTCGGTAAGACCGAACGCCTTAAAATATTTTGAAAACGTGTTAACCCCTACAAGCTGACCTATTGTTATAAACGCAGGGTTGCAGGAATTTGATATTGCCTGCATTAAATTCTGCGAGCCGTGTCCCCCCACCTTATGGCAGTGGTAAGACTGCCCCGCAACGGTTGCGTGACCGTTGCAGAAAAATGTGGAATTGTTGTTTATAAGATTTTCTTCAATCGCTATTGAAGCTGTTACGACCTTAAATACAGAGCCCGGCTCCATTGTATCGGATACCGCTTTATTACGCCACTGCCTGTTCATAAGCTCGCTTTTAAGCTTGGATTTTTCCTCGTCGCCCTCAGCGGCGTCTACCTTGGCCTGATCCTCTGCCGATAACGTAAACGGCTCGTTAGGGTCAAAATCGCCCTTTACCGCCATTGCCAGTATCGCGCCGGTATTAACGTTCATAACAACCGCCGCGCCGCGTTCGGCAATTTTGTTTTCGGCTATTGCCGCCTCAAGGTATTTCTCGGCGGTATACTGCACATACGAATCAAGCGTAAGCACAAGGGATTTTCCCTTTACCGCCTCTTCAACCTTTTCATAAGAAAACCGCATATCCGCGCCGGCGGCGTTTTTAGCCGCCACAACGCGCCCCGCAATGCCTGTAAGATCATTGTCGTAATAGCTTTCTATGCCTGCAAGACCTTGGTCGTCAGAGCCTACAAACCCCAAAACAACCGAAGCCAAATGTTCGTTAGGATAGTAGCGCTTTGTGGTTTCGTCAAGCCCTATATATTTTACAAGTTCAAGGCTTTTATTGTCAAGTATAAACTGTCTTATTTTGTCGGCAACGGCTTTTTCAACCTTTTTCTTAACTATAACATAATAAGAGTTTTTTTCCGTATAGCCGTAAACGGTATCGTAATCAAGCTCTAATATTTCGGAAAGACCCGACGCTATCGTTTTTTTAACCTCTTCGGCTTTATCGGCGCTTTTAAGCCTTTTTATGCCGTTCGGTGTTATGTAAACGGTCCAAGCCGGCGAGCTTGTTGCAAGTATCTGCATATTTCTGTCATAAATATCTCCGCGCGGCGCGGTAACAAGACTGTCGTAAAGCTGCTGCTCGGAGGCATAGTTTTGGTACTTTTCGCCCTTTATTACCATAATGTTAAAAAGACTTGCCGAGGAAACAAGCGAAAGTGAAAGTATAAGCGCGACCATTACTACTATTATTCTTGTAACCATTGTTTTACCCGGTTTTACAGTCACGCTATGCAGCCCCCTTCAAAATATCCGAAATACGAGAGTCGGTAACACAACTCTCGTATTTTCTTCTACACTGATAATTATATTATTGTTCCTTCAATTTATTACTCCGCGGTCACTGTGCTCCCGTCGGATTTTACCGCCTTGTCTTTATCGTTTACCCTTATATATTTAACGTCGCTCTTTTCCATTTTTCTCATACCGAGCTGTGTTGCCTCAAGCTCAAGATTCGCATAAGAAATTTTCTTTTGCATTTCCATTTCAAGACTTGTTTTTTCACTTTCAAGCTCGGTTATAACCGATTTCACATCGTTTATTTCGCTGTTAAGCTCATTTATTTGAAGGCGGAGCGCTATATTGCCGCAAAGTCCCGCCAAAACAAACACAGCCGTCATAACAAGGCCCATAGGCGAAACCAGCCGGCGCGCGGCGGCGCGGCGGCGCTTTCTCGTCTTTTCGGCGATTTTGGGCATAACCACAATATTATCGCGTGTTTTCGGCGTTTCGGCAGTTTTAGGGGCAAACATTTCAAAATCGTATGCTAAACTGTCGTTATAATACTTTACGTTGTTCATAGCCGCTCTCCTTTTCTAAGGCTACGGGCTTAAAACCCGTTTATTCATTCTTTATGATTACACGCAGCTTTGCGCTTCTGCTGCGCTGATTTTCGTTTATTTCTTCCGCCGTAGGTTCAATAGGCTTTTTTGTTAACAGCCTGCCCTGCGGCTTTCTGCCGCAAACGCAAACAGGAAAATCCGGCGGACATATACAGCCCGTACAATATTCTTTAAATTTTTGCTTTACCATTCTGTCTTCAAGCGAATGAAAGGTGATAATTGCAAGCCTTCCCTCTTTATTTAAAAGCTCAAAGGCTTTATCAAGCGCTGTTTCAAGCTCCTCAAGCTCGCCGTTTACCGCAATTCTTATTGCCTGAAAGCTTTTCCTTGTGGGGTGCCCGTCTCTGCGCGCCCTTGCAGGCACGGCAGATGATATTATATCAGCCAATTTAAGCGTTGTATCAATGGGGGCTTTTTCACGCTCGCTTATTATGCGGTCCGCTATTTTAAAAGCAAATTTTTCTTCGCCGTAATCTCTTAATATTCTTACAAGCTCTTCTTTTGAATAAGTGTTGACAATATCCGCGGCGCTTATTCCGCTTTTGCTCATTCTCATATCAAGCGGAGCGTTCTGCCTGTAAGAAAATCCGCGTTCGGCGTTATCAAGCTGATAAGAGGAAACCCCTAAATCAAGCAATATCCCGTCCACACCCGTTACGCCGCGTTTGTTTAAAACCTCCTGCATTTCGCTGAAATTACTTTTAATAACTTCGGCGTTATAGCCTTTAAGCCGTTCGGAGGCGGTTTTTACCGCGTCGGGATCACGGTCAAGCGCGTAAAGCCTGCCGTCTGTAAGCCTTTTTGCAATTTCCAAAGAATGTCCTGCACCGCCGGCAGTACCGTCTGCATAAATGCCGTTCGGTTTTATGTTTAAAGCTTCTATTGTTTCGTTTAAAAGAACCGATTTGTGTGAAAATTCCATTAGAAATTAAGCTCCTCAACAATTGAAGCAATGGATTCTGGCGTGTATTCCGCATTTTCGGCGTTCCAAAGCTCGGTGTTCCATATTTCAAGGTTTGTATCCATACCTATTATGTGAGCCTCGCCCTCAAGCTGCGCATATTCGCGCAAAACCGGCGGAATAAGTATTCTGCCCTGTGTATCAAAGTCTATATTAAAGGCTCCGTCATAAAGGAAACGTTTAACGGCACTTGACTTAGCGCTCGGCAGCGTTCCTATTTTTGCAACAAGCTTGTCCCACTCCTCTGCCGAATAAACGCAAAGGCAGCGCTTACCGTAAATACCGCGGCAAATCATAAAGCCTGTCCCTAATTCTTCACGAAGCTTTGAAGGAATGAAAACCCTGCCCTTCTTATCTATATTATGCTGATAGCCTCCGAAAAGCATGATTTTCACCTCTTTTGCTCCACTTTAATACACTTTAGTGGATTTTTACTCCACTTTTCACCACTATGATTGTATTATAAGTCTAAAAGGAGCAAAAATCAAGTAATTTTTTGAAAGTTAACATATTTTTTTTGTTTTTTTAAGGCAGACTATATATATTGTGGTTTTAATAAGACGCAACCACAATAAAACTGCCGCTTACGATAAAGCGTAACATTTGTTTTTTTGCGTTTTAAATATTTTCCTTGACAACGGCGTATAAAATACATATAATATTTATCGTGCTTATAAAGCAATTATATACGGAGACGTATCGAAGTGGTCATAACGGACATGACTCGAAATCATGATGCCCCTTGAGGGACGAGGGTTCGAATCCCTCCGTCTCCGCCAACGGAACCCGCATAAACCCAGTGTTTAACAAGGTTTCCATAAAGACACCTTTGT
>DJET01000061.1 GCA_002431945.1 Ruminococcaceae bacterium UBA5891 | reverse complement strand
AACGTAACGTTGAAAATACCCACCTGACTTTTAGATACGGGCGCTAAATAGCTTTGACCTATAAAATACTTTGCAAATGCGTCGTTCGGCTCGCCTATCGGAAAAATCATTGAATTTGCATGCGCCTGTTTTTCGCTTTCGGCGTCCGATTCCTCATTCCATACATTCTTAGCCAGTCTGAAAGCCGCCCACGCTTTAGGCCAGCCGGCGTAAAACGCCGCATGGGTTATTATTTCCGCAATTTCGGCTTTTGTAATACCGTTCTGCTTTGCAGACCTTAAATGAAATTCAAATGAGCTGTCGCAAAGCCCCTGCGACAAAAGCGCCGTCACCGTAACGAGCGAGCGGTCGCGGAGCGACAGCTTATCCTCCCTGCTCCATACCTGACCGAACAGTACGTCGTCGTTAAGCTCTGCAAATTTAGGCGCAAACTCGCCGAGCGCCTCTCTGCCTGCCGTAACCTTTTTCATAATTACTTCACCCATTCCTCAATTATTTTTTTCGAATTTGCGGCGCTACCACCGTGTATGGCAAGCCCTTTTTCAACCTTAGCGCCGGGGCAAAGCCTTTTTATATCCGATATACTGCTACCCATTCCGCTGCCCTCGTGTGTGCAGAAGGGTTTTATTGTTTTGCCCGTAAAATCAAAATGCTCTAAAAACGTAAATACCGCCATAGGCATAGTGCTCCAGTAATTAGGATAGCCCAAATAGATCATATCATAATTATCAAGCGTTTCGGGGTATGTCTTAAGTTCTGGACGTGCGTCTCTCTGCTGATCGGATTTTGCCTCTTCAATGCAGGCGTTGTATCCCTTGGAATAGGGCTTAGTCTGCTCAATTTTAAACATATCCGCCCCTGTCAGCTCCTTTATGATGCCCGCCGCAGTCTCGGTATTACCGACAGACAGCATTTTAAGCGTGCCGTTTACATAGTTTTCATCTGCTCTTGAATAAAAAGCAATAAGTGCTTTTCCCATATTTATAACCGCCTTTCTGATTGTTATTATAATATAAAACGCATTGACACGGAATATCCGATATGTTATTATAGTATAAACTAAAAGTTTACAGAGGTGTCTTATGTATAATCCGTTGCTTGATACATTTTTAGCCGTTGCAGATTGCGGAAGCTTTACAAAAGCGGCTGATAAGCTGTTTATTACCCCCACCGCGGTTATGAAAAAAATGAATGTGTTAGAGGAACATTTAAACCTTAAATTGATAGACAGAACGCCTGCGGGGGTTGATCTTACACCGGCGGGCAAGGTAATATACCGCGACGCAAAATTTATTATGGATTATTCAAAAAAATCTGTCGCCGCGGCGAACGCCGCCACGCTCGATTATGATACGACCTTCTGCGTAGGCACTTCCCTGTTAAATCCCGCTAAGCCGTTTATGGACCTGTGGTATAGAATAAATCAAAGCTTTCCCGATTACAAGCTGCACTTAGTACCGTTTGAGGATAACCACGACGGCATTTTATCCGAAATTAAAAAATTAGGCGAAAAATTCGATTTTCTTATAGGCGTGTGCGATTCTAAAGCGTGGCTTTCCCTTTGCAGCTTTTTGCCGCTTGGCAGATACAAAAAAATGGTCGCTGTATCGCGCAACCACCGTTTAGCCGAAAAAAAGCAGATAAATATTGAAGACTTATACGGCGAAACGCTTATGATGGTAGGCCGCGGAGATTCGGGCGTTAACGACTTTATAAGAAACGATTTAGAAAAAAACCATCCGCAGATACGCATTGAGAACACTCCGCAGTTTTACGATCTATCTGTATTTAACCGCTGTACCGAAAGCGGAAACGTTTTGCTTACCATTGAATGCTGGCAAGATGTTCACCCCGGACTTATATCAATTCCCGTAAATTGGGATTACAGTATTCCTTACGGACTTCTTTACAGCACCAATGCGGATAAGGACGTTTTAAAATTAGTTGAAACGGCGAGAAACATCACGCAAATTTAATAGTATAAAACCAAAAAGGCAAAACAGCAGGTCGTTACAGACCTTACTGTTTTGCCTAAATTCTATTTAAATCATATTAACCGTAATTAACATGCTGCAAAGCAAGCTCGATAAACCGTATGTATACCTCTTTTTGGTCTTCATTCGATAATTCTCTGAACTGCTGTAAAACTTGTTCCTCTTTGTTTGTTATTATAAAATCCGGCTCCCCTTTATTTCTGTTTAATACCATAATTATTTCCTCTTTTCAATTATTTTAACGATAAACACTTTAAAATAATTGTTCAAGACAGAAATTTCTCATAATGGTCGCTTATATCATATGCCGCCAAATCGCTGTCCCTTGCCGCTACGGCGAATACAAGGTTAAGACAAGGCTTTTGAATTTCGCTGTTTATTGTAGCAACGAAGTGACGGTGAAGCAGCGTCTTACGCTCCGAACCGGAATTTTTACAGCTGCAGTAGCTGTGGTCGGGCGGTGCAACAGCCTGACACTCGGTTTCACGGTAAGATAGACCGTCTGAAATTTCATCGAGAAAAAAGCAATCCGGTAATAATTTTGCGTCAGCCGCAAGATTATCGGCGGTTTTTTCTTCTGTTAATACCGACGGTATTTGTGTCTTTGAAAAAGACATTGCGGTTACGGGGCTGATTGCTTTAGTATTTTCATTATCGCATTCGGAAAATGTATGTAACGAAATTTCTTTATTAAAGCCCATATCAGACTCGGCGGCGGTAAATACGCTGTTAAAAAGCGCGGTACACAGTACAAAAAATACAAATACCGTTTTTAAAGCCGCCGTGTATATGGCTTTTCTGTTATTTTTAATATCCGTAATATTTCCCTTTCCCGCAGACAAAGCGGACAAACGCTTAACAACCTCGCCAACTGTGGTTAACTACGTATATTATACAACCAAAAGCAATTTTTATCAATAAAAATTATTAAATGTATAAATTTATATAATTTCAAGAAAAAAACTGCTGCAACCGTTTAGCTGCAGCAGTTAGATTTTTTTACTATTCAATTTTAATGTTATGCTCTTAATTAAACCTTATCCGTAAACCGCAAAGCGGTAAAATTTTAATATAAACTGAAAATGTCGTACTGCATCTGCAATGCATAAACAATTTAATATCCGTTTAGAAAGAACTCAAATTTAAAAGAGCGCTAAAATGAATTGTACATCGGAATCACCCGTTTAAATATTTTCAAAATCTAAAAACCTTAAAATCATTTTAATCACCCGTTAAGGCTTTATGGTTTTTAAAATTATACTTAATTGTGCATTGGACCCACCCGTCTCAATTTATTTGATAGCTAATCGCCTTACAATCATATAAATCACCTTTTGTGGGTAATATGTAAATTCCCTTCGGGAAGTTTTAACGGTACATCGGTCTTCTCCGTAATTTTATAGTTTTCGCGTTGCCCGTTATTACTTCATCGGACTCACCACTTTCATTTTATTTTGATAAGAAGCCGGTGGAGTATCCTCTCTCACTTTTATCAACTCCTTTCTCTTTGTCTGGCTTTATTATAATGCATAGTTTCTATTTTGTCAAGTACTTTTTAAAAACTTTTATACAAATTAACAAATTGTTTAAAAATGTGGCAAATTTCTAAAAAAGTGTTAAAATAGAATATATAACAGTAAATATATTGGAGTTGTTATTATATGAGACCGATGATGCCGCCGCCCGCGGGTATGCGCGGACCGATGCGTATAGGCAGGGGTCCGCGGGGATTTTTAACCGAAGAGGAAAAATTAAACAAGCCCAAGGTCACAAAAGATCTGCTGCTTAGAATACTCGGCTATTTAAAGCCGTACAAATGGCAGTTTATTGCGGTATTTGCCGCGCTTATCGTATCGGCGGTATTAGGGCTTTTCCCCTCTGTAATAACCGGTAAGATAGTAGACGCCATTGTAAGCGACAGCCGCAATATAAAACAGCTTTTACAGCTTGTTGTTTTGGCATTCGTTGTTTTATCCGCCGCACAGGTAATAAGCGTGCTTGAGCAGTACATAAACAGCTGGATCTCGCAAAAAATTATTTATGATATGCGCAATCAGATGTACGATCATCTTCAGCATATGCCTCACGCATTTTTCACAAACGAAAAGCAGGGCGATATAATTACCCGTATGAACAGCGATATAAACGGCGTAAGCTCGGTAATATCCGTTATGCTTACCTCGCTTGTAAGCAATGTTTTAACGGTTGCAACCTGCGTGTTTTATCTTTTTTATACCGATTGGCGGCTTGCCGTTGTAGGTCTTGTAGTTCTGCCGCTGCTGATATTACCCACAAAGAGCGTAGGCAAAAAGCGCTGGGAGCTTGTAAGCGAGGCGCAGGAAAAGCAGGACGAGCTTAACCAGCATGTAGACGAAACGCTTTCGGTAAGCGGTTCAATGCTTGTAAAGCTGTTCACAAAGGAAAAGGTTGAATACGAAAAATTCCGCAAAATCAACAACGAAACCACCAAAATCACAATACGCGAGCAGCGCGCCGGAAGCTGGTTTCACGTTTTTCTCGGAATGTTTATACAAATAGCTCCCCTGCTTATATACTTTGCAGGCGGTTTTCTTATAATAAGCAATACCGATAAAGGACTTACAGTAGGCGATATTTCGGTAGTTGTGGCGCTTGTAAACAGGCTTTACCAGCCGGTAAGGCAGCTGCTTGACCTTCAGGTTGACTTTGTGCGCTCCTTAGCGCTGTTTAACCGCATTTTTGAGTATTTCGACCGCAAATGCGATATTGAAAACCCCGAAAATCCCGTAAAGCCGCCGCTTGATAACTGCACGGTTGAATTTAAAGACGTTCACTTTGCATACGAAACAGGCAGAGAGGTATTAAAGGGCGTAAGCTTTTTTGTGCCGAACGGGCAAATGTATGCGATAGTAGGCACATCGGGCGCAGGAAAATCCACCGTAATAGGTATGATACCCCGCCTTTACGACGTTACCGGCGGCAGCGTTGCGGTAGCCGGAACAGATGTAAGAGACTTTGACCTTGCCTATCTTCGCACAAATATAGGCATAGTAACGCAGGATACTTACCTTTTTAACGGAACCATACTTGAAAATTTGCTTTATGCAAAGCCGGGCGCTGCAATGGAAGAAATTGAAAACGCCTGTAAAACCGCTAATATTTATGATTTTATAAACAGTCTGCCCGATAAATTCAATACTTTGGTAGGCAACCGCGGACTAAAGCTTTCGGGCGGTGAAAAGCAACGCGTTTCAATAGCGCGGGTTGTGCTTAAAAACCCAAAGATACTTATATTGGACGAAGCGACCTCTTCACTTGACTCAATATCCGAAAATCTTATACAGTCCGCTCTTAACAACGTTATGAGCGGCAGAACAAGCATTGTTATAGCGCACAGGCTGTCAACAGTTATAGCCGCCGATAAAATTATGGTGCTTGAAAACGGCGTTATAACCGAAACCGGCACTCACGACGAGCTGCTTTTAAAAAGCGATAAATACCGCCTGCTTTACGAAACGCAGTTTAAAAAGGTGCTTGAGCACGAAATAAATAAAATTTCCCCTATTTCCCATTGACTTAAAGCCTGTTTGGGGTTAAAATATATTTAGACTTCTGTACGGAGGAAGATTATGGACAATATAAAAAATAAAGAAGACTACAATCCCGATATAGTCACCCTATCCGACGACGACGGCAAGGAATACACCTTTGAGGTGCTTGACGCTATCGAGACAGATACGGGGCGCTATCTTGCTATGCTCCCCATTTACGACGACCCGCAGAAAACCCTTGACGACAGCGGCGAGCTGGTTATTGTAAAGGTTGGAGAAGAGGAAGAAAACGGCGACGAATACTATTACGAAATAGAAGACGACGACGAATACGAAATGATAGCCGACGCCTTTGTTGAAAGACTGGAAGATTTTTTTGAAATAGACGAAGGCTGATTATTTAAAGCTTGTCCTGCGCTGTTCGCGGACCGCGTCTTATATAACCCTACAACATTATAATTAGGGGCCAAAGCTCATACGGCGGATTGCAGACCTCCCGCGGCTGTGCCGAGTTCGGAAGAAGGGAGCGTGAAACCGTGCGGCCGGCACCCACCTGCTTTAACGCAGGTTATTTTAAGCGCATTACGGCAGGGCGGGACAGCTTGATTTTGTTCAATAAATAATAAGCATATAAAAGTATTTTTAAAAAAGGATACGGATTGCCGCGCGCCTGACGGCGCTCGCAATGACGTGAAGGTTTTAACCCAAATAAATAAAACAGGCAGCAGCTAAAAGCTGTTGCCTCAGTCTGTCGAAAAAGTCC
>DJET01000052.1:32819-36699 GCA_002431945.1 Ruminococcaceae bacterium UBA5891 | reverse complement strand
TACAACATAATGTGGATTATGTTTCTGCCGCCGATTTCGGTGGCTTTTTTCATAGTATCAACCGCATATTTTCCATACGCTGACGGTGTTCAGTCCCTGTTGTGATGATATAAATTCTTGTAGTATTTATGCTTGAATGACCGAGAATATCTGCAAGTTTCGCAATATCTTTCTCAATACCGTAAAACACCCTTGCAAACAGATGACGCAGGTTATGTGGAAACACTTTTTGCGGGTTGACATTTGCTTCTTCACACAAGGCTTTCATTTCACGCCAGATGTTTGTGCGGCTTATCGGCTTGCCCGTCCTCGTTACAAAGATCATACCGCTTTCAATGTTTTGCTCTGCTGCGTAGCGGAGCAATTTTTGTTTTAGCTCTTTCACAATAAATACCGACCGTGTTTTCGCTTTACAGTTTACAACCGCTTCGCCCTGTTTTACAGCCTCAATGGTTATATATTGCAGCTCGCTGACTCTAATGCCCGTGCCGCATATGGTCTGCAAAATAAGGTTAAGCCGTTCATTGTGCTTGCGTTCCGCCGTTCGGCAAAGCCGTGCATATTCCGCCCGTGTCAATTCTTTTTCTTCGGGGCAGAATACCTGTTGTTGCAGTTTCAGTGATTTTACCTTTAAATCGTGCCAGCCTAAAAATGAAAATAAGCTGTTAATACTTGCAAGCATTGAATTAACACTCCGCACGGCATAGTTTTCTTGCAAGTGCTTTTTGTATGCAATTACAGTTTCTTTTGTAATATCAGAGTTTTGCGTATATACCGAAAATGCTTTTACATCACGGATATATTTTTCAATCGTTATTTTGCTCCTTTCCTCTAAGATTAGATGTTCCTTAAATTCGGCAATCGTTTTTGCTGTAATAATTCGTTCTTTCATCTCAATTTACCTCCGAGTATTTTTCTAATATTTTACCCGAAAAGTATGAAAACAAAAATCGTCAACCTTTATTGTAGAAAAAATACGCTGACAACGCTAATGTGCGATTTTTAAGGACAATTTTATTAAAGTACTGTTTTTTGGACAGTACCTTGTGATATAATAGACATATAAAATCGGAGGAAATAGGGTTTATGAACAAGAAAATAAAATTCACTCCCGAACAATTAACCAAACTTCAATCATTTTTTCAGCAAAATGATTTTACAGCTAATATGGCGCTTGATCGCGAATACGATTTTGACGGTGGACAATCTGAGATTTTTGTTCGTGCCAAAAAGATTTTCGGAGAATATTGGCTCGGGAATTTGCGTCCGCTCGGTGTAAACCGAAAGATGAAAAACTTTTCAAAGGACTATCCGGTGAACTTTTTGGAGAATGCTGACGCGGACTATTTTTCCGAAGAGATTTCAAAAATCTATACAAACCCCGAAATGCTGAACGAGTACATAGACAGATTTTTTGAAATGTATGAAGAACCGGTTATGGTGGGGCTTGATTGTTATGCAAAATCCGTTAGTAAGGAAATTGACGACCTAACGGATGATGAAATACATACGGTTGTGGAAAAGGTTGCCGGAGTGATTGACGAAACGCTGATTGAAACGGTTATGCAAGGTCAACAGATTTCGGAAATTTTCGGCATTTCAAAAAAGATTCCGCAGCACGAAGATTTTTCGGAGCAGTTGAACCAAGATAAAATTAACTTCTACAACAAGTGGACTCATTGCAAAACCAAGCTCGGCGCGCCGCTCTTTTTCAGCGAGTTGTCAGAGGACGAATCTACAAACATTGAGGGGGTAAAAAACTTTTTCGCAAATAATCCCGCTGAAGAACAGCGATATATTTTCTTGCGTGATGAGTTTGCAAAAACCTTAAACAGCACCGATAAAGAGATATATTATCTTTCGGAAAAAGGACTTACTCAAAAAGAAATTGCCGATCGGCTCGGTTACAAAACCCACAGCGCGGTCAGCAAGCGAATGAAAATAATGAATAAGGATTTCAAAAAATTCATAGGCTTTGAAAACTGAATAAGTAAAATCTACGGCGGTGTTCCCGAAAAAAGGAGCACCGCCGTTTTTTATATCCGAAAATATTTTTTAAAAACCTAAAAATTTTTTCAAAACTCAGGAACATTTTTCGTTTTTCGCTTTGTACTGTATATGGATAGAAAGAAAAATATTTTAACCGGGAGGAACCCAAATTGAACGAAACCAAGCAAAGCACAGAAAAAAGATTTTCGGAAGCCGCTTCCGAAAACAAGAAGAAACGCGGAAGACCTACCGTTTACAAGCGTGACCACATGGAAGGCATAGGCAGAGATTTAGAAATATTTGACGGGCACACGCACAGAACTCATGTCAACCAATACTACCGTGCCGCTGTATTCGGAATTTTAGAGGAACACAAAGAAATACCATATCTTGAAGAAATTTTTAAAATAGGTCAGTGCTTATGTATTCAAAAGGATGAAATTATAGAGCAGCTCGGACGAATGTATGCACAGGACGGATATAGCGAAGAAACCATAGTGGAGGCTGCAACGCTGGCAGCAAGATTTTATCACAACGGCAACACCGTGAAAGAAATAGCGGCGTATTTACGGCGCGTCAGAAAAGCAAAAAGCTGGGATGTTTAATGTATTTCGGAAACCGCTTCCGAAAAGAAATAATATCGGATCGGCTGAAAAGTCGGTCTTTTATTATATAAAATTTCAGAAAAGAGGTAATGCCTATGAGGGTATAAAAAGCAAAACTATCATTAAAGATTAAGGTGTGTCTCACACCTTAGCAAGCAGGGACTTTGTGTGCCACAAAAGTCCCACTCACAGCCGAAATCGGCTGACTCTTTGGGGGCGCAGCCCCCAATCCCCCGTGAGAAAGGAGCTGATACTATACGGGAAAAGATATACGAATATCCGTAAGAGTTACGGATAAAGAAAAGCAAACGATTACGGCAAAAGCAAAAAAGTGTGGGATATTCACAACTGAATATGTCAAACAAAGAGCATTAGGTTACGAACCGAAAGCGGTTCCGCCGGATGCTCTTTTTGTTTTACTTGAAAAAATCGGCAGCTTGGAGGATAAATCCACTTCTTCTAAACTGAATAACCAAATCTACAATCTACTAAAAGAAATATCTGAAACTTTGCTGTTGCCCGGAAAGGAGCGTGATGAAATATGGCAGTCACCGGATTCTGGCCGGTCTACGGAAACTTAAAGGCTACGCTTGACTATGCTGATAATCCCGATAAAACCACACCGAAAGAATATCTTGACAAGGATTTATATTCCGCCTTACACTATGCAGAAAACAATAATAAAACGGACAGGCAAGTTTTTGTCGGCGGTATCAACTGTTCAAAGCAAAACGCCTATACTGAGATGATAGCCGTACAGCAGCGGTTTGGTATGAGGGGCAAGGTTGTCGCCTATCACGGAATACAGAGCTTTAAGGCGGACGAAGTTACACCTGAAGAAGCGTTTGAAATTGGCAAGGAGACCGCAAGAAAGATGTGGGGAGATAGATATCAAGTGCTTGTGACTGTTCATTTGAACACGGATAACTTGCATTGTCACTTCGTCGTAAACCCCTGTTCATTCAAGAACGGCGCAAAGTTTAAGAACAAAATCGGTGATCATTTGGAGCTGCGAAAGGTATCCGATGAGGTTTGCCGAGAGCACGGTTTATCCGTTCTCCAAAACAGTAACTTTTACAATAAAGGGCAAAAGAAAGAATATTGGGCGCACAAAAACGGGCAGATGACGCACCGTGATATGTTGAAAAAGGATATTGACTATTGCTTGCAGTATTCATCAAACGGCTCGGAATTTGAACGGCAGTTATGGGGACTCGGCTACTCTATCGACTGGCGGCGGTTATCTATTAAGCATAAAGGTTGGGACAGAGCCGTGCGGCTTAAAA
>DJET01000052.1:15572-32709 GCA_002431945.1 Ruminococcaceae bacterium UBA5891 | reverse complement strand
TTACTTCTATGACGAATGGAACACTCATTTACCGTACAAGGCAAAGCAAGCACCAATTATTAAACTAATGAACCAACTTGATTTTACCGTAGACCACGCCAAAGATCCATCGAAGGTACTTGTCAGCGCGGTATTTTATATCATCCTATCATTGTTTGAAATAGCAAGGACAGTAAAAGATTTTGTTATTGCAGATGTTGAATTGCGGCATGAGGTACGCAATGTAAAGAAGTATGTTAGCGAATACCGCTTTTTGCAAGCTGAAAAACTCAATACAATGACAGATATCAAAAATTATATTGACACAACCAAAGCGGAAATAAACAAATTGGAACGCAGCCGCGCCCTTACCGATAACAAGCGTCGTCGAGCAAAAACACCGGAAGAAAAACAACAGTACAAGGATGAGCGCAAGGTCATAACCGAAAAAATCAAGCCGGTAAGAGGCAAATTAAAACAAGCCGAGCAGATTTATAATAAGTCGCCTCGGCTTATTGATTTACTGAGCAAAGAATACCAAATTGAAAGAAAAACTTATGAAAGGACGAAATAGTATATTGTTTACCGGCTTATATATTCGCGGACCTTAACGGGCAATTAACACCCACAAACAAATTCTTTGAAAGGCAGTAATTATGAAACAAACAAACAAACCACGCTGCCGTTTCAATCATATTTTTATATATACAATTTTCTACAACAGAAACGGCAGACAAAAAGAAATTAAAATCAAGAGAAAGGAACTTATGAAAGAAATGAAAATGTCTGCCGAAAAGGTAGTAAAAGAACCTAAACCGAAGCTTATGAACATTAAACTTGAAAAGCTTCATCCATTTGAGAGCCACCCCTACAAGGTGCTTGATGATGAGTCGATGACGGAGCTTGTTGAAAGCATAAAAGAATACGGACTGCTAAACCGCATTATCGTCCGCCCGCTTGAGGATAAGCCCGATGAATACGAAATCATATCGGGACATCGCAGGGTGCGCGCCGCCGAGCTTCTTGAAATGAAAGAGATCCCGGCGGTTGTTCATTTTATCGACCGAGATCAAGCCACGATTTTAATGGTAGATTCAAACTTTCAGCGTGAAAATCTATCCCTTATGGAAAAAGCACGGTCTTACAGAATGAAACTTGATGCGATTAAGCATCAAGGTAAAACTTCGTGCCATAATGGCGCGAAGTTGAGAAGTGACGAAACCATAGCTGAAAGTTCAAAAGATTCTGCGAGACAAATACAGCGATATATCCGTTTGACCTATCTCGTTCCCGAACTTCAAGAATATTTAGATAGCGGCAAGATGAAAATGCTCCCGGCTTATGAATTGTCTTTTCTAAATGAAGAAGCACAAAGAGATGTTATTGACCGCATTGATGAAACGGAAAGCTTTCCATCCCACGCACAAGCTCGCCGTATGCGCGCCGCTTTTGAAGAAGGCAAACTTGACTACGAAACTGTAACCGAAATTATGGCAGAGGTTAAACCCAATCAGGTGGAAAAGCTGAAAATCCCGATGGACGATATTCGCAAATATGTGCCGAAAGATTTTACACCTCAACAAATATCCGAACTCGCTATAAGTCTGTTCAAGCAATACTATAACCGTCAGCACAACCGCGACGCGAGATAAGGAGTGTTTATGAATAAGTTTATTGTAGGCTTTGGCGCCGCACCGCAGGAATATGTTATTAACGGCGTAAGATATGTGGTTGAGTCGAGATTTCAAAAGCCTGACTACAAAGAACCCAAAGAGAATACTATGCTGAACAACAGCATTGAAAATTATCTTACAAGCGATTTCGCAGATTTGCCGTCTGCCGGTACAAGTAATATAATAAGCACCGAATATGATTGTACGGCTGCCGGGAAGGAGGATAATAATGCAGCCGAAAAAGAATAACAAAATCGGGATAACGGCGCTTTATTGCCGCTTGTCCCGTGATGACGGAATGGACGGTGAAAGCAATTCGATCGTCAATCAGAAAACGCTGCTTTCGCAAAAGGCAAAAGAGAAAGGATTGACCGATATAAAATTCTATGTAGACGACGGATATACAGGGACAAATTTCAACCGACCGGGATTTCAGCAGTTAATATCGGATATTGAAATGGGATATATCTACGCCGTGATGGTAAAAGACCTATCGCGTCTCGGACGAGATTATGTTTCAGTCGGTAATTATACCGATGTGTATTTTCCAGATCACGATATTCGGTTCATCGCCGTAAATGACGGAATAGACAGCGAGGAGGGCGAGAGTGAAATTGCCCCTTTCAAAAACATCTTAAACGAAATGTATGCACGGGATATATCTAAGAAAATTCGTTCATCGCATCGTTTGCGCGGTTCAATGGGTGAGCCTTTATCTCAACCGCCATACGGATATATGAAATCCGCTGAAAACAAAAAGAAGTGGGTTATCGACCCGGAGGCGGCAGAGGTGGTAAAAAGCATTTTCAAAATGTGTCTTGAGGGCAAGGGCAACGAAACTATCGCACGAATATTGCAGGAGAAACAAATACCTGTTCCTATGGCGTATTGGCAAAGCAAAGGACTGCCGAGAGGCGGCAAAAAAACACAGCCTAATCCGTACAAGTGGTGCAAGACAACAATTCAAAAGATTTTATCTCAGCAAGAATATTGCGGTGATGTAATCAACTTTAAGACCTGCTCAAAGTCTTTCAAGAACAAAACAAGACTTCCGAACGATCCTGAGAATTGGGCAATATTCAAGGATGTTCACGAGCCGATTATTGCACGGGGTGATTTTGAAAAGGTACAAACACTCATAGCCAAAACAAAACGCCGTGCGCCAAAACCGAAAAACGGCGAGAAAAGTATATTTTGCGATTTGCTGTTCTGCGGCGATTGTCACGGTAAGCTCCGTCATCATACGAATACTATCAACAAGGACATTCACTATTTTGTATGTGCAAATAACAAGGTGGATTACCGAGGAAACTGTCCCGGAAGGCACTATGTCAGAGCAGACGCCATTGAGCAGGTGGTAATACTTGAACTGCGGAGAATGGCGGAATTTTTGGCTGCGGATGAGGAAGCCTTCGCCGAACTGCTTGCTCAAAAGACCGATAAAGAGCTTTTGAAGGAAAAGAAGCACGACGAAGCAGAACTTCAGAAAGCTATTGCTCGCAACGATACCGTATCCCACCTATACGAAAAGCTTTATGAGGATAACGCTGTCGGCAAAGTGAGTGACGAATGGTTTATGCAGTTGTCACACAAGTATGAAACGGAAAGATTGGAGTTGAAAACAAAAATAAAGATGCTCCGTCAAAAGCTTTCCGAATGCGGACAGCGCGAACAGGAACGCGAAAATTTCACTTCGGCAATCCGCAGGTTTATGCGAATGGACAGACTGACCGCACCGCTGCTCCGTGAACTTATCGACCACATTGATGTTTTCGAAACAGAGGGCAAAGGTAAAAACCGAACGCAGAGAATCGTTATCTATTATCGCTTTGTCGGATATGTGGAGATACCCGAGGTATCTCGCAGACCGAATATCGTCGCAGATACCCGAAAAGGTGTCGCAGTTGAGTATTTAACCGAGCCGAAAACGGCTTAACAAAAAGGATCAGGCAAAAACCTGCTCCGTACATAAAAGCGTATCAAAATGAAAAATCGAGTATTCATAAAGTCAAATCCCTTATGAATACTCGATATGGTTGCGGAGGCTGGACTTGAACCAACGACCTTCGGGTTATGAGCCCGACGAGCTACCAGCTGCTCCACTCCGCGATATTCAAATGTTTTTTACTGTAATATTATTATACACCATAACGGCGGATAATGCAACAGTTTTTTTGAAAAATATAAAGTTTTTTAAATTTCGGCGGTGCCGTGAGTATGTTCGCGGCACCGCTTGAAGCTTATAAATTATGCGCCGAATTTAGCTACGTTAAGCTTTATTCCGGGGCCCATGGTTGTTGCTATAACGCAAGACCTAATATACTGGCCCTTTGTTGCAGCAGGCTTTGCCTTAACAATAGCGCCCATAAGAGCGTCAAGGTTTTCCTGAAGCTTTTCAGCTCCGAAGGATACCTTGCCGATGGGGCAGTGGATTATATTTGTCTTGTCAAGACGGTATTCGATCTTACCGGCCTTTGCCTCGGTAACAGCCTTGGCAACATCCGGAGTAACCGTACCGGCCTTAGGCGTAGGCATAAGACCGCGCGGTCCTAAAACCTTACCGAGACGTCCTACAACGCCCATCATATCGGGTGTTGCGATTACAACGTCAAAATCAAGCCAGTTTTCATTCTGAATTTTAGCAACAAGCTCTTCGGCGCCTACATAATCGGCACCTGCAGCCTTAGCTGCGTCTGCTTTATCGCCCTTTGCAAAAACAAGAGCTCTTATGGTTTTGCCGGTTCCGTTCGGAAGAACTACGGCGCCTCTTACCTGCTGATCGGCATGGCGAGAGTCAACGCCCAAACGAACGTGAATTTCAACTGTTTCGTCGAATTTGGCAGTACCGGTTTTAACGGCTATTTCAACAGCCTCGTTTACATCGTAGAATTTGCCGGCTTCGATAAGCTTTGCGCCTTCTACATATTTTTTTCCGTGTTTCATTGTTTACCTCCCAATAAGTGGTTAAATCGGAATTTTCCTCCCACAAGAGAGAATTAATCGACTACTTCTACGCCCATGCTGCGAGCTGTACCGGCTATCATACTCATAGCTGTTTCAATGCTTGCTGCGTTAAGGTCGGGCATCTTTGTTTCTGCGATCTTCTTCACTTGCTCTTTGGTGATCTTGGCAACCTTGGTTTTGTTAGGTGTGCCGGAAGCACTTTCAATGCCGCAAGCCTTCTTTATAAGAACGGCTGCCGGCGGAGTTTTTGTAACAAAGCTGAAGGAACGATCCGCATATACGGTGATGATAACCGGAATTATAAGACCGGCATCGTTCTTTGTTCTTTCGTTAAACTCCTTAGTGAACGCCATAATGTTGACGCCGTGCTGACCGAGAGCAGGACCTACCGGCGGAGCCGGTGTAGCCTTACCTGCAGGGATCTGCAGCTTAATGTAACCTGTAATTTTCTGAGCCATTTATTTGCACCTCCATTATTCGTGGTAACCGCGCCTTTCGGCGCGTGGCGGAACGGTCATATTCCGTCCCTCCCACCGTGGCACTTAACCCGTGCCGGGGTAAAACCCGCCCGATATACGGACGGTAATATGCATTTCTGCGTATTACTGAACTAATCGTCGGCTGAAATCTGGTCAAGCTCAAACTCAACCGGAGTTTCTCTGCCGAACATTGAGAGAATTACGCATACGTTATTATCGGCGGTATCAACCGACTTAACAACGCCGGTATAGCCCTCAAGCGGGCCGCTGATAATCTTAACGCGATCTCCCTCGGAATAGCCGACCTCAACGCTGTGCTTTTCAACGCCTAACGCGACAACTTCCTCTTCGGTTAACGGAACCGGCTTTGAAGCCGGACCCACAAATCCCGTGCAGCCGCGGATATTTCTTACTACGTACCAGCTGTCGTCGGTAACGATCATCTTTATAAGAACATATCCGGGGAATATCTTGCGCTCAACCTCGCGCTTTTTATCCTCGTTTATCTCGGTTACGGTTTCGGTGGGGATTTTAATATCCTGTATAAGATCCTGCATACCGCGGCTTTCCACCATGGTTGCAAGATCGCTTGCTACCTTGTTTTCATACCCCGAATAGGTATGAACAACGTACCATTTAGCTTCTTGTGTTTCAGACATAAACTTACCTCCGGTGCTTACGCGCCCAAAATGAGTTCAAGCAAGCGACCGAGACCGAAGTCAACAAGCCAAATAAACGCGCCTACAAGAACGCACATTATAAGAACGATAAGAGTGTTCTTAAGAACGTCCTTCCAGCCCGGCCATACTATTTTTTTAACCTCGCTCTTATAATCGCGGAAGAAACGGGCTATACGCTTAAGAATGGTAAGCTTAGAGCCGCTCGATTCCTTTACCTCGATATAGTCGTCTATAAGGAGATAAGCCACCGCGCAGGCTGTAAATACAAACAGCGCGATTGCGGTGATAAGAACAAAGGGTGTGTACTTCATTGCGGTTACATCCGGCAAGGGACGCTTATCCACAAATTTCCACGCGCCGCTTAAGGCGATTACAAGCATATAAACAGCGTCTATTATGCCAACCGCCGGCGCAAAATAGCGAAGCCTTTTCGACTTAAAGGAAAGCACGCTGAAAACCGACGCCAACACCGTAAGCAAAAAGCAGAAAAGAATATCGGACGATTTCGCCATATGATATTCGGTACCTGCAACGGTGATTTTGCTGCCGAAGCCAAGCTGAGCGCCCACAAGGCCTACTTCGTTTGCGCCGCTTGTTATATTAACAAAGCGCGTAAAGAACAGAACAAGCGAGCCTACCGAGAAGACGATTGCGAGAATCTGAAAAATTCTGTTTAGAGTTTTCATTCGCACGTCCCTCCTACTTTGTTTCTTTGTGTAGGGTGTGCTTTTTACAGAACCTACAATACTTGTTCATTTCAAGCCTATCAGGATCGTTTTTCTTGTTTTTCATTGTGTTGTAATTGCGTTGCTTGCATTCTGTGCAAGCAAGTGTGATTTTAACTCTCATAACGGCACCTCCCGCTTTACGGAAATATTTTTTGCTTTTACCCGAAAACGCCGTATAACCGACGCCGTAAAAGTAAACGCCTCCCTCGGTAGGGTAAAACGCCGTACCGCCGGCATACGCTGACGGAAAGCACCATACGGCCGCTTTACTTCCAACCGGTTCTTTTGCAAAAAAAAGAACCCTTCAGAGGTAATGCCATTATATCACATATTATCGGCAAGGTCAAGCATTTTTTATACATATTATACGCGTTTAATTTTCTTGACATTTTTTTGGCGATAAACTATTATTATATTATAGCAAATTTGAAAGGATACATCGGCTTATGGGCAATAACACGGTGTCTAATTCCGTTATAAAACGCCTGCCGCGGTATTACCGCTTTTTGGGCGAGCTTAAGGCTTTCGGGGTATCGAGAATATCGTCAAGAGAGCTTTCGGAGCGTATGGGGCTTACCGCAAGCCAGATAAGGCAGGACTTAAACTGCTTCGGCGGCTTCGGGCAGCAGGGATACGGCTATAACGTGGATATTTTAAGGGAAGAGATCGGGCATATTTTAGGCTTGGATAAGCTTAAAAGCACCATACTTATAGGCACGGGCAACTTAGGCAGGGCGGTAACGCAGCATATAAATTTTGAGTCTATGGGATTTCGGCTTACGGGACTGTTCGACATTAAGGAGTCGCTTGTGGGGCAGGTTATTAAAAACATTCCGGTAAGGAGCATTTCAACGCTCGACGAGTTTTGCCGCGAAAATCTGCCCACGGTAGCCATACTCTGCATACCTAAAAAATCGGCGATGGCGCTTGCAAAGCAGCTGGTCGACCTCGGAATAAAGGGCGTTTGGAATTTCAGTCACTACGACTTGGCGTTTAATTTCCCTGATCTGAAGGTTGAAAATGTGCATTTCGGGGACAGCCTTATGACCCTTTCTTACAGGCTTAATAACGAAAATTAACTTAAAAACGGCAGGCTTAAGGTAAAAGCCTGTCGTTTTTTGTCGAAAAAAGGCGTTTTTTCGTGCAAAAGGTTGACAAAAAGAAGAGAAAAATATATAATTGTATAATAATTGCTTATATCTAAGGAGACGTATAAAATGACCGGAATACGCAGAGCTTTCTGCCTTTTTCTTTCATTTTCAATATTGATTTCTGCGGCCTTTTGCAGTACCGCGTGGGTGTTAAGAACCTATGCCGCGCAAAGGGGCTATGTTGACGCAACCGACGTTAATATACGCGAGGACGCAACAACTAAAAGTAAATCGCTCGGAAAAACGCCGCTTTATGAAAAGGTGTATGTTACGGTTAACGGCCAAAAGACCGGTGACGACGGTTATATATGGTACAATATAACCTATAACGGAATTACAGGCTATATCCGCGGCGATTTTATTAAGATAATAGAGCAAACGGAAGACGCAACGTTTGAAGAGCAGCTTAACGCCTTTCCCGAAAGCTATAAGCCTTATTTAAGGGATCTGCACGCGGTTTACCCCAACTGGAGGTTTTATGCGGATAAAATAAATTTAACGCTTGATGAAGCGGTGGAGCTTGAGGCTCCGCGGCTTAATGCAACGCCCATAACTTACAAAACGGTACATTACACTACTGCCAAATCGTGGCTTTCAATGGGCTTCGGCGCATATGAATATTCTGAAAACGCTTGGGTATTGCGTGATACAAGTTATTACATAGCCTCTCGCGAGCTTGTAAAATATTATATGGATCCGCGCAACTTCCTTGACAGCAGCTATATATATACCTTTATGCTTCAGGGGTATGACGGTTCCGCGCAGAATACCGACGGAGTAAGAAATATAGTAAAAAACACATTTTTAGATACAAACGAATATATAAATATTATTATGGACGCGGCGCAGCAGTCGGGCGTGAGTCCGTATGTTATAGCGGCAAAAATTATTCAGGAGCAGGGTACTAAGGGTACTTCGCCGTTAATTTCCGGTACATATGCCGGATACGAGGGGTATTACAATTATTTCAATGTGGCAGCCAGCAGCGATACATCGGGTGACAAAGTTAAAAACGGGTTAATTTATGCAAGAGCCCACGGATGGAATTCACGCAGTGCTTCTATAATAGGCGGAGCAAAATTTTATGCCGGCAATTATATTTCGGTAGGTCAAAACACCTTTTATTATATGGATTATAATGTTAAAAATCCAAGCTTAATAAATCATCAATATGCCACTGCGGTTTATGACGCGGCGAACAAAGGCAAAGGTCTTGCAAAGACATACTCATCAGATAGAAACGGCAGCTTAAGCTTTGTTATTCCCGTTTATAACGGTATGGGCGATACCGCGGCGGCAAAGCCCGCCGAAAACGGTAATTTAAACAACTATTATTTCGACAGTATTGAGGTCTACGGTCTTTCAGACTCGTTTAACAGGTTTAAATATAACTATACGCTTGCCGTTTCGGGCGATACCTCGATAAAGGTTACGGTGCCGGCAGGTGCTGCTTATGTAAGCGCAAGCTCATTTGCGCTTAATGCCGGAGTAACCGATATTGTGCTTACCGTACGGGGGCAAAGCGGATATACTACCGATTACAGAATAAGCGTTAAGGCAGACAGAGCCTGCACCGTTTACATAAATTCAAACGGTTCGTCTCCTGTACCAACGCCCGATCCCACACCCTCCGGCAACGCAAGGGGAGATACAAACGGCGATGGTGTGGTTAACGGAAGAGACGCGGCAAATATTCAGCTGCATATACTCGGCATAAGAAACCTAAGCGGCAGCGCCTTTACCGCCGCCGATACAAACGGCGACGGCGTAGTTAACGGCAGGGACGCCGCGAACGTTCAGCTGCATATACTCGGTATAAGAAACCTTACTTAAAAAACGGGAGAGAAATATATGTTTGAAAATTTTAAAAAAATTACCGCCTTTTTCTGTGCGGCAGTACTTTTGCTCGGTATATGGGCGGTTAATGTTTCGGCAGCCGCAAGCGCAACAATTGCATTCAGCAATCAAAAGCCTTCGGTAGGGCAAAAGGTTACCGTAAGCGTTACGGTAAACGGCGGCGAGGCTATGTATAACGCAACCTTTGATTTAAGCTATAATCCCGACGTTTTAAAATATGAAAGCTCTAATACCACGGTTAACGCAGGAGCGGGAATAGTAAAGGCAAGCCCTGCGCCCGGCGGAAAGGATAAGGAAACATATACCTTTACATTTTCGGGCATAGCCGCAGGCTCGGCTACGATATCGGTATCGGGTACGGCATACGGCGTTGATAACGACCTGCCGTTCGGCGCTTCGGCAGCGCTTACTGTTACGGACGCCGCAAAGTCTGACAATGCCGATCTTAAATCCTTATCGTTAAGCGTGGGCAAGCTTGAGCCGAGCTTTGCAGCAAGCAGAACCAAATATAACGTATCGGTTGCCAACAACGTTACCGAATGTAAGGTTTTTGCCGCGGCGGCGGACGCGGGCGCAAAGGTTGAAATATTGGGCAAAAACGCGCTTGCGGTCGGCAAAAATACAAGATCCGTTGTTGTAACGGCGCCGAGCGGCAAGCAAAAGGAGTATAGTATTACCATTACGCGCGCGGAAGAGGGTGAGGACGAATCCTCCTCCGAGCCCGAAAAGGCGCTTAACGAGGCGGTAATAGACGGTGTGACATATACCGTGCTTACCGATATTTCGGATATTACGCTGCCCACGGGCTTTTCGGCTGATACTACCGAATATAACGGCACTCAGGTTGCGGTAGCAAGGGATAAAAGCGGAAACTATACCGTATATTTCCTTAAAAGCGCCGATTCCGAGAGCTGCATACTTTACACAATTTCCGAAAAGGGGAATAAGTTTGAAAAGCTGAAATATGCCGCCTTCGGCGATAAGACATATATATTTGCGGATATACCTGATGGATATACCGCGCCCGACGGTTATTATGAAACCGAGGTAAAAATAGGTGAATTCGACGTTACCGCTTATGCCGCGACCGACTCCGAATACACGGATTTTTATTATGTTTACTGCTTTTATAACGGCAAGTTCGATACATACCGTTACGACAGCGCCGAAAACGTTTTGCAGCGCTGCCCGGAGTTCAGACTTGTTAAGGCGGACGAAAAGCAGCCCGAAAAAACAGGATTTTTATCGCGCTTTTCTTCGCTTTCCGCAAATGCAAAAACTGTGGTAATAGGTATGGCGGCAGCGTTTATTGCGGCTGTTGTTCTTATAGTTTTGCTTATAGTAAAGCTTTTCGGCAAAAACGGTATCCCCGATGAAGACGACGAGGACGTTATGTTCAGCGGCGATTTTGACAATGCGGTTGTAAGCGACGCTGGCGTAAAGGATGAGGAACCCGAAAAGGAGCCGGAAGACGCAGGCAATGAAGAAAAATAAAAGCTGTGCGATAATTTCGGGCGGAGAATTTTCCCCGATAAACGGTATTGAAAACGCCGATTATATAATAGCCTGCGACAAGGGCTATGAGTATGCGGCAGCCTGCGGCATAACGCCGGATCTTCTTGTGGGCGATTTTGATTCGTATAACGGCCCTCTGCCTGACGATATACCGCGCCTTGATCTACCTGTCGAAAAGGACGATACCGATACCTTAGCGGCAATAAGGCACGCGATAGCTGAGGGGTATAAAGAAATAACACTTTACTGCGCGTGCGGCGGCAGGCTTGACCACCTTACCGCAAATATACAGTCTGCGGCATATGCGGCGGCAAACGGCGCTGTTGTAAGAATAACCGACAGTAATAACGAAATTACGGTTTTAAAAAACACAAAAATTACCGTTCCGCAAAAAAACGAATATTCGCTTTCGGTCTTTTCACTTACCGATAAATGCACCGGCGTTACCGAAACGGGGGTTAAATATCCGCTTGATAATGCGGTTATAACAAACGCCTTTCCGATCGGGGTAAGCAACGAATGGAAAGGAACGGCGGAAATTTCGGTTAAAGAGGGCATACTTGCGGTAATGCTTTCAAAAAAATAAATTTAACGGCTTGAAAAAGCGTATGCTTTTTCAAGCCGTTTCAGTTTGGCGGTAAAACAACGGTTTTTACCAAAGCGCCGCGAAGGCGGTGTAAATAATGTGTTTTTTAAAAGGAAAACGGATTGCCGCGCTCGCTTTGCTCGCTCGCAATGACAAGTGGGAGCGAAAGCCGCAAAGTCAATTGCAATGACGGGTAAACGAAAGTGTAACCGCACGCCGTAAGTATTCGCAATAACTAAACGGCTTGTCATTCTGAACGCGGAGCGTGAAAGAATCCGTAATACCCTTAAAAGAGGAACGGCTCGCCGCAGCTATGCCACCTGTGGGCTTAACTTACATATAGATACTTATTGCAGGCTTTGCGCTTTCAGATGTTCCATTTAAAGCTTTTTATATCAACCAAGCCGTTGGCTTTGAATTTTACACCCTCGCTTTCAAGCAGGGCGCGCTGTTCCCAAAAATGCGGCGCGGTTCTGCCTGCGGCGTTTACAACACGGTGGCAGGGGTAATCGCCGTAATATTCCGCAACGCTGAGCACTCGCCCCACAAGGCGGGCGTTGCGGTCCTTTCCTATAAGCGCGGCTATCTGACCGTAGGTTGCTACACGCCCCTTTGGTATTTCCGATACCGCCGATAATATTTCATATACCAAATCATTATCA
This sequence comes from Ruminococcaceae bacterium UBA5891, assembly GCA_002431945.1. GTDB lineage: Bacteria > Bacillota > Clostridia > Oscillospirales > Acutalibacteraceae > UBA737. The sequence continues at coordinate 20,435 of DJET01000052.1, read as the reverse complement.
AGCATAGCTATTTTACCATATTGTTGAATTCTTCCTCGTTTATAACCGCAATGCCTAATTTGTTAGCCTTATCAAGCTTGCTGCCGGCTTCCTCGCCCGCTAAAACGTATGATGTTTTTTTAGAAACCGAGGAAGAGGTCTTGCCGCCGAACGACTCGATTATCGCCGCGGCTTCGTTTCTGGTATAGGTGGGCAGGGTGCCCGTAAGCACAAAGGTAAGCCCTGCAAAGCGGTTGTCCTTTACCTCTTTAAGAGACCTCATATTAAGCCCCGCCGCTTTAAGCCTGTTTATTAAGGCCGAGGTTTCGGGCAGTGAAAAGAATTCATAAGCAGACTCAGCCATAATTTCGCCGAACCCGTCTATTGCCGCAAAATCTTCCTTTTCGGCGTTTAATACCGCGTCTATATCGCCGAAATGCTCTGCTGCAAGCGCCGCCGCCTTACTGCCTATATGCCGTATTCCGAAAGCGTAAATAAGGCGCGAAACGTCGTTTTCCTTTGATTTTGAAATTGCGTTTTTAAGGTTTTCGGCGCTTTTTTCGCCTGTGCGGTAAAGCTGCCTTACCCTTTCGTAATCAAGCGAATATATATCGCCGATGTTGGTTATAAGACCTGCGTTTAAAAGCTGTTCAAGCACGGCGGGGCCTAACCCCTCTATATCCATAGCGTCGCGCGAGGTAAAGTGTATTAAATGCCGTAAAAGCTGTGCGGGACAGTCGGCATTGGTGCAGCGCAGTACCGCTTCGCCGTTCTCTCTTGTAACGGGGGAGCCGCAGGAGGGGCAGATATTCGGCATTTCAAACGGAACGGCGTTTTCGGGGTGACTTTTAACCGTTAAGACTTCGGGTATAATGTCACCCGCCTTGCGCACAACTATCGTATCGCCTATGCAAATGCCCTTTTGCTTAATAAAATCCTCGTTATGAAGGGTGGCGCGGCTTACGGTTGTGCCTGCAAGAATAATCGGGTCAAATTCGGCGGTGGGGGTGAGCGCGCCCGTTCTGCCTACGTTAATTTCAATGCTTTTAAGCACTGTTTCCTTTTCTTCCGGCGGATATTTAAAGGCTACCGCCCATTTCGGGAATTTAGAGGTGCTGCCAAGCTCCTCGCGGTAGGCAAGCTCATTTACCTTGATAACGGCGCCGTCTATATCGTAGGGCAGATTGCCGCGCGAAAGACCTATGCGCTCTACCTCGGCAACGGCTTCCTCCGCATTTTTGCATTTTTTATAGGTGGGCAGGGTATGAAAACCGAGCGATTTTATAAAATCAAGGGTTTCGATATGGGTTTTAAAGCTTTTGCCGGTTATGCGCTGAATATTGAATATAAAAATATCAAGCCCGCGTTCGGCGGTTATTTTTGAATTTTTCTGCCTTAAAGAGCCTGCCGCCGCATTGCGCGGGTTTTTAGCCGGCTTTTCGCCTAACGTTTCCTGCCTTTCAACCAAGCGCTCAAAGCTTTCGCGCGGCATATATACCTCGCCGCGCACCTCAAGCTCGCCATCGAATTTAATGGCTTTGGGTATACTTTTAATCTGTAAAAGGTTTGCGGTTACGTCCTCGCCGACCGTGCCGTCGCCCCGTGTTGAGCCGCGGAAAAACAGACCGTCCTTATATTCAAGCGAGACCGAAAGACCGTCTATTTTAGGCTCTACAGAAAACTCGGTGCGCGATATGTCTATTTTATCGCAGAAGGCTTTAAGCTCTTCAAAGCTGAAAACGTCCTGCAGGCTTTCCATTTTTACCGTGTGGGTAACCTCGGCAAAAAGCTTAAGCGCGGCGCCGCCTACGGTTTGTGTGGGCGAATCCTCTTTTTTAAACTGTGGATATTCGTTTTCAAGGTCTTCAAGCTCGCGCAAAAGCGCGTCGTACTCAAAATCCTCTATTTCGGGCGCGTCTTCTATATAATACTTTTTATTATGGTATTTAAGGGTGTCGCTTAAATATTTTATTCTTTCCTCTGCCGCTTTAATATCCGTAACAGCCACCGTCTTTCAGTTATTTTATTTGCCGGCTACCGCGCCGTAATCGTTTATAAGTCCCGCCGTTTCGTCGCCCTCGTTTTCAATTACCTGCGTGAACGCTTCGGGCGTGCCTCCCACAACAAGGGTTTGCATTGCCATAGCGGAGGTGGAAACCGTTATCGGGTCCGCATACCCCACCGTTACAAGACAGCCCGATATATCCATATCCACCATAACAATATGAAGCACCTGATTTATACCCGCCGACTTAAATTCGTGCGAAAAATTAACAACTGCGGTTCCCGTAAGCTGGATCTTAAAATGAAGCTTGGGTCCGTACCCGTTTGTATATGAGGTTGAAAAAAAGGTGCCTATTGGTATATAAAGGTCGTAATATTCCTTGCTGTCTATAATATCGGAAAGCCGCTTTGCAATAAGACTTTTAAGGCGGTTGATCTTTACTATATCGGTAACAATGCTTGTTACCTGACCGTCCTCGCTGCGCGAAAGACAGGCGATATCGTTATAAGAAACGCCCTCTTCGCTTAACACCTCTAAAACCGCTTCGTTTGCAGAGTCAAGGAATTTTGTTTCCGCCACGCTTACCGCATATCTTATTATAACAGGCCGCATTTTATAAAGGCAAATAAACAATGAGACCGTAAGCGCCGTAAGCACCGCTAAAGCTTTTACTGCAAAATTTCCGCTTTTGTATCTGCGTTTTCTCATATCGCACCGCCCCTTGCTACATATTACGGCGGCAAAAGGCGTTTGCTAATAGATTATAACACTTTTTACCCTTTTATTCAATTATTTCCTTGACTTTTAACATAAATTAAAGTAAAATATCATTTATCCGGTACGCGGATGTGGCGGAATTGGCAGACGCGCCAGACTTAGGATCTGGTGTCTTCGACGTGGGGGTTCAAGTCCCTTCATCCGCACCAAAAAGCACTTGCATCGCAAGTGCTTTTTTAAATGAATACATTTACCGGCAGGCTGATTTAAAAGATGTCGGTGAATGTCGCAAATTTTTAGTATACAATATTCTCTGAAAGGAGGATATGTATACGGATATTTTTGCATATTTGCTGTTACAGATAATTAACGGATTTGATTGGAAACCGGAATTTGAGATCAGTAAAAAATATAAAAACTGGATAGCTCATTTGGATTTGCGAACCTGCAAGGTGTGCAGGGATATGCACGGAAAAATTTGGAAAATGGAAGAAAAACCCGAAATTGAGCCGAAGATTCACAACAGATGCCGATGTGAAATTAAGGCTATGGTAACGGTTAAAGCCGGAACCGCCACAACAAAAGGGTTAGACGGCGCGGATTGGTCATTAAAGTACGAAGCTAAATTGCCGGATTATTATATTTCTTACAAAGAAGCCGAAAAAATAGGTTTTAAAAATTTTTTAGGAAATTTAAAAACAGTGGCACCAAATAGTATGGTGACAAAAGGCGTATATGAAAACCGGAATTCTCATTTGCCGAAAACAGACGGGCGAATTTGGTATGAGGCGGATATAAATTATCAATCTGGTTTTAGAAATAGCCAGCGAATAGTTTTTTCAAATGATGGGTTAATATTTGTAACATACGACCATTACAAAACATTTTTTGAAATTGTATAGGAGGAAAAAGCAGTGAATTATAATGATTATCACGCATTTAAGGAAATAACCGAAAATCCCATAATACTTGATTTTTCAAAATGCAAATATTTAGGTGAAATTCATTTAATGTTAAAGGAAAAATTCGGTCTGCCCGAATATTACGGAGAAAACTGGGACGCGCTTTGGGACTGCCTTGACGGTCTGTTTTATGAGCAGGGTGATTATATTGCCGAATTACACGGCTTTTATTCAATGGATAAAGACTTGCAGGACGAATGCCGACTGATGTTAGAGGTTTTTGATGACGTTCATAACGAAACGCCGAATTTTACGTATAAGGTAATATCATAATGAAAATTATCGAATTGGATTTAACAGGCTGTAAATACTTAGAGGAAATTCATAAAAGAATTAAAGAAGCCTTTAATTTTCCCGATTGGTACGGCGAGAACTGGAGCGCTTTTTGGGATTTACTTCGCAGTGAGTGCGACGCTGATAAAGTAATTATTAAGGGTGAAGATAAATTACCGAAAGATTTGGCGGATTGTTTACCTAAGCTCCACGAGATTTTACAAAGAAATGCCGACTTCTGTAAAGAATTAAATTTACCGCCGTTTTCTTTTGAAATAATTTAATTTGCTTTGACAAGGCAATTAAAGCGGTATTAAGGATTTTTAATGTTCTTTATAACGGAACGTCGGATTTTATACGTATGGAACTGTATAGGGGAAAAGCAATGAATTATAATGATTATAACGCATTTAAGGAAATAACCGAAAATCCCATAATACTTGATTTTTCAAAATGCAAATATTTAGGTGAAATTCATTTAATGCTAAAGGAAAAATTCGGTCTGCCCGAATATTACGGGGAAAACTGGAATGCGCTTTGGGACTGCCTTAGATATTTATTTGACGACGAAAAGGAGTATGTTGCCGAATTATACGGCTTTTATTCAATGGATAAAGACTTGCAGGACGAATGCCGACTGATGTTAGAGGTTTTTGACGATGTTCATAACGAAACACCGAATTTTACGTATAAAATAATATCTTAATTTATAATGCGGCGCTTTAATAAATCGGCGATGAGCTTTTATTTGTTATTGCTTTATAAAATGGGAAAACGGATTGCCACACGCCTGACGGCGTTCGCAATGATTAAACAGTTTGTCATTCTGAGTGCGAAGCACGAAAGAATCCGTAATACCCTAAAGAGAAAGAACGGATTGCCACGCACCTTACGGCGGTCTCGCCTGCCGGCTCGGTCGGTGCTTCT
>DJET01000052.1:0-15510 GCA_002431945.1 Ruminococcaceae bacterium UBA5891 | reverse complement strand
CGGACACCCGCACCGCAATGACGAGGATGGGGGAGGGACGGATTGCCATACTCTTTTCGGCGCTTGTAATGACAAGGGGTGGCGAATCATCGCGCACCTTAAAAATAAGTCTATAAATGACAGTCCCCCTCCGCTTTGGCGGAGGGGGACTTTATATGCCTATTTATTTTTTTAAAGCTATTGCCTGTTTAGCCTTTTGAGCGATATTTGCGGCGCGAAGACCGAATTCGTCAAGCAGCTTTACGGCGGGACCGGAGTGACCGAATGTATCGTTTACACCGAGCTTTACAACCGGAACGGGGCATTCCTCGCACACGGTTTCGCTTACCGCGGCGCCGAGACCGCCTATTACCGAATGCTCCTCGGCGGTAACTATTGCGCCGGTTTCCCTTGCGGCTTTAAGCACGATTTCCTTATCAAGCGGCTTTATGGTGTGCATATTTATAATTCGGGCGCTTATACCCTCGTTTTTAAGAATTTCATAAGCCTCAAGCGCCTCGTTGACCATAAGACCGGTTGCGATAACGGTAACGTCTGTGCCGTCTTTAAGCTCTACGCCCTTGCCTACCTCAAAATTATAATCGTCGCCGAATATTACGGGAACGGCAAGCCTGCCGAAACGCATATAAACAGGACCGTCAAGCTCTAAGGCGGCTCTTACGGCCTTTTTAGCCTCGGTTTCGTCTGCAGGATTTATAATTGTCATACCGGGGATCGTGCGCATAAGCGCGATATCCTCGCAGCACTGGTGGGTGGCGCCGTCCTCGCCTACCGATATACCGGCGTGGGTAGCGCCGATTATTACGTTAAGGTGGGGGTAGCCTACCGAGTTTCTTACCTGCTCGAACGCTCTGCCCGCCGCAAACATTGCAAACGAGCTGCAAATAACCTTTTTGCCTGTTGCGGCTATACCTGCCGCTATCGATATCATATTACCCTCGGCAATGCCGCAGTCGTAAAATCTTTCGGGGAAAGCCTTTTTAAACATTCCCGTTTGGGTGGCTGCCGCAAGATCTGCGTCAAGCACTAAAAAATCGTCTCTTTCGCTGCCTAATTCAACAAGCGCCTCGCCGTAGCCTACGCGCGTTGCAACCTTTTTAACCTCTGCCATTGTTTTGCCCCTCCTTACTGTAATTGCGCCAAAGCGGCGTTAAGCTCTGTCATAGCCTGCTCGTACAGCTCGTCGTTCGGAGCGGCGCCGTGCCAGTTGACCGCGTTTTCCATATAAGAAACGCCCTTGCCCTTAACGGTTTTTGCAATTATTGCAACGGGCTTATCTACGGTTTTTGCCATATTAAGCGCGGACTCTATTTCGTCAAAATCGTTGCCGTTTATTGTGACAGTGTGCCAGCCGAACGCCTCGAACTTTTTATCGATAGGAGCGGCGGAGTTAACCTCTTCGATAGTTCCGTCTATCTGAAGATTGTTGTAATCAATAAACGCGGTGAGGTTTGAAAGACCTTTATTGCCTGCAAACATAGCCGCTTCCCAAACCTGCCCCTCTTCTATTTCGCCGTCGCCCAAAACGGCGTATACCCTGTAGCTGTCGCCGAAGTGCTTGGCGGAAAGCGCCATACCTACTGCCGCCGATATGCCCTGACCGAGCGAGCCTGTTGACATATCAACGCCGGGTATATGCTTCATATCGGGGTGGCCCTGCAAAATACTGCCTATATGGCGAAGGGTGGTTAAAAGGGATTTGTCAAAATATCCGCGTTCCGCAAGCGCGGCGTAAAGCGCCGGCGCGGCGTGACCTTTTGAAAGTACAAAACGGTCTCTGTCCGCCTTTTTCGGATCCTTTGGGTCGATATTCATTTCTTTAAAATAAAGATAGGTTAGTATTTCCGCAATGGAAAGCGAGCCGCCCGGATGACCGGATTTTGCACTGTGCACCCCCTCGATAATTCCCATTCTGATTTTGCAGGCGGTTATTTCAAGTTGTTTTTTCTCCGCAGCGTCCATCAAATCATTCCTTTCTTTTTTGCAAGATAATCTATAAAATCGGCTACCGCGCCGTCTTCACAGCGCACCGTTTCATAATCGGCATATTGCCTGATATCGTCCGGCGTGCCAAAGGGAACCGCGCTGATATCCGCTTTTTTTATCATTTCAAGGTCGTTATAGTAGTCTCCCATTGCAAAAAGACAGCCCTTTTTAACCTTTAAAATTTCACAAAGCCTATCAAGCGCCGAGGCCTTTGAAACGCCCTTCGGAAACTGCTCGTAATAATTCCGTTTTTTGCCGGCGATCACCGCTGAGGTATCTATAAAGTCCGAGCTTGTCCTTTGTTTTGCTATCATTTCCTTAACCGCGTCGCGGTCCGCAATATTCGAAAACAGCATTACAACCTTGTTCCAGCGGTAGTTTTCGGCTTGTGTAAAGCTTATATCGGTGCTTTCAAGCCATTCGTATTTTTGGTGTATATCGGTCTCGGCTGTTCTGCAAAGGGTAAGCACTCTGTCGCCCGAATGAACCTCTATGCCTACGTCGAGCCCCATATCCATAACCTTTTTAACTATATAATAATCGCTTTTATCGATAAAAAGCTCGTTTAACACACGTTTATTTTCATAATCGTATATCATACTGCCGTTTGAAACTATCGAGGGCGAAATGTGCTTTATTTTTTCAAGCACGGGGCCTACCGCGCCGACGGTTCTGCCCGTTGAAAGCGAAAAACAGCCGCCCTCGCTTACGAAATATTCGATTTTTTCGATATTGCGCGGATTTATAACGCCGTTTATAAGCAGCGTGCCGTCAATATCGCAGGCAAAAAGACAGCCCGAAAAAATACCCATAGCTAAACAAACCTTTTTAAAAACTTAGTAAAATATTCGGGCAGGGGAGAGTCAAACTCCATATATTCGCCCGTTCTCGGATGAATAAACCCGATTTTTTTTGCGTGCAGGCACTGACCGCCAAGCTCGGTTATAACCTTTTTGGGGCCGTACACGTCGTCCCCCGCAACGGGGTGGCCGATATACGCCATATGCACGCGTATTTGGTGGGTTCTGCCGGTTTCAAGCTTTAACGCGGCGTGCGTAAAGCCCTCAAGCCGTTTTATAACGCGGTAGTGGGTAACGGCGTCTCTGCCGCCTGCAACCACCGCCATTTGCTTGCGCTTTACGGGGTGCCTGCCTATCGGGGCGTTGACGGTGCCGCAGTCGTCTTTCAAATTGCCGTAAACCACCGCTTCGTATTCGCGGGTAAACGAATGCTCCTTTATCTGCTCGGCCAAACCAATATGCGCAAGATCGTTTTTGGCAACCATTAAAAGACCGCTTGTGTTTTTATCTATACGGTGAACTATTCCGGGGCGCATAACGCCGTTTATACCCGAAAGACTGCCCCTGCAGTGGAACATAAGCGCGTTTACAAGCGTGCCGCTGTAATTGCCTGCCGCGGGGTGCACCACCATACCCTTCGGCTTGTTGACGACAAGCAGATCGCCGTCCTCGTACACAATATCAAGCGGAATATCCTCCGGCGTTATATCGTAAACCGCGGGGTCTTCCTTTATAATTTCAACCGCGTCGCCGTTTTTAACCTTACTGCTTTTCTGCGCTTTTTTACCGTTTATAAAAACGCAGCCGTTTTCAATAAGCCCTGCCGCGCGCGAGCGGGTAATATCCGCCGCCTGCGCAACAAAAACGTCTGTACGAACGTGGGCTTCGCCGCCGAAGACAGTGTTAATTTTCTCCATTGCTTTTTTTCTGCTTTTCTTCTTTTACAAGGTCAAAAATAAAGTAAAGCGCCAAAAGCGCCGCGCCTGAAACTATTGCGCAGTCTGCTATATTAAACACGGGAAATGTGGGGAAAAATTCGAAATGCAGAAAATCCACCACGCTGCCGCCGCGGAACACGCGGTCTATCATATTACCTATGCCGCCCGAAAGCACAAGGGTTAAAGCCCAGAGCATAAGGCGGCTTTTTTTGCCGTATTTAATAAATATTATAACGCACATAACCATAACCGCAAGGGTTATTGCAAGCAGGGCATAGGTCTTGCCCGAAAGCATACCCCACGCCGCGCCCTCGTTATGAATATAGGTAAGGTCTATAAAGCCGTTTAAAAATTTCCGCGTTTCGCCTATTACAAAGTGCGACGAAACGTAATATTTTGTAAACTGGTCTATGGCAAGCACGGCTATGCCGCAAAAGGCGGCCGCAATATACATAATCAAGCGTTTATTCCTCTTCCGGCTTTGCGGGCTCTTCCTCGGCAACCTTAAAGCCGTCTTCCTTTTTGGGTGCGGCAGGCTCCTCGCCCTCAATTTTTTTTACGTTGTTTTTAACCTCGGCGTCTTCAATAAAGCTTTCCGCAGAGGGCGCTTTATCAACCGACGCGGCTATAACCTCCGCCATATGCTTAGGATCCATAGGCGCGGTATCCGGCAGGGATTTAAGCATTTCAAGGTGCTCCTTGTATTTAGCCGAAACCGCCGCCTTAAACGCCGACATTTCCATTTTCACCTTATCGTAAAGCAGCTGCTGGCGCGCAACGCTGTCTTCGGAAGCCGCCTTAATGCTGTCTGCCTTTATCTGCGCGGTCTTAACCATATCGGCAAGCTCTTTTTCAAGCTTTTGCTTGCGCTCGTTTGCCTTAATGTCAAACGCGGTGGCAAGCTCCTTTTCCCTTGCGGTTATAATTTCTATGTTAGACTGCGCGTTGTTTATTATCTCGGCGCTTTTCTGCTTTGCCTCGTCCACCATTTGGTCGGCAAGCTTTTGCGCGTTTAAAAGCACGTTTTGAATACTGTTTTGCGAGGATCTGAGACTTTCCATTTCCTTGTTCATAGCGTCTGTTTTAGCCTTGTATTCCTTGATTGCGCGTTCAAACTGGGCGTAATCGGCCTCGATTCTGTCAAGCAGAACGTCAACCTCCTCCTGTTTGTATCCGCCCATGGCTTTACTGAATTTTACGTTTCTTATTTCAGCGGCTGTAAGCATTTTAACTCCTCCTATACATATCTTTTATATTTTATTATTATTCTGTTCTTTTTAGTCCTGCCGTCAAGCGAAACCACGGTAAACCTGCCCTTTGTGCGAACCGAAATTACATCGCCTGCGGTTACCGCCCTTGTTTGCTTTAACGAAGCTTCCGAATTAAGCGTTACAAGCCCCGCGCCTATAAGCTCCTCGGATTTGGCGCGCGATATGCCGCAAATTGCCGATATAACGCAGTCGAGCCGTTCGGACGCGGCGGTAACGGAAAGCTCCTCTAACCTGTCTGACAGCGGCAGGGGAGGCACAAACCCCTCGCTTACCTTTACGCCCGCGCTGCCTATCTTTTCAACCTGACTCAGCACAAAGCCTTTTATTTCGTTTGTAACAAATATAACGGCTCTGCCCTCTTCGGTTAATATATCGCCCACGGTTTCACGCTTTATGCCGAGCGCCATAAGCGCGCCCAAAAAATCCCTGTGGCGCAGAGTATCGCTTTTTCTGAAGGTAAAGGTTACGGCGCTTACGGGGAAATTCCGAATTTCGTCCCAATCGGGAAAGCAGCCGAGCATAACACGCTCCGCTCCCTCGTATCCGCCGAAAAATTTTGTGCAGCAGCGGCGGTTATTTAAAAGCCGCCTTGCACACTCCGTCTCGTCTGCCGTTAAAAAGCCTAAAAATTTAGGCTTTTGGGCTTTTTCGCAAATATCGGCGGCGTCGTTTACTCTTGCCGAAAAAAGCGCGTTATCCATTAAAAGTAGGCTTTGTTATCGTCAAAGTCGTCAAGCATAAGCTCGCCCATAACGTCAACGTCTGTTGGAACGATTATAAATGTACTGTTGGCAACCTTGCGGATATTGCCGCCGTTGGCATAGGCAACGCCGCTTAAAAAGTCTATTATTCTGCGCGAAACATCGCGGTTTGCCGCCTCTAAATTAAGCACAACGGTTTTTTTGGCGTTAAGGTGATCGGCTATTGAGGTAACGTCTTCAAAGCGATCGGGCTTTACAAGCACGACCTGCATTTGCGAGTGGTTAAAGTTTACGGTTTTTGATTTTCCGCCGCCTACTACGCGGGGAGAAGGCTCGCGGCGCGGAGCGGCGCTTTCGTAAGAGGGGGCGCGCTTAGGCTTTTCAGCCGGTTTTTCCTCCTCTACGTCTTCAATCTCCTCGTCAAAATCGTCCTCTTCAGGTATGCTCATAATATTTTTTATGCTGTCGAAAAGTCCCATTTTAATGCTCCTTTATGTTATATGTTATAATTGCGCTTTCCGAAGAGCGAGGTACCTACCCTTACAAGCGTGGCGCCCTCGCTTACGGCAATATCAAAATCGTGCGACATTCCCATCGATAAAACGCTCATACTACTATTATCTATGTTTTTGCCCCTTATGTCAAGAAACAGTTTATACATATTACGGAAATATTTTCGCGCGTCTTCGGGCACATCTGCCGCAGGCGGTATGCACATAAGCCCTTTTATGTGAATATTCGGCAGCTTTGCGATTTCTCTTACCGCGTTTTCGGCTGCGTTTGGGGCAAAGCCCGACTTTGTTTCTTCGTTTCCTATATTTATTTCAAGCAGCACGTCTATTTGCACCTTGGCTGCCGCCGCCTGCTTTGAAATTTCGTTTGCAAGCTTTAAGGAATGGACCGATTCGATCATTTCAACCTTATCTATAATATCCTTAACCTTGTTGGTTTGCAGGTGGCCTATAAAATGGCTGTGCACGGGCTTTAAAAGCTTATATTTTGAAAGCAGCTCCTGCATGCGGTTTTCGCCTACGTATTTTATGCCCTTGTCAATAGCGTAGTTTACGGTATCGGGGTCAACGGTTTTGGTTGCGGCAAGCAGCGTCACCTCGTCTTCCGATCTGCCCGATTTTTCGAGCGCCGCTTTAAGTCTTTTCTGCACCTCTTCAAGGTTGCGGTCAAATTCCTCAGCCGACAATTTTTCCATCATAAAGATTTTTCCCCTTTACTATAACCTCGTCGTACAGCCGTAATACCTTTTCGTCCTCGGTCTGCTTTTCGCATATCATATAGTCGTCGTCCGAGTATATAACGTTTACCTCAACAAATTTGACCTGCATACCCGTAAGCACGTATACGCCGCGCTTTGAGTTTACCACGCGCAGCGCGCTTTTAGGTATCTTAAGACCGCTGTATTCCTTTTTGACCACCGTCATAGGGCCTGTCCGCATAGAGGCCAGTTCGCTGTTCATATCGTTGCAGGCAAAAATTACCGCCGCAGAAGAGGAATCGGACGAAATGTTGATCCTTTTAACCGTAACGGGCAGCTTGGGAAACGATTTTACCGAGGTATAAACCGTAAGCTCGTCCCCCTCCTTATAGCTCAGCGAATCGTTAACGGGTATGCTTGCGGCAATGTACCACTCGTAATCCGAAACCAATTTGCCCACAACGCCGTCTTCCACCGTTTGAGCCTTTATTCCGTTTAAAAATTCGGGGGTGATACTGTCTAAATCATCGCATTTAAGCACGTTTTCATAGCCGTCCGCCTTAGAAACAAAATAGCCGGATATGGGCGCTGTTATGCTGCCCTTTGCAGCGGGCAGGGAAGAGGAAAGGGAAGCGAGCTCGGTCTTAAGCGCCGTAAGCTGGGCGGAAAAATCCGCCGTTTCGCCCATTGCCGCCTGTCTTCGGTTAAAAGCGGATAAAAGGCTTTCGGAATAATCGGAAATGCTTTGAAAATCGCCGTTTGAAGAGTTTATTATAAGATTGTTAAGGCAAAGCTTTATCTTGTTGTTTATCATATCAAGGTCCGCCGCCTCAAGATCGTTATAGCTCAGCATTTCTTCAATATCGGCTATTTTGGCGTTTACCGAATCTATACGGCTTATGGTTACAGACGCCGATTCGCTGTCGTATATATTGGCGATAACGCCGTCCTTGGGGGCGCGGCTGCCGTCGCCCGTTACAAAGTGCAGTACGCCCGAAGAAGGCGCCTTTATAAGCGTTTCGTTTCTTATAATAAGCCCCGTTATGTTAATTCCGTCCGCTGCCGTTGTGTATGCGGCGGTTTCGGTTTTGATCGGTTTATAAAGCGAGGATATTATTTGGTGTATTGCAAAAACCGATATTAAGGCAATTACAAGCGTTTTTAAAACGGTACTGCTTTTCAAATGCTAATCCTCCTCGCTTAAAAATTTATTTATTAAAGCTGCCGCGGCGGCGAATATATCCGCGTTCCCGTCGGGGTACAGCCAGTGTATGCGTTCGTTTTTGTTAAACCATGTAAGCTGGCGCTTGGCATAGCGGCGCGTTTGCATTTTAAGCCGCTCTGTCGCCTCGTCTAAGGTACATTCGCCGTTTATATAGCCCGCGAGCTCTTTATGGCCTATTGCCTGAAAAGCGCCGCCGCCGCTGCGGTTAAGCGCCGCCTCGGCTTCGTTTAAAAGCCCGTTTTCAAGCATTTTGTCTACCCTTAAATTTATTCTGTCGTAAAGCCGTTGCCTGTCTTTATAGGTTATGCCTATAAAAAGCGGGTTAATTATTTTTTCGCCCGTTTTTGAAAGCTCGTTCTGCCGTGTTTTAGTCTCGCCCGTAAGGCTGTAAACCTCAAGAGCGCGCACTATCCGCTTGCGGTCGTTAGGGTGCAGCTTTGCGGCGGAGGCGGGATCTACGGCTTCAAGCTCCTTAAGCATTGCCGCGCCGCCTATACTGTCAAACCGCTTTTCAAGCCTGTCTCTTAACGTGCCGTCGGCTTTTTCGGTTATAAAAACGGTATTGTCGGCAAGCGCGTTTATATAAAGCCCCGTGCCGCCGACAACTATCGGCAGCCTGCCGCGGGAATTTATATCCTTTATTATTTTGCGCGCCGCCTTGGTATAATCCGCCACCGAAAATTCGCTTTCGGGCTCTAAAAATTCAAGCATATGGTGCGGAACACCGCATTTTTCCTCTTCATCGGGAGCGGCTGAGGCTATGTGTATGCCCCTATATATCTGCATAGAATCCGCCGATACTATCTCGCCGCCGAATTCCTTTGCAAGCCTAACGCTGAGCGCGGTTTTGCCCGAAGCCGTGGGACCTGTTATAAAAACTGTTTTAATGCCGCTCATTGTATTCTGCCAAACTGCTTTTCAAGCTCGCGCCTTTTAATTTCAAAGGCTACGGGTCTTCCGTGGGGGCAGTACATAACGTCGTCGGAGCCAAGCACCCTTTCGGCTAATTTTTTCATTTCAAGCGGGGAAAGCCTGTTTCCCGCCTTTATTGCCGCCCTGCACGCTACGGTGTGGTATATATCCTCAAGCCTTTCGATCTCCGGTCTTGAGGTTTTTAAAAGACTGCCCGCAAGCTCGGATACAAGCGCCTCGGTATCCTCCTTTGTGAGGGTTGCGGGAACGGCGTATACCCTGACGGACGTATTGCCGAAGTCCTCTATTTCAAACCCTGCTTTAGAAAGTATTTCGGTGTTTTGGGTTACGGCGCCGTATTCTTCGGGCGTTAAGGTAACCGTAACGGGGGTAAGCAGAGCCTGCACCTCGGACGACTGCCTTTTTTTAAGCTCGTTAAACAGTATTCTTTCGTGGGCGGCGTGCTTATCTATCATATAAATGCTGCTGCCCGTTTCGGCTATTATGTAGGTTGAAAAGGCTTCGCCTATAATGCGTATTTCGGGCTTTTCTTCCGGCTCCTCACGTATTATGTCAACCGAAACCCTTTCTTTAACCGCAGGCTTGTCTTCGGGTATTACAGGCGGTTTTATCGGTTCTTTCGGCGTGTTGTCGTATATAACCTGCGGCTTTTCGGGTGTAGAAAACGCGGGTGGAGTAAAAGATTTATGTAAACTTATTTTTTCGTTGTATATTTTCTCGGCAACAGTGGGCTTTTCTATCGGCTGCTGGCGGTATTCTTCGGTTTTAAGGCGTTCAAACGGATTGAACACGGGCTGCTTTAATTTAATTTCCGGTCTTGTATCGCCCTTTGATATTGCGGTTTTCACGGCGTGATAAACCGCGTCGAATATTCTTTTTTCGTCTGAAAATCTAACCTCGGTCTTGGCGGGGTGAACGTTTACGTCCACCGTATCGAACGGTACGGTAAGGTAAAGCACAAAGCCGGGGAATTTGCCTATCATAGCGCTGTTTTTATATGCCTGCTCTGCCGCGGCGGATACCGTGCCCGAACGCACAAGCCTGCCGTTTAAAAACAAAAACTGGTAATTTCTTGTAGGTCTGCATGATATGGGCTTGCAGGTAAGCCCATTTACGGTTATGCGGTCAAGCTCGCCGTTTACGGGTATAAGCGTTCCCGAAAATTCGCGCCCTAAAACGCTGTAAACGGCGCTTGTTATTTTGCCGTCTCCTGCGGTGTTAAGGGTTTGCTTGCCGTCTCTTATAAGCTTAAAGGCAATTTCGGGGTGGGAAAGGGCAATTCTGTCCGCCACGGCGGCGGCTGCATTTGCCTCGGAAACGTCCTTTTTTAAAAATTTCATACGCGCGGGCGTATTGTAAAAAAGGTCTCTTATTATAATTGTGGTACCTGTGGGACAGCCCGTTTCCTCGTTTAAAACTTCCTCGCCGCCCTCGATTTTATAGTGGGTGCCGAAATCCTCCTCCTTAACCCTTGTAAACATTTCAACACGGGAAACCGAGGATACCGCGGCAAGCGCCTCGCCCCTGAAGCCGAGGGTTGCTATCGAGCCTAAATCAACGCCCGTTTTAATTTTGCTTGTGGCATGGCGTAAAAATGCCGTGGGCACGTCCTCGCGCGCGATACCGCAGCCGTTATCTGTAATGCGGATATAGGTTATGCCGCCGTGCTGAATTTCAACGGTAATATCGTCGGCTCCTGCGTCTATCGAGTTTTCAATAAGCTCTTTTATTACAGACGCGGGGCGCTCTACCACCTCGCCTGCGGCGATAAGCTCGGCTACCTGTTTCGGAAGTAAATTTATTTTAGGCATTTTTACACCGTCCTTTCTGTACTATACGCTTTTTGCCTTATTGGCAAGGTCAAACAGTATTTGCATTGCTTCAATGGGGGTAAGGGTGTTAACGTCAAGCGTTTTAAGCTCGCTTAACAGCTCCTCTGCCTGCTGCATTTCTATCGGCAGCTGCATATCGGGCGCGGGAGCGGTTTTGTAGGTTACAATGCCCTCTTCCTCGGTCTTTTTAAGCACCTGCTTTGCGCGCTTTATAACCTCTTCGGGTATGCCGCTCAGCTTTGCAACCTCTATGCCGTAGCTGTCGTCCGCGCCGCCGCGCACTATTCTGCGCAAAAATGTTATATCGTCGCCGCGCTTTTTAACGGCTATATTGTAGTTTTTAACGCCCGAAAGCTCGTTTTCCATTTCGGTAAGCTCGTGATAATGGGTGGCAAAAAGCGTTTTTGCGCCCAGCCTTTTCTTATCGTTTACAAATTCAAGCACCGCCCGCGCTATCGACATACCGTCAAAGGTAGAGGTTCCTCTGCCTATTTCGTCAAGAATAAGCAGGCTGCGGCGCGTTGCGTTTTTAAGTATATCGGCAACCTCGCTCATTTCCACCATAAAGGTCGACTGCCCCGCCGCAAGGTCGTCCGACGCGCCCACGCGCGTAAATATTGCGTCTAACAGCCCTATCTCGGCAGACTGCGCGGGAACAAAGCAGCCCGTTTGCGCCATAAGCGAAATTATGGCGACCTGTCGCATATAGGTGGATTTACCCGCCATATTAGGTCCTGTTATAACGGTGCAGCGGTTTTCCTGCATATCAAGCAGAGTGTCGTTTGAAACAAAGGGGGTGCTTATAACCTGCTCTACAACGGGGTGCCTGCCGTTTATTATTTTAAGCGCGCCGCCGTCGTTTACAAGCGGTCTTGTATAGCGGTTGTTAACCGAAACCTCGGCAAACGAGCGCAGCACGTCTATTTTCGCAATAGCCGCCGCGGTTTGCTGAAAACGCTTAAGCTCGGCGGCGGTTTGCTTTCTTATGCCGTCGAAAATTTCGTATTCAAGCTGAAACGCGCGGTCCTTAGCGGTAAGCACGCGCTGTTCTATGCCCTTAAGCTCCTCGGTTATAAAGCGTTCGCCGTTTGTAAGGGTTTGCTTTCTTATGTAATCCTCAGGCACCTTATCAAGAAATGAATTTGATACCTCTATATAATAGCCGAAGACCTTATTATATTTAACGTGCAGGCTTTTAATGCCGGTGCGCTCCTTTTCGCGCGCCTCGATCTCGGATAAAAAGTCGTTCCCATTTTTCATATGGCCGCGCAGAAGGTCTATCTCTTCGTTATAGCCGTCCTTTATAATGCCGCCCTCGCGCACGGTTATGGGGGCTTTTTCGCTTATTGCCGCGTCTATAAGAGAGGAAATATCGTAAAGCGGATCTATACCCTCGTATATTTCGCGCAAAAGCCTGCATTTTGAATTTTCAAGCAGCTTTTTAATAACGGGAAATTTGTGGGCGGTCGCCGCTATGCCGAGGAGATCTCTCGCGCCTGCGGTCGCGTATACCGCCTTTGTCATAATACGTTCAACGTCGCGCACACCCGTAAGCGCTTCGGCAAGCTCGCCGCGCAGAACCGCGTCCGAGCAAAGCTCCTCTACGGCGTTTTGCCTTGCGTTTACGGCGGTTATGCTGTGCAGGGGCTTTTCTATCCACGAGCGTATAAGCCGCTTGCCCATAGGCGTTTTGGTTTTATCAAGCACCCACAAAAGCGAGCCCTTTTTGGATTTTGTGCGCATGGTTTCGGTAAGCTCTAAATTTCTTATCGCGGTCATATCAAGGCGCATATACTGCTCGCTTGAGTATACGTCTATCTGATTGACCGATATATTGCGGCTTTTGCCCGTATCGTACAGGTATTCTATAACCGCGCCGAACGCCGCCGCCATTGCGCCGCCGCGCTCTATGCCTAAATTTTCAAGCTCGGAAACGCCGAAATGCTCGGAATATATCCGTTCGGTACGGCGCGTGTCAAAGCTTGCGGCGGGTCTTTCGGTTACGGCGCAATCAAGCTTTTTGGTTATAAAGTCCCAAAGCTCCTGCGAATTTGAGCGCAGCTCTCCGCACACAAGCACTTCGCTCGGCGAAAAGCGCATAAGCTCGTCCTTAACCGCCGCCTCAAGACCGTCGGGCGGGATAAGGGTTACGTGGCAGTCGCCGGTTGAAGCGTCGGTAAAGCAAAGCCCCGCGTTTCCCGAAACTATCGCCACGGCGGCAAGGTAATTGTTGCGGCTTTCTTCAAGCATAGAGTCTTCAATTACGGTGCCGGGCGTTATAACCCTTATAATATCGCGCTTTACAAGCCCCTTTGCGGTTGCGGGGTTTTCCACCTGCTCGCAGATAGCCACCTTGTGACCTTTTTCTATAAGCCGCGCTATATACGCTTCGCAGCTGTGGTAGGGCACGCCGCACATAGGGGCGCGCTCTTCCTGCCCGCAGTCCTTGCCCGTAAGGGTAAGATCAAGCTCTTCAGAGGCGGTTTTTGCGTCGTCAAAAAACATTTCGTAAAAATCGCCCACGCGGAAAAACAGTATGCTGTCTTTATTTTGCTCCTTAATATTAAGGTATTGCTTCATCATAGGGGATAATTCCGCCATTTTTTTACTTCACCGCTCTCTAACAGTCCTGTTTTTAAATTTAATGGCAGCCGCCGCAGGTAGAGCAGCTTCCCGTGCAGCCTGTGCTTGTATCGCAGGTGTCGGGGTCTTCGCCGTCTACGCACTTTGAAATTATAACGTTTACTTCGTTTACCATACTGTCAAGCGCGGCTTTAGCCGTGTTGTATTCGGTCATTGCGGGGGTAGACATTATATCGCTGTAAATTTTACGCAGCTTTTCGTTAAGCTCGGTTACCTTAAGCTCGTCCTTATTGTCAGAGCCTATTTCCCTGTCAAGCTCCATACGGGTAAGGTTGAACTGACCTATCGCGTCCTGCAGCTCCTTATTGTCGTCGTTCGCAAGCCTTGCCTTGGCGTAGCGGATAAAACGCTCGTCCTGCTGAATAGCCCTTCCTAATTCTCTTGCCTTTTCAATGATATCCATAATAATAATTCCTTTCAGATTATTTTTTAAATTATTTTTCCCTTAAGAGCGCCGTCAAAGCTTTCCGCCTTAACGTTTACAAACTGCCCTATAAGGCTTTTATCGCCCGAAAATTCAATTACCGCCGTACCGCGGGTGTGACCGCTTAAAACGCCGTTGCCGCAATCGGTATCGCACAGCACGCGGTAGGTTTTGCCCACAAGCCGAGGCGCGTTTTTCTGCGCAATTTCCTCTTGAACAGCCAAAAGCTCCGAAAACCATTTGCCCTTTTCCTCGCGCGTTACGGGGTCTTCCATAACGGCGGCGGGCGTTCCCTCGCGCGGGGAATAAATAAAGGTGAAAAGCGAGGTAAACTCAACCTCCTTAACAAGGCTTAAGGTTTCCTTAAAGTCCTCATAGGTCTCGCCGGGAAAGCCCACTATTATATCGGAGGTAAGGCAGAGAGCCGGTATCTGCTCTTTGGCGTAATTTACAAGCTCAAGGTATTTTGCCCTGTCGTAACGGCGGTTCATAAGCTTTAAAATTCTGTCGCTTCCGCTTTGGAACGGCAGGTGCAGGTGGGAGCTTACCTTTTCGCAGTCTCTTATGGTGTCTATAAGCTCTTTTGTGCAGTCCTTCGGGTGGGAGGTCATAAACCTTATTACAAAGTCTCCGTCAAGCGCGTTTATGCGGCGCAAAAGCCCTGCAAAGTTAACGCCGTGCGCTTCGCCCTTGCCGTATGAATTTACGTTTTGCCCCAAAAGCGTTATATCCTTATAGCCAGCAGCTATCATTTCCTCAGCCTCGGCTGTTATTTTATCCGGCTCGCGGGAGCGCTCCCTGCCGCGCACGTAAGGCACAATGCAGTATGTGCAAAAGTTATTGCAGCCGTACATTACGGGCAGCCAGCCTTTAAACGTGCCGTCCCGCTTAACGGGAATATCCTCAGGTATTTCGCCGTTGTCAAGCGTCAGGTCAAACACCCGTTTTGAGCCGGAAAGCCTTTTGTAAATAAATTCGGGCAGGCGAAAGCCCGCCTGTGTGCCGAAAACCATATCCACGTAAGGATAGCTTTTGCGAATTTTATCCGCCACGCTTTGCCTTTGCGCCATACAGCCGCACACCGCAACTATAATATCGGGATTGCTTTTTTTAAGCGCCTTTGTTGTGCCTATATTGCCGTAAACCCTGTCTTCGGCGTGCTCGCGCACCGCGCAGGTGTTAAAAATTATAAACTGCGCGTCTTCAATATTATCGGTAATTTTGTACCCCATATTCGAAAGCTGACCTTTAAGCTTTTCGGAATCGCTTACGTTTTGCTGGCAGCCGAACGTGATAACGCACGCATTGGGCGTTTTACCGTATTTTTTAAGGGCTAAAGCCTTAACCCTTTCGGCGTAAGCGCGTTGCTCTGCAAAGCTTTCCGCCTTTAAAACAGCCTTTGTCAATTATACTTCTCCGTTCAATCAGTAATGAACTTATTGTACCATAAAAAGGCGTGCTTTTCAAGTGCGGCGGCGCTTAAATTATAACCGTTTTGTTAATTTTAAAACAGCCGCGGATTTTCCGCGGCTCAGTCTGTCGAAAAA
>DJET01000014.1:131837-192419 GCA_002431945.1 Ruminococcaceae bacterium UBA5891 | reverse complement strand
AATTCCAGCCCATAGGCGGTGTGTTTTTTATCATTTTTCTTGACCTCCGCAACAAAATACTGTAAACTAAGTATATGGTATAAAAGTATTATTTACAATAAAGTTTTATTGCAAATATATGTAATTTTGTTTCATAAGGGAGTTTAAAATGCCTATTGCAAGCAATATGATAAGCTCTGGCAGGCAAAACTGCTCAGACCTACACTCATGGGGTCCGGGTATACGCAACTGCTATATATTGCATTATATTATTAAGGGCAAGGGAACCTTTATAAACGGCAATAAAAGCTATGCCGTATCTGCAGGCGAAAGCTTTGTTATACGCCCGTTTGATAATATTATGTACTTCCCCGATGAAAGCGACCCTTGGGAGTATACTTGGATAGATTTTAAGGGAGAAAAATATGTTTCGCTGCTTAACCGTATAGATTTTACAAGGGACAGCTCTGTAATCGGCAATATAAGGTCCGATGACATTTTGCCGCTGTTTGATATGCTTAACCGCATAAATTCAACCGTGCAAAAAAATACCGCAGAGGGCATAGCGCTTGCCATACTGGGAATTTATGCCGATAAATTTGAAAGCCGCGCAAAATCCGGCGAAAATGCCTGCTTTGATTCCGCGCGGCTTTTAATAGAAAACAACTTTTATAAACCGGACTTTGACCTTACGGTTATATGCAATACGCTTTGCATAAGCCGCGCCACACTGCACCGCTGCTTTGTAAAGGTATGCGGCACAGCCCCCGGCTCATATCTTATGAAATACAGGCTTGAACGTGCAAAGGAATTTTTAAAGCGCGGCTTTTCGGTAAAATCAACCGCGCTTTCCTGCGGTTTTTCAGATTCCCTTTATTTTTCAAAATTATTTAAAGCGGCTGTGGGCGAACCGCCCGGCAAGTACGGGAAAAGATCTTCAAACGCCGCAGATATGCCTTAAATTTTTGCAAGACGCTCCGCCGCCGTTATTACCAGCGGCATTGAAACAAGCGATAAAACCGTGCTGAGCGACACCATATCAACCGAAAGCGGCACGTTGCCGCCCGTTTTTGATGAAAACATTGTGGTTATTGCCGCCACCGGCGCGCTTACCGAAATTACTACCGAAACAAGCAGCGTTCCGCGAACTCCGATAACATATAAAAGCCCCAGCGCGGCAAACGGATAAACAAAAAGCCTTAAAAGCACCGCCGCAATGCAGCGTATATCCTTAAACGCATAAAGCACGTTTGTCTGCGCCAAATGGTAGCCTATTATAAGCATCGGAAGCGGTGTATATATTGCCGCAAGGTAATTTATGGGCGAATACACTATCTTAGGTATCGGAACGGAAAAAACAAAAATCACCATTCCGATCAAAAGACCTATAATACCGGGGTTTATAAACAGCTTTTTCGGCTTTATGTAGCTTTTATCTCCGCTTATAAGGAAAATTCCGTAGCTCCATATTACAAGATTAAACATTATAATGTAAGCCGAGCCGTAAAGCGCTCCGTCCGCTCCCAAAAGCACCTCCTGCAATGGCAGAGACATAAACCCGCAGTTTGCAAATATTGAGCCGAACCTTAATACGCGTCTGCTCTTTTCTTCCTTTGAATGAATAAATATATGGCTTAAAACAATAAGCAGAACCTGTACCAAAAGCGTAAGCGCAAACGCCTTTAAAAGCTCCGACATTATTTTTTTATCGTACTCTCTTATAAGCGATTTTATAATAACGCAGGGCGTTGATATAATAAGCGCTATATCGGTACAGCAGGCAACGCCCTCTTTAGTAAGCAGACCGGCCTTTGCCGAAGCAAAGCCCACCGTTATAAGTATCATAAGCACGCAAACCTGCGTGAAAACGGTAGAAAACATTTATTTTACGCTCCCTGCAAATCTCTTAAACGCCGCAATACCGTCTTCCGTTCTCTTGAAAACGCCCGCGTGCTCAAGCACCGTTGCAAATATAAGACCTATTTCGTTCTTAAGTATTTCTTCAATATTGCTTTCGTTTATATCGCTGTACTTTTGCTTTATTTCGTCTACCCAATCGGCGTGCTTTGCAAGCGTTTCATCGGCTCTTATATCACGTTTTTCGGCGATTGCACATTTAAGCTGTGCCATTTCGGTTTTAAGGCGCGCCGGCAAAACGGCAAGACCCATAACCTCAATAAGCCCTATATTTTCTTTTTTAATATGGTGAAGCTCCGCATGGGGGTGGAAAACGCCCAAAGGATGCTCCTTTGTTGTTATATTGTTGCGAAGAACCAAATCAAGCTCGCAGCGGTCGCCGCGCTTGCGGGCTATCGGCGTTATTGTGTTATGCGGCTCGCCATCTGTTTCGGCATAAATAAACGCCGATTCATCGGTATATCCGCGCCATGATACTAAAATTTTATCTGCAAGCTCTATAAGGCGGCAGGGGTTTTCCGCCGATAAGCGTATAACCGACATAGGCCATTTTAAAATGCCGGCGCTTACATCTTCGAAACCAGCAAACGTAAGCGGATATTCCACGGGCGCTTTTGCCATTGCAAAGGTGTAATTTCCGCCCTGAAAGTGGTCGTGGCTCAGAATTGAACCGCCTACTATCGGCAGATCTGCATTGGAGCCCACAAAATAATGCGGAAACTGCCCTACAAAATCAAGCAGCTTTTTAAATGTGTCGCGGTTTATCGCCATAGGCGTATGCTTTGCGTTAAATACTATGCAATGCTCATTATAATAAACATACGGCGAATATTGGAAGCACCAATCCGTATTATTTATCTTAACGGGTATCACACGGTGATTTTGGCGTGCCGGAAAATTTATTCTGCCGGCATAGCCCTCGCACTCGCGGCAAAGCATACATTTAGGGTATCCCGCCTGCGGTGCGTTTTTGGCAGCCGCTATCGCTTTGGGGTCCTTTTCCGGCTTTGAAAGGTTTATTGTTATATCAAGATCGCCGTACTCTGTCTTTGTTATCCATTTTATATCCTTTTCAACGCGGTAGCGCCTTATATAATCGCTGTCGCAGCTAAGGCGGTAGAAATAATCGGTAGCGGCCTTGGGGGATTGCTTATAAAGCCCGTAAAACCTATCCGTAACCTCGCTCGGTCTCGGCATAAGCGCGCCCATAAGGCGCGTATCAAACAAATCGCGGTAAACGGTGCCGTCCTCTGTAAGTCCGGCGCTTACCGCGTAATCAAGCAGCTCCTTAAGCGTTTCTTCAAGATTTACGTTATTATAATCCTCGTCGCAGCTAAAGCTGTCAAGCCCTAAAATTTCAAGCAGGCGGTTTGTTACATATATCTCGTCCCGCTTTGTAAAAAGTTCCTTTTCAAGCCCGTAGCATACAAGCTTTCTTATGCTGTTGTCTATCATTTTAAAACACCGTCCGACAGTTAATATCTTTATTATACCTTTTTTATTTAATCGTGTCAATTAAATCATATCCTTTTTAAAAATACCCTTTTAATGCCTGTCATAAAACGCAAAACCGCCGCATATGCTTTACCAAAAGACAGTTTGACTGCCGTGAGTTGAAAGCGTATGGAGGAAGCATTATGACAAACGTAAGTATTTATAAGGACATTGCCGCCAGAACCGGCGGAGACATTTATATCGGGGTGGTCGGCCCCGTGCGAACGGGAAAATCAACATTTATTAAGCAATTTATGGATAAATTGGTGCTGCCTAACATTTCGGGCGAATACCAAAAGGAACGCGCTAACGACGAGCTTCCGCAGTCATCGTCCGGCAGAACAATAATGACGACAGAGCCCAAATTCATACCCGAAAAGGGCGTGCAGATAAGCCTTGACGATTCCTCTGCCATGAACGTAAGGCTTATAGACTGCGTAGGCTACATAGTTCCGAGCGCCCTCGGCTATATAGAGGGCGACCAGCCCCGTATGGTTATGACGCCGTGGTTTGAAGAGCCTATTCCCTTTAATATGGCGGCTGAGATCGGAACACGAAAGGTAATTAACGAGCACTCAACCATAGGTCTTGTAATTACTACCGACGGCAGTATAAGCGATATTCCGAGAAGCGAATATGAGGAAGCCGAGGAGCGCGTTATCGAAGAGCTTAAGGGGATAAATAAGCCGTTTGTAATTCTTCTGAACTGTATGTATCCGGACTCTGAGGAATCCGCGGCGCTTGCCGCATCGCTTACTGAAAAATACGGTGTGCCCGTACAGCCGGTAAACTGCCTTGAATTAAACGAGGACGATATAAAGCAGATCCTGTCGCGCGTTTTATTTGAATTTCCGATAAAGGAAATATGCATAAGCTTTCCGCGCTGGATAAATTCACTTCCGCTTGACCACTGGCTGCGTTCGGACCTTACCGACACAATAAAGCAATCCGCCGCCGCAATAAGACATATACGGGACATAAGCTGCTTTGAAACCGCATTTCGCGACAGTCAGAACGTTGACGGCGCGACGGTTGAAAACATAAACTTAGGCACGGGCAGCGCCTCGGTAATGATAAAAATTAAAACCACGCTGTTTTACAAGGTGCTTGCCGAAACCACAGGGCTTATAATAAACGACGAACAGGAGCTTATGGACAGTATAAAAGAGCTTGCTCAAATGAAAAAGGAATATATAAAGGTCAAGGACGCGCTTGACGAGGTGGAAGCCACCGGCTACGGCATAATAATGCCCGAAATCGAGGATTTAAAGCTTGAGGAGCCCGAAATTATGAAGCAGGGCGGCCGCTACGGCGTAAGACTGCGCGCCTCAGCTCCGTCAATACATCTTATGAAGGCTAACATAACAACCGAGGTAAGCCCCATTGTAGGCAGCGAAAAGCAATCCGAAGACCTTGTTATGTATCTTTTAAGCGAATTTGAGGAAAACCCCGTAAAAATATGGGATTCAAATATTTTCGGCAAATCCCTGCACGAGCTTGTAAACGAGGGTCTGCACACAAAGCTTTCGCGTATGCCGGCAGACGCGCGTATGCGTATACAAGAAACCATTGAGCGTGTGATAAACGAAGGCTGCAACGGGCTTGTTTGCATAATACTGTAAAATTAAAAATCCTGCCACTTAAGTGACAGGATTTTTGTTTTGGTGGAGCATAGCGGGATCGAACCGCTGACCTCTACACTGCCAGTGTAGCGCTCTCCCAGCTGAGCTAATGCCCCGAACAAAAGATATGATACCACAGCACAGCAAAAATTTCAAGTCTTTTTTTATATTATTTTAAAATTGTTCCGTCGTATTATTCTTTCAGCATGAAACATATCGGCTTTGTTTCGTGTGTGACTGTATCATTATTACTTCCCAAAAATCCCGTTACCATTTTTATTTTGAGGTAAGAGTGAAGAGGTAAGAAATAAAAATCCCGTTCACAAAAGTGAGCGGGGTTTTTGGAGCGGACAATGGGAGTCGAACCCACCCATTCAGCTTGGGAAGCTAATGTTCTACCGATAAACTATGTCCGCATTTTTATTTATTTTAGCATAAAACAAATACTTTTTCAAGAAATATTTTCAGTCTTCCCGATACAAACAGTATCGGGAAGACTTTTAAATCAAGAACTGATTATTCCGCCGCAGCCGTACTTGCCGCGAAATTTTCATAAACACTGTCGGATTCGTCGGTAAGACCGTTATCCTCGGTCTCCTCATATTCGGCAGGGTTTATTTCCTCGCACTTCATACCGGTGCCGGCAGGTACCAGTTTACCGATAATAACATTTTCCTTAAGACCGAACAGCGGGTCAACCTTGCCCTTAATGGCAGCTTCGGTAAGAACTCGCGTTGTCTCCTGGAAGGACGCTGCCGACAGGAACGATTCGGTAGCAAGCGAAGCCTTTGTGATACCAAGCAGGGTTGCACGGTATGTTGCCTTGGTAAGCCCCTCTTCGCCCGCGTCGATACGCGCCTGAACAGCCGCGTTAGCGTCGGCAATCTCTTTATATTCGTAGCTTACGTTCTGAAGCAAATCCGTAGAGCCAGGATCGGTAATGCGCAGCTTGCGCATCATCTGACGAACGATAACCTCAATGTGCTTATCGTTGATATCAACGCCCTGTGTACGGTAAGCGTTTTGAATTTCGGCTATGATATATTCTTCAACCGCCTCTGGTCCCTGTGCCTCAAGAATATCCTGCGGATATTTAGCGCCCGGAATAAGCATATCGCCGGCTTTTACCTCGTCGCCGTCCTTAACAAGGCAACGGATACCGTAAGGAATAGTAACCTTTTCCTCGGTTTTAAGCTCGTCGTTTGTAATTATAATTACATTGCTCTTCTTTTCCTCGGCTATGCGTACCGTACCGTCGATTTTGGCGATAAGCGCGCAACGCTTAGGTCTGCGTGCTTCAAACAGCTCTTCAACACGCGGAAGACCCTGTGTAATATCCTCTGTACTTGCAATACCGCCGGTGTGGAAGGTACGCATTGTAAGCTGGGTACCCGGCTCGCCTATCGACTGAGCGGCTACTATGCCGACAGCCTCGCCCGTGGTAACAGGCTTGCTTGTTGCAAGGTTTCTGCCGTAGCACTTTTTGCACACGCCGTGGTGGCTGTGGCAGGTGAGTACCGAACGGATCTCGATGCTTGTAATTCCGGCGTCAACAATTTTCTTTGCGCCCTCGCCCGTAACCATATCCTCGTGCGACCAAATAACCTCTCCGGTAGTCGGATCAACGGCGTCGTGCAGTAAATATCTGCCCTCAAGACGCTCTTCGAGCGGCTCAAGTATATGATTTCCGTCCTTAATATCGGCAACGGTAAGACCTTCTTCGGTTCCGCAGTCGTCCTCGCGCACAATAACATCCTGCGCAACGTCAACAAGACGGCGGGTAAGATAACCGGAGTCGGCAGTACGCAAAGCGGTATCGGCAAGACCTTTACGCGCACCGCGTGAAGAAATGAAGTATTCAAGTACGTTAAGACCCTCGCGGTAGTTAGCGCGGATAGGTACTTCGATAACCTTACCGGCAGTATTCGCAATAAGTCCGCGCATACCTGCAAGCTGTCTTATCTGGCTCATAGAACCGCGCGCGCCCGAATCCGCCATCATAAATATGGGGTTAAACTCGTCAAGGTTGCCCTTAAGTGCGTCGGCAACATCCTCGGTTGCCTTGTTCCATATTTCAATAACGTGGCGGCTGCGCTCGTCGTTGCTTATAAGACCGCGCCTATAATCGCGCGAAACAAGGTCTATCTGAGCCTCGGCAGCGGCAAGTATTTCCTTTTTAGCAGGCGGAATTACCGCGTCGATAACCGCAACGGTGATAGCACCCTTAGTTGAATACTTAAAGCCGGTAGCCTTAATATTATCAAGCACAATAGAAGAAACGCTTGTGCCGTGAACGGTAATGCAACGGTCGATTATTTTGCCAAGCTGCTTTTTGCCGACCTTGTTCTGAATTATATCGTCGTTGCTTTCAATAAAGTTGGTTTCGGGATTTTTAACGGTATAAGTCCATTCAAGATCCAATTTGTGAGCAGGATCCGTTCTGTCTACAAAGCCTAAATCCTGCGGAAGCGACTCGTTAAATATTATAAAGCCGACAGTACACCAAACAAGACCGCTTTCGCCGTTTTCGTTCGTCATACGAACACGGATAGGCGCGTGAAGACCTACTGCGCCGTCGGTATATGCCATTATAGCCTCGTTTTTATCCCTGAACACCTTGTTTGCGCCCTTTTCTTCGGACTTAACAAGCGTAAGATAGTACGAACCGAGAACCATATCCTGCGTAGGAACGGTTACAGGCTTACCGTCGGACGGCTTTAACAGGTTGTTTGCCGCAAGCATTAAGAAGCGCGCTTCCGACTGAGCCTCTGCCGACAGCGGAATGTGAATAGCCATCTGGTCGCCGTCGAAGTCGGCATTGTAAGCGGTACAAACAAGCGGATGCAGCTTTAATGCCTTACCCTCAACAAGCACCGGCTCAAACGCCTGAATACCCAAACGGTGAAGCGTAGGCGCACGGTTAAGAAGCACGGGGTGCTCTTTAATTACGGTTTCAAGTGCGTCCCAAACCTCGTTAGAGGCACGTTCAACCATTTTTCTTGCGGATTTAATGTTTGTAACAGCCTTTGTTTCAACAAGGCGTTTCATAACAAAGGGCTTAAACAGCTCAAGCGCCATTTCCTTAGGAACGCCGCACTGATACATTTTAAGCTCCGGTCCTACAACGATAACCGAACGTCCCGAATAGTCAACACGCTTACCGAGCAGGTTCTGACGGAAACGTCCCTGCTTACCCTTAAGCATATCCGAAAGGGATTTAAGCGCACGGTTATTCGGTCCCGTTACGGGCTTGCCGCGCCTGCCGTTATCTATAAGCGCGTCTACCGCCTCTTGCAGCATACGCTTTTCATTGCGGACTATAATATCCGGCGCGTGCAGCTCAAGAAGTCTCTTTAAACGGTTGTTACGGTTAATAACTCTTCTGTAAAGGTCGTTTAAGTCGCTCGTTGCGAAACGTCCGCCGTCAAGCTGAACCATAGGACGAAGATCCGGCGGAATTACCGGAATAACGTCAAGTATCATCCATTCGGGGCGGTTGCCGGACTGCCTGAACGCCTCAAGCACCTCAAGGCGCTTTAAAAGGCGTATACTCTTTTGACCTGTTGCGTCCTCAAGCTCCTTGCGCAGCTCATCGCAGGTCTTGTCAAGGTCGATTTCGCACAGAAGCTTTTTAATAGCCTCTGCGCCCATTCCGGCCTCAAAATCGTTTTCATATTTTTCGCGCATATCGCGGTACTGCTTTTCGTTTAAAAGCTGCTTCTTCTCAAGCGGTGTGGTACCGGGATCGGTTACTATATACTGTGAGAAATAAAGTACCTGTTCAAGCGCCTTAGGTGTTATATCAAGCACCAATCCCATTCTTGAAGGAATGGTTTTAAAATACCATATGTGCGAGACCGGAGCGGCAAGCTCAATTGAGCCCATACGCTCGCGGCGAACCTTTGCACGGGTTACCTCAACGCCGCAGCGCTCGCAGACCTTACCCTTGTAGCGTATGCGTTTATACTTTCCGCAGTGGCATTCCCAGTCCTTTTGCGGCCCGAATATACGCTCGCAGAAAAGCCCTCCCTGTTCGGGCTTTAATGTGCGGTAGTTAATGGTTTCGGGCTTTGTTACCTCGCCGTGCGACCAGCTTCTTATCTGTTCGGGAGACGCAAGTCCGATTTTTATTGATTCAAATTCAATTTCTGCCATATTTGCCCTCCGTTACTCTTCGTCGCCTAAATTATCTTCTTCGCCGTAATCGTCAAAATCGGATTCCTCCGCAATGGCGTCGCCGTTTTCGTCTTCAAGACCGAAGCCCGTAAGATCGTCGGCTACCGTATCGCCTTCAAAATCCATATCCTCGCCCTCAGGAATAGCCGGAGTGCCGAGACCGATATCGTCGTCATCGTCAAAGGTCTGCTTTAAGTCGATCTCTTCATCGTTTTTATCAAGAACCTTAACGTCAAGCCCCAGTGACTGAAGCTCTTTAATAAGAACCTTAAACGATTCGGGAACGCCCGGCTTCGGAATGTTCTGACCTTTAACGATCGATTCGTAGGTCTTAACGCGTCCCACAACATCGTCCGACTTAACGGTGAGTATTTCCTGAAGCGTGTAAGCCGCGCCGTAAGCCTCAAGCGCCCAAACTTCCATTTCTCCGAAACGCTGACCGCCGAACTGAGCCTTACCGCCGAGCGGCTGCTGAGTTACAAGCGAGTACGGACCGGTTGAACGCGCGTGTATCTTATCGTCTACCAGATGATGCAGCTTAAGGTAGTACATATAGCCTACCGTTACAAGGTTATCAAACGGTTCGCCGGTACGTCCGTCATAAAGCTGGGTTTTCGCGTCCGCCGTAAGGGGTATACGCGAGAAGTCGAGCTTTGCGGTATCCTTAAATTCATAATCGGCAGCCTTTGTAGACTCTTCTGCAAGGCTGAAGCACTTTCTGATATCGTCCTCGTGCGCACCGTCGAATACGGGTGTGCAGATGTTCCAGCCGAGCGCTCTTGCCGCATAGCCCAAGTGAACCTCAAGCACCTGACCGATGTTCATACGTGAAGGAACGCCGAGCGGGTTTAATACTATATCAAGCGGAGTGCCGTCCGGTAAGAAGGGCATATCCTCGCTCGGAAGTATGCGCGATACAACGCCCTTGTTTCCGTGACGTCCCGCCATTTTATCGCCGACGGATATTTTACGCTTTTGCGCTATATAGCAGCGTACAACAACGTTTACGCCGGGGCTTAATTCGGAAGAATTTTCCCTTGTAAACACCTTAACATCTACTATCGTGCCGTATTCGCCGTGCGGAACACGCAGCGAAGTATCCCTTACCTCGCGCGCCTTTTCGCCGAATATTGCGCGGAGCAGTCTCTCTTCTGCGGTAAGCTCGGTTTCGCCCTTGGGCGTTACCTTACCCACAAGAATATCGCCTGCGGTAACCTCTGCGCCTATGCGGATTATTCCGCGTTCGTCAAGGTCCTTAAGCGCATCCTCGCCCACGTTCGGAATATCCCTTGTGATCTCTTCGGGTCCGAGCTTGGTATCCCTTGCCTCAAGCTCATATTCTTCAATATGAATTGAAGTATAAACGTCGTCACGAACCAAACGCTCGTTAATAAGAACCGCGTCCTCATAGTTATAGCCTTCCCACGTCATAAAGCCGATAAGGGCGTTTCTGCCGAGAGAAATTTCGCCGTTGCTGGTAGCAGGACCGTCAGCTATAACCTCATGCTCCTCTACCTTTTGACCTACCGCCACTATCGGGCGCTGGTTTATACAGGTTCCGTGGTTTGAACGCAGGAATTTAATAAGCGTATACTCGTCTATTTCACCGTTTT
Source organism: Ruminococcaceae bacterium UBA5891 (assembly GCA_002431945.1). Taxonomy (GTDB): domain Bacteria; phylum Bacillota; class Clostridia; order Oscillospirales; family Acutalibacteraceae; genus UBA737. The sequence goes on along the minus strand of DJET01000014.1, from coordinate 181,618 downwards.
TAGCGCGTATCTTAATATGATCGGCGCTTACATAGGTAACCTCGCCCGCACGCTTTGCAAGCACAACAACGCCTGAGTCTACCGCCGCCTTATATTCCATACCGGTAGCCACTATCGGGTTTTCGGGGCGTAAAAGCGGCACTGCCTGCTTCTGCATGTTAGAGCCCATAAGCGCACGGTTCGTATCGTCGTTTTCAAGGAACGGAATCATAGCCGTTGCAACCGAAACTACCATCTTAGGCGAAACGTCCATATAGTCTGCGCTTGAAGCCTCAACCTCATGGAAGCCGTCGCGGTGGCGGGCGTTTACCTTTTTCTTTACAAAATAACCGTTTTCGTCAAGCGGCTCGTTTGCCTGCGCTACTACATACTCGTCCTCTTCGTCGGCAGTCATATAGCGTACCTCGTCAAGAACCCTGCCCGTCGCCTTATCAACCTTACGGAACGGTGTTTCGATAAAGCCGTATTTATTTATCTTTGCAAAGGTTGCAAGATATGATATAAGACCGATGTTAGGTCCTTCGGGCGTTTCTATCGGGCACATACGGCCGTAGTGAGTGTAGTGAACGTCGCGCACCTCGAACGAAGCGCGGTCACGCGAAAGTCCGCCGGGTCCCAAAGCGGAAAGGCGGCGCTTATGCGTAAGCTCTGAAAGCGGATTAGTCTGATCCATAAACTGCGAAAGCGGCGAAGAACCGAAGAACTCCTTTATAGCCGCCACCACAGGACGTATATTTATAAGCGACTGCGGCGTGATATTATCGGGATCCTGCGCCTGCAGAGTCATTTTTTCGCGCACAACGCGTTCCATACGCGAAATGCCTATACGGAACTGGTTTTGCAGAAGCTCGCCTACCGAACGTATGCGGCGGTTGCCCAAATGGTCTATATCGTCAACCGTGCCTACCCCGTGCGGAAGACCTAAGAAATAGCTTACGGTTGCAAATATATCGTCAACGGTAATGTGCTTCGGAATAAGATCGTCTGCATGCTCCAAAACAGCCTCGCGCAGCTCTTCCTTGCCGTTTGTGTTTTCAAGCAGCTCCTTAAGAACGGCGAACGAAACGTTTTCGTTTATACCGAGCTCGTTAAGCTCGGCCAATTCGTCGGGCGTGAAATCGGTAAAATCGGCAAGCCTTACCATACCGTTTGAAAGCACCTTAACCTCGGTTACGTTGCCTTCGTTGTCCATAACGTTTATATAAGCCTCCGAAACGCCCTTTTTCTCAATGGCTTCGGCAAGCTCGCGGGTAACCGAGGTATCGGCCTCGGCTATTATTTCGCCGGTCATGGGATCTGCAACGGGGCGCGACAAAACCGCGCCTTTAATACGGGCGCCTATGGCTAACTTTTTATTGTATTTATAACGGCCCACACGCGAAATATCGTAACGGTGGGGATCGAAAAAGAGCTGCTCAAGATATGCCTTTGCGCCCTCGATCGTAACCGGCTCGCTCGGACGGAGCTTTTTATAAACCTCTACAAGCGCGTCCTCAACCGATTTTGTATCATCAGCCTCAAGCGTTGCGGAAAGTCTTTCGTCTTCGCCGAAGAGCGCTCTTATCTGCTCGTTTGTACCAAGGCCCAAAGCGCGCATAAACGTGGTAATGGGCAGCTTGCGGTTTTTATCTATACGGACATAAAGCACGTCGTTTGCCGAAGTTTCGTATTCAAGCCATGCGCCGCGGTTAGGAATGATAGTGGAGGAGTAAAGCTTTTTACCTGTTTTTTCATCGGTCTTCTCGGCAAAATAAGCGCCCGGCGAACGAACAAGCTGTGAAACTATGGCGCGTTCCGCACCGTTAATTACAAATGTGCCGGATTCGGTCATCAACGGGAAATCTCCCATTGAAACCTCGCTTTCCTTTATTTCGTCCTTTTCAACGTTTACAAGACGCGCCGTAACGCGAAGCGGAGCCGCGTATGTTGTATCGCGCGCTTTACATTCGGTTACGTCGTACTTAGGCGTTTCGTCAAGGTGATAATCAACAAAGGTAAGCTGAAGATTGCCGCTGTAATCCGTAATGGCGGACATATCTCTGAATACCTCTTTAAGACCCTCCTCGACAAACCATTTATACGAATCCTTTTGAATTTCAATAAGATTAGGCATATCGATGACTTCATTGATTTTCGAAAAGGTCATTCGAGTGTTTTTACCCAACCTGACGGGTTTAACCATTGAAGTTGGCTCCATAGGCTTGCAATCACTCCTCTAAATATTTTACGGCAACCGCCGTAAGCTCTGCAAAAAAGCGGGAATATACGCCCAAAATCACTTTGTAACCGAAAAAAGGCGCAAAATACCCCATCATTAGTAATTCATTATTATAAATCATAAGAAAAGATTAGTCAAGCATATTTTTTATTTTTTTACACTTTTTTTCCTGATTTTTCATTTTTTTATTTGACATACGTCTCAATTATGCTATAATCATATAAATATAATAATTATAAAGGAGAAAATATTATGGCTTATTATTTCAGTGAAGTTTCGCATACGTTTAACGAATATCTTTTGGTTCCCGGCTATTCCTCTGCCGATTGTATACCGGCAAACGTAAGCCTTAAAACTCCTCTTGTTAAATTTAAAAAGGGTGAAGAGCCCGCAATTTCAATGAACATTCCGCTTACCTCTGCGATAATGCAGTCGGTATCGGGCGACAGACTGGCTGTGGCGCTTGCAAGGGAAGGCGGCGTATCGTTTATATACGGTTCGCAGTCTGTAGAAGACGAGGCGGCAATGGTAGAGCGCGCCAAAAGCTATAAGGCGGGCTTTGTTGTAAGCGAATCCAACGTAACGCCCGAAAGCACCCTTGCGGATATACTTGCGCTTAAAGCCAAAAACGGTCACTCAACCGTTGCCGTTACATCGGACGGAAAACCCGACGGCAGGCTTTTAGGTATAGTTACAAGCCGCGATTACAGGGTGAGCCGTATGTCGGGCGATACAAAGGTCAAGGAATTTATGACTCCGCTTTCATCGCTTATAGTAGGCGAAGAGGACACCACCCTAAAGCAGGCAAACGATATTATATGGGATAATAAGCTTAACTCCTTGCCGATAGTGGATAAAAACGGCTGCCTTAAATATTTTGTTTTCCGTAAGGATTACGACGCGCACAAGGAAAATCCCAACGAGCTGCTTGATAAGCACAAGCGTTACGTAGTAGGCGCCGGAATTAACACCCGCGATTACGAAGAACGCGTGCCCGCGCTTATCGCGGCGGGAGCGGACGTGCTGTGCATAGACTCCTCCGAGGGCTTCAGCGAATGGCAGGCGCGCACGCTCAGGTTTGTACGCGAAAAATACGGCGATACCGTAAAGGTGGGCGCCGGAAACGTTGTTGACCGCGAGGGATTTATGTTTTTAGCCGAAGCAGGCGCCGATTTTATAAAGGTAGGCATAGGCGGCGGCTCAATATGCATAACCCGCGAAACAAAAGGAATAGGCAGAGGACAAGCCACCGCGCTTATAGAAGTTTGCGCCGCGCGCGACGAGTATTTTGAAAAAACGGGCGTTTATGTGCCTGTTTGCTCGGACGGCGGCATTGTTCACGACCACCATATGACCTTAGCCCTTGCAATGGGAGCGGATTTTATGATGTTAGGACGTTACTTTGCAAGATTTGACGAAAGCCCCACAAACCGCATAACCATAAACGGTAACTATTATAAGGAATACTGGGGCGAAGGCTCAAACCGCGCCAGAAACTGGCAACGCTATGATTTGGGCGGCGATAAAAAGCTTTCGTTTGAAGAGGGCGTGGATTCTTATGTGCCGTATGCCGGCAGTCTTAAGGATAACGTTAACCTATCGCTTTCAAAGGTTAAATCCACAATGTGCAACTGCGGCGCTCTTACAATACAAGAGCTTCAGAAAAAAGCCAAATTGACACTTGTATCCGCAACAAGCATAATCGAGGGCGGCGCGCACGACGTAATACAAAAAGACACAAGCGCAGGAACAATAAAGTAGAGCATAAAACATATAAAATAACAGCCGATGTGAAAACATCGGCTGTTATTTTATATTATCCAGCTTCCCTTATCCTCGCCGCTGCCAAACGCTAAGTCTGCCACCGTGTATGAATCGAAGAACCCGTTAAGCGTTTTATAAAGCTCCTTCCACATAGGCAGAGTCTTACATCGCTCCGCCATTTCGCAGGGCGCCGCCCCTGCCTTAAGGCAGGCGACGGGAGCCAATTCGCCCTCGGTTATTTCAAGTATTTCGCGCACGCGGTAATTTTCGGGTGCGCGGCTTAAGCGGTATCCGCCGCCTTTTCCGTGCGCCCCCTCTACAAGACCTGCCTTTGAAAGGCTTGTCATAATGCCCTCTAAATACTTTTGCGAAATATTCTGTCTTTCGGCTACCGCCTTAAGGGGGATAAAGTCGCTGCCGTGCGCCGCCAAATCCGCCATTACCCTTAAAGCGTATCTTCCTCGTGTTGATATAGTCATGGCTTATTCGGCAAAAAGCGGCGTGGAAAGGTATCTGTCGCCTGTATCGGGCAGAAGAACAACTATGGTCTTGCCCTCGTTTTCGGGGCGCTTTGCAAGCTCTGCCGCCGCCCATACTGCGGCGCCCGATGAAATTCCCACAAGCACGCCCTCGTTTTTGCCTATTTCCTTGCCTGTCGCAAAGGCGTCTTCGTTCGAAACCCTGATAATCTCGTCATAAACGGCGGTGTTAAGCACATCGGGAACAAAGCCTGCACCTATTCCCTGTATTTTATGAGCGCCGGAGGGCTGACCTGAAAGAACGGCGGAGCTTGCCGGCTCTACCGCAACAACCTTTACTCCGGGCTTTTTGGATTTTAAATATTCACCTACGCCCGTAACGGTTCCGCCCGTTCCCACGCCGGCTACAAATATATCAACCTCTCCGTCGGTATCAGAGTAAATTTCTGGTCCCGTGGTTTCAAAATGCGCCTTGGGGTTTGCCGGATTTACAAACTGACCGGGAATAAAGCTGTTCGGTATCTCGCGGCTTAATTCCTCTGCCTTTGCAATAGCGCCCTTCATACCCTTTGTACCGTCCGTAAGCACAAGCTCGGCACCGTAGGCCTTCATAAGCTGGCGGCGCTCAACCGACATAGTTTCCGGCATTACAATGATAATTCGGTAGCCCCTTGCCGCCGCAACAGAAGCAAGACCTATACCGGTGTTGCCTGAGGTAGGCTCGATAATTACCGAATCGGGCGTTAATTTTCCGCTTTGCTCGGCTTCGTCTATCATAGCCTTTGCAATACGGTCCTTAACAGAACCTGCCGGATTAAAATATTCAAGCTTTGCAAGAATTTTTGCTTTAAGCGCATACTTTTTTTCAATATGAGTAAGCTCTAACAGAGGGGTTTTTCCTATAAGCTGATCTGCCGATGTATATATTTTTGACATAATAATTACTTCCCTTTTTAAAAATTAAAAAATTATTTTATACAGTACGTTATTATGCGTTACATCGGCCGAGCGTGACCGACTTTAAAAGCAATATTTTTTTCATATCATTTTACCTACCAATCCGATATGTTGGTAGTATTATATCACGCATTACCCACTTTGTCAATAGGAAAATCCAAATTTTTCAAAAATATTTTTCCGTACAGATATAGCTTTTTCTTATTCTCGGTTCAGAACAGCTGTCCGGGCAGCTTAAGCTTTTGCTTTTTAGGGAACTCCGCTTCAAACCGTTCAAACGCGGCGGGATCCTTTTCACAGACAAAATACCCTTCGGGGTCCTTATAAGTGCCGGATATACCGTTTAAAAATCCGGGCGTCATCTCTTTAATAAGGAAATAGTCCGCATTCGGATCGTCGGCATAGCGGACTCCCTTTGTTTTTGCCGTTACAAAGCCCGACTTGCCGTAAAACAAAATGTTGCCGGTAATAGCAAGCGCTCCCGCACCCATTTTCTTTGCCTGCTCCATAGAGTAATCAAGCAGTCTTTTGCCATAGCCCTGCCGCTTATAGGCAGGCGCTATTCCGATCGGGCCGAAGGTCATAATCGGCACCCTGCGCCCGTCGTCGCACTCGATTTCCGAGCGCACATAAATAACCTGACCTATAAGCTCGCCGTTAAGCTCCATAACAAAATCAAGCTCAGGCACAAAAGCAGGATCGTCCCGATAGCAGTGCAGTACATAATGCTCCGTACAGCCGGGACGGTATACGTTCCAAAACGCTTCGCGCGTAAGATTTTCGGTATTTCTGTAATCCGCCTCTTTTTCAAGGCGAATGGTAATATTATCATTTAACACAGTAAATTCTCCTTTGCAATATTTATTTTAGGGCTTAGAACAAAACAGGTGGATACCAAGCGCCGCATTAAAGCCCGTTGCGGCAAACACGCTGAAGCGCTCAACAACGCCGAAGTATGCGGCGGGTACAATTTTCATACCCACTGCGCCTACAAGCATCATTCCAAGCGCGGCTGCGGCGCACACCCCGTAAGAACGGCAGCGCCTGTCTTTCGCTCCCGAAACGATGATAACCGTCAGCGATGCAATAGACAGCAGTACCACCAAGCCTGTGGTAACCATATGCATAATATCCTGAAATTCACCCGCATAGCCGCCGGTTGAAAGCGGAAACATACGATACCCCACCGCCGAAATCCACTCCATAACGGCAAACAGATATATCCCCGCGCGCAAAAGCTTTGTCTTTTGCCCCTGTATACCGATACATACAACGGTTACACAAACAATTTCGCACGCATTGTAAAAGGCGCTCAGCTGATTCCAAAGGGCAAGCGACGGGGCGTCGGCGGCGCTGAGGTCGCTTACCGCCTGCGCCATTCGGTTGTAGCCGGGATAGGCTATCGGCGAAAATACTACTGCCGCCGTGTAAGAAAGAAGGCTTACAATGCCTAATAATCCAAGCCTTTGCGTTAATGTTTTTTTCATAAATCTTCCTCCGATTTTTGTTTTTGCGAAACATACCAATTGAATACGGCTCTTAAATTCTCAAACCTTACCCGTTTGCCGCCGTTCAGCATCATATCAAGCATATCGTTTTCCTCTTGTGTGCGGTTTTCCTTTGAGGCAAGGCCCCTGCCGGCTGTTTTTACCATAATTTCCATCAGTAAGCGATATATGCCGTGCAGCTTTTTAACGTTAAAGCTGCCCTGCAAGGTAAATAAAGGAATATTTGCGGGAACAGCCGTTTTTTTACGCACACTGTCCTCCTGTGTTCCGGTTTGCCCCATACCTACGCCGCATACCGCGCAAACGCTGTAACGGCGCGCCGCCGCGGCATAGCCCTTTATGCAGCCCGCCATAATCCAACCGAGATAGATTACGCTGCCGCCGGGCAAAACCGCTTTTTTTGCTTCGGCAAGGGTATACGCCGGAAGCCCTGTTTCGTGCGCCAGCAGCTTTGCATATCGCTCTGTACTGCCGGTTTGTGTGGTATAAATAATTGCTTTCATAAATATTTCCTTTCAAAAAAATAAAACGCAGCGCATAATCCTTTTTGATTGCACTGCGTCTCAGCGTCCGGCTTTTTGAATTTCAGTTATAAAATTTTTAACATTCACAATGCTTTCCCGCCTGCATTTCGGGCAAAACAGCGGAAACACCTTTAATTCCGTTTCCGGCAAAAGCTGCAAGCGGGTTTTCGCCCCGCACACGGGGCACAAAACCCAATGCTTTTCTTCTGATCTGTCATTCATAATTTTCACCTTACCTTCCGCGGCAGGGGCCTATTCTGTCAATAAACCGATCTATGTGCGAGCGAAGCAAAAGCCCGACACTGTCCTTTTCCGCCGCGCCGTCGTAAACGCTGTAAAGCAAAAACATAGGCCCGTAAAACTCCAGCGCAAGCTGCATTGCCGTCTCATCGCTGTCCGTAAGCTTTCTGAAAACCGCCGCCATATACTCGACAGGCCCCGCAGCAAGATAATTCTGATAAAGCTGTGACATATCTTTATCACGGTATTGCTCAAGCGTGAGCATTTTCCTGAAATTTGAGGAAAAACGCTCCTTTGTCCAGTGGTCAAACTGCGCCATACTGTATGCGCGGATCTTTTCGATCGGCGTGCGCATATAGGCCTCTGCAAAGCCGTTCGGTTCCGTTTCGGGCATTTCGTATTCCTCGGCGCGTTCATAGTCGTTTTTATTCATTCTTTCAACAATACTGTCTAATATCTCCTGCTTGCTTGTATAGTGCTTATACAAGGCGCCCTTTGTAATTCCGAGCTTCCCTGCAATATCGTTCATAGACGTTCCCAAATAACCGCTTTGGGCAAACAGCTCAAGCGCGGTCTCTAAAATGCGTTCCTTTGTATCCCCTGCCATAATTTTACTCCCAAAGTCTTTTGTAACCGTTCGGTTACCTTAATTATAGCAACCGAACGGTTACTTGTCAAGACTTTTTTTGAAAACACGCCCCGACTGCAAGACCGACAAGCATACCAAGCAAAATACCAATGCCGTGCCTGCCGCCGCGTACGGCGCGGCGGCTTTGATAAAATCCAAAACTGCGTTCATCTCTGCATCTCCTGTTTCTTAATAATCCGTCCTCCAAGCAACCTATCGTTCGGTAGGTATAGGACCGAATAAATTGCGCCATGCGCCTATGTCAGCACACGCCGCAATACTTAAAAATCGCTATATCTTAACGCCTGCAAGCTGCAGAAATTTTTTATCGGACTGTATCGCCTGCGTTACAAACTTTCCGTCACGGAATAAAGCATAGGTTGTAACCGGAGCCGGAACGTTTTGGGCGTTTCCCCTGCTTGTTATATGAATAACCTTAAGCGGAATACCGTGCTCATTTGCCGCCGTTTGCACCCGCGGCACCCAATAATAGGTAAACGGGCACTGATCGGTATAATACAGCACAAAGCCTTTTTCTTCTGTTTTCGGGTGCTTGGCGCACTCTTTAAAACGAGGTATTGCGGCGTTCGGCTCAAACGGCAGATACATTAAATTTATTCCGCAGTCAGAAACATCGGCAACCTCAAACCCCATGTGCGCCAAAAACTTCGGGTCGGCAAGAAACTCGCGTTTTCTGCCTTCAGCCGAAAGTATACAAACGCCCTTTTTGCACTTATTCCTTGCGTCGCGTATACACTCGTTCAGCAAGTCGTTTGAATAACCGTGGCCCTTAAAAGAGCCTGCAACCCAAAGGCAGTTTATATAAATATAACCCTCCGCCCTGATAGGCACCCACGCATTTTCCGCAGGAATATACTCGATAAAGCACTTGCCGCGTTCCTCGCTGCGATAAAAAACAAGCCCCTCGTCAAGCCGTTGCTTCAGCCATTCCTTTTTAGTAAGGCTCTGCTTGCCCGACATAGCGCAGCAGATATGCTCCGTATCAATATTCTCTTTTGTTATTTTTATGTAGTTCATTTTGTTTCCGCTCCCGTTAATAAGGCGGCGGTTCCGTACATCTTAAAAAACCGACGGATATGCCGTTCAATAAGTCCCATCACTTCGTCCTCGCGCTGCGGCTCACGGTCGCAAAGATTTATCCAAACCGAAACGGGCAGGCACAATTGCGCCGCCGTAATCTCAGGGTCGCCGTCCATAAGCCTTCCGCAACGGATAAGAAACCTTGTAAGCCCCGTAAAATAGCCCATTACATCTGTATAATTCTGTTTGGTCTGTAATTCCTTAAGCTTTGGATTTCTGAATTGCTCAATCGTAAGCATTCTGCGTGATTTGCTGATCTGCGGATCGTGCAGAATATAGCGGACATGTCCTAATATCATCTGCAATACTTCTTCAAAGGTAATGCTTTGCATTTCTTTTGTAAAGGCAGGATCGTCCCAATCCGCCCGCGCAAAAACCGAATGCCTGCCGTACTCTTCAAGCCCGATTTTCACCAGCTCGTCCAAAATTTCCTGCTTACTGCCGAAATGGCTGTATACAGACGCCTTGCGAATACCTACCGCGTCTGCTATCTGAGAAACAGAGGTTGCCTCATAGCCCTGCTGCGAGAACATATCCAAAGCCGTTTTCAGAATTTTCCGCTTTGTACTGCACTTTTCCATTCCATCGCCCCCTACCGCCGACAGTATTATTATACCTACCGAACGATAGGTTGTCAAGTAAAAGCGGCAAATAATTAAAAGTCAGCTCATTATAAAGCCAAAGAAAAAATGAAAAAAACCGATAATTACAGATTAAACCTCCGCCAATTCGGCATCTTCAAGAATTATTGCCTTGCGGCTGTCTGCCGACAATGCTTTGAATTTTACGTTTTGAAGCGTTAATCCCTCGCAGTGTCTGCAAAAAAGACCGTAGGCAGGCAGTTTACCGTACATACAGTTTTCGGGATAATTTTTTTCATTGTCGGGGACGGTGTGATCCTTCATATCGTCTGTTTCGCCGCCCGGCACTTCTATATACACATTTGAAAGCACTACATTTTTAATCTTTTGATCGCGCAGTCCCGCTATTGAACACGTAATCGGTTCGGGCTTCTGTAAGGTATACTGATTATAATAGTCGTGAATACACGCTTCCCACGGCTCATACGGACCTGTGGCAATAAGATTGCTTATAAAAATGTTTCTTACAATACCGTTTTCGGTAAGCTTCGGACCTCTGCCGCGGTTGCATAAAACTATAAACAGCGGTGTTCCCACATTACGCATAGTAATATTTGAAACAACTATATTTTCCATTATTCCGCCGTCGGCTATTTCGAGCGCAAGACCGCTGAGACGGGTATTTTCGATAACGCAGTTGGAAATTGCTATATTTCTGTACCCGCAATTAGACTCTGTACCGAATTTAACAGCGCTGCATCTGCTGGACACAATACAGTTGGTAACGGTAATATTTTCACACAGCTGATGTCTCAGCAGCGAGTAAGAGCTTTTGATCACTATGCCGTCGTCGCCGGTCTTAACAGAGCAGTCGGAAATTGTTACGTTCTTACAGCAATCAGGGCTTATGCCGTCAATATGCCCCACAATATTCAAACCGCTTACACGAACATCGGTACACCCTAAAAGGTAAAGCGTTAAATCCGTAGAATTAAGCAGATTAAGATCCGTAATAACAACATTCCTGCATTCAACAAACGTCATGGTTTTTACTCCGCGTCTGCGATCGATACAGTTTTTACCGAAATCCCTGTCATCCATTTCCCAGGCGGATTGCATATCAATTGTTCCGAAGCCCGAAAAAACTATATTTTCGCAATTCTTTGCCACAAAAAGGCTGTGATCGTAATAACTGTGCGACGCGTCCTGAAACAGCGGTTTTTCGCGGTATTCGTCAGGAGCAAAATGTTCCCTTGTATTTTCGCTTCCGAGAATGGTAGCGCCCGCCGCCAGATGAACATACGTATTATTTTTAAGATAAACCGTACCCAGCAAGTATTCGCCTGCAGGAAAGCATAATGTTTTTCCGTTTTGCGAGCAGGCGTCTATTGCCGACTGCACCGCTTCGGTACATAATGCTTTTCCGTCGTTTTCGGCGCCGAAATCAGTTACAGATACGTACCCGTTTAATATGTTTTTCATAATATATCACCATAAATGCTTTTATTTAACCGTTCTCCCGTAAAAGCCGCCTGTTCAAAGCGCATATATACCGAAAAAAGCCGTAATTACAGGAGCAACGGATACTAAGATGATAATTTGACAGTATATATCTTTTTCGGAGCGGCCTTAATTTTGCCCCCGATTTTATCAAGCTCTGTTTTTTCCGCTAAATCAACAAGCGCCGCGCCTGCAAATTCATTATCTGCGCTGACCGTCCAGTCCTGTTCGCAATCGCTTGTGTTATATAATCTTAAAATTACGCCGCTGCCGTCCTCGGAGGGCTTAAAGCAGGAAAAGCCGATATATTCGCCCGATATATCAACTAAAGCTTTGCTTGCGGGCAGATTTCCTGTATGAGCGCCGTACTGCAATGCGGCAGGTTCGCCGTAATAAAAATCATATGCAGCCGAATAAGCTGCCGACAGCTCCTCTGCCGCAAACGGAATAAAAGAATAATCAAGGCAAAGCTTACGCTTAAGCTGCATATCGGGCGTAGGGAAATCACCCCAGTCTCCCATTTCGCCGACTGCACGCAAAAGTGTAAGAGCCAAAGCGTTTTCGCTGTGCCGCATTACCTCATACTCGTGAAGACCCCTTGTTGCAACAAGGGCGCCCTTTACGCCGTCTTTAATTCCGAAAAAAGCTCGGCAGCGCTGAGGATTTTCGGGATTTTCCCAAATTGAACAAGGGATAACCGGACGGTTCAAAACGTCAAACTGACCGTCTGCAATATCGGTCGTACTTTCTATCCCGCAGGGGAAGACAGCACGCAGCCTGTGGTTTTCCGATTTGTTTTCAAGCTCCGTATGTATTTTCAGCACACGGCTGTGCGCCGAAAGAGTAACATAGGTAGTTATATCGTGAGCAGCCGTTTCCGCAGAACGCTTTTCACCGTCGAGATGCTCAGGTATATCCATACGGGATACGATTTTGTACGTTATCTCGAACGTGCTGCGTGAGTCAATAGATATATCCGCGTTTTTATTGCAATAAACGGGTCTGTCGCCGGCTACCGCTTCAAAATTATAAGAGTCTCCCTTATCTCCGAGGTCCTCATAGCGGTTCATACGCTCAAATGTGTGTCCGCTTTGTTTTTCCGTTACATTAAATGTACCGTCGGGATTTAAAGTAAAGGATATAAATTCGTTTTCGGCGCCGTTATTGTTAACGGTGATCAGCGGCTGCTCCTGCTCATCGGTTTCATCTATATAGAACGAGGTATAGCCTATGCCCGAAAGCCTGCAGAGAAAACGAACGGTATATATATGCGGTCTGCCGCTTTTTCTGAAGCTGTCTTTAGGTAATGTATATCTGAATTGTTTGCCGAGATATTTAAATTCGGCGGGAATCCTATGTCCGTTAATATCGTAAACAGCAAGCGCGGATATATCCTTTTCCCCGTTGTAGTGAAGCTCTGCGGTAACAGCCACTGCTTCCGAATAAGGATATCCGTGAAACACACAGATATTCTTTTCGTGTGCAAGGGAAATTCTGTCTGTGATATATTTTGCAGCCTCTGCCGCAATGTATTCCGATACCTGCTGAGATTTATTGAATCTTACCGCCATTTCACCTGCAACCTCATCACATGAGCAGGTGCAGATAGAATCGTGCGGATGGTTTTTCATAAGGGTTTTCCATGCATACGCAAGCTCATCCCTGCGCATAACGTCGCCCGCAAGCCATGACATAACGTTTATCGGCTCGCTCTTGGTAATCAGAAGATTTTGAACGGTATGATTACGCTGCTTAAGCGGAATATGTGTAGAAGCGGTGTTTATAAGATTTCTGTATCCGACCGTGTTTTGGCTTATCATTTCACCGGAAACATGAATAAACGCTTCGGAATATTCCCTTATTGCCGCAATATATTCTTTAAGACCGCTTTGTACGGCGGTTATATCCGGAAAAAGCTTCCCTGCCGTTTTAATTACATCGGAAAGATTTTTTTGCAGCGGCTGATGATCACTGCCGTTCATAAGCAGAACAAGAGGCGTTTTACAAACCCTGTCTGAATAAGCGATTATATTTTGAAGGCGTTTTTTAAGAGAAACGGCGTCTTCGGGCAATTCGGCTCCGTTATTGTACCAACCTAAAAATTTAATTCCGATAACGGAAGAACCGTCGGGCGAGGACCAAATATACTCCGTAACCTCAGCTCCGTTGTCTTTATCGGGCATATTGTCGCAAAGTATTCTTCCTATGCCGCGGCCGAAAACAGCGTTATCGATTCCGAAGCCGTTAAGAATTTGCGGCATCTGCGATATATTGCCGAAAGCGTCAGGCAAGTACCCGCACATTAACGGCTCGACGCCGTTTGCCCTGCAATAACCGATTCCGGTCATAAGGTTGCGGATATTGCTTTCACCGTCGATAAGGAATTCGTCCTGCAAAACATACCAAGGACCTATCTGAATCTTATTTTCCCTGATAAGCTTCATCAGCCGTTCGCGGTTTTGAGGCCTTATTTCAAGGTAATCCTCAACAGCGATGGTCTGACCGTCTAAATGATAATAACAATAGTCGTTATCAGCTTCCATAAGCTCAATTATATTGTCTATAAGTTCAACCAGCCGCATACGGTGTGATTCAAAAGGCATATACCACTCACGGTCCCAGTGCGAATGCGGAACAATAAATATTTTTTTCAAATTGTTTTCCTCGCTTTAATTTTGTCGATACACTAACTTTATTACAACACCCGGCTCGGAAATATCCTTGCCCGCATTGGCGGATCTGCCGATTCTGTTTATAATTTTGCCGTCAATTACGATTCTGTTATCACGAATATCCACGCAGTCTGTAATTTCCTCTGCGGCATTTAATGCCAGATCTTGCATAAACACACGATAGTTAAGTATGCTTAAAGGATATTCAAGCGTTATACTGCCGTGGTAGCCGAATACCCCGATAACAGCGCTCGGATCGTCAATAAACAAGGCGGTTTCGGCAAGCGGTGTGCGATACCGGCTCTGACCGTATTTACGGTATAGAGAGGCGACCGAATAAGCGCCCGTTTTGTTTCTTGAGGCAATAATGTAAGGCTTTTCGTCCTCGGTATATTTCACCCTCGGTAAAACGCAGCCTCTTGTGATAATTGCCGGCGCGCTTTGCATTACCGTTTTTCCGGAATATTTTCCGGAAAAAATTTTGTCGTCACAGTTATGTGAAGCTGTAAGCCGTTCCTCAGAGGCTGATACGGAAGCCTCGTTTACGCCCATAGGCGGAGCAAAATAAAGCATCCAGTTCATAGCGCGGTAAACCTCTGTTATACGGTTGCGGTATTCGGTAGGATCCTGTATGTCAGGCAAGGCCGGGCGCCATTTTTCCGAGCGCATAATACCTAAGCTTAAGCCTAATGCCGCCCCTATATACATTTCGTCCTCACAGTTAAGAATACAGTTTGCAGTATCGTTTTCATATCCGAGACGAAGAGTATTGTATACTCGGTCAAGCGTTGTGGGAACCGCAAGCTGATTTATTACGTCATAGGTTCTGAAAACCCTTGCGAACCTAATAATGCTTAACCAATGCAAATGCTCGTTGTTCCATTCCGAAAAACGGCCGGAATCATTTGAATGAGGGTTGTTTATTTCAACGCCGTTTAACGGCTGAACACATCCGGCATGTTCAATAATCAGCTGCGGATATTCTTCCTTTGCAATTTCGTCCAACATTCTGCGGAAGGCCTCGCTGCGTTCATAGTGGCCCCAGTCAACCTTCCAATATAATATCCCCGCTTCCCTGCACCAGCCGACGCGTTCCCGCCAGTATTTACGGGCTTCGTCGGTATTTAAGCGCTCTTTTACGGTTTCGCCGCAGGCATTAGCGCATATCCAAAGACCAAGCCCCTTCCAGCCCCTTTCTTTAACAAGGCTGTTAAGCTTCTTCAGTCTTTTCACGGGCGAACCCGTGCAGGAGGGGAAACGCTCGTCGTTTACAACAAGCGAACCGAATTTATCGCGGTTGCGCCCCATATGAAGATTGTATCCCACGTCCCAGCCGTCATCTAAAAGGAAAATAAGCTCTTTTTTTATGTCGGGATAAACTTCGGCAATGCCGTTTTTTCCGAACAAAAGCTCTTCGGTCATATAATCACGGGGTTGTTTTTCACTTGTTAATTGGTCTTCCCTTGAACGCCCCAACATTTGCGTCAGCCAGGTACAAAAATAACAGTCGGTATTAAAGCTTTTGCTTTTTTCAATCAAATTCATATTTTTTAACCTTTCGTAAATTCAAGCTACCCCACAAGTCCCGCCCGTTCAATTCCCTGAACAAGCTGTTTCTGTGAAATAACAAATACAACAAGCAACGGTATTATTATAAGTAAAAGCGCAGTATTGCTTAAAATACTTACAACATATGTGCCCGAACCGAGCGAGGTCTCATTTTTTGCGGAAATAAGCGTTAATACCCTCGGAAAATGCTCGTATGTAGGCAGCAGCAGATTATTATAAAGCGAGTCTGTCCATTGCCACGCAAATGAAAGAATAAATACAACAAACGCCATTGAACGTACAAGCGGCACATTTATGTTAATAAACAGCCGAAAATAATTCGCACCGTCCACCATTCCCGCCTCGTCCAATTCCTTGGGCAATCCGCAAAATGCCTGTCTGATTATAAGAATATACAACCCGCCTCTGAATCCGAAGCCCGCAAAAGCCAAAAACCAAAGCGGAAAAGGAGTATTTACCGTAGAAACAGACGAACCTGTTATCAGCCTTATAATGCCGAAAAAGTCGAAATACCTGAAATACATATAGGTCGGCACCATAATTGTTGAAAAGGGAATAAGCAGCGACAGCAGCACAACCGCCAGCAATATTCTTTTGCCGATAAAATTGAATTTTGCAAGACCGTATCCGACAGACACAGCCGTAACGGTTGACAGTACCGCACAAAGCAGAGAGTTAAAACACGTGTTGAAATATGCCTTGGTAAGCGGCGTATTCCTGAATACATATATTATATTATCAAGAGTCGGATTTTTAGGAATAAGCGCAACGGTATCATCGTATGTATCGGCCATAGACATAAACATAGAAGACAGCTTTACAATAAAGGGATACAGGATAATAAAAGCAAGACCGATAAGCAGCGCATACCAAAAAATCTTATAAAACAAGCCGCGTGTAATATTACGGGTTCTTTTTGAGTCCATATCCTTACCCCTTTCTGTTGCCTTTTTTGACACAAAGCATAATAATTCCCGCAGTTATAAGCAGTATCAGCATTACTGCCAAAAGGAATATCCAAGCCATAGCCGAAGCCTCGCCGAATTTAGCGTTTGTAAAGCTAAGGCTGCTTACATATGAAAGAATACTGTTTTTGCCTGTTGTATAGTCAACAACCGTATAAAAAAGATTTACAAGCATTATGGGCGAAATAAGCGGAACGGTAATCTTCCAGAAAATATCCCAGCCGGTTGCGCCTTCGGTTTTTGCATATTCGTATATAGACGGCGATATGCTTTGAAGCCCCGCCAAAAATATTATTATCTGCACGCCGGATTTATCTATTACATTGATAATATTATCAACAGCCGATGTTACGTAGCCTATCAGCGTAGGACTGAAATTCAAGCTGCCGAAGAACTCGGTTATAGCCTCGCTTGAAAGAAAAGCCGTACGAGCCGCCATGCCCGTATCTATCGCCGAGGAGCTGCTGAGAACCTGCAAAACCGTATTGTTCGCGTCGGCGTCGGCAATAATACCCGTTGCAACAATAACAGGCAAGAAAAATACCGCTCTGAAAAACGTTCTGCCCGGCATATTCTGATTAAGCAAAACCGCCGTAAACAAACTGAAAATCAAGATTATCGGCGTGTTTGTCACCAATTCGATAAGGCTTGTCACCATTCGCCTTACAAACTGCGTATCGGTTAAAAATGCATATTTATAGTTGTTAAAGCCCACATAATTAAGCTCATAAGAAGAACTGCCCGTACTTACCGCCGCAAAACTGAATTGCAGGGAAACGGTGAGCGCATAAATAAAAAACGTTACGGTGCCGAGAATAAAGGGCGCAACAAAAGCATAGGCTATCGGCTGATATTTACTGTTTAATTTAGATTTCCTATTCATTTGTTTCCCCCTGTTTTAATACTGCATAATCCATAGCTGATACCGTTACGCCGCCGACCGTATAATCAGCCTGTGTTGCATTAACGTATATTGATATGCCGCCGGAAAAATCCAAACGCGTAACGCCGTCGGTAACGGTATCGTGGTTTATAAGCCTTGCTCCGAGAACGTCCTTGAATGCGTTATTGACATACTTATAAATACTCTCGCAATCAGCCGCCCTTGTTTCAAAGGAAACGGAATTAAACTGTGTATAATTTGACAGCTTGATTTTATCCATATTCTGCATACCCAAAACAAGCTTAGGAGAGCTGACCGACGAAATGCACTTTAACAGTGCAAGCTTAGTATCGTTTTCGGAATTAAGCTCAGGCGAAGAATACGGAACATTCCCGTAGCAAACAAGCTGAATAAACGGTATATCGTAGCTTATACCCTTAAGGGACGAATCGGTGATCGGAATATCGGTAAGCTCGGAGGCAAAACCAAGCACATACGCGTTTGCACCGCTGAACGACAGCGAAGTGCTTTCAGAAGCCTTTTTAAGTACGCTTACAATAACGTCCAGCGTCTGCTCGCGGTTATATGATTTATTTTTTCTGTATGTAGAGTTTAAAGAATTGCCTGTATCCGCAACCGCAAAAGACGAAATATTGTTTTTTGCGGCACTCAAAACAAATTTGCCGAAATATGACGAGTACTTGGCGGGAGATATCGCATACATAAACGTATCCCTGTCATATTGGTTTAAATCGGGACGAATTATCATTTTACCGCCGATCTTTGCCGTTAAAAGCTTTACGGTATCATTTGCGGCGGAAAAGCCGTCAAACCATTTATCCCTTGAAGCGAAAGAAAAGCTGATATTCGCAAAGGCGTTAAATCCGTTGCTTTTGCAAAGCTCAAAAAAGCTTTTAAGCTCTTTTTTATTCCCAAGCTTTTTTTCCGCGTCAAACGAGACCGGAACGCCGCAGTCAAACCCGCCCTTACGCCATGCGGAAATATAAAAGCTGATATCGTTTACACCCTTTGATTTGAGCGTTTCTAAAATTTCCGCATTTTGGGCATATGTGGTAATTCCCGCTGTCGCGGTATACGGAACGCCCAAAAAAGTATCGGGGTAGCTGACCGCACCGATGGTTTCTACACTTAACGCCAACGGCTTCTGTGTGTAATTATCATTGCTTTTAAAATAATAATTTCTGCAAACAAGAGCCATATCATAATACCCGATATTATCCTTACACAGTAAATTATAATTAACGGTGAAATTTCCTTTATAAAAGTTTTTGTCAATTTTAAGAGTATTATTGGTAGAATACGCGGAATATACCTTAGCCTCGGTCGTAACAACCTCTGATTTTGCATATGTAAGTATCGGGTATGCGGTGTAATAACTGCCTATACCGCCGGCAGTATCGAAACAAAGCGAAACAAGGCCCGAACCGTCCTCCACAATACCTACAACCGCGCCGTTTCCGTTTGACAAACCGAATACGGGCAAATACCAGGGCTTATCGGTTGAGGGCTCGTCGGGAAGCGTTATACCGTAATCGGTACCGTAAAGCTCGTTTTTAATTTGCGATACTCCCGAAGGCTCCTTAGAAAAATTCACAACAGCCCCGCTGCCGTCGGGCAAAAGCAAAAATCCGTTGTTTCCGGAATAGGCTTCCGCGGCAAAATAGCGAAGCAAGCTTATATCAAGCAAATAATATGTTTCCCTGTCAAATTCAATTTCATCGGCAGGCACCGTTACAGACAGGCCCTTTTCCGTAAGCTTATAATAAACGTTAACCTTAAAGTTAGGCGTGACCGAAAGACTTGCCGAATAGTTAAGCCTTTTATATTCGTCATTAAGGTCCTTTAGAGTAAACTTTGCTTCTGCAAAATTATTTTCAAGGCGTTCTCTTTCCGAGGCAGATAAATTCTGATTGATTATATAAACCGTACCGTTTACCGAAACGTCCTTGAATTTTTCCGGCAGCTCGGCTTTGTTTGTGTATTCGGTATAAAGGAATTTTGTTTGTGTGGCGGCAAGCCCCGAAAGCGATTCCAAAACACCGACGAATGTTTTTTCGCTTAAAATTTCGGGCAGAATTGACGCCGCAGGATCCTTGCCGATAGAATAAGCCACCTTAACCCCGTCGTCATTCTTAAATACCTTAAACTGCTTCAGCTTAACCGAATCGTCATACGACCAAAGGGTCGACGTAATCTTGTCAACATTATTTCCGTAGCTTAAGCTGAGCTGAGAATATAATGCGCTTGTATTATCGGCAGCAGCCGAGGCGTTATAAGGATTTGATGTGAAAATTCTGCCGGTTGAAACGCTTTTCACGGCAAAGAAAAGCGAACAGGGGTCAAAATAAAGCTCAAAATCGCCCTTTTTGCAAACAAGCTGCATATCCGAAAGCATATCTGCATTGCTTTGATAATTCAGTTCTACAATTCCGCTTTCACCTACAAATTCCGTATAGCCGCCGCTTACATCGCCGTTTGCATATGTATCAAATGAAAGGCTTAAGGTACAGCACATTATTAAAATAAAGCATAAAAATTTAAAAAATATTTTTTTATTCATCGCTGCCGCACCTCACAGTCTGAAAGAAATTTCATTATAAATGTTAACAATAAAGGTGGTAACCTTTCCGATAACATTTGCAAAAAGCAGAATAATGAAAAGCATTACCGCAATACCGACTATACCGAGAACAGTAACAATAATGTTTTTGCCCAGCCCGTAATCGTGAATAGTCATAGTTCCGAAAAAGATGAGTATAACCGTCCAAAGATAAGCGGCTGTTGATATCGTTGTAACGAAGGCAGCCTCCTCTATCACCAAAAAATGGCTTAAAACGGTAGAAACATTCAATAAAATAATAATCGGAACAAGGGAATAACACATTGTGGTATATATTTGTTTCATATTGCCCTTACCGTCCATCAAAGATGTAAGGCACCAGTTAGAAAGCATATAAAGGAAAAAAGGAACCAGAAGATTTCCAAGGGACGATATTATTCCCAAAGCGTCGGATATACCCTTATTAAACAGATATCCCGAAAAAAGATTGTTTATAAGCAGGGTTATAACGGCGGCGGCAAATATAATTGTTGCCGCAAGTGTTCCGCCGCGGCCTTCCGTCTTTATATCCGAAAACCCTTCAAAGGGATGGAATATCACCTCTGCCGAATACACCAAATGGCTTTTTAACCCTCGCCGGCTCTTATTGTAACGTTCAGAAAGGTTATATTTTTTCGCCGCACCGAAAAGCTTAACGGCGGCAGCGGCGGCTAACGCCATAATAACCGGAACCAGCAAGAACCATTTGTTCAAAATTTCTTCGCGTTTTCCCTGCAATGCTTTTGAATAGTATGTTGTATTGTTTATAAGCCTGAAGCATTCCATTGCAGAGGAATAATCCTTTTGCTCAAGATAATTCTTACCTATGCTGTAATATGCAAGGTCAAAATTATTGTTTTTTTCAAGTATCTTACTCCATAGGCTATTTAATTCGCTGTATTTGTGAGCCTGTTCGAGTATTACGGTTTCATCAAGCATTTTTCCGTATTCGGTCATTTTAAAAAGGGTAACGCTTCCCCTGCCGTTATCTAATGCAAACAAATCGGTATTACCGTAGCTTATTGAAATAAGATTTTCAAACAGCCCCGTTTTAGAGCCGTTTCCGCCGAATACATATAAAAGATTTCCGTCTTCGTCGTATGTGAATATCTTGCCGTATTTGCTGTCCGCAAGGCTGTAAATACCGTTGTCCCTGACAGTAACCGCCGAAATAGAGGAATGAGTTTTTGCATTTGTATCGGTTTTAGAGCTTATTTTAAAATTCACATCACCCACAGGAGGGAAAAAACCGTTGCGCTTAAGAACGTCTGTACCGTCAGATGTAAGCTTTCTTACAGGAAGAACGTCGGAAGAACTGTTTCTGCCGTTTACAGCCTGCATTAAAGCGTATCCGTCCTCAACATAGGACGTAACGTAAATAAAGCCCTTACTGTCAATAAAAAAATTGTTATATGTAATAGGTACATATTGCTTTGAATTCATTATTTGCTCGCGCGTCATAAACATACGCCAAATATAATCGGAAAAATCCACCGTTACATCCTGAGCGCCGATAACGCCCTGAAACTCACCGTTTTTGTCCATAAGGATTATACCGGGCGTATCCCGCGAAAGTATAAATACCCTCTCAAGGCTGTCAACCCCGACTGCAACGGGCGTATACGCAAAACCGCCGAGCTGCGCCGATGTTGGCGTATGATCAAAAACCGAATACGTAGAGCCGTCGGAATTAAGGATAACTATAACGGAATTCCCCGTATCCGCAATATATATAAGACCGTTTTCGGTTGTGCAAATACCCGCAGGCTCCGAAAAATTCACGGCTTTGCCGTTATGAATATAACCGTAAACGGATACCGCGCCGGAAAAATCCGCTTTTGAAATAACTATACGGTTATTTCCCGTATCGGAAATTATTATTCTGCCGTTTGAATCACAAACAATGTCCGACGGCTTTTTAAGCGCGATATTATCAAATACCGAATACTCGCCTTCTGCCGTAAAGGCGTCCGGGGATACCTGATATCTTGCGTCGTAAGAGTACGTGTAGGTGGTATAATTTTCAGCGTGCGCAGTTAAAGAAAGCATTACGCTTAACGATAAAAAAGCCGTTATTACGGAGATATATTTTAATATTTTTTTCATTCGGTATACATCTCCTTCATTTAATCCTTCATACCGGAGGTCGCCATACTTTCAACAACGTTGCTTTGTGAAAAAACGAACACTAAAATGGGTATAATCATCATAACCACCGTAGCGGCAGACGCGGTGCCTGTTCTTGAAATGCCCGCCGAAACAATTTGAGAAAGCGCATAATTGACCGTTTTAAGATGCTCGCTTTGAATAAGATTTGTCGTACCCAAATTCCAAAGGCTTTGAAAGCTGAATATAATAAGAGTAAGCCATGCCGATTTTACAAGAGGCATAACTATGGTATAAAATGTCCTGAATTCACTGCTGCCGTCTATACGCGCCGCCTCAAGCAGAGAATCGGGAATTATTTGCTCAATAAACTGCTTCATAAGATACAGCCCCAGCGGCGTGGCAAAGGCAGGCAGAATTAAAGCCAAATAGGAGTCTACAAGGTGCAGCTTAGATAAAATAAGAAAGTTCGGAATTGCGGTTACGGTTCCGTTAAACATAAGCGCCAATACAATTAAATTAAAAATTTTATTTTTAAGCG
The DNA here is from genome assembly GCA_002431945.1 of Ruminococcaceae bacterium UBA5891. Taxonomy (GTDB): domain Bacteria; phylum Bacillota; class Clostridia; order Oscillospirales; family Acutalibacteraceae; genus UBA737. The sequence continues at coordinate 158,762 of DJET01000014.1, read as the reverse complement.
GATGCTTAAGCTTTGCAAGCCCGTAAGCGCACATAGAAGAAAGAATTACATTTCCCGCCGTACCTGCAACGGCTACAAAAACAGTATTAAACACGCATCTTGAAAAAGGCACCCAAGAGTCGCCCATAAGGGAAAGAAGGTCCTTAAAGTTTTTTAAGGTTGGGTTTCTTACAAAAAATTTCGGGGGAAACATCCATATTTCATCAAGAGGCTTAAGCGAGCTTGAAACAGCATAAACAAGCGGAAGCGCCATAAACACACCCAAAAGAATAAGAAAAATATTTATAGCTAAGGTTTCAATAAACGGCCGATTTATATTTCGTCCTGTTCTCAGCCTTGACATTGCGATTCGCCTACCTTTGCTATCAATCGTTTAATAATAAAATTAGAGCCTACCATTAACATAAACAGGAAGGTCGCTATTGCTGAAGCATAACCCATTTCAAAGCGCGTTCCGCCGTAATCGGAAAGATGGTTAAGAATTGTATGCGCCGCATATTCGGTAGAGGGGTTTCCGCAAAGGTCCGTAACAACCGTACCTACGCCGAATGCCGAAGTAATACTCATTACCGCGCTGAACAGCATTTGAGGCCGAATAAGCGGAAGAGTTATAAACCACAATTCCTGCCAGCGGTTGCGTATACCGTCCACCGCGCCTGCTTCATAATAAGAACGGTCAATACCCTGAAAGCCCGCTATAAAGGAAAGAAAGCTCGTTCCGAAGCTGCCCCAAACGGATACAAGAATAACAATACCCAACATATAATCCGTATTTGTAAGCCATAAGACAGGCGCCTTTATAATTCCCAGGTTCATCAGTACACTATTCATATATCCGTATTCATCAGAGCTGAATATCAATTTCCAAATAAGGTATGCATTACCCGAAATAGAGGGAGCGTAAAATATCAGCGTTACAAAAGCGCGCATTTTAGGGGAAAGCTCGTTAATAAACCACGCAAGTATAAGGCAAAGCAAATAGCTTACGGGACCGGTTATAACAGCAATAATAAGCGTGTTTTTCAACGCGATAAGAAACACCGAATCCTGCAAAAACATTCTTATGTAATTATCCATACCTACAAACGAGGGCTTTTCTAAAGCGTTAAAAGAGGTAAAGCTGAAGAAAATCGATATTAAAACAGGTAAAACGGTAAAAACAAGAAAAAGAGACAGATAAGGAAGCACAAATCCCCAAAAGGTCATTCCGTCACTTTGATATTTAATTCTTTTTTGTTTCAAGCTGGTGGTCCTCCCTGCCGTCTATTTAAAAAACTCATTATATTTACGTTCAATTTCGTTGTTCAGTTCGGGCATATAATCCTTAAGCGTGCTTTCGGGGTTAAGGCTTTTATTATATACCTTTTGAAAGGCAAAGCTTAATATGCGTGGAGTATAATATGAGCCGCCCGGCACATTAGGAACAGCCTCAAGCTCTTCTATCTGGCGGATAAGGTTAGTATACTGCGTTGAATTCCACTTCATTTTTGTCAGAGCATTTATGTTTGCCGTCGGCTGCTTGGCGGATTCTCCCAGTAAGCTTTCCATGGAAAGTCCGTATTCGCTTTGGGTTTCTTCATCGGTCCACCACTTTAAAAATTCCCATGCAAGCTCCGGCTTTTTTGTGCTTGACATAATCATACAGCCGTTGCCTTCGGCTATGGAAATATGCTTAACGCTTCCGTCCTCCTGCCTGAAGCCCGGAACCGGAACGAACGTCCATTGACCCTTGATTTCCGGCGCAAAAACCGCAAGCTGGTTATACATAGTATAGTTAACAATACCGCAGGGCATTTCCCCCGTCCTGAATCGGTTGGCAAAATCAAAGGATACGGGCAATCTGTAAAGAGTAAATAATTCGGTATATTCGCTGAACGCGGTAAGCGCGGCGTCCGACGAGAGTCCCGAAGCCTTAAAATCTTCCGTATATACGCTTCCGCCGTAGTGATAAAGCAGGATATAAAATATATTTATATCCACCCCTATATTCATATTTTTGCTTTGAACAACAGGAATTATCTTCATAAACTCGTCCCACGTTTCGGGCACGGATATTTTAAGCTCCTCAAATATATCCGTGCGGTAAAAAAACATCGGGAAGGTCATGGTCTCCGGTAAAGCGTATGTTCGGTTATTATAGCTGTACGGAACCAATGAAGCCGAAGCAAACCGCTTGCTCACCTCGTCAAAATCATTAAAATCATTAAGCGGCAGTATTGCCCTGCGAAGGGCAAAATCTATGGGAACATTGCCTGTTGCGGTAAGATATACATCGGGTGCGTCGCCCGAAATTACAGAAGGCAATATATTAGAAGCCGAAACAAGCTTTAAATTAACCTGAACCTTATGATTTTTTGCAAAGCCTGCGTCGGCAAGATTTCTTATTATTTGCGCCTGATCCCTTCCCGTAGGCACCCAAACCTCAATACTGTCTGTATAATTTACAGATGAAGAAACGCCTATACTGTCATAGTCCTGAACAAAGGATGAGAAAAAGCAGCGCGTCTGAAATATAAGCTCGCTTAAAAAATTATCCTTTTTTGCACTGCTTTCATATCCAAAGCCCGAAATTGTTACGGTGTCGAGACGCAGAGGCTGATTAAGCGCTTCAAGAAGCCATGTTCCGAGCGTGCCGAGATTTGTTTTAAAACGCGGCAGCAATTCGGGAATATTCACTTCGGGATCCCTGCACATCATTTCAAGCTGACCTGTAAGCTTATTAAAAATAGAGGTATACGAGCTGTTTGAACCGCTTAGCTTCTTTAACGAATTGAGTATTTCGGCAGTTTCTTTATATAAGTCGTTCAATTTTTCTACGGTTTCGGGGATAGTTTCGCTTAAAGCGTAATCACGGTAAACATCAGGGTCAGAGCCTGTAATCAATAAAACCTCGCGGTAGGCCTTATTAAGCTCCTTTAAAACCGATTGTATACGTCCTAAGGTTTCGCTGAAATCGCCTAAAACTATCTCGAAGGTAAGCTGATGCTCGCCCTCCGTAAGGTAAAAAAGATAATCCCCGTCTTCATTTCCGAGATTCTCGCTCACCCATTCACGGTTGTAATAAAAGCGCACTGCATTAAGCTCGGAAAAAGGAGTTTCGCCGTCTATTAAAATTCTTCTGGATACAAAAGCGCCGTCAACAAAATTCTGAATATATCTCATTCCTACGGTATAATAACCGTCTTTCGGAACCTCGAATTTATACGTAAGCGTTTGTCCTACCGATTGCCAGTCGGTTCCGCCTATCGTATTCAGCTTTAAAACCCTTGAATCCTGCGGGCTTGTATCGGCAGAGGTTCGGTCTGTGCTCGGAGAAACGGTTACAGAGCTCTTGCGATAGGGCGTTTCAGCCTCTAGAACCTTTTGAAAGTTGATTTTTTTCGGGTTGGCTGAATTTATAACCTCGGAATAGGCAGAAGCCCTTTTGTATTCCTCGAAAGAAATATTCATAATATTGATACTGCCGCTTAAGCCTGCAAGCGCAAGAGTGTGTTCGCCCTTTTCAAGCGAAAAAACGCACGGCGAGCCATGGTATCCCGCGGGATCCGCAACAGTATACTCTGCCGCTTCAATAATTTGCGTGCTTAACGGAGCAAGGTCGTTGCCCGAAATGTCTTTTTCAAATTTTTCAGCCTGTGCATAGCTTCTTGGGTAAGAGATATATGTCATATCCTCATAGGGAGGCGCATTATCAATTAAGATTTTGTGTTCAAGCGATGAGGAATTTTTATCTGCCGGAGCAAAGGTGATCTTCATTATATAATCTGCAGGACTTTCAACCGTAAATTTCCATACAGCCGTTGAAGCGTCGTCCATAATTATGCCGTTTTCGGTTTTTGTTACCGAAGCATCGTATTCTGCAAGAGCGGTATTTATTATTAAGGAACGCTCGGTCGGTTCGGCCGCGGCGGTGAAAAGCAAAAAAGCGCCCATACAGAATACAAGAATAAATGATAAAAGCTTTTTAAAAACGCTGTGCTTCAAAAAATTACCTCCAGTTTATAAAGTGAATGTACACACAATGGCTCAGACAATGCAATCGGGGTGCCCTGATTGTATTGTCTGTTAAAATTTCACTATATGCAAATAGTTTTGATCTCAAAACCGTGATAAACCGTATCGCCGCCGATTTCCCTTTTGTCCTGTTCGGCAAGACCGCATAAGGCAGGCTTGTTATGCTTAAACCCGAAGGTAAACTCTGCCGACGCGGAAATTCCGTTTATCTCGTATGAACGAACGATTATATCATCGCTTTGCTCTGCCTTTTTAACAGTATCTATTAAAATACCGTCGCTGTTTACCGAAACAAAGCTTTGACTTGCCTGCAATGCCGCCTTATGTGAATCGGTGCGGCAAACAATAACCGGATCGGTAAAATCATTCGCAGCCCTGTTTACCGTTACAAAATCATTTTCACCGTTATCGGCAAACAACGCGTAAGAAAAGCTGTGTTTTCCCGCTTCCATATGTCGGCTTGGGTGATTGCTTGCACGGAGCGCCGCCATTTCAATAACATTTTCCTTTGCGAAAAATCCGTATTTGCATTCGCTGAGCAGCGACACGCCAAGCTTAGGCTGCGCCGCCCTTATCCAGCGATGAGCACATATTTCATACTGCGCCTTTTCATACTCGTTATTGCTGTGAGCCGAACGGTTAATGTGCCCGAATTGTATATTGCAATTAACGCTGTCGGTTTTAACAGTATGCTCAAAGCGAATACGCAGCATACGGCCGTCCTCGTTCCAATCGGCGTTCATATTAAATTCAAGACGGTCCGAACCGTCGGCAAGCGTTATTGTCACCTCAAAGGCTGAACGTTTATATCTGTATTTCTGAACGGTCCTTGCAAACGGCCCTTCACGGAAAAATTCGGAAGAAATAAGCTCGGCATGCTCAGGGGTTTTATCAAGATACTCGTGCTCCATTTCCCAAGCGTCGCCGATATCATCATAAATAAGCAGCGCGCCGCCGGCCCCTGAAAGCAATTCTTTTCCGAGCCTCTTATTGTAAACGGAAGCAATATCGCCGTTATCGGCAAATTCAACACGGAGGTATTCGTTTTCCATACCGTTAAAGCTGCTGCCGCAGGCGTCAGAGGAGTCGGCGGATATAACATTGTAGCCCATAGGCGGAACTGTCACCTTTTTATAGCCGCTGTCGGTTTTTACCCAAACGGAGCGTTCAAAGGATTGCGTATTGAAAACAACAAGGGGATTTTTTATACCGCTTGTATCAATTTTCCCGCAAATATCTTCGGCGGCAGACGCAATAAGCGCGTCAAGCTCTTTTATGATGACCGCATAACGCGCCTGAGCCTCCTCGTAAACACGATTGATAGACGACCCCGGCAGAATATCGTGAAACTGATACAAAAGAACCTCTTTCCAAATATCCGTAAGCTTTTGCTGCGGATAAGCGTATTCTCCGAGTCTCATTGCAACGGCGGAAAGCATTTCGGCATTTCTCAGCTTTTGCTCGCACAAACGGTTAAAATATTTATTTTTACCCATTGTGGTATATGTAGCCGTATGGCATTCAAGATACAGCTCGCCGTTATAAACGGGCAATGCCTCTGCGGTTTTTAAGAACTTATCTAAAAACTCTTTTACCGTTCCTGTTTCAGTCGGCGGCAGACCGCGCAGATTTTCCTCGCGGCTTAATATTTCAATATGACTCGGAGCAGGTCCGCCGCCGCCGTCGCCGACGCCGTAAGCCATAAGAACATCTCCGAATTGACCGCTTTTTGCAAGCCTTCTTTCAGTTTCGCGAAGCGACGTCGGGTCGCCCGCGCTTACATAATTGCCTTCGGGCGGCATATGCGTAGGAATATCAGTTCCGTCTATGCCGCGCCATATAAAGCTGCAGTAAGGAAAGCTTGTATACTTATTCCACGAAATCTTGGTCGTAAGAAACGCGTCCATTCCGCAGCCTTTAATAATTTGCGGCAATGCGCCTGAATAACCAAAGGTATCCGGAAGCCAAACGTAGTTACAGGTTTTGCCGAATTCCTTTGCGTAAAAAGCGTTACCGTACATAATTTGTCTGATAAGGCTTTCACCCGACGGAATGTTGGTGTCGCTTTCAACCCACATAGAACCCATAAGCTCAAAGCGGCCCTCTTTAACACGCTCGGCAACCTTTTCATAAAGCTTCGGATAATCCTGCTTTATCCAATCGTAAAGCTGCGCCTGACTTCCGCCGAAAATATAGCTGTCATAACGGTTCATATTATCAAGAGCCGTGGCAAACGTGCGCGCGCCCTTGCGTTTTGTTTCCCTTATAGGCCAAAGCCACGCAAGATCGATGTGAGCGTTGCCTATTGCAGTTACATTAACGGCGGTATCCCCGTTTTTCTTTGCAAGAAGCATTTTAGTTATCTCAAAGCATTTCAGAAGCTCAGCCTGCTTAAAATCCGTAAGCGTATTTCTTACCTTTAAAAGACCCGAAAGAAGCTCGTAATACACCGGCTCCGAATCTGATGTGTTTTTTAATAAATCAAAAAGCACAAATACGTCGTAATAAAGCTCGCGTATTTTATAGTTGCATTCGGCAAGATATGCTTCCTTAACCGTTCCTGAGCGATAATATCCCAAAAGATCGTTGCAGCCCGCGTCCATCCAAAAATCGATAGCGTCCCCCGCTTTTTTTGGCTCGGTAATGCGAACAACACGCTTTACGGGCGAACAGTGGTCAGAGCCGAAATAAGAATTAACGTTTGTTATCCCGCGGTAAGGAGCGCCCTCCTTATCGACAATAAGACCCTCACCGTTTACATCTATTATGTACGCAAGGTCCTTTTCTTCCGCCGTTTCGGGAATTGTTCCCGTAAAATGAAACCATGCGCAGTCAAACAGGTCTCCCCATTTTTCACCTACGGAGATTTTTCTTTCTTCCCCCGAAAAACGGTTTTCATATGTCAGCGGCTCTTTTGAAGCATAAACGGTTATATCAAGATCGCAAAGCTTGTGATAAACCCTGCCCTTGATACGCGCAAGCAATTTACCTAAGCTTTTTATCTCTTGTTCCTGGCCGAATATAGGCATACAAAACCTCCTGAAATTTCAATAATAAATTTAATGCTGTTAAATTTATAGGTTTATTATTAAAAGCATTACGATAATTTTTTAATATTTTCCCTTACGCGAACAAGATCGGCAATATTTATTTTCCCATCATTATTTGCGTCGCATTTAACGGTGTTAAGCTCGCCCTTAATATCTAAAAGTCGGCGTCTTATCAGCATAACGTCGTCCTCGGTCAGCTCGCCGTCATCATTTACGTCGCCGAATACGGCAGCCTCTTCGGTCATACCCACGGCAATGTTATCTATGTAAAACACGCCCGACGAAAGACCCGAAACCGCAAAGCTGAAATCAGCCTTATCTGCAATGGGCGTATCCAATGCAAATGTCACGGTATTAAAATCATCGTTGCCAAGCTCTGCCGCGCTGCCGTACACTTCGCCGTTTACAACAAGCGAAACCGTTGCGCCTGCATTCGCCTTAACATCAAGCTTAATGCTCTTGTAGCTTGCAAGGTTAAATTTCTTGCCCCTGTATGTGTTAATTACGGGGCTTACGGAAGCAGCGGTATCGGTGCAGGTTACCGCAAGCGAGGCTTTACCCTCGGTCTTGACTGTTTCGCTGTAGCTGTATGCGGCGCCGTCAGATACCGTCCATGAATTTTTAATTCCGCTTTGTTTCCCCTCGGCGCACTCCCAGGCGTCTGCGTCGGCAAACATCCACTCTTCAAGGGTCATATATGCCGCCGCATTTCTGTCGCTTCTGAACGGAGAAGCGGGTATACCTGACGAGTTCACAAGGTTTGAAGCCTGATTCATACTTGCAAAGGCATAGGTTACATTTTTAGGCGCTTTTAAATTATTGTTCCATACCATAACGGTATCCCTGTCAACTATCTTAGCCCTTGCATTTACATAAACGCCGTCTTCTCCGGCAATATTAAAGCCGCGGATTTCCTCGCCCGTTACGGAAAGACCGTCCCCTGTATGGGTAAAGCTAACATAAATTGCATTGCCCTTTATTTCAATGCCGCTGAATATCGGAGCGCTTGCTTCCTTTGTGCCGCCGTAACACATATTCAGGGCGGCCTGTGCAAATCTTTCGCCTACGGGTATTTTTACATTAGGATGTATTTCGCCCTGATCGCCGTAATCCAGCGGAACATCGTAAATTGTAAGCATTGCCGTATTATTGTATTCATTCATTTTAAAGGCGTCTGTCATAGCCTCGGCAAGATAACCCAGTCTGAACGGATCAGACACGGCTTCGTTATAAACATAGGGTGCAACCTGCGTATAGATAAACGGCATACTGTCGTTTTCAAAGCCGAAAATTTTGCCCCAGCTTTCCTTAAGAAAATCAAGCTTTTTAGCATAATACTGATAACGGTAATTATCCGATTCACCCTGATACCAGATGGTTCCCGCAATATTAAGACCTTCAAGGGGCGCAATTTGTGTGTTATAGCGTCTTGTCCATAAATATTCGCTTTCGGTTTTTATATCCTCCGGTTCAAAATAAAGTCCGGTGTCCTTAATCGTTTGAAGAATATCGCCGTTTTCCATTGTGGCTTCACGGCCGAACCATTCATATATTCTGGTTGAACCGATAGCGGAATTGATAATACCGACCGGCACCTTAAGCTCTTTTTCAAGCCTGTAGGCAAATACAAGAGCGACAGCCGACGTATATTTGCTGATATCATCGGTATCCGTTCCGTTTATCCAATAAGCATTGGGTACGTCGTCGTTTTTGTATAAGGATTGATTTTTAGGCTCAATAAATACCCTTAAATTTTCAGAGTTTGCATTTTCAAGAATTTCATTGCCCGACGCGGTATTGCCCACCGCAAATTCCATATTTGACTGACCGCCCGCAAGCCAAAGCTCGCCGATGAGTATATCGTTAACGGTACCGAATACGCCGTCTGTATCGCTGATTTCCATACGATATTTGTCGTAACTGCCGCAAAGCGCGCTAAAGCTTAATTCAAAGCGTCCCTCGCTGTTTGTAACAGCGTTTACCGTTTCAACAGGCTCATCGCCCTTATAAAGCCTTGCGGTAATTTCTCTTTCGGGAAGATCAAAGCCCCAAACATTTATGTCTTTATTCTGCTGGAAAAGAACGCCGTTGGAAAACAGAGTGGGAAGCTGTCTTCTTGAAACAGCAGGTTCTTCGGTATACATTCCGTAGGAATCAAGATAAACATAGCCGTCGTTCTCGGCTGCAAGGAAGGAAATTACAAACGTCCAGGCATTCAACTCGGTAACGGGATAATTTGCGCTGTTATGTATATCGTTTGCGGAAATATAAACATATCCGCGGAAGTTTGCGGGAATAGTTATACAGCCAACCTCAGGATATGCGGTATTATGGGGCTGAAATTTTTTAACGATGGAACCGCCTTTTTCATAAACAAGAACGTACTCCCTGCCCACATAAGAGCGCTCATAGGTCGCAAAAAACTGCGTTGAAGCATTTATATCAAAATTATTCGGATTGGATATCCAAAAGCGGTAGCCTACTCTGCCGTTATATGTTGCTATATCGGTCGACGGGGCAAGATTCCTAAACCGGTGAGTTGCTGCCCCGGAAGAGCTTATTTTTGCCTTTACGCTTTTGCCGGTGCCGCCGTCGGTATCCTCTGCAGAAAGCTCGGTATAACCCGAATAGCTCCACATAACGCCGTCAAGGCTTGTAAGATTATCAAAGGTTGTGGTGGTAAGTGCTCCGATCTCCTCAAAATTATAGTTTCTGAAGCTGTCAAAGTTCATGGTAATGCTCGGAAGAGCCTCGGTAAGATACGCCGTAAGACAGAACATACCCTGCTTTAACGTAAGGTTATTATTATAGGTTTGAGAATCGCTGTACGGTATATATATTCTGCCCTCAAAGCCTGCAGGAACAGTTATTGTAGCGCGTGCGCCGTTATCAAAGGGCGAGGAACCCGTATATGCGGTATAAGCCTGCGCTCCGTCGGGTTTTATGTAATAAGGAGCGTTCTTTTTGATATTCTGATAGGAAGCCGCCATAACCGTCAGGGTAACAGCTTCATTTTGAGAGTTTTTTGTCCAAAAGGAGATACCGTCGGCACTGTCGTTTGCAAATGCTTCGCAAAAATTCTGCACTATAAAATTATCGGGAGTACCGGTCGGATTATCCGCAGTATAGGTAACCTTAAGCGACTGACCGCGGTTCCCGTCCCTTACTGCGGTATCAAGCTCTACGGTTCCGCCGCTCACCCTTGCCGCTTTGTTCGGGTCAACATCAGCCGAATCTGAATTTGTATACGGAATCATTGAATCAAAATCATAATCGGCGGCAGTCACAGGCGTAACGGCGCCGGAATTGTAATAATCTATACGTGAGGTATATACAGAAACCTCGCCGTCTTCTTCGGGATAAATAAACAAGCGTATCTGCTTAAAAGGATTTTCAGCCTTTTGGCCGTAATTAAATATACCGTAAGGCACATATAACCAGCCCGTATAACCCGCGGGTATATCAAGCGCGCAAACTTTTTGACCATTTCCGTTCGTCCGCAGATAAGTTCTTGTCTTTACGGCGTACGCCTTATCGCTGCCTTCGGATTGCAGATAATACTCACGGTTATTCATCATTTCGCCTATGCGGTCGCCGGAGCCGGAAATATATTGCCACTCCAAATTCACAACCCTATCGGACGGGTTGGCGATCCACATTCTCATACCGGCGCAGCCGCTTTCGGTATAGGCATAATTATCATCAAAAAGATTTACATAATATAAATTTTTCGTTTCGTTAGCAGGCGCGGTAAGCTTTAACGACCAATCCGTACCGTTTGGCGTATATTGCCTTACATATTCGCGGTTCGGCAGGTTATCCGGATTACCCCAGGAAATAACGGTAGTATCATTTATGCTTGGCGGGGTGCTTCCGGTAAAATTTCGGATAGTATAAAAATCCCAGGCGTCTGTTTCCTCTGCCAAAGCAAAATGCATACCGAGCATAGGCATTACCGATACTGCAAGTATAACGCTCATAACAACAGAAATGGTTTTTAATAGCTTTCTTGTCATAATTATCACCGTATCTTTCTAAGGCGCGAAATGCGATAATAACCGCTGATACGGCGATTATTATATCGCAACGCTTCCGCTGTCTTTTCGGCGGCAAAAGCGCGCGCCCTTTATATTTTCAGCGTGATTTTTACGCTGTTTTCCCTTTATTAAGGTATAAGCTTTAATTGCGAAGAAAATTTTATTTAAAAAACTTTTTATTACGTCTTTTAAAACGGTACCAAAAACATAAGCCCTTGCTATTTATTGCGTTTACTCGGCTTTGATTTTTTAATTTTTACGGTAATTACAAAGGCTGCCGATCCGATTGCAAAAACAATTACCGCGGCATATAAAGCCTTGAATAATACATTACCCTTTTCATCACCGCCGCTTATTGCTTCACCGTTGCTTTTATCGGCGCCCTTTGCAATGTATTCTTCCTTTGAAGCATAATACATAGGGTCGGCAAGCGGATCATAATCGGAATCACCCGGCCACTGAACATTTTTAAGATCCTTCATACTAAACGCCTGTATGTCGTCAATATAAACGTTGCAGCCTATAAGGCTGTAAAACCGGAACATTAAAAAGATATCCGTAAGTGCCGCCGCGGATAATTCCTCCTTTGAGCTGAACGCCTTGATCTCACTGAACGGAATATAAATCATTCCGGAAAATCCGGCAGTCAGATTTACAGAAGTACAGCCGTCGGGCGCATTTGTGTAAACCATAGGCTCGGTCTTGTCGTCGCCGTCGCTTAAAACGTAAACGGGACTTGTGGAATACAATCGACCGTGTACCGGCATATTAACCTTAAAGCCGAAATTAACCGTATCCGATAAAGTCTTTGTATCTGTTCCGTCGCGTTCTATTTTCAGCCACAGCGCAATACCGTCGTATTTACTTACATCGGTGCTTGTGCCGTCCTCGTTTTTAAGTGACAGCGTAATTGCAGCCCAATCATTTTTAACGCCGTCGGTCGTTTTTATCGGAGTCGATACCTTAAGGCTGTTAGCGCCGCTTTTCGATATGCCTTTTTTAATTGAAACATCAAGCCTGTCGTCTGAGGATATCCAGCCGCGGTAACCCGCTACGGATTCGCTTTTTTCAAAGCCGTAAAGCATACCCGGCGTATCCTGCTTCCAAACAAGAATATTCTTTATCCTGCAGGTTTCATTTTTATAAAATGCCAGCGTGTCTATATATACCTCTGCGTTTGCCGCAATTTTCGGCGGCACGGTAAGCCAAAAGGCATTCAGTCTGTCAATATTCTTTAAAAGGCTTGGATATGCCGAAGAATACGGCAAATAGATATAACCTTCAAATCCCGCGGGTATCTCAACATTGCCCGCTTCTGCAATAACGCTTTCAAACCTCTTCATTTCTACTGCGCCGGTATAAATATCCTCTGTATAATAAGCCTTGCCGGGAATAAATGAGTCCCTGCCTGCCGAATCGGTTTGAGGAAGCAGGCGCGCCGTTTCCTTTGAAGCATTCTTTATATAGAACATAAATCCGTTATATTCATTACGGTTTTCGGAAGAGAATATGAATTTATACCCTCCGCCCGACGTCTTTATCCTTAAGCTCTTGCCGGATTTTCCGTCACGGTAGGCGCTTTCTATCGAAAAGCTTCCGCTTTGAGCACTTGTTTGAAACACGCTGTCAAGCAGTATATCGGCAGTGCTTGAATAATAATCAAAATCATTTATAATATCGTTATTCGTAGTAACAGGATTATCTGTATAACAGCTTATACTGTCGATCCAAACACTGTCGCTCGCCTTTTCGCTTGCGGTAAATATAAACCAAATACGGTACAATTCTTCAATATTCATAGGATAGATAGAGCTGAACGGTATGTATACCCAGCCCTCATATCCTGCGGGGATTGATATAAGCGCCGATTCATCGGCACTTGCTTTACGGCTTATGACTCTGCCGTTTTTATCTGCAAGATAGTAAACCGCACCGCGTTTTACGGGACGATGCTCGTTTGTTTCAAGCTTATAAAGCAGCTTAACGGATTCGGCCGCGTCAGACGCCTTTACCCAAAAGCTGAAACCGGTAATTTCCGAAAAATAGGCATTTTTTGCAAACTCGGTCATTGCCGTAATCTCTCCCCCGTTATCGGCAAAGCTGAATTTACAGCTGTTTTTGTTCTGTGCCGTCTCGGTATCAAGAACCGCCTTAGCGCCTGTTGCCTTGCTGATTTTGAGCTTTTTTGTCATTTCCTCGGTAGAAGTACAATCGTCAAAGTCAAGAATAGCATTCACAGGTCTATTTGGCAAAACGCGTTTAAAATCAATGGGAGTATCGTTTATTACCTGAGGGGAACCCTTATAAAGGACAATATCGTCAATCAAAAATTCAGTGCCCGTTTCGTTTGTTAATTCGGGAACAAACCATACGCGGTATATTTCGGAAAGCTTGACCTGATTAAAGGAAGTAAACGGAATATATATCCACCCGTCAAACCCCGCTTCAAGCTGAACAAGAGACGCCGAATCACTGCTTGCCCTGTAAGAATACGCTTTGCCCGCAGAGGACGCAAGATAATAAATCGCTTTGGCGTACATAGGGCGATGCGCAGTATCCTCGGTTTTAATAAGCAGATCTGCATTTTTATTTGTTTTAATACGAATTTTAAAGCCGTCAAAATTCTGCGCCGCAGATGAAGCGCCGAAATTCACGGCAACAGACGCGCTTTTTTGGGTATTGACCTGCGTGATTTTCATTCCGCGGCTTCCCCACGCGTTATTTTCAAGAGCCACATCCAAAATATCAGCATTCCCGTTTGTAAGAGCGTCCTTTAGCTCCTTTGTGGATTTGTAATCCTCAAAATCGTTTATAACGAAGGCTGCGCCGTCAGCTGCGGACAGCTCCTTATATAATGAGATGCCGTAAACCGTTAAGCTTCTGTTCGGGATATCTGCCATTACCACATTAAGATAAAGGCGGAAAATATCCGAATATGTCATCGGATAAGCAGAAGAAAACGGAACATACAGCCAGCCGTCAAAGGCCGCGGGAATTGTTATCAGCGCGTCGCTGCCGCCGGAAGCCTTTTTGGCATAAATATTTCCGGCAGTATCAATAAGATAGTAAGGGGAATTTGCTTTAAGCGGTCTATGCTGTGAGGCCGCTTCCCACTTAAACAGAATTTCCGTATCGGCAACCGGTCCCGTTCTCATTCTTACCCTCATACCCGTATGCTCATTAAAAATCGGCTCGCCCGCAAACTGAAAAGCGATATTGCCCGTCTTTAACCCGCTGCCCGTATCAATAACGCAGGCGGCGTTTTCAACGTCAAGGGTAATCGCCGAGGCAACGGAATCGCTGATATACATCATATGGCTTTTCATTTCGGCGGTGGTTTCATACTCCGAAAAGTTGCGTATGCTCCAGTTTTCTCCCGGAACATTGTAATATACCGAAAGCTCGTCAACATAAACGCTTACAAATTCGTTTGCTTTGGAATACGGGCTTAACACCAGCGCCGAAACGCCGTCGGCTGTAACAGAGCTGTATCCGTGGGCGACGGGAAGATATACAAATCCTTCAAATTCGGGTTCTATATATATACATCCCTCGTTAGCGCCGTCAACCTTTTTCTTCATAAAATGCTGTGATACCCCGCCTGCGGTATTCAGCGTGTAATAAGAACGGTTCGGCTTCATATTTATATATTTGCCGGACTTATTTACAAGCTGATAGGCTATCGAAATCCCGCTTTGGGAGGGATTTTTTATCCAAACCTTGAAGCCCGCCGCCTTATTATCGGTAATGCCTGAGATTTTAAAGCGCGCTCTGCTGTACTTAGCCGAAGTATTGGTTTTATTGGTTATTTTAACCGACATACCGCTCTCGGAATATTTTATATTCCTGTCAAAAGACGCGTCGACCCAGCGGTTAAGATCGTCGGCGTCAATGATTGCCGACATATCGGCCGCATTGTTAAAATCATCGAGCAGTACATCGTCCTTTGTATCGTCTGCACTTACAAAACTGCCTATCGGAAGCATTGAAAGCAACATCACACAAGAAAGTATAACCGACAAAAATCTAAATTGCATTTTCATTCCGTTCCCTCCCTTATGACCACCAGGCGTGAGCGTTTTCTACCGTTGCTTTTCCTGTGTTGTTTAATGTTATTTTGTTTTTATATACTCTTGTATAACAGCCGTAAAGTGAAACCTGCTCGGTATTTTTTTCAATAAGGGTTTTCAAATTATGGAATATTGTACTTGCCATATTAAGCCTTCCGCCTGTTGTATGTATAGAATAGTCGCCGAAACCGGTGGCAATATTCATAAGATTAACGTTAACCGTTCCGCCGCCCACATTTACCAAAGTGTTTGTGGGACCCCATATTGTTGAGTTTACAAAGGCGGCGTTTCCATTAAATGTTTCGTCTGTAAGGATATTTGTTTTATAATTGATAGATGCCATTGCAACAAGCTGCGGATTAACAAATTCAATTTCGCCAGCCTTCATAATACGAACCGAGGTTCCCGTGCCGTCTATACCGAGATTTATAATTGCGCCGTTGGAGCCCTTGCTTTCCTGATCAATGAAAAGCATACCGGTTTTGCAGCCGTATTCAAAAAGATTTAAGGAATTAAGCTTTTCAACATGACCTACAATATATGCGTCGCAATAATAAAGTCTGTAATCCTTGTTGCCTGAGTTAACAGAGTTAACATAAGCATAGTTGGGATTAAATTGGCAATTCTGCAGCCAGCCCTCTTTAGCATTGCCGACAAATATTCCCCTTCTTATCGGCGAACCGGCAACAAAGTCTATGTAAAAGCCGTCGGTCTTATATGTTCCGAAATCCATACCGTTATAGGAATTTGTAAGCGAAATATCTTCCGCCCAGCAGTTTTTGCCTGCCGCGCGTACAGTCCACGGGTATTCAACGGTTTCTCCGTCGATATTCTGTTCGGGATAATATGCGCAAAAGCCTCTTACGCCGCTCCCCTCTTCAAGCGTTATAAACGGCATGCCTTTTTCATTGCCCTTTCCCGAATATATCCAAAGAACTGTTCCGGTTATACAATCCCTGCTTTGAATTTGCTGAACCGGCGTGCAGCCGCGAAGCTCTACGCCCGACGGAACGACAAGCTCTTTTTTAAGCTGCCAGTTTCCCGCAGGCACATAAACCGTTCCCCCGACCCCGCGTAATGAATCAAGCGCTTTCTGGAAGGCCTCGGTGTTATCATCGCTTTCCTTATCGGCGCCGTAATCACAAACATTTACAAGCTTATCCGATTTAACCGACGGTATCCTTTCAATATAATTGTACTCGGTGTTTTTTAAATGATAATTATTAGCGGAGCCGTTGTCTATATAACAATTTGCTTTTGATATATCGGGGACAGATATATCGGCTGTACCGCCGAATTTGCAGCCTAAAAGCTGTAGGGACTGTATTTTGTCCGAAACCCTTATATGGTGTTTTGCCTCGCCGAATTCAAACTCCTGCATGGTTATGCTGCCGCCGTTTAAAGTAACGGCATATGTATTTTCAGCGTCATACCCGGATATTTTTCCTAAAACAAAGTTATAAGAGCCTGATGTGGATGACTGACCCTGACCGTTGTTTTGCACGGGCGTTTTAAACGGTCCCGTAATCTCGGTGTTGTAGAACATACAGGTACCGTCCTGTTCGGTACTGCTGTCTATTGCAGCCTTGGAAGCCCAGTCTGTTGTTATTGTAAGGTTGGTAAAATCCACGCCTGCAAGCTTTGTTCTTTGCAAATATATTCCGGTATCACAGTTTTTTATTGTAACGTTCATAAACTTACCGTTCATCGCCGTGCTGCCTTCATATATGCCGAAGTACATTCCTATGCTGAGGTCTTTAATCTCTATATCGTACGATACGCTCCAGTCATTACGGTAAAACTCAAATCCGCGGGCATGCGCTCTAAAGTAATCGCGTGTTTTTTGTTTATCGCCTTTATCCATAGGGTACAGCGTATTTTCCGTCCAATACTCAGGCGATACAAACACATGCTCCATTCTGCCGGTATCCGAGGTGTTTACATTGTATATACCTATATTGAGCGCAGAAACATATACATTTTTAAGGTAGTATATTTCATTGCCCTGTCCGGTGTTTCCGAGCGCTATACCGTTCCATGCGCCTAAAACGGTTACGTTTTCCATTGTGAAACAGCGGTAATATCCTATTTCAACGGCATAGTAGTACTCAATAGGAGCTTTAACGCTTTGATTGGGATAAATTACGGTTATATTCTGAATTCCGCTCGATTCATTAAGAAAAACAACGGGATCAATTTTAAATACCTCATCGTTATCCGCAATCAAAACAGTTCCTTTGCTTCCTGCATTTCCCTTAGCGGGGGACTGCCACTCGCCGCGCAGAACAACATTAGAAGGAACGGAAATAACGTCGGTAACAAGATATTTGCCCTCCGGCAGATACACCGTACCGCCGCCGTCAACCTGCGCTTGAAACAACGCTTCAAGAATTGCCTGTGTTGCGTCCTCTTTTCCCGTATTGTCCGCGCCGTAATCCTTTACGGCGTCGTATGAAATAACGCCTGATTCAAGCCCGTCGTCATATTTTGATTTAACGATATTTATGCTCCTGTTAAGCTTTACACTGCCGGCATTTCCTGTACCTGTCCCTTTATTACCGGAGGCCGATTGGGAATTATCCCCGCAGCCGGCAAAGCAGGTTATAAGCAGCAGGAAAACAAGAGAAACAGCCACAATTGATTTTTTCAAGTTTATTCCTCCCGTTAAAAATATTATTCGGAGGCTAATGAGGCGCTGATCTGATTAAGAGCGCTGCGAAGAGTATTTTTATTAGACGCGATTGCTTTGGGAATATCCGTCGTTATATCTCTTGTACCGCCTATAACCTGATTTAATGCGTAATATACGTTTTCTATTCTGGGGGTTGCAATAATAAGGTCGGGAGTATGAACGCCCGAAGAAGAAATTATATTAAGCATTTCAACGCTTTCATCATCGCGAACATATCTTCCTATCAATTCATCTGTTCTGTTTTTATTATCGTTTCTTGAATAATAAGCAAGCGCTTCAAATACATAACCGATATCCTCTCTGTCCGCTTCGCTTACGGTAGAGGGAATACCCATAAGAGAGGTGTTCCAGTTCATAAGACCGTTATATTCCTTAGCCTCATCACCGCGCGGGAATGGCACAATGCCGTAGTTATCCTTCATATCCTTGAATTTTTCAAGATAGCTCAGCTGGAACACATAAAATAATGCCTTGCCGCTTGAAAATTGCTCATGCTGAGCGTCCTGATTTGAATTTATAAAAATACTTGCGTCGTTGCAGAACCAGTCCTGAGTATACTTAAGCGCGTTTACAACCTTTTCGTCATTAAGATTATAAGAAAAATTATTTCCCCTTGTTTTAGTTATTGTGCATACGTTGTCGGCGGCAAGAATATCCTGCGCAAGAGCCACGGTATCGAGGGTTGTGATGCCGTACTGATCGTTAATGCTCATTCCGGATACGCCGTCTAAATCCTTTGTCGCCTTCTTTGCCATTTCGCGAAGCTTGGAGACAGTCCATTTCCCTTCGGTATGCAGCTTGTACGGATTTTCAAGGCCGCATTCCGAAAGAATACGCTTATTGAATACAACCGCCGCGGTTTCCGAAACAGGCGTGCAAAGAAGTCCGCAGGAAGCAGCGCGCTGAACCCCGCCGATATCAAGCAGATCATTTATATTCTGATCGTAATAATCCGCCGTAAGATCAACGCTTTTTATTGAATTAAGATCAACAAACGCCTTGTTTGTAAGAACAGACGCCGTGTTCCACATAACCGGTATAGCAATATCGCAAAATTTATCATTTGCCAAAGCAGTGGTTATAAGCTGGCTTGTAAGCGTTTCTTTATCGTAAATTTTCCATTCAAGCTTACAGTTAAGCTCTTTTTCCATTTGTGCAAAGTAATCTCTGCGCGCGGCAGCCACTGCGGAAGAATCATCGGAATTGTTAAAATCTATCCAAGAGGCTATCGTTACTGTTTTTCCGTTTAAATCCGCTTTTGAAAGATCAAGCTTATCTCCGCTTGAGCTTGAGCCTGCGCCGGAATTTTTCGAATCTGCCCCCGACTTATCCGAACAGCCTGACATTGCGGCAGCCGATATTACCATAGTCATTGCCAAAATAAATGTGAAAATTTTTTTCATAGCTTTTCCCCCAATAATTTCTGTCGTATTTACCATATATATCATAGCATGATTGATTATATTTGTATATCAATTAACAACCATTTTTGTCTCCGCTTACCCACAGATAATAGCATATTTTTGAGAGTTTTTTGCCAAATAGAGTTTGAATTTCATAATTTTAGCAAAAAATTATTATTATTTTGCTTGTTTCGAATTTAATTTGCTTGAAAATACCGCTTGCGTGTGTTAAAATAATTTTAATGCCTAGGGAGTGATTTTTTGAATTATATATCTGAATTTGATAAGGATTACGATTTATATTCCGAATGCGCCGTTATGTACGCGAACATTGCGGACCCGCGCGGAATGCCGTGCGCGCATTATCATAACGACTACGAATTTTATTTTCTTATTTCAGGTAGCAGAAAATATTTTCTTTCTACGCAAATATTCACTATACAACCCAATCAAATAATGCTTATTAAGCCCCATGTCCCGCACCAGGTGACAATTAACCTTAATATTCCTTATGAACGTTACGTGTTATATGTTTCACCTAAAATGATATCCGAGCTTTGCAAAGAATTTTCTTCTGTAAGCCAAACAACAGATACTCCTTTTTTCAATCTGTCGGAAAAAGCCTTTAAACAAGCCATAAAGCTTTTGCTGAAAATAAAAAAAGAAACAGATTTAAGGGATAAATATTCCGGAGATTCTATTAAAGCCGCGCTTGCCGAGTTGCTGATACTTATTCACCGTAACAACAATATTTCCACATTATCGGCAACAAAAAGCGATATTCGCCTTCAAAACGCAATAGATTACATAATTGAAAATTATGCAGAGCCTTTAACCTTAGAAAAATGCGCCGATGTTGCCTGTATGAGCCATTCGCACTTTTCAAGAGTTTTTCATCAAACAACCTCGCTCAGCTTTAAGGAATTTATAAACGGCGTCCGCATTGACAAGGCCTGCGAATTGCTTGAAAGCACAAATGAATCAATTGCACAAATTGCTCTTATGGCAGGCTTTTCCTCTGAAAGCTATTTCGGTTATATATTCAGAAAGCTCAAGCAGCTTTCACCTTCAAAATACAGAGCGGAATACGATAAAAAAATTCAGACCTCAGCTTATAAGCCGAAGTCTGATTTTTTTATAAGGCCGTAAATTTTCACACCCTAAATATTAAAATATTTTTTCGCATTATTGTAAGAAATATCCTTAACAATTGTCTCAAGGGTTATTTTATCGTCGGGATATTCGCCGTTTTCCACCCATTCGCCCAAAAGATTGCAAAGTATTCTTCTGAAATACTCGTGGCGGGTGTAGGATAAAAAGCTCCTTGAATCGGTAAGCATACCCACAAAATTTCCGAGAAGCGAAAGGTTGGCAAGCGATTTAAGCTGCGCCTCCATACCGCTTTTGGTATCGCCGAACCACCAAGCGGAGCCGTGCTGAATTTTGCCCTGCGCCTCGGTGCCCTGAAAACAGCCGAGCACCGTATCTATAAGCTCGTTGTCATTGGGATTAAGCGAATAAATAATAGTTTTCGGGAGCTTGCCCTTAACATTAAGAGCGTTAAGGAAGCCCGTAAGCGCCTCGCCGCAGTTTTTAACCGAAATGCAGTCAAATCCCGTATCGGCGCCTAATTTATTGAACATAACCGTGTTTGTATTTCTCTGCGCCCCGTAGTGCAGCTGCATTACTATTCCCTTTTCGGCAATTTTTTCGCCGAGGAACAGCATAAGCTCCGTTTTGTATCTGTCAGCCTCAGACTGCGATACCCCGTCGCCCCTTAAAGCCCTTTTGAAAATTTCGTTTACGCTTTCCTCGCTTGCCGGCTCGTAAACAACATAGTCAAGCCCGTGGTCGGTTGCGCGGCAGCCGAGCGAGCAGAAATAATCAAGCCTTTTTTCAAGGGCGGCTTTAACGTCGCTTACGGTTTTAATATCGGTTTCAGCGGCTGCCGACAGTTTTTTAATATAATCCGCAAAACCCGCTTTATCTATATTAACCGCCTTATCCGGTCGAAATGTGGGGCAAACCGCTGTATTAAAGGATTTATCCTCTGTAAGCAGCTTATGCCACTTAAGGTCGTCTGCGGGGTCGTCTGTTGTGCCTATCATTTTAACATTGGATTTTTCTATTATCGCCCTTACGGTCATACCGTCCTGACGCAGCTTTTTGTTGCAAAGGTCGTATACCTCCCTTGCGGTATCGCCGTTCAGCACGCCGTCATACCCGAAAAATCTTTTAAGCTCCAAATGGCACCAGTGATACATCGGGTTGCCTATCGCCTTAGGCAGCATTTCGGCAAACCGCAAAAATTTCGTGTAATCGTCGGCGTCTCCCGTTATTTCGTCTTCCGTAACGCCGTTTGAACGCATAAGGCGCCATTTATAGTGGTCGCCGCCCAGCCAAACCTGAGTTATATTATCAAACCTTCTGTTTTCATATATTTCCCGCGGATCTATATGGCAGTGGTAGTCTATTATCGGCATATCCTTTGCCGCCTCATACAGCCTTTTTGCAGTATCGTTTTTCAATAAAAAGCCGTCGTTAATTATTCCCATTTTTACTCCTCCTTAAAATAAGTGAAAATCCGCCGTCTAAAGCGTTACGCCGTCCTTGAATATTGCAAGCTCGGTTTTATCAAGCAGCTCGGATTTTGTTTTTTCACCCGAACAAACCTTTAAAACAAAATCAAAAAATTCATTTGTAAGCTCATTCATTTCAGTACCTTCAAGCAGCCTGCCTGCATTAAAATCAATCCAACCCTTCTTTTTTTCATACAGCGGTGTGTTGCTTGAAATTTTAACGGTGGGTATCGGGCAGCCGAACGGCGTACCCCTGCCGGTTGTAAACAAAACAAGCTGACAGCCGCTTACAGCCAGTGCGTTTGACGCCACCAAATCGTTGCCCGGCGCCTGCAAAAGCGAAAGCCCGTTTTTCTTAACCTGCTCGGCATATAAAAGCACGTCCTCAACCGGCGCGCTGCCGCCCTTTTGAACACAGCCCAGCGATTTATCCGCAATTGTTGTAATTCCGCCCGCCTTATTGCCGGGAGAGGGGTTTTCATCGGTTTTTTCACCGTACCTCATAAAATACTCTTTAAAGCTATTTATCAGATCAACGGTTTTATTAAACAGCTCCTTTGTTCTGCACCTGTTCATAAGAATGGTCTCCGCACCGAACATTTCGGGAACCTCGGTAAGCACGGCAGAGCCGCCCATACCTATAAGCATATCCGAAAAGGAACCGACAAGCGCGTTTGCCGTAATTCCCGAAAACCCGTCCGATCCGCCGCATTTAAGTCCTACCCTAAGCTTTTCCGTATCGCACGGTACTCTTGTGAATTTATCGGCATAGGCGCAAAGCTCTCTTACAAGCTCGGTTCCCTTTTCTATCTCGTTTTCTTCGTCCTGCGCCGTAAGAAACCTTACTCTGCCACATTCGGTTTTGCCCAAA
This sequence comes from Ruminococcaceae bacterium UBA5891, assembly GCA_002431945.1. Taxonomy (GTDB): domain Bacteria; phylum Bacillota; class Clostridia; order Oscillospirales; family Acutalibacteraceae; genus UBA737. The sequence continues at coordinate 136,046 of DJET01000014.1, read as the reverse complement.
AACCTTTTAAGCTCGCCTATATTTCCGTTTTCACACCCCAAGCCCACAACAAGCACCGCGCCGGCGTTCGGGTGGTTGATAAGCCCCGCCAGATATTTAAGCGTGTTTTCCATATCTCCGCCGAGCTGCGAGCAGCCGTAAGGGTGGTTATACGAATATATACCGTCTATATTTGCGGTTTTAAACTGCGCCGAGTTTTTTTCTATTGCCTTAACAACGGAATTTACGCAGCCCACGGTCGGAATTATCCAAACCTCGTTTCTTATACCCACGCTTCCGTTTTCACGCACATACCCCATAAAGGTTTTATGCGCAGCGGCGGGTATTTCGGTATAATCGGGGTTATATGTATAATCAAGCTTTCCCGCCACGTCGGATTTAAGATTATGCGAATGAATATGGCTGCCCTTTTTTATGTCCTCCTTAGCGCTTCCTATTGGATAGCCGTATTTAATAACCTTTTCGCCCTTTTTAATGTCTTTAAGCGCCGCCTTGTGCCCCATAGGTATGTTCTGCACAAGGGTCAGCCCGCCTATTCTCTCGCCCTTTTCAAGATCTTCAAGCGCTACCGCGGCATTATCCTTTTCGTTTATTTTAATTATCTTCATATCAGTTTTCCGTAATATATTCAGCCGCGCTGCGGGGGTTCGATTCTATTCTTGAAAGATAATCCGCCGCAGCATTTACAAAGCCCCTGTATTCCGTTAAATCCTCGCCCCAAAAGCCGGAATTTGAAGCAATCGCCTTAACATATTCCTCTGCCGTTTTACCTGCGTTTTCGGCAAAAAGCTTTAACACCTCGCCGTTATCGTGAACAACATACTCGGTGCCGTCGCTCCTTTTTGCGTGGAGCCCGTCCTCTCTTAAGTCTGACGAACGGTAAAACGCCAGCAGTCCCGCAAACGAAAATGTTAAAAGCTTCGGTATTTCGCCGTTTGCCTTATAATTATCCTTAAATGACGGCAGAACCCTTGCTTTCCATTTAGAAACGGAATTAAGCGATATTGAAAGCAGCTCGTGATCTATAAACGGGTTATCAAACCTTTCGTAAACACTGTCTGCAAAGCTTTTAACATCGTCTGCCGGCAGAGGCACCATGGGAACAATTTCACTGTCAACAATTTGCCTTACCGTTTTCCCGAACACCCTATCGTGCATCATATCTCTTACTATATTTATTCCGCCGAGATACGACGTCAAAACGCTTGCGGTATGCGCTCCGTTGAGCACCCTAACCTTTCTTTCCTTATACGGCTTTACATTATCTGTAAACACAACCGGCAGCTCCGCCTTTGCAAACGGCAGCTCCGCAGAAATATCCTTTTCGCTTTCAATTACCCAAAGACCGAACGGCTCGCCTATATCAACAAGCTTATCCTCATAGCCAAGCTCCTTCCATATTTTATCCGCCTCGTTTCTCGGATACCCCGTAACTATTCTGTCTACAAGGGTTGAGCAAAATACATTGGCTTCGTCAAGCCACATTTTAAAATCTTCCCCAAGGCTCCATATATCCGAAAGCGCCGTAACGCACCTTTTAAGCTCCCTGCCGTTATTGTCGATAAGCTCGACCGGAAGTATTATAAGCCCCTTTGAAGCGTCGCCGCCAAACGCCTTATATCTTTCATAAAGAAATTTTGTAAGCTTACCGGGATATGTATCGGGAAGACCCTCGAAATGATCGTTTTCATCAAGCGTAATACCCGCCTCGGTGGTATTTGATATAACAAAACGCAGCGTATCAAGGCGCGCTAAGGACGTATACTCTTCAAAGTTTTCCTTTGCGTCAATAACGCTTTCAACGCTTGTAACGACCCTTGCGGCGTTTACAACCTCTCCGTTCTTTCTGCCGCGAAGTATAACCGTGTAAAGATTATCCTGCGCTTTAAAATTATCCAAATTACCGAACGGTATCGGCTTTACAATTGCAATACCGCCGTTAAAATCGGTTTTTTCATTCAGTATATCTATAAAATAATCTGCAAATGCGCGAAGAAAGTTTCCCTCGCCGAACTGCATAACACGGATCGGCCGTTTTACGGAACGCGAAAATTTTTCTGTTATTTTATTCATCATTACCTTCTCCTTTAAAATGTAAGTACTTACATAATTATTATATACATATTTTTTTCGCTGTCAACAAAAACTTGAGTTATAAAAGAAATTATGATATAATTATTGTGAAAATAATTACACAATCGGGGTTTACATATGAATATATACGATGTTGCCGAAAAAGCCGGCGTATCAATAGCAACCGTTTCAAGGGTTCTTAATTCAAGCGAGCATATCAGCGAAAAGACAAGGCGGCGCGTTTTGGAGGTAATGGAAAGCTCAGGCTATACGCCAAACGCGTTTGCAAGGGGACTCGGCTTAAACTCTATGCGAATGATCGGCGTAATGTGCACGGATATTACCGACGCATATTATTCCAAGGCGGTAGGTCAAATTGAAAATCTTTTCAGAAAGAAAAATTACGATACCGTTCTTTGCTGCACGGGAAACGATTTCGAAAACAAAAAAAAGTATCTTCTGTATCTTATAAACAAGAAGGTGGACTCGGTTATCCTAATCGGTTCGGCATTTAACGAAAAGGATAATTCCTATATAAAAGAAGCCGCAAAGCAAATTCCCATAATAATAATAAACGGCTATGTAAACGCGCCTAACGTTTACTGCTTTGTATGCGACGAGAAAAAGGCAATGGAGGACAATGTGAAGCTGCTTTTAAGGGCAGGCTATGATAAAATTTTGTATTTATACAATACGGCAACCTACAGCGGGCTTCAAAAGCTTGAGGGATATAAGCGCGGATATACGAAGGAAAATACCGACAAACGGCTTATCGTTAAAACCGACAAGGATATTTCCGCCGTTAAAAGCGCCGTTAAAAGGCTGTATAACAGCGGCACGGAATTTAACGCTGTTTTAACCTCCGAGGACGCAATAGCGGCGGCGGCAATAAAAGCCGCAGAGGAACTGAAAATATCCGTTCCCATCATAGGCTTTAACAATTCAAATATAACGGAATATACAACCCCTACCATAACAAGCGTGGATAATATGATCGACAGGCTGTGCGATATGGCTGTAAATTGCCTTGAAAGCTTAGAAAATAATAAAAGCGTTCCTTCAAAAACCGTTATTTCCGGAAGGATTGTTGAAAGGGAATCGTTTAAATCCCCTCTTTAGCATAAATGCTGTGCAGCTGTAAAAAGCGAACCCCCAGATTTTATCGGGGGGTTCGCTTATAAAAATTCGGATTTCAACAATATCATCAAATTATGCGTAATATGCATATTAAAGGATCACTTTGCATAAATAGCACCGACTATGCGGTTGGTAAGCCGCAGCGGCAAAATTTTTTTTAAAAGTCCCACGGCTTTATATTGTGCGCCTATAATTAAAATCGGTTTTCCCGATTGTTTTGAAGCGATTTTTGCAATATACTTTCCGGCAGCTTCAGGCAGCATACCGGTTTGTTCGTCCCTTTCCATTTTTTCTACCGAGCGTGAAATTCTTCCGTTATAAATATCGTCTCCGCGGGTGTTTTTATCTCTTGCCGCAGTAAAACCGGTGCGAATGTCGCCCGGCTCAATGCAAACTGCCGTTATATTAAATTCACGCACCTCATTGATAAGCGCCAGCGTATAAGAGCTCAGCGCCGCCTTGGCGGCAGAATAAAAGCTTTGAAAAGGAATGGCGATATCGCCGGCGACCGAACCGATATTTACAATGCGGCCAAAGCCCTGTTTTCGCATAATCGGCAGTACGGCTCTGCACATTCTGACCGCACCGAAAAAATTAACGTTAAACTGACGTTCGGCGTCTTCGGTATTTGTAAATTCAATAGCTCCCGAAATGCCAAAGCCCGCATTGTTAATTAACACATCAATGCGTCCGCTTTCCTCCATAACTGTATTAACGGCCTTAAAAATTTCCTGTTCATCGGTCACATCGGCGCATAAACTTACCACATTGCCAATATCGCCGCCGCGGCGGGAAATACCGTATACCTTGTATCCGCGTTTTAACATATTTTCGGCGGTAGCCCTGCCTATTCCGGAGCTTGCGCCGGTTATTATACATACCTTTGTCATTTAAAATCACCACTATGTATAATAGCATAACTCTTTTTAAAAAGCAATGCTGCAAAAACGGCAGGGTGCAGCCTTTGCATTTACAGTCGGCGGCGAAGCCGCACCGCAC
>DJET01000014.1:102538-131800 GCA_002431945.1 Ruminococcaceae bacterium UBA5891 | reverse complement strand
CTATTACCTCTTACATATTACTTCCCAAAAATCCCGTTACGATTTTATTTTGAGGCAAGAGTAAGGAAACAAGAGATAAAAAGTAAAAATCCCGCTCACTTTCGTGAACGGGATTTTTTGGCTGGGGAATAGGGATTTTCCGCACACTGCCGTGTGTTTTCGCCTCGCATTCGCTCGTTGCCCACGGGCTTTGCAACCGTTCACCGAAAGGTTGCAATTTGCCTTCGGGAAACCGACCTTGTTCGAATCCCTTTACGGCTTATCGCAAAAAAATAAAAGAACAGCGAAAACCTAAGTTAACGCTGTTCCTTTTGGCTGGGGAATAGGGATTCGAACCCCAACAAACAGAGTCAGAGTCTGTCGTGCTACCGTTACACAATTCCCCAAAATCAGGTAACAAATCTATTATACCCGATTTTTTGATTTTGTCAAGCTTTTTTTATATCTTTAAAAACCTTGATATTATCCCGCAAAATCCGCTTAACCATTTTCGTAGCGTTGTTCATTGAAAATTCCTCCAAAACCTTGCTTTTCATAACCTTACACGTAAAAAAAGACAAAAGGTTGGCGTTTAATTTTTACGCTTCTTCTGCTTTTATTTCCACGGTTCTGCCGCCGGAATTTTTATACACGCGGTGTGAAATTGAAATTACCGTGCGCCCCTCAGCGGCGCGGTGAAGCGCAGCAAGCACGCGAGCTTCGGTTGCGGCGTCAAGGTTGGCGGTTATTTCATCTAAAAGCAGCACCGCAGGGTTTGCCGCCGCGGCGCGTGCAATAGATAAAAGCTGCCATTCTCCCTGTGAAAACATACCCTCTGTGCATACGGTGTTATAACCGTCCGGCAGTTTAGCTATCGCTCCGTCAATTCCCGCAAGCCTTGCCGCATTTTCAGCCATTTCAGCGGTAATACGGCGGTCGCCGAGCGTAATTTGTTCAAGCACGGTTCCGGGGACACGTGAAAAGTGCTGCTCCACACAGCCGATGCAAAAACGCCGTTCACGGTCCGTTATATCCGAAATGTCCGCCCCGCATACGGTAATTTTACCCTTGTCAGGCCGGTAAAGCCCAAGCAGCAGACGGAATACCGTGCTTTTACCGGCTCCCGTTCTGCCTGCCAGTGTTACCTGTTCGCCGTTTTTTACGGTAAGGGAAAAATCGCGCAGTACCGGCTTTTCCCCGTAACCGAAGGTTATGTGCGACAGTACGACGTCTCCGCCGTGCGTAACGGCGCGATTATCGGAGGGAAGCGGGCGCTCCTCCTCGCTTAAAAATGCGTTAATACGCTTTACCCCCGCCATCGCCGACTGAATAGTCTGTATTTCCATACCAAGGCTTTCAATGGGCGAGAATATGCGGGAAATATAGTTTATAACGGCAACCGAGGTACCTACCGACATTCCGAACAGCGCCAAAACCGACGCATTACCCGAAGCGGAAAGCAGCATAACCGTACCTACCACGGCGGCATTAAGCAGTAATACTATCGGGGAATAAATTGCGTCGTAAAAATTAGTTTTTTCTACGGCGGCATAGCTTTCACCTATACTTCGGTCATAACGGCGTTCCATATAGTCCTCCGCTCCGAGGGCGCGTATGGTGCGAATGTTATGCAGCGTTTCCGGCACCTGCCCTGATACTGCGGCAACGGCGCGGCGGTTTTCAAGCTGTGCCGAAAGCATTTTCTTTTGTACGCGGCGTGTAAAAACGGCAAAAATCGGAAGCACAAACAGCAGTATCAGCGCAAGTCCGGTATTTTTTACCGCAATAACCGCCAAAATTGAAAGTATACGGCAGGCGTCCGCCGCCATACTGATAATTCCTGTTGTAAAAAGCGCCTCCACCGTATCAACATCACCCGAAAACCGCGCGGCAACCTCGCCGGGCTTTTGTGAAACCAAAGCGTCGGTTCTCAGCCTTATAAGCTTTTGTGACATTTCAGAGCGCAGCGCATGGGTCATTTTCTGCCCGAAAAGCACCAGTAAAGCCTCCTGCGCCGAGGAAAGCATACCTTCTAAGGCAAGACTGCCGAAATAAAGCAGTGCCGCGGTAAGCGTTAACGGGACCCCCGTTGTCAAACGGTCGATTACACGCGCAAGCAGCAGCGGCGGAATTAAGGACGCCGCAACGCAGATAAGCGTTGTAGCGGTGAGAAAACGGTGTGTTGCCGCCGCCGTGCAGATTGCCTTAAATACTCCTTTGTTATTTTTATTCTTCACGGCGTTCCCCTCCCCCTGTTTGAGCCTCATAAAGACGGCGGTATTCGGGAACCGCCCCGATAAGCTCCCCGTGCGTACCTACGGCAGTTTTTCCGTTTTCCATAAATATTACCTTTTGCATTTGCGGAAAATGATACAGCCTGTGTGATATCAGAAAAACAACCTTATCCCTTGAATACTCACGCAGATTTTCAAATATCGCGTTTTCCGTTTTTTTGTCAAGCGCGGAAAACGGGTCGTCAAGAATTAAAACAGGGCGAGGAGGCGCCAGCGTTCTTGCCAGTGCCAAGCGCTGTGCCTGCCCGCCCGAAAGACGCATACCGCCGCTTCCTATCACGGTGTCGGCGCCGTGCTCCATAGCAAGCACCTCGTCTTTAAGGCAAACTGCCGTAAGATACGGCATTATATTTTCCTCACTTCCGCAAAGCACATTATTCCGCACGGTATCGGCACAAAGTTCGGGATCGTGCCCCAAATATCCAACCGTTCCCGCAATCTCCCTTTGGGAAAAACCTGAAAGCTCTCTTTTTCCGAAACGGATAGAGCCGCCGTACGGCGCTTCACAAAGAAACGCCCGCCCGAATGTAGATTTTCCGCAGGCAACCGGACCTGTCACTCCTATAATATCGCCTATATGCGCCGTAAGCGAAAGCCCCGAAAAAACCGTAACGCCGCCGTAAGAAAATGAAAGATTATTAAGCGTTACATCGGCGGGCTGCGGTATTTTAAGCTCAGACAGCAGCTTCGGCGGTTTCAGCATAGGTTTTATCCGTTTCCACGAAACCTCCGCCTTTTGCACAGAGTTAAACAGTTTTGCAACCTTTGAGGATTTTACCGTAAGCTTTGTAAAGCAGGAAATAAAGGTTGTAAACGCCGCTATATTCCAATCGGTCCACCCGTTTCCAAGCACATTTTTTGCCCCGAACCAAAGAATAAACACAACCCCCGCTCCCGATACCGCAAGATAAAGCGGCGGCAGTGCCGATTGCCAAGCATTACTGCGCACGGCGCTTTTTTCGTAGCTTTTAAGCGTTTCCTCGTAGCGCTCTGCTCTTACGTCCTCACAGCCGTATATGCGGTAGGTTACAGCATTACGCGCGCGGTCCAGCGTGGCGGCGCTTAAATTTCCCGCCGCCTTTTTATAATTTGCGCCCGCTCTTTGCACGGGCTTTTTCATCAGCTCCGCACAAATATATGAAACGGGGGTGAAAATCAGGCTCAGCAGTGCCAACCGTACATCGTACGTAAAAAGCATAACCGCATAGCCTATCAATGCTACCCCGGTATCAAAAACCTCGGTAGTGAATTTACGCATTCCCTCAACACAGTCGTCCACATCGGAAACAGCCTTTGTCATCAGCTCTCCGGCGCCCTCACTTTCTAAGGAAGCCCTGCTTTCCCGCACTAAATCGGCATAAAGTATGCTCTTCATTCGGCGGTTGATATTATTGGCAAAACGCCTTACAAAAAAGCGTTTAACAAATCTTGCGGCCTGTACCGCCAGTGTAACGGCAAAATAGGCGGCTGCCAGCACCGCCATTTTTTCGGCTGTTGCTTTTTTATTAAGAATATCGGTCAGGCATTCGGCAAGCTGCCCCTCAAACCACGGAGACGCTATCAACCCTATATTATACAACAGGCCTGATACGGTAACAAAGGTAAGCGGCAGCCATTCCGCACGGAAATAGGAGATAACCCTGTCCGGACGAAAGGCCCTTTCGTTTTTCATTTGTTATTCACTTCCCTGTCTTCCTTAAAATGCGGAAACCCCGCACGGCTTTCGGCTTTTGAAGCAGCATACAGTCTGTCAAGCAATCCCGCAAAGCATTTTGCTTCATCACTTGTCAGCGTATCGGTCAGGTACTCGTAAAAGGAAGCCTCAATTTCAGCTTTAGAGGACTTAAGCGCTTCTGCCCGCTCTGTCGGGAAAATAAGCCGGCTGCGCCTGTCGTCAGGATCGTCCCTGCGCACAAGAAAACCCTTTGCCTCAAGATTTTTGGTTCTTCGAGCAACAGCCGCCTTATCCGCATGCAGAATTTCAGCAAGCCTTGCCTGCGTACAGCCGGGATTATGGCGCAAAGCATGAATTAAATCAATTTCAGCCGTGCCGACGCCCTGTTCACGCAGGGAAACCAAAACAAGCTTTTCAGCCTCGCGTGCTATTTTCGTAATTTTTCTTTCGGTAATGTCCATTATGTACCCCCGTTAAAGCATTAAGTTGTATATACATCGTTGTACATACAACTATTATAGCCCGATAAACTGCAATGTCAATAGGAAACCGCAAAAAATATTGAAGCCGTCAAGTAAAGCGCGTATAACCCCAAACCCGCCGTTTTCGGCGGGTTCGAATTACCTTTGCCTGACATTGCCTAATAAAGCTAAGCCCGTCAGCCTAAACTGTTTTTCTTTTCAAGCAACCAATTACGCACATTACTTATATAATTTTCCCAATTCTTATGTTCGGTAACATTATCGATTATTTGATATAAAGTTATATTGCGTTCCTGATTTATTCTTTTAACGATCTCGTCTAACCAATCGTGAGAATTTGTAACACTCTTTATTTGTTTAGCATATTCCGTTATTTCGTCATTATAATTTGAATCAATAAGCATATCATAAATAAATTTTTCGGGGGATGCATTATCCGGCAAAACAAATTGAGTAATTAAATCAAGGGCATAATTTAATTTATCTGTATGATCCTTTTCCGTACCGGATAATTTTTTCTTAATCTGTGCCGTTTTCTCTTCGTCGGTACGGTATACATCTCCGTCAATTACAATCAATTTGTTTTCAACAGAAAGCCCGTCTAAAACAAAACCTGCTGCAAGAGTAAAGGCATTTTCTGCAGCCCCGAAGGTTTTAACTGATGTATATTTTGAAAGCGAAAGATTTCTTAAAATATGTCTGACAACGGCCTGTGATAAATCGTCCTCCACATAAACAGTCAGCGGTGCTTCAGATTCATCGCTCATATCAAAAACAATATCAGGCGTCATTGAATTTAATACCATGGTTTTTTCTCTTGTTTGATATAAATAACGAATGTCAACATATTCTTCAAGCTTTCGCATTACTAAAGAGTGTGTTGTAAAAATAACCTGAAGATTTTTGCTGATCGCAATTTTAGAAATAATTTTAATCAGACGTTCCAATGCTTTAGCATGCAGTAATAAGTCAATTTCATCTATAAGAATTAAGGAATAGCGTTCAACAGTATAGACTAATTTCAATATTTCTATTAAACGCTGTTCGCCTGCACCCATACTCAAAGAAGAATAATTAACGCCGGAGGAGGTACATATACCCACAAGATTCTTTTTTTTGGTTTTATTGTATGTAAGTTCTTTATAATCCTTATCAAATATAAATGCCGCAGATTTTATGATCCTTTCTGATAATCTGTCGTTTGCGATATCTGTTGAATAAGTTATATATGATGTCTGACGCTCTTTTTCAATTTCGGGCAAACAGGTATTGATACCCACATAAAATACATCCTGTTTAGGTCTTTGAGTATACTTCGGTGACCAACGGTCTGTTTTTTTCTGATAATTGCGCACATTTTCTTTTTGAGTATTTTCATCAAAATATGTAATGCTGAATTTGCTGTCATTCCACAGCGCATCCGGATTAGGCGTAAAAAAGAAATTGAACTTTTTATTTTGTCCGCGTGATGTATAAGGAGAAAAAACACAGGCCAACGCATGTAATACGGTAGACTTGCCCACTCCGTTAACACCCATTATTGCCGTAAGGTTTTTATTTATACTAATATCAAGCTCTTTAAGACATTTTAACTTATCAATATGAATATTGAGAATTCTATTTCTCGGTTGAACAATTTCTTCTTTAATACTTATTTTTTGGGGATATTCTTTTTCAAGAGAATCTTTTTCGGATTTCGGTGCTGTAAACGTCGGCCAATCAAATGAATGAAAATCGAAATGGCTGTTTATTAAAATGCGGTACAATTCGTCAGAAATATCTTTGAAAATGTACAGATTAGGTTCTGCAAATATTCTTCTGTACATTTCATAGCGATTGGTGCAGTTATTATAGTTAGATTCCGTATATCCTTTTAAATAAGCATATTCATTATGCGTTAGCCTTCTTAATCCAATTTCATCACAATAATAACATTCATTACGTGTGAACATATTAATCTTTTGGGTTTCAATCAGTTTACCATCGAGGCTCTTAACATAAAGCTTTCCAACGGTGGGAATAAAATCCGCCGTAATACGAATCCCGCGATACCACGGATCAATTCTTTCCGGGATATTTTCGAGCAAAAAATCTTTAAGTTTATCCGTATTATAAAACTGTGGCTCCGGGAACAAAAATATTTTATCCGATTTGGAAATATCATAGCGTATGCCCACAATATACGCTTGATTACCGCTTACAGAATATCCGGAATAATCCGACTCCTTGAAAACCCGATATGAAATTACATATCTCCTTAAAACAGTGGGTTCCAGTATGCTGTATTTATTACTGCGCAGTAAGGCAGACGGCACCTGAAATATAAAAGCTTTAGGTGCATCGCGTAAAACCAGTTGTGCAAGGAAGGTATTAAACGCATCAAAACCGAGGTGAGATTTAAATAATTCAAAGGGCAAGGAGAATTTGGCAGAAATAACATCAGCTTTGGGTATATTCGCAATACTTTCAAGGCTGAAATCTGATTTTATACACGGAACATTATCAATATGATAATTAAATCTATCATTTTCGTTAATTACCGAGGCCGATACATTAAAACCGGTGCTTAAGAAAGTACGAATTCTTCCGCCTAAACCAGAATTAATATCAACAACATTAAATTCATTTTTAACATCCATATTTTGCCCTCATTAAATAATTTATAATACAGTTTAATTATACAGTTATTAATAAAAAATTCAAGTAAAATCAATATTTGGAATTATATATAACAACAAAGTATATGCTAAAAAAATTACAGCACCCTGATGAATTTCTATTCTGCAGGTTGCTGTAGTCTTGTCGTCATTCGGCCGTCAAACAGACCTGTTTTTCTGTGAAAAACCCGTATTTACGGCATTTTCTGAATTATGCAATCATTCCCACTCTTTGCCGGGCCGTGCAATCTAACGGTTTTCGTTTAGATTCCGTGGTACCCGGTATTTTGATTCTTTGTATTCTCCATATTTTCAGCCCCATACGATGGTTTGTTATCCTATGGGTATCGCCGCCGATAGCAATCTATTCCGGTTTTTCGTGGATAGTATCCGGTGGCTGTACTCTATAAAATCATTGTACCATATAAGGCCGGTACTTTTCAAGTGCTTCTCACCGGATGTCACACGGATTGCTGCCGCTGTCCATTCGCCTTGTACTCGCTGACCGTCTGTCCCGTCCAGACCGTGAATGCACGAAGAAAAGACCCGATTTCCTGATATACCAGCAGGAACGCAATATCCTCTGCGGTCATATCGGTGTTGGCAAGATAGGTTTTTGCCAACAGCTCCCGTGTGTGATTGAGCTGCTTTTGAAAATTGGTATCTTCCTCTTGCAGCTTACGCTGCAACGAGCGTTTGCTGTACCCCAGCTTCTTTGCAACATCGTCAATGGTACATTCTCCGCTGGGGAGCAGCTCCATCAAAGCGCTGCGGACACGGGCAGCATAGCTGTCATCCGTCTCCATCATCGACAGGCGGCGTTTCAGCTCCGGCTCGAAGAACTCCCACATAGACTCGTTGCGGCTGATGAACGGCACAAGCGCATCTTCTTTGGAAAGCACAAGGAGATTTTTATCGCCGGTGGTGATAGGCTTTCCTATAAAAGCAGCATAGGCAGGATTTTTCATCGGCTGCTTTGCCGTCACGGACAACGGGGTAATACTCTCTTTGGTTGCTTTTCGGATCAGCCCCACAAGGAACATAAACTCAATTCCAACAAGAATCTCTGGCAGCTCCAATTCTGGATTCGCAGACAGGATTTCAACGCTTACTTCCGTTTCGGTTTCTTCCACTTGATACAGCAGCGCACCGATCAGTGGCTTGTATTGCGCCAACCGTTTTATGCACACAAGCGCATTGCGGCTGCAATATGCCGCAAAAATGGGTGGCGAAAACGCTTCTATACCCTCCGACGCCGCCAAGCGAATCGGTGTTTGTTCGTCTGGTGAAAGAGCGTCGATTGCCCCCATAAAGCGGAAGTATTCCTCCGCTGTCAGACTGGGCGTCTGCCGTGCGAACAAATCCTCCGGCAGCATGGCTTTCTTTAGGACTTCATCTATCGAAAAGCCCATTCCCGATAGATAAGTGCCGTAGTTTTTGTCGATCAAAAAGTGCTTCAAGGTATCACTCCTGTGCTTACGTCAATGTGTTTGCCCACGCTGCGGCTTTTTGGCGATTCCCGGCGGTATCGTGCTTTAACGGGTCATAGAAGTCCGCCGTGCCAATGATCTCATTGCCGTTCAAAGCGTTCCTCATATCGTCGAGCGTCTTTCCGTAATTTCCGCCGTGACAGCAGAACAGAGCAATCTTCTTATTGGTGAAGTGGTGTTCTTCAAGAAAAGTGCGGATAGGCGGTGTAACAGTATAAGACCACACCGGTGTTCCGATAACGATTAGGTCAAACTCATCGGGGTTGTGTTTCAGCGGAAGCAACGGCGGCTTGTTTTGGCTTACAAGCTGACGCAAGCCCCACATCACATAGCCCGCACCGCTGGCATTTAACGGCTTTACCGGCTTCAACTCTTCCAGATCGGCGTTCAGTTCCTTTGCAACTGTTTCCGCAATCAGCCGGGTATTGCCGCTGAAAGAATAGTAAAGAACAAGGCATTTCACTTTTCTCACCACCGTCAGCTAAAGTTTTTGATGACCCAATCGAACACCCGGTCTCCGAAAATCTTGTGCGTCCAGACCATCGGCTTTGCACCGAAGCCAATCAAATAGCGAGTACGAGGGCGGCGCTTTGTGACAGCCTTGCGGACTGTCTTTGCAATCAGCTCCGGCTTGGACAGCATATTGCCGCTGTAATTTTTAATCATGCCGTCAGCCGCTTTGTTCGCCATATCCGCATACGCACCGTTTGCCGAAGTCTTTTTCAGATTTTCGGCGGCGATGATGCCCCAATCAGTCTTGATGCCGCCCGGTTCTACCACCACAACATCAATGCCGAAGGGCTTGAGTTCCATACGCAAGCAATCAGATAAGCCCTCAACGGCATATTTCGTGGCGTGATACCAGCCGCCGAACTTCGTCCAAATTTTGCCGCCCATCGAGGAAATGTTGACGATTTTGCCGTAGTGATTTTCACGCATTGATGGCGTGACAAGTTGAATGAGCCGTGCCATGCCGAAGAGGTTCACATCGAACTGGCGGCGTCCTTCCTCAAGCGGCACATCCTCGATTGCTCCGTAGGAGCCGTAACCGGCGTTATTCACCAGCACATCAATGCTCTTTTCCTTGGAAAGAACCGTGTTTACGCACTCCACGATGGATTCGTCCTTTGTGAGATCCAGTGCAACCGGCATAATATCGTCCTTCTCCAGATCCGCCATACGGTCTACCCGCCTTGCAGCGGCGTAAACTTTATACCCTGCGCCTTTCAGTTCCTGTGCAACCATCCTGCCGATACCGCTGGATGCGCCTGTGACCAATGCTACCTTTGCCATAATAATGACCTCCGTTTTGTTTTATGTCATTATTATAGCCGAAAGGTGCGCCAGAACGAATATCATAGAACGCCATCATTTCAGCAATTCACGCCATTATGATACCACAACTTTGTTTTCTTTTCAACCTGAAAAAAGCGCCGCACCGGTATTCCCGATGCGGCGCAGCACGCATTATGCGTAGATAATCTCAGCGTTTACGATTTCCATAGCCCTGTTTCGGATGTTATTCATCCTTCTGACCCACTCCATTTGGTTGCCTGCCTTGAGTTGCTCCGTGACACCTTCCGTCTCGGCCATCTTTTTTACCAGCCGAAGGAACATCTCTGCTGCCTGACGGTCGATGTCAGCAAGGTAGCTGTTCAATTTGCCGTTGGTGAGCAGGGTTGCATAAGTTGCCCGCCGATGATCCTTCAGATAGCGCCGGTGGCGCTGACCCCATACGCCGATGGGCTGCTGCTCTTCTTCGGGCAGTTCCAAATTGGGGGGGAGAAGGTAATCCCCAACCTGTGTGTAAGTACCGCCCATTTCCTCAAAAATCGTCTTTGCCATTGTCTGTTCCTATCTTTCAAAATTTGTATTTCTGCGCCTTGTGCGCTGGGTTTGCTTTCGCTACTGCTCCATACCTTTCGCCTGTGCAATTAGGTTGTCGATCTGCTGGCTGCCGAGGACCTTCCGCAGGAAACGGAAATCCTTCAGTTCGGAGCGCAGGACTTCATTTTCCCTTTTGAGTCGGTCATTGGTAGCGGTCAGATGCTCATTTTCTCGGTAGAGCCGCCCGTTGGTGTTGTTCAGCCGGTGATAGCTGTCCAATGCCTTATAATAATGATAGAACACCTCTCGGATAACCTCTTTCAGTTTTTTGATTAACGGGTCAACGAATCGCTGTTTGTAGGTCTTGGCGGTCATCAGCGTGGGCGGATCGGGAAGCTGAAACTCTGCATCCGTTTCAATCCGTTGCTCCAGCTTTTCAATAGAATGCACACCCTGGTCGAAGTTGTCGATCCGACTCTGCACCGTTTCCAGCTCGTCCTGCTTTTCGGCCAGTGTGGTATCCAATGTCGCAATCTCTTTTTCACGTTCCTGTTTTTTGTAGTCCAGAACGGAGAGGTGCTTTTCGTGGGTGCCTTTCTCCTCCCACTGAATGTCATACCGCTCCATCACGGCAGCCAACTGTCCTTTTCGGCAGGAACAAGCCGAAAAACTTAAAAACGGAGAAATCACAAAAGAAGAATACGATAACTGGAGATATAACTACCCCGAAAGCGTAGCTTTCAATTCTCGTAAGTAAAACGGAATATAATAGAAAGCGCAAAAAAGGCATTACCGACTGCAAAAGTCAGTAATGCCTTTTATAGTATTAAGATAATTGTACCTGCAAACCGATAGAACACTTAGAATAAAGTCATTTTTCATTTTGCTATCAAATCGGGAATTTAAGAACCTAAAACCCAGTGTTTATGCGGGTTTGCGGCGTTTCGTACATCATTCCCACTCAATAGTTGCCGGGGGTTTGGAGGTTATATCATACACAATGCGGTTTACGCCTTTAACCTCGTTTACTATGCGGCGGGAGGCGGCATCGAGCACGTCATACGGAATACGCGCCCAATCTGCCGTCATAAAATCGCTTGTCATAACGGCTCGCAATGCCACGGTATAGTCATAGGTTCTGAAATCGCCCATAACGCCTACCGAGCGCATATTTGTAAGTACGGCAAAGTACTGACCTATCTCGCGGTCAAGCCCGGCGTTTGCCACTTCCTCGCGGAAAATAGCGTCGGCGTCCTGCAGGATAGCAATTTTCTCACGGGTAAGCTCCCCGATAATGCGAACACCGAGACCCGGTCCCGGAAACGGCTGGCGGTATACCATATTTTCCGGCATACCAAGCTCAAGGCCCACCTTACGGACCTCATCCTTAAACAGATCCCTTAACGGCTCGATTATTTCATCAAACTCAACATGATCCGGAAGACCGCCCACATTGTGATGGCTTTTAATAAGCGCGGCGTCGCCTACGCCCGATTCAATGCAATCGGGGTAAATAGTGCCCTGAACAAGATAATCCACCTTGCCTATTTTTTTAGCCTCCGCCTCGAACACACGGATAAACTCCCTGCCGATTATCTTGCGCTTTTGCTCAGGCTCGCTTATACCGCGAAGCTGGCCCAAAAACTGCTCGGACGCGTCAACCGACACAAGGTTTATATTATAAGTACCCCTGAACAAATCGTTTACCTGCTTTGCCTCGTCCTTTCTAAGCAGACCGTGGTCAACAAATATGCAGGTAAGGTTTTCTCCTACCGCCTTGTGCAAAAGCAGAGCTGCAACAGAGCTGTCTACCCCGCCGGAAAGCGCACAAAGCACCTTTTTATTCCCTATTTTATTTTTAAGCTCCTCAATTGTTCGGGTTGTAAATGAAGACATTGTCCATTCGCCCTTACATTCGCAAACGTTATAAAGGAAATTTCTTATCATCTTAGAGCCGAGCGGCGTATGCATAACCTCAGGGTGGAACTGCACCGCATAAAGCTTTTCAGAAGCATTTTCCATAGCCGCAACGGGACAAACATCGGTTTTACCCACAATTTTAAAACCAAGCGGCACCTGCTTAATGTAGTCTGTATGACTCATCCAGCAAACCGTTTTAGACGGAATACCCTCGAACAGCTTGCTTGCGGTATCAACCTTAACCTCAACCTTGCCGTATTCGCTGGCACCCGAAGTTACCTCTCCGCCTAACATATGTGCCGTAAGCTGAGCACCGTAGCATATGCCCATTATCGGTATGCCGAGCTCAAAAAGCTCCTTGCTGTAAAGCACGGCGTTTTCGCCGTATACGCTTTTCGGACCGCCGGTAAGTATTATTCCCTTATAGCCTGCCGCCTTTATTTCCTCGATGGGGGCTGTATAAGGGCGTATTTCGGAATATACGTTATTTTCTCTTACTCTTCTGGCAATAAGCTGATTATACTGACCGCCGAAGTCAAGCACTAAAATCTTTTCCATTTTAACCTCCGCTGCTTTTAAAGTACCAATTATTATATAAATAATATTATATAACAAACCGCTCCCTTTGTCTATCCCAAAAAGAGCGGTTTTTATAATTTTTATTCTACCGTAACGGATTTTGCAAGGTTTCTGGGCTTATCTATATCACAGCCCTTGTAAAGCGCAACATAATAAGAGTATATCTGGAACGGAACCACTTCAAGCGTTGCCAAAAGCAGCGGATCTATCCTCGGTATATAAATAACCTCTTCCGCTTCCTTTGCAATTTCGGTATGACCCTCGGTAGCGCAGGCAATAACATACGCGCCGCGCGCCTTAACCTCCTTAACATTGCTTAAAAGCTTATCGAAAAGCTCCTCATAAGCAGCTAAGGCTATAACAGTTCTTCCCTCTTCTATAAGTGAAATGGTGCCGTGCTTCAGCTCGCCCGCAGCGTACGCCTCGGAATGGATATAAGAAATTTCCTTTAATTTAAGCGACGCCTCAAGCGAAACCGCATAATCGATATTTCTGCCGATGAAAAACAGCGATTTCGGGTCTCCGCAGTGCTTTGCCATTTCCTTAATTTTAGGCTCTGACAAAATTACCCTTTCAATAAGCTCAGGTAGGCGGCAAATATCATCAAATATCTTTTCAACACGCGCGCTGTCCATAGTGCCCAAAATACGCGCCGCCCAAACCGCAATAAGGTAAAGCACCGAAAGCTGTGTTGTGTAACCCTTAGTGGTAGCTACGGCAATTTCAGGACCGGCCCATGTGTAAATAACATCGTCTGCCGCGTTTGCTATCGAGCTGCCCACAACGTTTACGATTGCAAGCGTATGCGAGCCGCGTTTCTTAGCCTCCTTAAGCGCTGCTAAGGTATCTGCTGTTTCGCCCGATTGGCTTATTATTACAGTGAGCGTCTTATCGTCGGTTATCGGGTTGCGGTAACGGTATTCGCTTGCATAATCTATGCCTGTGGGAATTCTCAGCATTTCCTCAAATACGTATTTACCCACCATACCCGCGTGATAAGCCGAGCCGCACGCCACTATTTCAATTCGGTTGATTTTTTTAAGCTTTTCCTCATTAAGCTTTAAGCCGTCGAAAACTATTTCTCTGCCCTTTATTCTGCTTTCGATCGTCTGCTTTACGGCATTGGGCTGTTCCATAATTTCCTTCATCATAAAGTGGTCGTAACCGCCCTTTTCTGCAGCGGCAACGTCCCAGCTTATAACGGCGGGATCGCGGTGAAGTTCGTTTTTATCGCCGTCGTACAGCTTTACGCCGTTCGGCGTTAAAACCGCTATTTCACCGTCTTCAATGTAAAGAATATCACGCGTATGCGAAACTATTGCCGTAACGTCCGAGGCAATATAATTAGCTTCCTTAGAAAGCCCTATTATAAGAGGGCTGAACTTTCTTACGGCAATAAGCGTATCGGGAAAATCCGTGCAGACAATACCGAGCGCATACGATCCCTCAAGCTTAGATACAGCCTTTGAAACCGCCTCAAAAAAATCGCCCTTGTAATACTTTGCAATAAGCTGCGGGATAACCTCTGTATCGGTCTCGCTTGCAAATTTTACGCCGTCTTTCTTTAAGCTGTCCCTTAAAGCGATATAATTTTCAATTATTCCGTTGTGAACCACGGCGAACCTGCCGTCCGCGCTTATATGTGGGTGAGCGTTTGCAAACGAGGGCGCGCCGTGCGTAGCCCAGCGCGTATGACCTATACCGATAGTACCGTTAATTCTTTCGCCGTTATCGGTTTTGTCTATAAGATTTTTTATACGCTCGGTGGTTTTTTCAATTTGTATCTTACCGCCGTCAAGCACGGCTATTCCCGCCGAATCGTAGCCTCTGTATTCCAGTCTTTCAAGGCCCTCAAGCAAAAAGCCCGCCGCTTTGGTTTTTCCTGTAAATCCAACTATTCCGCACATAATAAAAATACACCTTTCCGCAGTATGCAGGAAAGGTGCAAAAATTAAACGTATACCGAAAAAAGGCGGTGCGGATATAATATCCCCGTCCCTTTTGGCGGCTGCGCTTTCCGTACATACCGTATAAAAATATTTTTTGACATAGCACGGTGCCTTTGTTCCGAAATTACTTTCGGGTTTTAAACACCTGTTTACGACATGTCTGCCGTGGGGCATCCGCCGAATATTTCGATGCTCCCCATCCTCGTCAACCGCTATGCCATATGTACGGTCCCGGCGCTTATTTTACATAAAAAATAACGAAGCTTCCTTTCATATTATTTTATGGCAATATCTTCGTTCAATATTATTATAAACGAAAAGCCCTAAAATGTCAATTATTTATATTTATTTGCACTCCGTTAACCTCCACGCTCTCATCTGCGCGGATAACTATGTATTTAACGCCGTCTATAACTCTTGTATCAACAAGACCGCTGCGTTCGGGATTTATTCTTATGCTTACGTCGGGCATATTAACCTCGAACTGCTTTACATCTAAAAGATTCTTCGGGTTTAAAAGCGTTTTTTCACCGAAGGTATCGTCATAGCTTTTCTTAAAATCGTTTATCCGTTCCTCATCAACGCCCGAAGACCGCAAAACATCGGAAATTTCGTCCCTTGAAACGGTAAGCGGCTCCTTACTGCGGCTTTCCTTATGCTCTGCCACAGTATCGCTTATATAGCCGTGAACCTCTTTTATAACCTCTATACTGCATTCGTCGCCTACGGCGCTGCCGAGCATTCCGCAAAAGGAATTTTGCTGATCGGCTGCCGGCATAGGCATTTCGGCTTTAAAAAGCCTATCGGCTATCTGCGAATAGTCCGCCGCAGGATTTTTAGTATAAAACAGCGTGTCGTAAATATTGCCCCTGCGGTCGTCGAACGCAGGAAACATAAACCCGAATTCGGGAGCGGAAACCGCGGTGCTTGAAGCAATCCCGTGAAAGGCATTGTCAAACGCCGCAAAGCTTAACAGCGGCTTTGTTGATTTAACGGGACAAACGCTGCAAATAAAATATCTGAACTGCTCGGAAGAATCCTCGCTTTTCTTTCCGTCCTCCGAATAGGTAAAAACGTCATAGCTGTCGTACGCCAACATAATCAAATAGTTGGTTTCCATTTTTACCGATGAAATAATGCCGCCGTAAATTTTTTTAAGCGACTCTTCATCCTCAAGCGCGGTATCGCGGAGCTTTAAA
The DNA here is from genome assembly GCA_002431945.1 of Ruminococcaceae bacterium UBA5891. Taxonomy (GTDB): domain Bacteria; phylum Bacillota; class Clostridia; order Oscillospirales; family Acutalibacteraceae; genus UBA737. The sequence goes on along the minus strand of DJET01000014.1, from coordinate 115,749 downwards.
AGGGTTTTATGCTCCTCGCCCTCTAAAACCTGCGCATTTGAAAACGGTATATCTATAAGGTTTTTATCTACCGTACCAGAAAGCGTTTTTTTAAGCAGGGATAAAAGGTATTCGGTTTCGTCCTGCGTAAGGGTTGCTATGGGCTGCGAAAATTCGGACATTATTTCGCCCGAACCCGTAACATAGCACCCGCAAACCCTTGTTATATTGGTTTTTTGCGGATTAAAGCGCCTGCGTATTTCTGCAATTTCTTTTTCGTTCATTTTAAAACCTCTTACTTTAATTCAGTATAATACGGGCAAATATCCTCATACCCGCCGTTTTTAAGGCGAAAACCGCACGGTATTGTGCCGAGCTGCTTAAAGCCCAATCTTTCATACAAATGTCTGGCGTGGGTGTTTGACGCTACAACCGCGTTAAACTGCATTATTTTAAAGCCCAACCGCTTTGCTTCCTTAAGCGAATCAAGCACAAGCTTTTCGCCTATGTGCAGCCCCCTGCTGCCTGAAGCTACCGCATAGCTTGCATTGCTTATGTGGCCGCATCTGCCCACATTATTAGGATGAAGTATGTAAATACCCATAATATCACCGTTTTCATTTTCAGCAACGCCGCAATGGCTTTGCGATGAAAAAAATTCCGCTCCCGAAGTTTCGTTAAGATATTCCTCCTGCGGGAAGGCAATACCGTCCTCCACAACCGAGTTCCATATTTTAACCATATCCGCAATATCGCGGCTTTCATATTTTCTTATTATAACTTTCATTTTGTACCTTCCTTTTAAAAGTGTTGACTTTAATTCCTTTATGTACTATACTGCTAAGGTATATATTTAAAGGAGAATAACTATGACTGAATTATCCGGCCATTTTAATTTAAAACGGCTTCTCAGCTTTACCTTTCCCTCTGTTATTATGCTTATATTCACTTCCGTTTACGGAATAGTAGACGGTTATTTTGTTTCAAACTATGCCGGCAAAACACCCTTTGCCGCGGTGAATTTTATAATGCCGGTGCTTATGATATTAGGCTGTATAGGCTTTATGTTCGGCACGGGCGGCGGCGCGCTTATAGCAAAAACAATGGGCGAGGGCGAAGATAAAAAAGCAAACGAAATTTTTACGCTTATAGTTGCGGTTTCGGCTGCCTGCGGCGTTGTGCTGTCGGTACTCGGCATTATTTTTCTGCCAAGTTTGGCAGAGCTTTTCGGTGCTGACGGTCAGCTGCTTGAAAACAGCGTTACATACGGTAGAATAATACTTGTTGCCTTGCCGTTTTATATACTCCAGTTTGAATTTCAGTGCCTTTTTGCAACCGCGGGCAAGCCGCGGCTCGGTCTTTTTGTTACCGCCGCCGCAGGAATAGCAAATATGGTGCTTGACGCACTTTTGGTTGCGGTTTTTCCGTTTGGGCTTAAGGGCGCCGCCGCGGCTACCGCAATAAGCCAGTTTTTGGGCGGAGCAATACCGCTTTTATACTTCTGCCGCAAAAACAACAGCCTTTTAAGGTTTGTTAAGTGCCGTTTTGATAAAAAAGTGCTGCTTAAAACCTGCACCAACGGCTCTTCCGAGCTTATGAGCAACATCTCAATGTCGGTAGTAAGTATGCTTTACAATGTTCAGCTTATGAAATACGCCGGCGAAAACGGCATTGCAGCATACGGCGTGCTTATGTATGTAAGTATGATCTTTCAGGCGGTGTTCATAGGCTATGCGGTAGGCTCCGCTCCGATAATAAGCTACAACTACGGTGCGGGAAACAAGGCGGAGCTTAAAAGCCTGCTTAAAACAAGCGCCGCTTTTATAGCCGTTTGCGCCTTATTTATGTTTGCGGCGGGCGAGCTTTTATCAAAGCCGCTTTCCCTGCTGTTTGTGGGATACGATAAAGAGCTGCACGGCATTACCGCGCACGCGTTTTCAATATTCTCTTTTTCGTTTTTGCTTTCGGGCTTTGCTATATTCGGCTCTTCATTTTTTACCGCGCTTAACGACGGCTTTACCTCGGCTGCAATATCGTTTTTAAGAACGTTGGTATTTCAAATAGCCGCCGTACTTATATTCCCGTTGTTTTTAAAGCTTGACGGAATATGGTTTTCAATAGTTGCGGCAGAAATTATGGCGGTTTGCGTTACTCTGCTGTTTTTAGCCTTAAAACGCAAAAAATACGGTTATTAAATCGGCAGCTCAAAATTTATACTTGCAGAGTCGCTGTTGTAATTTATTTTGCGGTGTATTTCCTGCATTTTGTCGTCAAGGCGGCTTATTTCCTCGGCACATTCCTTTAATTCGCGCGAAATTTCGTTAACGTCCGATTTAATATCCTTTTTGTATTTAAGCTTATGCTCAAGACTTGCCCAAAAATCCATAGCAATGGTTCTGAACTGCACCTCAACCCGCATAAACTTTTTTTCTGTCATAAGAAATATAGGTATTTCAACTATTAAGTGAAGGCTGCGGTAGCCGTTCGGCTTTGGGTTTTTTATGTAATCCTTTTTTTCTATAAGCCTTATGTCGTCCTGCGAGCAAAGCTTATCGGCAAGCACATAAATATCATCGGGGAACGAGCATATAACCCTTATTCCCGCAACGTCGTTAAGATTTTTTTCAATGCTTGCGGCAGAAAGCTCAAAGCCCTTTCTGTTAAGCTTTTCAATAATGCTGGGCACCGTTTTAAGGCGGCAGCTTATGGATTCAAAGGGGTTTCGGTCGTTTTCAAGCGAAAGCTGGGTGTTTAAAACGTCTAACTTTGTTTTCACCTCAAGCATTGCGCACTTGTAACGCATCATAAGCTCGGTAAAGGGTCTTGTTTGTTCTAAAATTCCGCTTGCGCTTTCAAGCAGCTTTTTTGTTTCAATGTCTTTTATATCAATCATTTATTTTCTCCGAACGGCAGAAGGGCGGAAATCAACCGTACGGTTTCGCCCGCCTGCCCGATACTTTAGTTTATTATAACCCCAAAATTTTACCGTTTTGTGAATAGCATAAAAATACTGCCGAAATTTCTTTCGGCAGTTGTTTTTTTAAAATGGATTATTATTTTACCATTCCGGCAACTTCGGCGGCGAAATCGTCAACACGCTTTTCAATGCCCTCGCCCTTTTCAAAGCGAACGAATGAAACGATCTTGATATCTGCGCCTAAAGCCTTTGCGGTATTTTCAACATACTTGCCAACGGTAATGTCGCCGTCCATAACGAACTGCTGGTCTACAAGGCAGTTTTCCTTATAATACTTGCCTATCTTACCCTCAACAATTTTTCCGAGCACCGCTTCGGGCTTGTTAGCCATTTTCGGATCCTCTTTCATCTGCGCTATAAGGATCTCCTTTTCCTTTTCGATAACCTCGGCAGGAACCGAAGCCTCGTCAAGATAAGCCGGATTCATAGCGGCAATCTGCATTGCAATGTTCTTGCCCATTTGAACAAACTCGGCGTTATCGGTGTCAAGCGCTGTATCAAAGTTAACAAGAACGCCTATCTTTCCGCCTGCGTGAACGTAGGATACAACCTTACCCTCATAGCGTGCAAAACGGCGAACCTTTATATTCTCGCGAACGGCAAGGAAAAGCTCCTGTACCATTTCTTCAACGGTCTTTCCGTCCTTCTTGGTTGCCAAAAGCGCCTCAACATCGGCAGGATTTTCGTCTGCTACTATCTCGGCAATATCGGCGGCAAGAGCCTTAAAGCCGTCGCCGTTGGCAACAAAGTCTGTCTCGCTGTTAATTTCAACAACGGCGCCCACGCCGTTCTTTGTATATGCGCATACAGTACCCTCGGCAGCTACGCGGCTTGCCTTTTTGGCCTGTGATGCAAGACCCTTTTCACGAAGATAATCCGCGGCGGCGTCCATATTTCCGTCGCACTCGGTAAGAGCCTTTTTGCAGTCCATCATACCGCAACCGGTCTTCTCTCTTAAAGCCTGTACGTCTTTAGCGGTAAAAGCCATTATATTTTCCTCCTGTTGGGTTTATTTAAAATAATTACTCGGCGTCCTCTGCGGTCTCTTCCGCAGCTTCTTCAGCCTCGCCGTCTTCAGCGGCCGCAGTGCCCATTTCAGAACCCTGTCTGCCCTCGATAACGGCTGCCGCCATTGTTTCAGCAATAAGCTTAACGGCACGGATAGCGTCGTCGTTACCCGGAATAACCGCGTCAATCTCGTCAGGATCGCAGTTTGTGTCTACAATAGCGATAATCGGAATACCGAGCTTTTTAGCCTCTGCTACGGCAATTCTTTCCTTGCGCGGGTCAACTATAAACAGCGCACCGGGAAGCTTTTTCATATCCTGAATGCCGCCTAAGAATTTTTCAAGCTTTTCAATTTCAAGGTTAAGCTTAACAACTTCCTTCTTGGGGAGAAGCTCAAAGGTACCGTCGTCTCTCATAGTGCGAAGCTGATTAAGCCTTGCAATACGGGTGCGGATAGTTGTAAAGTTAGTGAGCATACCGCCGAGCCAACGTGCGTTTACATAAGGCATACCGCAATGCTCCGCCTCTTCCTTAACGGAATCCTGGGCCTGCTTTTTGGTGCCTACGAAAAGAATATCGCCGCCCTCTGCCGCAATGTCACGGGCAAAAAGATATGCCTCGTTAAGCTTTTTAACGGTTTTCTGAAGGTCGATGATGTAAATTCCGTTACGTTCGGTGAAAATGTACTCCGCCATTTTCGGGTTCCAGCGTCTGGTCTGATGACCGAAATGAACGCCCGCTTCAAGAAGCTGTTTCATTGATACTACTGCCATTTGTTTTTCCTCCTAAGGTTTTACCTCCATCCTGCCGTTTTCCGGGAATTTTCAAAGAAAACACCTTGCCGGTTCAAAGCAGAATGTGTGTTTTTATCGCTCTCCGTTCGGACAGCCGAATGATTATACCATATTTTGCCCGAAAAATCAAGCTTTTTTTACTTTTTCTCTGCGTCATTCAGGCGCTTTTCAAGTTTTTTTTGATTTTCTATTATTAAATCAAGCTTTTTATGCAAATCGTCGATTATAAGCTCGTTTTTTAAATTCACCTTATAATCGTTTTCGGCGCGTTCCCTGTCCTTCGCCTCCTGACGGTTTTGGCTCATCATAATAAGCGGTGCCTGAACCGCGGCTATACAGGAAAGCACTAAATTAAGCAGTATAAACGGATAAGCATCAAACGCCCTTGCGGCAAGACACACGTTAACTGCCATCCATATTACCATAACCGCTATAAAACTGAATATGAATGCCCAGCTTCCCGCAAATTTTGCAACCGCGTCCGAAGCGCGCTGACCGAACGTAAGCTTTTCGCTTTTATTTGATTTGCTTGTAATACTTGTTTCCGTAAGCTGATGTATAAGCTCTTCGTCGGTAAATTCCCTGTCGGTTATATTAAGCAGCTCTTTAACTATCTTTTTTCTTTCGCTTCTGCTTTTCATAGCGCTATGCTCCTTAATTGCGGTTTTTAAGCCGTTTATCGCACTTTGTTGCAAGGAACGTGCCGAGACTCTGGAATATCTGCACCAAAATTATAAGAAAAATAACCGCAAACAGCATTACAAGGTACTGATACCTGTAATATCCGTAGTTTATTGCTATTTTTCCGAGACCGCCGCCGCCTATAATGCCGCTCATTGCGGAATAGCCGAGCACGGTGGTTACGGCGATCGTTGCGTTTGAAATAAGCGAGGGTACGCTTTCGGGTATCATAACCTTAACGATTATCTGAAACGGCGAAGCGCCCATGCTCTGCGCGGTTTCTATAATATTCGGGTTAATCTCGCGCAGGCTGCCCTCTGCAAGCCTTGCCACAAACGGAAACGCCGCTATAACAAGCGGTACCACCGTAGCCGGCGTTCCCACAACGGTGCCTACAATCAGCCTTGTAAGCGGAAACACCATTATCATTAAAATAAGAAACGGAACCGAGCGCAGCAGATTTATTATAACGTTGATAACGTGCAGCACCGCCGCGGGAACCTTTAAAATTCTGCCGTTTTCGCCCGCCACAAGCAAAACGCCGAGCGGCAGACCTATAACAATTGCAAAAAAGGTTGAAAGCACCGTAACATACAGTGTTTCCCAAATAGCAAGGGGAAATTCGGTTTTAAGTATATCCATAGCCTTTAAAAAGGCTTCCGACTGAAAATATCCGCCCATTACGGTTTTACCTCCTCTGCAAAAATATCGGGTATGGCGCGAAGATAGGAAAGCGCCTTTTCAACCTGTTCCCTGCCGCCCGTTATTCCGAGCAGCATATTGCCGTATGCCTTATCGCCAATGCTTTTTGTAGAGGCGGAAAGTATGCTTGCGGCTATGTTCTTTTCCATTGCCATTTGAGCTATAAGCGGCGTTTTGGTAGCGTTTGCACCGTTAAACACAACGCGTATAACGCCCTCGCCCTCGGCGGCGGTAACCGTTTGCTCATATCCGTCCGGATAAACAAGCGCTCTTGCGGCGGAAGATTTCGGCGCCGAGAACACGTCGCTTACCTTGCCCTCCTCTGCAACAACGCCGTTATCAAGTATTGCAACGCGCGTGCATATCTGCTCAACAACGCTCATCTGGTGGGTTATAACTATAACGGTTATGCCGAGCCTGTCGTGTATATCGCGTATAAGCGAAAGTATCGACTGCGTGGTTTGCGGGTCAAGCGCGCTTGTGGCCTCGTCGCACAAAAGAATTTTCGGCTTTGTGGCAAGCGCGCGCGCAATAGCCACACGCTGCTGCTGACCGCCCGAAAGCTGCGCGGGGTAAGCCTTAAGCTTTTCACCCAACCCAACAAGCTCCAAAAGCTCCTTGGCGCGTTTTTCGGCGTCCGCTTTTTTTACGCCTGCCAGTTCAAGCGGAAAGCACACGTTTTTAAGGCAGTTCCTCTGCATAAGCAGGTTAAAGCCCTGAAATATCATTGTAATATTTCTGCGTTCTTCTCTGAGCTCCGCCTCGGACATACTGCCCATATCGCGCCCGTCTATTATGATCTGCCCGTTTGTGGGGCGTTCAAGCATATTTATACTGCGCACAAGTGTGCTTTTTCCGGCGCCGCTCATACCTATTATGCCGTATATCTCGCCGTCGTTTATCGTAAGCGATATATCCTTAAGCGCCTCTACGTCTCCGCCTGAGGTCTTAAAGGTTTTTGTTAGGTTTTTTATCTCTATCATAGCTTTCTCCTGACAGGGAAATAACGCCGACTGCAAATGCAGACAGCGTTATTCTGTAAATATGAATTACTTTTTAATAGCGTCAAGCGAGGTCTGCTTACCGCCGTAAAGACCCATAGGCTCAACGTGAATAGCCGAAACCTTAACAACGTGGGTACCGTTCTCGGCGTTGAAGTCGTCAAGATACGGAGTGTGCTGGAAGTAGTTTGCGTCGATCTCGCCGCTGTCTACAACCTTGTTGGGCTGAACGTAATCGGTAAATTCCTTAATATCAAGCGTTACGTTTTTAGCCGCAAGAATTTCCTTTGCTACCGCAAGTATTTCCGCGTGGGGTGTGGGAGAAGCCGCAACGGTTATTGTTTTGCCTGCGAGCGCGTCGTAATTAACGGAAGAATCATATCCGTCGCCGGGGTTTTCAACAACGCTTACAACCGCGCCGCTGTATTTATCCGCAATAAAATCCGCAACCTTTTTGCTTTCAAGCGCCGCTTTAAGCGCCTTTACCGCGTCGGTATTTTCATTGCCCTCTTTAACGGCTAAAATGTTGCTGTAAGCCGAAGCGGAGTCTTCAATAGCAAGCGAATCCTTAACGGGGTTAAGATCGGCGGAAATTGCATAGTTTGAATTGATTACCGCATAGTCAACGTCCTTAAGCGTGTTGGGGAGCTGCGCCGCCTCAACTTCTTTGAACTTAATGTTGTAGGGGTTTTCCGCAATATCCTTAACGGTAGCCTTTATATCGGCGCCGTCCTTAAGCTTAATATAGCCCTTTTCCTCAAGTAAAAGAAGCGCGCGCGCCTCGTTTGTCGTGTCGTTCGGAACGGCGATCGTAATCGAGCCGTCCTCCTTGCTGCCGCAGCCTGCGAACACGCCTAATGCCAATACCGCAAGTAATAAAAGAGATACTATTTTTTTCATTTTAAAAACAACCTTTCAAAAATTTTTATAAATATTTCAGTTTAATAATTTAAAGCCTTACGGTACACATTCGTCCGTTTCTGAAATTTGCTCTTACAAGCTCTTCAAATATGTTTTTCATAAAGATACCTCCAAGTAAATAAAAAACCGGGCATATCCGACAAGGGATTCCCGGTTAAAAGCAATTTATCCGTTTTTAACGAACATCTTTTAATGGAGAACCTGACGGACAAGGCATAGCAAAACGCATACGCATACACATCGGCATACGCATTTCGGTAATAATGCAAATAGCGGTTAGCTTTTTCATATCGCCGTTCTCCTTTCAAATCAATTACCTACCTGTTTGGTTGGTGTTATAATATCATACGGCGGTACGTTTGTCAAGCCTTTTTTTAAAATATATGAAAAACTACTGTTTATATTAAGTTTTTGCGCGATTTTTGTGCAATCAGCGGCCGTGTGACGCTTTGCGGCGCTTCGGTCTTTTGGCAAGACGTCTTTTAATGCTGTCGCCGCTGTGCTCAACCGCCCACGTAAATATTCTGAACAGCGATTCCGCCGCAAACGAGAATATTATAACAAACAGCTTTATGGTAAACGGTATGCGAACGATTGAAAAAAGCTGCGGCACAAATAAAAAGCATAATACCATACCGATAATGTTTATAACAAACACAAAAAGGCGGTATTTGTTAAGCGGAGTGCTTATGTGCCTGAGTATCATAAAGCCCACCACCGCAAGCACCAGCGTAGCCGCGGTTGCAACGTCGCTTTTGTTTAAGCCGAATACCTCGCCGAACAGCGCGAGCGAACCCACGGTTACCGTATCGGTAAGCGCGGCAGGCAGAGCCATTTTTAGCACGTTTTTAAGAAAATGACCGTTTATTTTGCTTTTATTGCTTTCAAGCGCCAGTAAAAATCCCGGCAGACCTATTGTGAACATACTTATAAGCGATATGTGCGCCGGCTCAAGCGGATATGAAATCATAAGAACCGAAGCCGTAACCGAAAGCAAAAGCGAAAAGATGTTTTTAACCAAAAACAGGCTTGCCGAACGCTGTATATTGTTTACCACACGGCGTCCCTCGGCAACCACGCTCGGCATATGTGCAAAATCCGAGTCCATAAGCACAACTCTTGCCGCTTGCGAGACCGCCTCGCTGCCCGAAGCCATTGCAATGCCGCAGTCGGCGCGCTTCATTGCAAGAATGTCGTTAACGCCGTCGCCCGTCATAGCAACGGTATGCCCCATTTCCTGCAAAGCGCAAACAAGCTTTTGCTTTTGCCGCGGCGTTACCCTGCCGAAAACGGTATATTCGCGCGCCGCGTTATACAGCTTTTCATCGGTGTCAAGCAGTGCGGCGTCTATATAATTTTCGGCGTTATCAATGCCGGCAAGCCGTGCAATTTCGGCAACCGTTGCGGGGTTATCGCCCGAAATAACTTTTATTTTAACGCCCTGCGCCTTAAAATACCTGAATGTGGCGGGCGCGTTTTTGCGTATGGCGTTTGCCATTACTATAAGCCCCACGGGAAGTATATCCGCCTGCGGTCCGCTTTCCGTAAGCGGATCATACTGATAAGCGAAAACAAGCACGCGGTAGCCCTTAAGCGTATATTCCTCTATCTGCTTTTTAAGCGGCGCGGCAATGCTTTTAAGCACAAATTCGGGCGCGCCCAAAAGCCACGTGCCGTTTTTAAAGGTAACGGCGCCGTACTTTACGGCAGAGGTAAACGGCAGCACGGTAATGGGCGGCATTTTTTCGGCGTTAAAGCCTTCAAAATAACCTCTCAGCGCTTCCATTGTGGAGTTATTGTCCTTAGCCGCCGAAACATAATTAAAAAGCATTTCCTTAAAGCCGGTATCCGGCAGTTCGCGGGTATCGGCTAACTCAATAAGCTTGTTGACCTGCATTTCAGGCTCGGTTATAGTACCGGTTTTATCAACGCACAGCACGTCCACACGCGCGAGCGCCTCAATGCTTTTCATATCGTTAAGCAAGACCTTACGCTTTGCAAGCCTTATTGTTCCGAGCGCCAGCGCGGCGGTGGTAAGCAGATACAGCCCTTCGGGTATCATACCTATTACCGCGGCAACGGCGGATACCACGCTTGCCTTAAAGGCAAGGTGCTTTACAAAAAAGCTTTGGTAGAAAAGCACGCCGCCTATGGGTATTAAAATTATACCCATCCACTTTACTATCTTGTTTATCGCCTTTATCATTTCGGACTGCTCGCCGTCCTGCTGGCTTTTGGCTTCGGCGGTAAGCTTTGAAATGTAAGAATTGTCCCCCACGTTTTCAAGCACTGCCAAGCACTCGCCCGAAACAATAAAGCTGCCAGAAAGCAGGCGGTCGCCCGCGCTTTTTGTTATTTCGTCCTCTTCGCCCGTAAGCAGCGCCTCGTTTACGGTAACGCTGCCCTTAAGCACCTTAGCGTCGGCGCAGATCTGATTGCCCGAATAAAAAATAACAATATCGTCCTTTACAAGCTCTTCGCTGCGCAGCTTTATTCTCTGCCCGTCCCTTACAGCCACGGCGTGCGGCGCGTTTAAAAGATTCATTTTATCAATCGTCTTTTTAGCGCGTATTTCCTGCACAATTCCCACAAGCGTGTTGCCTATAACTATCGGCAAAAACGTAAGGTTGCGAAAGGAGCCTACAATGCACAAAAGCACCGTTATAATAAGAAAAATAAAGTTAAAATAAGTAAACGTGTTTGAAATTACAATTTCCTTAACGCTTTTTCCCGCCTTTTGAGACGAAACGTTTGAAAGCCCGTTTTCGCGGCGCTCTGTTACCTCGGCGGCGGTAAGTCCGGTTAATCTTTGTTTGTTTTCCATTTTAAGTTTCCCCGATTTTCAATTAAGCGTTTTTAAGCATATAAATATTCATGCGATTTTGTCATTCTAAACGCATAGCGCGAAGGACACCGTTTTTCCTCTTTTAAGGGGAACGGATTGCCACACGCCTTACGGCGTTCGCAATGACGAGAGAGGAAGAAGACGGATTGCCGCGCACCTAACGGCGGTCTCGCCTGCCGGCTCGGTCGGTGCTTCTGCTTCGCAGAGGTGTCCACCGGACACCCGCACCGCAATGACAAAATAATTAAGCTGTTTAATTCCGCATTACGCATTCCGAATTCCGAATTAGTTGCCCTGCCCCATCGCCTGCAATAATAAAATCAACTGCCGAATACGCCGGTAACGCCCTAAAGCGTTTTGCCGGTTTTTTTATCAGTAAAAACTATGTCGCAGCTGAAATCAAGCTTTTCGGCAATTTCCTTTAAATCGTTTTCCGAAAAGTTGTCACGAGTAATTTTTCCGCTTAGGGTTGACGGACTTTTATTAAGAAGACCTGCTAACTGCGCCATTGTCATTTCGCGCTGTAAAAGCATCATTTTAATCTTTTTTGCGGCAGACATTTTATCACCCCGTTTAAAAAGATTATACGCTTAAAAGCGAATTAAATCAAACGATATACGAATTATATTTGGATAATTTCAAATTTGTTGTTGACAAAATTCGCTTTTTAAGATATAATATTCGCTGTAAACCGAAATAAATTTGCTTTCTGATAAATTGTAAAACTTTTATGAACGGAGAGAACGAAATGCAGATTTCAAATATGTTAAACAGGTGCAGTCTTTCTAAAATAGCCGATTATATTATAGGCAACGGCGAGCTTTTGGAGGAAAGCCGCGAAACCGATTTGGAAACCGAAATACACGAAATTGAACGCTATACAACAAAAATTTTAAACGAGTATTTCCCCGACCCCAAAAAGCAGGAGGAATTTTTCGGCGAAATAGCATATAGGGAAACACGGCTTGAAAACATTTATTTTCAGCTTGGATTTATCGCCGGAATACGGCTGTTTAAGGATTTTGACAAAAAACTTAAATAATAATGCGGAATTCGGAATGCGTAATGCGGAATTAAACAGCTTGATCTTTTTGTCATTGCGAAGCCGTGCAAACGGCTGTGGCAATCCGTTCTTTTTCAAGGGGAATACGGATTCTTTCGTGCTCCGCACTCAGAATGACAAGCCGCTTAGTTACCACGAAATTCCGTGTGGGTATGTGCTAATCTGTCGTCCTGTCATTGCGAGGGGCAAAGCCCCGTGGCAATCCGTTCCCCTTAAAAGGAAAAAAACCTGAGTCCGCCGTACAGATTTTCAAAACAACATAATTCCGCATTATGCATTCCGAATTCCGCATTAAAAAAACAACTGCTAAGGCAAAAGCCTTAACAGTTGTTTTTAATTATAAAACGGATTAAGCGTTTACTTTGGTAACAACGCCCGAACCAACGGTACGACCGCCTTCACGGATAGCGAAGCGGAGACCTTCTTCAATAGCGATAGGAGTGATAAGCTCAACGTCCATCTCTACGTTATCGCCGGGCATGCACATCTCGGTGCCCTCAGGAAGGGTGATTACGCCGGTAACGTCGGTAGTTCTGAAGTAGAACTGCGGACGATAGTTGTTGAAGAACGGAGTATGACGGCCGCCCTCTTCTTTAGTAAGAACGTAAACCTGACCGTGGAACTTGGTGTGCGGATGAATTGAACCGGGTTTGCAGAGAACCTGACCACGCTCAACCTCTTCACGGCCTACGCCGCGGAGAAGTGCGCCAACGTTATCGCCGGCCTCGCAGAAGTCGAGGGTCTTGCGGAACATTTCCATAGAAGTAACAACGGTTTTCTTGCGCTCTTCGGTGAGACCGATGATCTCAACTTCGTCGCCTGCGTTGAGCTGTCCGCGCTCAACACGGCCGGTAACAACGGTACCACGGCCGGAAATGGTCATAACGTCCTCGATCGGCATAAGGAACGGGAGGTCAGACTTACGGTCCGGAGTCGGGATATAGCTGTCAACAGCGTCCATAAGCTCTTTGATCGGAGCATATTCGGGAGCGTTCGGATCGGTAGAGGTGCACTCAAGAGCAACAAGAGCAGAACCCTTGATGATCGGGGTGTCGTCGCCGGGGAACTCATATTTATCAAGGGTCTCACGGATTTCCATCTCAACGAGCTCAAGAAGCTCAGGATCGTCAACCTGATCGCACTTGTTCATAAATACAACAATGTACGGAACGCCAACCTGACGGGCAAGGAGAAGGTGCTCCTTAGTCTGAGCCATCGGGCCGTCGGTAGCAGCGATAAC
>DJET01000014.1:91475-102456 GCA_002431945.1 Ruminococcaceae bacterium UBA5891 | reverse complement strand
GCAGCACCGGTGATCATGTTCTTAACATAGTCGGCATGTCCGGGGCAGTCAACGTGAGCATAGTGACGGTTATCGGTCTCGTACTCAACGTGAGCGGTGTTGATTGTAATACCGCGCTCTCTCTCTTCAGGAGCCTTATCGATGTTTGCATAATCCTCGAACTGAGCCTGACCCTTAAGTGAAAGATACTTAGTGATAGCAGCAGTAAGAGTGGTTTTACCGTGGTCAACGTGACCGATGGTACCAATGTTTACATGGGGTTTGTTACGTTCAAATTTTGCCTTTGCCATTGTATATTTTCCTCCTTATACTATATGCAATATTATTTAATTATAGTTTAACAAATTTGACTTAAAAAAGCAAGCATTATTTGCTTTATAATCAGTCTTTCTTTGCACGGGCAGAGATAATCTTTTCGGAAATGCTCTTCGGAACTTCCTTATAGCCGTCCGGCTCCATTACATACTGACCGCGGCCCTGTGTTTTAGAGCGCAGGTCGGTAGCGTAGCCGAACATATCTCCGAGCGGTACGCGAGCGTTGATCTGCTTAACGCCCGAACGATCCTCAAAGCCCTGAATCTCGCCGCGGCGAGAGTTAAGGTCGCCTATAACGTCGCCCATATACTCCTCAGGTACGATAACCGTAACCTTCATAATAGGTTCGAGAAGTACGGGGTCTGCTAAGCGGCAAGCCTCTTTAAACGCCATAGAACCGGCGATCTTAAATGCCATTTCGGAAGAGTCAACCTCGTGATAAGAACCGTCGTACAGAGTTACCTTAACGTCAACTACCGGATAGCCTGCAAGCACGCCTGCCTGCAATGCGCCGCGGATACCTGTATCAACCGCAGGGATAAATTCCTTCGGGATAGTACCGCCGGTAACGGCGTTGATAAACTCGTAGCCGGCGCCGGATTCGTTCGGTTCAACGATAATTTTAACGTGACCGTACTGACCTGAACCGCCCGACTGGCGCTTATACTTAGTTTCGTGGTCAACCTTTTTGCGGATGCTTTCTTTATAAGCAACCTGCGGCGCGCCCACGTTAGCCTCTACCTTAAATTCGCGAAGCAAACGGTCAACGATTATTTCAAGGTGTAATTCACCCATACCTGCGATAATGGTCTGACCGGTCTCTTCATCGGTATAGCACTTAAAGGTCGGGTCTTCTTCCGCAAGCTTTGCAAGGGCAAGACCCATTTTTTCCTGACCTGCTTTGGTCTTAGGCTCGATAGCAACGCGGATAACAGGCTCAGGGAAGTTCATCGATTCAAGTATGATCGGGTGCTTCTCGTCGCACAAGGTATCGCCCGTGGTGGTGTTTTTAAGACCTACGGCAGCGGCAATATCGCCGGCGTAGCAGGTTTCAATATCCTCACGGTGGTTAGCGTGCATCTGAAGAATACGTCCCATACGCTCCTTGTTCTGCTTAACCGAGTTATAAACGCCGGCGCCTGCGTCAACAGTACCGGAGTAAACGCGGAAGAAGCATATCTTACCAACGAACGGGTCGGTGGCAATTTTAAATGCAAGAGCAGAGAACGGCTCTGTATCGGAGGAATGTCTGTCTTCCTCTTCGCCGGTCTCAGGGTTTGTACCCTTTATAGCCTCAATGTCGGTCGGAGCCGGCATATAATCAACAATAGCGTCAAGGAGCGGCTGAACGCCCTTGTTTCTGTATGACGTACCGCAGGTGATCGGCACCATATTATTAGCTATTGTGGACTGACGGATTATCTTCTTTATCTGTTCAACAGACGGCTCCTCGCCCTCGAAGTATTTTTCCATCAGCTCTTCGTCCTGCTCAACAATATGCTCGATAAGCTCGGTGTGATATTTGTTGGCAAGCTCTACCATATCCTCCGGAATAGGCTCGTGTCTTACGTCCTTTCCGAGGTCATCGTAGTAAATTTCCGCGTCCATATTAACTAAGTCGATAATTCCCTTAAAGGTGTCCTCAGAGCCGATAGGCAGCTGAATCGGAACACCGTTGCAGTTGAAACGCTCCTTAATCATATCAAGAACGTGGTAGAAATCCGCACCCATAATGTCCATTTTGTTAACATAGATCATTCTCGGTACGTGATATTCGTCAGCCTGACGCCAAACGGTTTCAGACTGCGGCTCAACACCGCCCTTTGCGCACAGAACGGTTACTGAGCCGTCAAGCACGCGGAGTGAACGCTGAACTTCAACGGTGAAGTCAACGTGTCCGGGAGTGTCGATAATATTGATACGATGGTCTTTCCAGAAGCAAGTGGTAGCAGCGGAGGTAATTGTAATACCTCTTTCCTGCTCCTGCTCCATCCAGTCCATAGTTGACGCGCCGTCGTGAGTTTCGCCCATCTTACGGTTAATACCGGTGTAGAAAAGGATACGCTCGGTGGTGGTAGTTTTACCGGCGTCAATATGTGCCATTATACCAATATTTCTTGTCATTTCAAGAGATACTTTTCTTGGCATATTAACCTCCAATCCGCATAAAACGGAAACAAAATATCAGTAGATACAAACTACCATCTGTAATGAGCAAACGCTCTGTTGGCCTCTGCCATCTTGTGAGTATCCTCACGCTTCTTGGCAGCGCCGCCCATGCCGTTAACGGCGTCTAAAATTTCGCCTGCGAGACGCTCTTTCATAGTCCTCTCGCTGCGGGCGCGGCTGTAAGTTGTCAGCCAGCGCAGACCTAAGGTCTGCTTTCTTTCGGCGCGAACCTCAAAAGGTACCTGATAGGTAGCGCCGCCCTTGCGGACAGCCTTAACCTCAAGCTGCGGCATAACGTTTTCCATAGCCTGATCAAATACCTCAAGCGGGTCCTTGCCCGTTTTTTCACTGATAATGTCGAAAGCGCCGTATACTATTCGCTGAGCAACACCCTTTTTACCGTCAAGCATAATGTTGTTGATAAGACGGGTTACTTTCTTTGAATTGTATACCGGATCCGGCAATACGTCGCGTTTTGCGACAAAGCCTCTTCTTGGCACTTTACTTCCCTCCTTCATAGTAATGAATTCATTGGTACTCGAAGCTTTTCCCCGTGGCACCGAGCAGAGGCGTTATATATTCATATATTATAAACGCCGCCGCTTTTAATATGCAGCAGAGATAAATTTTTCTTTAATTACTTCGCACCTGCTTTAGGACGCTTTGCACCGTACTTTGAACGGCTTTGCATTCTCTTTGCTACGCCCTGTGTATCAAGGGTTCCGCGCACGATATGGTAACGCACACCGGGGAGATCCTTAACACGTCCGCCTCTGATAAGAACAACGCTGTGCTCTTGAAGATTGTGTCCTATTCCGGGAATGTAGGCTGAAACCTCGATTCCGTTGGAAAGACGTACTCTTGCAATTTTACGCAGAGCTGAGTTCGGCTTCTTCGGCGTGGAAGTTTTTACGGCTGTGCAAACACCGCGCTTTTGAGGAGAATCGTTATCGGTCTGCTGGCGTTTCATAGAGTTATAACCCTTTAAAAGAGCCGGAGCCTTAGCCTTCTTCTCGATAGTTTCGCGGCCGTTGCGAACCAACTGGTTAAACGTAGGCACTGTTACACCTCCAAATATTAAATTTACGGAAAAAAGAGACAATTCCGCATACTAATGCAGTATAACACGTTATTTTGCGCTTGTCAACATTTTTTTAATGCAAAACCGCTTAGCGCTTTGTATAGCGCAGTTCTGCAGTTTCAAAAAACACGTCCTTGTTTTTTTCAAGATAGGAAACAATCCTGTCCGAGCTTTGAAAAACGCCGAAAAGCTTTAAGTTTTCGGGGGACATAAAATGCTCCCTTACCGCGTTTTCAAGCTGCTTTATAAGATTATCGTAATATCCGCATACGTTAAACACAGCAATCGGCTTTTTATGGCGGCCGAGCTGTTTAAGGGTTAAAATTTCAAAAAATTCGTCCAGAGTGCCGGGGCCGCCGGGAGTTATTATAAACGCGTCCGCACGGTCCTCCATTATTTCCTTGCGGCGGCGCATAGTATCGGTATACACTATTTCGTCGCAATCCTCGTATATAATTCCGCCGGACGCCAAAAATTCTGGCACAACGGCCAAAGCCCTGCCGCCCGCCGCCTTTACGCCGCGCACCGCCGCCCCCATAAGACCGTATTTACCGCCGCCGAAAACAAGCGTATGACCGCGCTTTGCAAGCCTTGCGCCGAGCTCCTCTACGGGGTTTATGTAAGCGCCCGCTATAATACTGCTTGAAGCGCCGTATATACAAATATTCATAACGCACCCTTACCCACATTTAATTTTTCACCGTTTAAAACGGCGTTTACAAGCCTTTCGCCCATATATTCGAGCTTTAGCGAGAAAAAAGGCGTTTTTTCGTCAAGCAGACGAAGAAATATCTTGTCCCCCTCCCATATGGGAAGAGAAAAAATATCCTTTTTATTAACCCAGCAAAGCTCGCCCTCGTCGCATTCCTTAACGGTGCCCTCAAATTTATCGGCATAAAATATATGCATATATTCGGTTTCCCATTTATCCGAAACAAAGGTTACTATCCCGCGGTATTCGGCGTTTTTAAGGGTAAGCCCCGTTTCCTCAAGCGTTTCGCGCTGATTTGCTTCTTCGGGGCTTTCCTTATCCTCGAATTTACCGCCTATGCCTACCCATTTATCGCGGTTAAGGTCGTTTTCCTTTTTTACGCGGTGCAGCATAAGGTAGCGCCCGTTCTTTTCAATATGGCAAAGCGTAGTGTTCCGCATTACTGCTCCTCCGACTGGGTATTTTCCTCGCTCGGCAGCTCGATCTCATAACCGTTTATATAAAATACGTCTCTTTTTATATTCTTCTGGTCGAAAATATTGTTATACTGAACCTTCTCGTATTCGTCAAGCAGATGGCTGTACGGCGATACATCGCTCCATTTATAATAATTGTTTTCGCTGTCGATATACCCTACGGTATCTATAACCGGCAGGGTTTCTGAAAGCTTAAGCAGATACTTATTGTATTCGGTAAGCTTTACGCCCGCGGTTTCAAGCACAAGTGAGGAAAGGTAGTTTGAACTCAGCTTTTCTATCTGTTTTTCCTCAATATCGTAATTCGCCCATATAATAAACGGCGTTACGTGGCGGCTTTGCTCCTGCTCGGCTGTAAGGCCCGAAAGACTGTTTACGCCTAAAACCTCGCATATAAAATCGGTTTCCACCGAGGGCTGATGGTCGCCGAACATACATATAACCGTAGGCTCCTTGACCGTGCTGAAATAATCTATAAGCTCTTTAAACGCATTGTCGCTTGCCTTAACAAGAGAAAGATATTTATTAGCCTTTATATAATCCTTTGAAACCGAGGTGGCGTATATACTTTCGTCGAAATTAACGCAGCTGTTGGTATATCCGCCGTGATTTTGCATTGTAACGTTAAACGCAAAATAAGGCACGGATTTATCCCTTTGCTCAAAGTCTCTTATAAGCAGCTTATAATCGTAGGAATCGCTTATATACTGGCGTATAAGCATATTGCCTTCATCGGGATACGCCTGCTCTATAAGCTGTTGAAGATAATTGGGATCGCTGCCGTTAGCCTGATATTCGCGCATAAGCGAAATATCTATTATATTTTCAAGGCTTGTGAATTTGCTAAATCCCATATATTTATAAACGTCGGTACGGTTCCAGCCCGCGGCATAATAGGGGTGAAGCGCGGCAGACGAATAATTCTGCGCCATAAGGGTTGAAACAAGCGAAGCTATGGGATTTTTAATATAAAGCATATATGCGTTGCTGCCCGACGGCAAAAACGCGGTTGTGTGACCGGTTAAAAACTCAAATTCGGTGTTGGAGGTTCCCGCGCCTATTACTGGAACATAAAGATTGCCCTTTACCGTATTTTCGGTAAGGCTGTGCATAAACGGCATATAGTCTTCGTTGGTTGTAAGATTGCCGAGCACCTGAAGGTCGGAAAGCGACTCGTTCATTATGCATATAATATTCGGCTTTGTATAGCTGTTATCAACTTCGGGCTTTGTATCGTCCTTGCTTACAACGCTGTTTACATAGTCCTTAATTTCATCGGGGTTATAGTTGCTCGGCTCCGACATATAAAGGTATTTTGTATTGCAGAAAAAGTTGAACGCAAAGCCGTAATTGTGGTAGCCCCTTGTCTGATTCCAGAAATCGGGGCGAACGCCCATATTGGCAAAAACGCTTGTGAAATAAAACAGAATAAGCAAAACAGAGGAAAATGCTCCCGCAAAGCAGCGCGTTATCACCTTTGTAAGCATATTATATTTAGGCGTGCGCATTTTCACGCCTAAAATAATTGTAAATATGAATATCATAGAGGCGGTCATTATTTTATAAGTAGGCGTATAATTATATGTGTTTGCAACGCCAGCCGCGGTTTTTATGCTTAAAAAGTCCATAGGCAAAAACGGCGTGCCGCGGAAATCCATAATGTAGCTGTGCGCCACGGCAAGCCCGAAAAGCACGGGATTTATTATAAGCAGCGGCAGTCTTATGCTGCCCGACGCCGTATATACCAAAAAATAAAGTATGATTATAAGTAAGTAGTTGCCCAAAAAGCCTAAGTAGGTCATATTATATATGAATACGTTATTTAAGCATTCGGTCATTGTTATAGTGACTATGGGAACAAGCAGCAAAAACAGAAAATGCCAAACCTTATTTATAATATCGTTTTTAATTTTCACCGTATAAGCCGCCGTAAGCCCCAAAATAAACGGGCATAAAAGCGTGGCGGCAAGCAATATCCATTTTGCGGAAAAATCCTGCGAGGTATAGGCGTTAACGTCAAGAATTATTGCAATCAGCGTTACAACGCAAATTACAGCGCCTACAATTTTCGAGCGCCTTGTAGAGGTAATTTCAAAATTAGTCTTAAAAAATTTCGGAAGTATATCGGTAAAAAAGCCGACGGTATTATCCCACGCTTTTTTAAAAGACATATATCAGCATTCCTTTCACAGTTTGCGTGCATATTTTAATCGTACACAACATTATACCACAAAATTATGAAATTACAACAGAATTTTAAACTGCAAATACAGCCCTTTCATTTTTACCGTTTTTATGATATAATAATTCAAACTGTAAATTAAGGGGTATTTTATGAAAAAAATCGCCGTATACTTTGCTTTTTTAATGCTTCTTTCGGGAATTTGCTCCTGCGGAAAAGCCAAGACATCTGAAGGACCTGCACCCGTTTACGGGAATTTTTCTTCTTCGAACGCTTCCGCCGGCAACAGTAAAGCCGCCGCACCTGAGCCGTCAACCGATCGGAAGCCGTCTCCCTCTAAACCAGAAGGCTCCAAAGAAACTCATACGCATTCGTTCAGCGCCGCCACCTGCAGCAGCGCCGCCGTTTGTGCCTGCGGCGTTACATCAGGGGAAAAAGCGCAGCACACGCTAAATGAAAGCACCGGCAAATGCTCGGTTTGCGGATATACCGAATTTAATTTAAAAAATGCTCTCAGCATATGCGTTTCCAATGCAGAAAAAAGATTTTCGGAAGAATTTAAAACGGCAAAAATCATAAATACATATTACAGCGAAAGCGATAACTGCATATGTACCGACATTAAGCCCGATAATAAAATAACGGTTTTTATACATTACCGCTACACCTTAGAAGGATACACCGATTATAATATTGATATATACGACGTGCATTTAACGGAAAACGGTTATGAGCCGTATTTAACCTATAGCGAGGCGCTTACCGTGCCGAAGGGCAACGGTGATATTAAATCGGTTGCAATCAAATCACGTAATATTTCCTACAGCGGAAACGCTCTCAAAAAAGCCGATTTACCGTAATAAGATAAAACACAGCCCCCGCAGAGTATCTGCGGGGGCTGAAGTGTAAACCGATTTATTTGCCTTCGTATTTCGAAACGATTTTTTTAATGCGGTCAACCGGATCAAGAAGACTGCTTATAGAATTATCAAGGTTTAAGGTCTCAACAAGCAGCGCTATATACTTAGACATATTAACGCTGCAATACCATTCGCGCTCTAAAAGCTCCTTCGGCTGATAAATAAGATTTGTGGTAAATATCTTATCAATCTTTCCGTCCTTATAATATTCGTCAAATTTTTCAAAGCCCTCTACAAAAAGACCGAACGTGGAGAAAATGAAAATTCTGCCCGCGCCCTTTTCCTTAAGCTTTGCGGCAATGTCAAGCATAGATTCTCCCGATGAGATCATATCGTCTACAAGTATCAGATCCTTGCCGGTAATATCGTTGCCCAAAAACTCGTGCGCCTCGATCGGGTTTCTGCCGTTTACTATTACGGAATAGTTACGGCGTTTATAGAACATACCAAGCTCTAACCCTAAAACGGAGGAATAGTAAATGCAGCGGCCCATACCGCCCTCGTCCGGCGATACTATCATGGTGTGGTCGCGGTCAAGCTTGATATCCGGAACTGTTTTAAGCAGCGCCTTTATCATCTGGTAAGCCGCCTGAACGTTATCAAAGCCGTCAAGCGGTATTGCGTTGTTAACGCGCGGGTCGTGCGCGTCAAACGTAACTATGTTTTTAACACCCATTGAAACCAATTCCTGAAGCGCCATTGCGCAGTCCATTGATTCCCTTGCGGTTCTGCGGTGCTGCCTGCCCTCGTACAGCATCGGCATAATAACGGTTATTCTTCTCGCCTTACCGCCGAGCGCCGCTATAATACGCTTTAAATCCTGATAATGGTCGTCAGGACTCATAGGAACGGTCTGCCCGTACATTTTATAGGTTACGCTGTAATTAAAGCAATCGCAGAGTATGTATGCGTCAAGTCCGCGCGCGGTGTGCTTTAAAACCGCTTTTGCTTCGCCGGTTCCGAAGCGCGGGCAGTTTGCCGAAATCACAAAGGATTCGTCCTCAGGTATATTACGCCATTGCTTAAGGTAATAGTCCACCTGAGAGGCGATATCCTCGCAGCCGCGCATACTGATAAGCGCTAAGTCGCCGTAGGGGGTGTGTTTAAAATCAATGCTTGCCATTTCCAGTCCTCCGTTATTTAAAACTACATATATATAATAACACAAAACGTCCGACACAAAAAGAGTTTTTTCGTAAAAATATTAAATAATATTTTATACTCATAACGGCGTAAAATTTATTGTATACGAACAAATATTATTGAAAAACGCAGATTTCGGCGTTATAATATATAAAAAGGATGTGGTACCATGAAAATTACGTTTTGCGGAGCCGCGCATGAAGTAACAGGCTCCTGCACACTGCTTGAGGCGTGCGGTAAAACCGTAATGGTAGATTGCGGTATGGAGCAGGGACCCGATATATATGAAAATTCCGACCTGCCCGTACTGCCCGGTCAGGTAGATTTTCTTTTGCTTACCCACGCGCATATAGACCATTCCGGCAAAATTCCGGAGCTTACCTCCGGTGGGTTTAAGGGTCCCGTTTACACAACCGAGGCAACGCAGAAGCTCTGCTCTATAATGCTGCTTGATTCGGCGCATATACAGGAATTTGAAGCAGAATGGCGCAACCGCAAGGCAAAGCGTTCGGGCGCCGCGCCGTATGTTCCGCTTTACACGGCAGAGGACGTTTTAAAAGCCCTGAAGCAGTTTGTACCCTGCGAATATGAAAAGGAATACGAAATAACAGAGGGTATTAAAATAAAGTTTACCGACGCGGGGCATCTTTTAGGCTCTGCCAGCATAAGCGTAACGGTTACCGAAAACGGCAAAACCGAAACGGTCGTGTTTTCGGGCGATCTCGGCAATACAGACCGTCCGCTTATTAAAAATCCCGGTCAGCCCGAAGCCGCAGACTACATAATAATAGAATCAACCTACGGCAACCGCCTGCACGGTGAAAGACCGGACTATGTAACCCAGCTTTCCCGTGTAATAAACGAAACCCTTGACCGCGGCGGAAACGTGGTTATACCCTCCTTTGCCGTGGGCAGAACGCAGGAGCTTTTATATCTTTTGCGTATAATCAAGGAAAAGGGGCTTGTGAAAAATCACGCGCATTTCCCCGTTTATGTAGACAGCCCCTTAGCGGTAGAAGCAACCGAGATATACAGCGGCTCGCTTTACGGATATTACGACGAAGAGACCGCAGCCTTGCTTAAAAGCGGGATAAACCCGATAAAGTTTCCCGATTTAAAGCTTTCCGTTACAAGCGACGATTCGGTGCGGATAAATATAGATAAAACGCCAAAGGTAATACTTTCTGCAAGCGGAATGTGCGAAGCCGGCAGAATACGCCATCACCTTAAGCATAACCTGTGGAGGAAAGACAGTACAATACTGTTCGTAGGCTATCAGGCAGAGGGAACTCTCGGTAGGTCGATTATAAACGGCGCGCCGAGCGTAAGGCTTTTCGGCGAAACGGTGCAGGTAAACGCACACATCGAGCAGTTAGAGGGCATAAGCGGCCACGCCGATAAAAGGATCCTGCTTTCGTGGCTTGACGGCTTTAAGCAAAAGCCCAAGCAGGTCTTTGTAAACCACGGCAACGATACCGTGTGCGACGAATTTGCCGCCGCCGTTACCGAAACGCTTAATATTCCGGCTGCCGCTCCTTATAACGGAGCCTCATACGATCTGCTCACGGGAATATGCCTTGAAAAGGGCAACAGAAAAAGAATTGAGCAAAAGCCGCGCAACAAACGCGACGAGGCTGTATTCGCACGCCTTTTAACCGCAGGAAAACGGCTGTTAAGCATTATAGAAAAATACCGTCAGGCAGCCAACAAGGATATAGCGGCGTTTGCCGACCAAATAACGGCGCTTTGCAACAAATGGGATAAATAGACGCAACCCCCGAACGGAAACTCCGTTCGGGGGCTGTTTGTTTTAAAACGGCATTACCGCAATGTGCGCGGCAATTTGTTCCACACACCCCGTCATTGCAAACGCCGCAAGGTGTGCGATAAGCCGTTTCACACTCCCATGTCATTGCGCAGGCGTGTAAACGGCTGCGGCAATCCGTTTCTCTTTTAAGGATATTACGGATTCTTTCACGCTTC
>DJET01000014.1:24677-91436 GCA_002431945.1 Ruminococcaceae bacterium UBA5891 | reverse complement strand
GCTTCGCGCTCAGAATGACAAGCGGTTTAGTTGCTACAAATACATAAGGCGTGCGGATAAACTTTCGTTTAGCTGTCATTGCGAAGCCGCGTAAGCGGCTGCGGCAATCCGTTTCTCTTTCAAAGGGATTACGGATTCTTTCGCGCCAAGCGCTCAGAATGACAAGCGGTTTAGTTGCTACAAATACATAAGGCGTGCGGATAAACTTTCGCTTATCTGTCATTGCGAAGCCGCGTAAGCGGCTGTGGCAATCCGTTTCTCTTTCAAGGGGATTACGGATTCTTTCACGCTTCGCGTTCAGAATGACACGCCGTTTAGTTATTGCAAATACATAAGGCGTGCGGATAAACTTTCGTTTAGCTGTCATTGCGAAGCCGTGTAACGGCTGCGGCAATCCGTTCTCTTTTTTTAAAAAACGGTACAGTATTTTAAAGCCTATACGGTTATCTCTGAACCCTTCCGCTGCCGTCGCCGCCCGCAAGGTTTTGAACCTCTGCCACGCTTACGCAGTTATAGTCGCCCTCTACCGAGTGCTTAAGGCAGCTTGCCGCTACCGCAAACTCAATTGTATCCTGCGCGGAATAATTATTAAGAAGCGCATAAATAAGTCCGCCGCCGAAGCTGTCGCCGCCGCCCACGCGGTCAACGATATGCATACGGTACTGCTTGCTGAAATAATAATCGCTGCCGTTATAAAGCATTGCCGCCCAATCGTTATCGTTAGCCGAAATTGAAGAGCGCAGTGTTATTGCGACGTTTGAAAAACCGAAACGGTCGCAAAGCTGTTTTGCAACGTCCTTATAACCCTCGTAGTTTACTTCACCCTTTGTAACATCGGTGTTTGCCGCCTTAATGCCGAATACGTCCGCCGCGTCCTCTTCATTGGCAATGCAAACGTCAACATATTTCATAAGCTCGCCCATAACCCTGCCGGCCTTTTCTCTTGTCCAAAGCTTTTTGCGGTAATTAAGATCGCAGCTTACCTTAACACCGTGCTTTTTCGCCGCCTTAACCGCTTCAAGGCATATATCCGCCACATTATCGCCGAGAGCGGGGGTAATACCCGTAAAGTGGAACCAATCGGCGCCCTCGAATATTTTTTCCCAGTTGAAATCTTCGCTTGTAGCCTCGGCTATTGCAGAATGCGCGCGGTCGTATATAACCTTCGAAGGTCGCTGCGACGCGCCCTTTTCAAGAAAATAAATTCCCACTCTGTCGCCGCCTCTTGTAATAAGCGAGGTATCAACGCCGAATTTGCGCAGCGAGTTTACCGCCGCCTGACCTATCTCGTGAGTCGGAAGCTTTGAAACAAACGCGGCGTCTATGCCGTAGTTTGCAAGCGAAACCGCAACGTTAGCTTCTCCGCCGCCGAAGGTCGCGCCAAGCTTATCCGCCTGCAAAAAGCGGTAATAGCCCTCCGGCGCTAATCTTAACATAAGCTCTCCGAATGTTATAACTCTCATTTTCTTATCTCCTTTAAAAGTGCAACGGCTTCGGCCGTAAGCTTTTCAATTGTATCAAACCTGCCGCCGTCAATTTCGGCAGACGGCACCATCCAGCTGCCGCCGCATGCAAATACCGCCTTGCAGCTTAAATAATCGGCAAGGTTAGATACGTTTATTCCGCCGGTCGGCATAAAGCGAACCATAGTATAGGGCGCCGCCATAGCCTTTATCATTTTAACGCCGCCAGCCGCCTCGGCAGGAAAGAATTTAAGGTATTTTAGCCCGAAAGAAAGCGCCTTTTCAACCTCGCCCGGCGTGCAAACCCCCGGAACGATCGGATAGCCCATAGCTCTGCAGTGACGAACCACATCTGGGTTAAGACCGGGGCTTACAATAAACTTAGCCCCCGCCGCCATAGCCTTATCGGCCTGCTCGGCTGTAAGTACGGTGCCCGCGGCAATAAGCATATCGGGATATTTTTCAGCTATAAGCCTTATAGACTCCTCTGCCGCGTCGGTACGGAAGGTTATTTCCGCACAGTTAAGCCCGCCTTTTCTTAAAGCCTCCGCCAATTTCACGGCGTTCGCGGCGTCGTCAAGCTTTACTACCGGAACAACTCCGGCGGCGGAAATTTCTTTGATTAAATTTTCCATATGTACCTCCTTGTTTCACATTGTGAAACAGCGTTTCAAAATTTACAATTATATTTTACCACTCTTAAAATAAATGTCAAGCGGCAATTGCAAAAAGTTTTTCTTTGTGGTAAAATTCCTTTGTTAAGGAGGGTGTAAATATGGCAGATCAATCTCCCGTACAGTCCGTAGAGCGCACGTTTTCCGTTATCGAGCTGCTTTGCAAAAACGGCGAAAGCGGCATAACCGAGCTTTCCGCCGCTTCGGGGCTTAACAAAACAACGGTGTTCAGGCTGCTTTCAACGCTTGTTTCTCTCGGATACGC
Source organism: Ruminococcaceae bacterium UBA5891 (assembly GCA_002431945.1). GTDB lineage: Bacteria > Bacillota > Clostridia > Oscillospirales > Acutalibacteraceae > UBA737. The sequence continues at coordinate 89,034 of DJET01000014.1, read as the reverse complement.
CGCTAAAAATCCGCTTACCGAAAAATACAGGCTTACCTTAAAGTTTTTAAAGCTTTCGGCAGGCACGCTTTCAAAGCTCGATATACGCCGTTACGCAAGGCGGCATTTAGAAGGGCTTTCGGCAGCTACGGGCGAGACCGTACACCTTGTTGAAAGAAACGGCGGCGAAATAATTTATATCGATAAATTCGAATCGCCCAAAAACTCGGTGCGAATGGTGTCTCGCGTAGGGCTTTCGCTTCCTATGGTCTATACCGCCGTAGGCAAGGCGATAATGGCGCAGCTTGAGCCGAAGGAAACCGAAAAGATATGGCATTCCACAAAAATAGTGCAAAAGACCGATAAAACAATTACCGATTATTCCATGTTTTTAAAAGAGCTTGAAACGGTTCGCAAAAACGGATACGCAACCGACTGCGAGGAAAACGAAAACGGCGTATGCTGCGTTGCCGCCGCCGTGCGCGACGTTTACGGCGAATACCGCTATGCCTTCAGCGTTTCTGCTCCCGCCACGCGTATGAACGGCGAAACGATAAAAAAAGTCGGAAATATTGTTATAAATACGGCAGAAAGAATATCAAACGGCGAAACAGAGCCGTAAAATATAGCTAATATTATATAAATTTAATTTATTTATCAAAAATCGAAAAAAAAGCTTTATTTTTGGCAAAATACTTGGTATAATGGTATGGATACCTAACGCGTATGCGATTAGCGTAGCTTTGTCAATAATGGATATTATCCATAAAAAATTCAGGAGGTCGATTCTTAATGAGTCACAAGTACGTTTACCTTTTCAGCGAAGGCAACGCCAAAATGCGTGAGCTTTTGGGCGGTAAGGGTGCTAACCTTGCAGAGATGACCGGCTTAGGTCTTCCCGTTCCGCAGGGCTTCACCATTTCCACCGAGGCTTGCACACAGTATTATGAAGACGGTCAGAAGATCAACGATGAGATCCAGGCTCAGATAATGGAATATATCGAGAAGATGGAAACCATCACCGGCAAAAAGTTCGGCGATAAGGAAAATCCGCTCCTCGTTTCGGTTCGTTCGGGCGCACGCGCTTCAATGCCGGGTATGATGGACACCATTCTTAACCTCGGTCTTAACGAAGAGGTTGTTAATGTTATTGCGGAAAAATCCAACAATCCCCGTTGGGCTTGGGACTGCTACAGAAGATTTATTCAGATGTACTCCGACGTTGTTATGGAGGTTGGTAAAAAGTACTTCGAGCAGCTTATCGACGCTATGAAGGAAAAGAGAGGCGTTACTCAGGACGTTGAGCTTACCGCCGATGACCTCAAGGAGCTTGCAGGCCAGTTCAAGGCTGAATACAAGTCTAAAATAGGCACCGATTTCCCGACCGATCCTAAGGAGCAGTTAATGGGCGCTATCAAGGCTGTTTTCCGTTCATGGGACAACCCCCGTGCCAACGTTTACCGCCGCGATAACGATATCCCGTATTCCTGGGGTACCGCCGTTAACGTTCAGATGATGGCGTTCGGCAATATGGGCGACGATTGCGGCACAGGCGTTGCGTTCACACGCGACCCGGCTACCGGTGCTAAGGGCCTCTTCGGCGAGTTCCTTACAAACGCACAGGGCGAAGACGTTGTTGCAGGCGTTCGTACTCCTATGCACATTTCCGAAATGGAAGAAAAATTCCCCGAAGCCTTCAAGCAGTTTAAAGATGTTTGCCAGAGACTTGAAAACCACTACCGCGATATGCAGGATATGGAATTCACCGTTGAACACGGCAAGCTCTTTATGCTCCAGACCCGTAACGGTAAGAGAACCGCTCAGGCTGCTCTTAAAATTGCCTGCGATTTAGTTGACGAGGGTATGATCACCGACGAAGAGGCGGTTCTTATGATCGACCCGCGTAACCTTGATACGCTTCTCCACCCGCAGTTTGACGCTAAGGCTTTAAAGGCTGCAACTCCGGTTGGCAAGGCTCTCCCCGCTTCCCCCGGTGCTGCCTGCGGTAAGATAGTATTCACCGCTGAAGACGCTAAGGCTTGGGGCGCACGCGGCGAGAAGGTTGTTCTCGTTCGTCTTGAAACCTCACCCGAAGACATTGAGGGTATGAAGGCTGCTCAGGGTATACTCACCGTTCGCGGCGGTATGACCTCTCACGCTGCCGTTGTTGCGCGCGGTATGGGTACTTGCTGCGTTTCCGGCTGCACCGCCATCAATATGGACGAAGAGAACAAGCAGTTCACACTTTCCGGCAAGACCTATCACGAGGGCGACTATCTCTCGCTCGACGGCTCTACCGGTAACATTTACGACGGCATTATCCCGACTGTTGACGCGTCTATCGCAGGCGAGTTCGGCAGAATTATGGGCTGGGCTGATAAATACCGCAAGCTCGGCGTTCGCACCAATGCGGATACTCCGCGCGACGCTAAGAAGGCTGCTGAGCTCGGCGCTGAGGGTATCGGTCTTTGCCGTACAGAGCATATGTTCTTCGAAGGCGACAGAATCGATTACTTCCGTCAGATGATCTGCTCATCTACCGTTGAAGAGCGTGAAAAGGCTCTTGAAAACATTATCCCCTTCCAGCAGGGCGACTTTGAAAAGCTTTATGAAGCACTTGAGGGCAAGCCGGTTACTATCCGTTTCTTAGATCCTCCGCTTCACGAGTTCGTTCCCACCGAAGAGGCTGACATCAAGAAGCTTGCTGACGCACAGGGCAAGAGCGTTGAAGACATTAAGGCTATCATCGCTTCCCTCCACGAGGCTAACCCGATGATGGGTCACCGCGGCTGCCGTCTTGCAGTAACCTATCCTGAAATTGCAAAGATGCAGACCACCGCTGTTATCCGCGCCGCTATCAACGTTAAAAAGGCTCACGCCGATTGGAATATAGTTCCCGAAATTATGATTCCGCTCGTAGGCGACGTTAAAGAGCTTAAGTATGTTAAGAAGACCGTTGTTGAAACCGCTGACGCTGAAATCGCGGCTGCCGGAATCGACCTTAAGTATGAAGTAGGTACCATGATAGAAATTCCGCGCGCTGCTCTTACAGCCGACGAAATTGCTAAGGAAGCCGAGTTCTTCTGCTTCGGCACCAACGACCTTACTCAGATGACCTACGGCTTCAGCCGTGACGACGCCGGTAAGTTCCTTGACGCTTACTATGACGCTAAGATCTTTGAGAACGATCCGTTCGCTAAGCTCGACCAGATAGGCGTAGGCAAGCTTATGGAAATGGCTGTTAAGCTCGGTAAGGGCGTAAGAAAAGACCTCCACTGCGGAATCTGCGGCGAGCACGGCGGCGACCCGTCCTCTGTTGAGTTCTGCCACAAGATCGGTCTTGATTACGTTTCCTGCTCACCGTTCCGTGTTCCGATTGCACGTCTTGCAGCGGCACAGGCTGCTATTAAACAAAGATAGGCTATCGTCCCGTTAGAGGAAAACTGAATAGACTTATCATATGTACGGTGAGAATGCTCGTCATTCTCACCGTATTCTTTTATGTCGGCAGTTGCTTTGCCTTTTCGTCCCTCAACAGAACCGATAATCGCCTGTTTTTTATTCTGCGTAAAGTTCAAATCCCAGCGGTAGTGTCCGTTATCAATCGGAGTAATTCGGGAAACAAACTTTTCAATGATGTTTTCGTCGATTGTAGGTCCAGAAAAATCAATCATTTCGTCAAGAGCGGCTTTAATAGCGTTCATATCGAGAGATTCAGCGAGTTCATCCGAAACAGCATTTAGCTTGTCAAGTTCTTCGTTTAGAGTGGCGAGCTCGCTTTCTGCTTTTTGCCGTAATTCTCCGAATTTCTCTTTGGATATTTCACCGTCGGCACGCATAGCAATCAAATTATCCAACCTTGCCGTCGCACGAGAGATTTTGCCCTGAACGGCAGCAATAGTCGCTTTATTATTGCTTGTATCGGATTGATAGCACTCTTCGAGCAATTTGTAGGCTTCCATAACGGCGTCTTTTTTATCCGTCCATATACTTTCAAAAATCTTTTTCGCCATAATGTCAAGTTTCCAATCGCCAATCATGCGAATATCGCAATAGCCGTCTGTATCAAGACCGTTTTTCTCTCGGAATGATTTACTGCCGTTATTTACTTGGTTGTAGCATTGATAGCCGAATACGGTATCACCGCGCTGGTTGGTTCTCCATTTGTTTTTTCGGAAAGTAGAGCCGCAGGCACAGCGGAGCTTTCGCAACCATACATCTTGTGAAGCCTTCTTTCCGTAGGTTCGCTCACCTTTGTTGACGACCATTTTGGTTGTTCGGCTTTTGCGGATTTCCTCGCAACGCTTAAAAACTTCCTCTGAAATGATAGGTTCAAAGTCACCTTTTACATAAAGATATGTGCTTTCGTCAAGGTTCTTGATACGCTTCTGTTCCAAATAGTTATTGCTATATGATTTCAAATAGCACTTATAACCCATATAGGTGGCGTTTCGTAAAATACGGCTGATTTTTGAAACACTCCAACTTACATTTCCGTGCCCGTCTTTTCTTTGGCGTCTGCAAAGCTCTTTACAGATTTTTGTTTCGCCAAGTCCCTCTAAGTAGAGGTCAAAAATCATTCTTACGGTTTCGGCCTGTTCCTCGTTAATAACATAAGTGCCATCCACACGATCATAACCGATAATATTCCCACTGCCGTAAAGAACACCATTATCACGGCTGATTTTTTGACCTGCACGAACACGCTCTGAAATTTTGCGGCTTTCCTCTTGGGCGAGAGTAGCCATAATTGTTAATCGCAGTTCTCCGTCGCCGTCCATAGTCCAAATATTATCCTCGACGAAATAGACCTCTACGCCGTAGTTTTTTAGTTCCCGTGTCATAACAAGCGTATCAACGGTGTTACGAGCAAACCGGCACACCTCACGGGTAACAATTAAATCAAATTCGCCTTGCTTTGCGTCCTCAATCATTTGCATAAAAGCAGGGCGTTTTTTTGCCTGTGTGCCGGTTATGCCCTCGTCGATATACTTGTCAAGTACAGTCCAGTTCGGATGAAATTTTGCTTGGTCGTCATACCATTGCATTTGGTTTTCCAATGCTGCTAACTGTGCCTCGTGTTCCGTAGAAACACGACCGTAAAATACGGCTTTGCGTTCTCTGTTTCTATCCAAAACAAAAGTGTTTGGAATCCTAAAAGCTGTGTTTGTCTGATACATAAACTTACCTCCTTGATTTGGTATCTATATTGTACCTATAAACAGGCTGCTTGTGAAATGTGCGAATTTAGCCGTTTCTTTGCATTTATATATGTCTGCCTATTTACAAGTCCCTTTTCAAAGAGAATTTCAATCAAAAGAACAGCTACATATTCATTATCAATCTGAATCTTGTATCCCATAGGCAGCCTCCTTAACCGTTCTTCGGGATAATCTCGTAGTCATATCCTTTTCGCTGATTACAATAGGTGCAGGTGTCTTTCTCGGTCTGCTGCGGGTCAATCCTGCGTAAAGAATAAGCGCCCGTACCGTAGAAATTGTCGGCACAAGCGCTGCAAAGGCAAAGGATTAACTTTTTCGGCACACTCTCGATCAGACCGATACTGACTGCCAGAGCGTGATTGATACCGTGTATATGCTTTTCGGACAAGTGACCGATAAAGTCACCCAAACGGCGTTTATCCACGGTTCGCAATTGTTCCAAAAGAACGATAGAGGGCAATTCCAAGCCATTTTCGGCGTCGATGTAGTAGTGGGTAGGTAGTTTCGGCTTTGCGTCCTTTTTGCTTGTGATAGAAGCGATAATAACCGTAGGGCTGTGCTTATTGCCGACATTGTTCTGAATGATAACGACGGGACGGTAGCCCTCTTGTTCCGAGCCGATTCCGTGTCCTAAATCGGCGTAATACATATCGCCTCGTAAATATGTGTGATTCATAGTGTTATGACCTCCTTTGAAAATTTAGGCGGTTAGCCGCCTATGTAGAGATCAAGGGCAGAACAGAATTAAGGTCGGAAAGATATAAACAATTCTCCGTTTCAGTAGACCCGTCCTGCCGTTTGACCTTGTATAAAAAAACAATCCTATTTGTCCTCGACACCCCGGATTGCTGCGGGAAGTCATCAAACGGCTGGCAGCTTACCAGCTCCACGGGAATCTCACCCTCACATGGTTCTCATGCGACCGCCCCCATTGACTGCGACGGCTTCACGACCGAAATATCGCTTATCACGCTCGGACTGTGGCTGGACGGGAGTATCATTGTCCCTATTACCTGTTGTCGCCATATCGGGAGCCGCCCGATACTGATAGCCGACTGTTATTCGCTCCTTGCAGAAAATGAAAGCCATAGACCTAAAAACATACAGGTGAAATCTCGTTGCTTTGTTTTCCGCAGATCGTGGCGCAGCCGCTAATGTGGCTCATGCTTTCGCAATGGCAATAGGAATGTGCTTGATGAATGGGTATTCGGTTGTCAAAGATCATCCCTGCTTGCCGAAAAGGAAAACAGGCAGAGAGTTTTCGTACCTCTCCACCTGTTTCCTCACTTAAAGGCTATTTGTGTAGTCTGAACTCAAAAATTTTTGAAAAACTTTTTGAGCTTTTCCACGGCGATGTCCACACTGAATTTCACTGCCCGTTTGGTGCATCCCTCCATTCCTGCGATCTGCTCATAGGTCAGGCCTTGAAAGTAGTAGAGGATCAGCCTCCGCTTTTGTATTTCGGGCAGTTCGGAGATTGCCCTATGTAACTGCGCATATTCCATGCTTTGCAAGGCACTTTCTTCGACCGTCGCCGGGCGATACACGGCTCGGTCATACAGCGATGCCTCCGTCAGCTCCGATTGTTCATAGTGGCGATCCAACTCGTTCAGATAGGAGAGGTCGTCCAGCTCAAAGGAATCGAACAGCGCAAACACGGCAGCGCTGATCTCAAAATGATGTCGATTGCCTTGCCCGTCCGAAAAGGTCAGCCAGTGGCGGCCGTCCTCGGTCGTGCCGATGGTATATGGATTATATTTGTCCTTTCTTCGTTTCGGATGGTTTCCATCCATAGCGTTATCCTCCGTTTCGATTTGAATTTGGAAAATTCAAATCGGGGCGGAGGGCTGCGGCAGCCTACGCTGCCATGCAAAAGACGCAGATATAGCAAAACGCACCTGCAAAGCGGCAAAAGCCGAAATGTAGGTGCGTTTAATTCATATTTACAATGGTCTATCAGTTCAGTATACGAGCCGCAATATCCCGATGACGAAAACAGACTTTTTTTGACGGTTCACCGGGTAGACGATTCGTTATGAGGGCAAATCAAATTGGTGGTTTCTGACGGGCAGAGCTGCCAAACGCCGAGTCCAACGCATAAAAAATCCCTCCAATCCAAAAACTCGGATTTGAGGGATATGGCGTGTTTTTAGACCCCGTCAAAGCCTCGTTTTTTTATTTGGCGGGGCGGTATCCTTATTTAGTTCAGTTTTTACCGTACTGTTCGTTCACCAATAATTGAACTGCTGTGCCATTATCAGCATGAACGAAATCCATATAATTATATATGGAGGTGAACGCATGGTGCAGAAACAACCTGAAACGCCAAGTGAGATCATTAAAGCGGCACGGGACAAGTCCGATTTGACCGTCGAGGAACTGACCGACCGCGTTGGTATCACGGAGCGATACTTATATAGGATCGAGAACGAGGGCAAAGTACCAACATTTGAAGTCCTCAAGAAAATCGTCCGGGAATTAGCTATTGACGGGAACTTGATCTTCTACCCAGAAAAACCGGTCAAAGATTCGGAAGTAGAAGATCTCGTTCGTATGCTTTACAGCTGCGATGACCGTTCTCTGAAAATCATCAGGGCAACCGTTAAAGCCGCATTAGAGAGCCAGTCGGGAGAGTAAGTTCCCAGCTGTTTTTCATTATGTGCGTACATTATACCGCACAAAAGGGAAATCTTCGGGAGATTATCGGAGTATTTTAGGGAAATTTTAAGGGGACAAGGATTATCCTTGCCCCCGTTTTTATTGTGGATTGAAGCGATAGCCAACACCCCAAACATTTTGTATGTAGTCTGTATCAAGCAGCTTCTTTCGTAAGGTTTTGATATGCGCTTTTACAGAATCATCTACATTGACGGTGTAATCAGCGTCCCAAACCTTGCTGTAAAGCTGATCCCGTGTGAAAACCTGTCCGGGATGGCTTGCCATAAGATACAACAAATCAAATTCCTTGCGTGTCAACTCAACCGCTATTTCCCGCAAGAACACTTTTCTTTTTATTGGATCAATAATTAGGTCTGTCCCATAAAGCAAAATGCTGCCTCCTGACTTTCGGGATTTCAGGTCATTGTATAACCGAATAAGCGTTTTTGCCTGCGCAACACATTCATCCAAGCTGTATGGCTTTCCTAAATAGGCGTTCGCACCGGCATTGAAAGCCGCAAGTCTGTCGGGATATTTTGTGTTTGAGGATAACAACAAAATCGGCGTTGGCTGAATCGTCTGCATGATTTTCAAAAGCCGTTGACCGTCTGCGTCGGAAACAGAAGCGTCTATGATGACAAGGCAATATTCGTGATTTATGAAAAGTCGAATGGCGTCATCCGGCGTTGCGGCAAAGACGGTAGCAATCGTTGCGCTTTCCAATGCAATCTGCAATTCGCCGTATGCTTCTTCGTCCTCAAAAATAACTAAAACTTTTTGCTTCACCCTGTCACTTCTTTCCTTGCTAAAAGGCAACACCTTCTTAATTTTTAATCACATCATTAAAAGTTCTGAATGAAAAACTGCTCCAACCTGTCAAACGGAATAATATCTGTTTTATCATATAAATCCGTGTGGACGGCTTCTGGAATAATCAATAGTTCTTTCTTGTCCGCATACTTGCTATCCTTTATCATGTTTGCAAAAGCGTCACGACTGAAATAGCAGGAGTGTGCTTTTTCGCCATGTACTAACAGAACAGCAGAACGAATTTCGTTTGCATAGTGCAGAATCGGCATATTCAAGAACGAAAGGGATGAAGTGATATTCCAGCCACCGTTGGAGTTCAGGCTTCTTTCGTGATAACCACGATCTGTCTTATAGTAGTCGTAGTAATCCTTGACAAAGAATGGTGCGTCATCAGGCAAAGGATCAACCACGCCGCCGCCAAGAGCATAAGAACCGTTTTTATAATCAACAATTCTTTGCTCATTCATTGCTTTGCGCTTTTCGTATCTTGCCTGCTCGCTGTCCTCGGAATCAAAATAACCGTTAGCAGTACAGCGTGTCATATCATACATTGTCATAGCGGCTGTCGCTTTAATCCTTGTATCAATAGCAGCGGCGTTTATTGCCATACCGCCCCAACCGCAGATACCGATAATGCCTATTTTTTCGGGATCAACATTTTCCTGAACAGAAAGGAAATCTACCGCAGCACAAAAGTCTTCGGTATTGATGTCGGGAGAAGCAACATAGCGGGGTTCTCCGCCGCTTTCCCCTGTAAAGGATGGATCAAAAGCGATTGTTAAAAAGCCTCTTTCCGCCATTGTCTGTGCGTACAGTCCCGATGATTGCTCTTTAACTGCACCGAACGGGCCGCTGACAGCGAGAGCCGGCAGCTTGCCGTCTGCATTTTTGGGTACATACATATCAGCGGCAAGCGTAACGCCGTAGCGGTTATGAAATGTCACCTTGCTATGATTGACCTTTTCGCTTTTCGGGAAAGTTTTATCCCATTCATTTGTTAATGTAAGCGTCTGCTTCATTTTGAATACCTCCAAAATATATTTTTACTATTTTTCGTTTCGTGGTACATTTTTAATTTTCTTTGCAGGACTTCCTCCGACAACTGTAAACGACGGGACATCATTCGTGACAATTGCTCCCGCAGCAATTACCGCACCATCACCAATCGTAACACCGGGCAATACCATCGCATTTGCTCCGATCCATACATTCTTGCCTATGTGAATAGGCGCAGGCTCCAGATTTGCACGCTGTTCAGGAATCATACAATGATTCAAAGTTGCAAGCACTACATTATGACCGAGTAATACGCCGTCATCAATGGTAATCCCGCCTTGATCCTGAAATTTGCACCCGCTGTTAAAGAAAACATGATTTCCAATTGTTATATTTTTCCCGCAGTCCGTATAAAAGGGCGGGAATATATTGAGCGTATCGTTCACCGGCTTTCCTGTTAGCTTTGAGAATATTTCTCTTATTTCCTCCGGCGTGCGATAACTGTTGTTGAGTTCTGCCGTCAGTTTCAGCGCTTCCTGCGAAAGTGTGCACATATACTGATGGGTTTCCGAACCGGCAACAACCGTCTTTCCGCTATTCATATAATCTAAAAATTCTTTCAAGTCTATTTCATTTCACTTCACTTTCCTAACAAATTAACACAACTTCAACAAATAATGTTCATATAGTTCCAAGCCTTGTTTTAATCGCTCCAAACCGTCAAGCAAGCGAGAACGGGGACAGGCAATATTCATTCGCAAAAACTGTTGTCCTGCCTTACCATATTCGCTACCATCGGATAAATACAATCCTGTATGTTCTCGAATAAACCGAGCGGCTTCAGATGAAAAGAAAGTTATATTACCTATATCAAGCCATAGCAAATAGGTAGCCTGAGAGGGTACGATTTTGACTTTCGGAATTTCTTTTTTAATGAAATTTATAGCGAATATTTTATTCTCGTATATGTATTCCCGCAAAGAGTCCAGCCAATTTGCACCTTTATTAAATGCCGCTACTGCTGCGGGAATTGCAAAGTCATTAGCCTCGGCAACCTCGTCGGTATTCAAACCACGCCATACTTTATGACGAAGTGCCGGATTTGGAACAATTACAGCGGCCGTTTGAAGTCCTGCAAGATTAAACGCCTTAGTAGGAGCTACACAAGTAATACTGATTTCGCGGCAATAATCGGAAACAGATGCAAACGGCACATAAGAACATCCGGGATCGGTCAAATCACAGTGTATTTCATCCGATATGACCGTAACATTATATTCGGCACACATTTTTCCGATTCTTCGCAAAGTTTCCGCACTCCAAATCTTTCCGACAGGGTTATGAGGATTGCATAGTATCATTAGAGTGGTTTGAGGATCAGAAAGCTTTGCTTCTAAATCTTCAAAATCTATATCATAATTTAAACCTTCATACTTAAGCGGGCTTTCGAGAACTTGACATCCGTTATTTATAATTGAATTGAAAAAAATATTATATACGGGGGTTTGTATAAGCACCTTTTCCGCAGGTGTAGTCAGTTTTCTTACTATACTTGAAATGGCAGGCACAATACCGGTGCAAAAAATAAGCCACTCTGTTTCTATTTGAAAATTATGACGGTTTTTCCACCAATGCTCATATGCGTCAAACCACTCTTTTGGAATATCGGTATATCCAAATATTCCGTGTTCCGCCCTCTCGCATATCGCCTTTTTTATTTCGGGCGCTGTTTCAAAATCCATATCAGCTACCCACATCGGCAGTTCGTTTTCTGCTACATTCCATTTTAAGGAATTCGTATTTACTCTGTTTGTTAATTTATCAAAACTGTATTCCATTCGACTCACCTATATTTAATCTATTGAAAAAGTAACGGTAACACCTCCGCTGCCAAGTGCGTCTTTCCAACCTGACAGATCATCTATTCTTCCAAGCCTTGTATAGCTCCACGAATTAGAGCCGTAGAAAATAACGATTTGATTTCCGTTATATAAAACAATATCGCCCGACTGCGTAGTTGTTTGTTTATTGCTGGTGGGCAGGCTTGTTCCGAGAGAACCGACCTTTTCAAAGCCGGAATAATCGCTCATTTGAATGACAACCGGTGCTTCACGCATCATATCCACGAGAGCGTCCACTGCTGCATTACTTTCCAAAGTTGCTGTAAAACTGCTGTTCCCGATTTGAAGATTCATTTTTTCCACTGTACTTTTCTCCGTGGTAGAATTATCATTTGATGAAGAACCATCAGTCACATTTGATTGTTCATTGTCTGTTGAGGGAGTAGAATGTTCTGCTCCCGTATCTGATTCTGTCAGAAAACTGCTCTGCGTACTCGTAACAATTTCGCTGTTTTGCGGTTCACTTGATTGTAAATCGTTATTGTTTTGCCTGTCTGCACAGCCCGACAGGATGATTGTGAAAGCCACAATACACACAGACACAGAAAATAACTTTCGTCTCATCTTAAACCGCCTTTCCCATTTCGTAGGCTTTTTTCAAAGAGGAATGCCCGTCGATTTCGCCTACACCGGTTACACCGCCTGCGAACACCATACCGGCAAGGCGTGCTTTCGGGAAACATTCAATCCAGCCTTCAAGGCCGCTGATTGCACGAGCGTCCACACCTTCTTCATCCTCTGCCGCTGTGGATAAAAAGTAAATGTCACGGAAAGCGTAATTGGCAGGGAAAAGCGGATTTGCACGGTCGAGCATAGTTTTCATCTGTCCCGACATTTCGTAATAATAAATGGGGGTGGCAAACACCAGTACATCTGCGATCAACATTTTTTGTACAATCATATCGGCGTCGTCGTGAATGACACAACGCCCCGTCTTTTGACAGGCAAGGCAGCCCTTACAAAAGCCGATGGATTTATCATAAAGACTGATTTTATCTGCGGTATTGCCGCCGTCCACAGTTCCTTTTAGAAAAGCGTCAGCCAAGATTTCCGAATTTCCGTTTTTACGGGGGCTTGTTGAAATAATTAAGACTTTTTTATTCATAATGATATTCTCCATTTCTGTATATTTGGTTTACTCAAAGAGAAGCCGTAGCAGTACGATCACGCCAAAGAGGGAAAGCATACTGCCAAATATTCGATTCATATGGCGGAAACTGAATTTCGCTGTTTTTTTCTTGATGATATAGGTAACAGCGGTAAGCGTTCCCCACCAAATATAAGTACCTATAAACACACCGGTTACAAGCAATATTCCTCGCAACAAACCTGTTCCCTCTGAAATACCGAAATAGGAAAACGCAAATAGAAATGTAAGTATTGCCGCAGGATTCGTAATACCGACCGCAAAAGAGGATAGGAACATCTTAATTGGGCTCATTGTTTCAACCTTTGCACCGGCTGTATCTTCCTTTTTCATCAGCAAACGGATTCCCAAAAGCAACACAAAACCGCCACCGAGAATATTGATAATCACTTGGTATTTCAGCAGGAAGTCGGAAATGAGAGTAAGACCAAACACGCCTACTACTGCATAGAAGCAATCGGCAACGGAAGAACCGAGCCCCGTTAAAAGACCCGACTTCACTCCGAATTTTAATGTACGTTGTACCGTCAGTGTTCCGACCGCCCCAACAGGCAAACCGAAAAGCAATCCGATTAAAATACCTTTAATAAGCAAGATAACCATTTTGTCATGCACACTCGGTTGTAAGGCATTGCTCTTTACAAATAATGTGTGTTTTGGTTACATCGACTTTATCTCTTTCCATAATAAGCTCACCAATAGAATTGGCTTTGATTGTACCGCCAGATGGATTTATCACACTATCTATGTGACTGTCGATTTGAGCCTCTACGGTGGAATATTCAAAAGCAAGTGTTGTGTTAATAAGCTTGCAATTTTTCATAACAAGGTTCTCAATATAGCACATTCCCTGCAGACTCTCGATAGTACAATTGATAAGTGTTAGATTTTTAGCGTTCCAGCCGAGATATTCGCCGGAAATAAAAGAGTCATATACGGTTATGTTTTCACTATTCCAAAATGCATCCTTTGAGAGTAGACGGGAAGAATGTATTTCCACATTCTTTGCTCCGTCAAAAGAATAATTGCCGTAAAGCGTTAGATTTTCGATTGTCATATTCTCGCTGTTCATTGCAAAATAATCACCCTTTGCAGTGATGTTATCAAGTTTTACTTGATCGCAATGCCATAAAGTTTCTGCTGCATTCGGAAGCGTCACATTTCTAAGTATTACATCGTGACATCGGCGGAAATTTTTCGGTGCTTCAATAGAAGAGTCGGTGACTTCAATATGATTTGTGTACCAAACACCAGCTCTGCCCATTTCAAACCATGTACAGTTATGAGCTTTGATATTGTTTGCATACCATAGCGGATATTTCCATTTGAACATGGAGTTAAAAAGTTCAATGTTGCTGCTTTCCTTGAGCGGTGATTCACCGTCATAGAAAACGGTATCGTATATTTTGAGATTCTGCGCTCCAAACAAAGCACGTTCGCCTGTTAAATGAGCTTGATGGTATTCTTTATATTCTGTCATAGATTCTTCCTCCTGTATCATCATTCGCTTAAATTTTATTGTTGTTTTTTATCATATAAAGCAGATAATCAAATCGGTCTATTTGCTTCTGGTCGTCATGAAGCTTATCAAGAAGTCCTCTGCGATGTTTTTCTAAAAGCCTTTTACAAGCTTCGGTCGCTCCTCTTTCAGCTTCACTCGTAAATTTGGCAACTATTTCTTCATCACAGCCTGTTTCTTTTAAATTTTCTATTATGTCTTTTTTTAATTCATAAGGAATCAATTTATGCACTCTCCCAACACATAACTTTAATCACTAATGATAACAATTTTATTTCCCCATCCCTCCAATACGGGGTTATCCTCAACCGCACTGCGGAATTCTTCTGTGTTGTCAAAATATCCTACCGGCGTATATTCGCCTGTCACCTCTGCGTCCCCATAGAAAAGTACGATTCGGTTCGGTTCTGAATAATAAACGGTTCCGGCAGCTTCTTCGGTAACAGTTTCGGGATTCGATGGGATTTCATAACGGCTGGGAATGTCATAATACTGCATAACCTCCCAATTCTCGTAGCCCTCGTAATTGTAAATCGGCAATCTCCAATCAGCCGTACCCACATAGCGGGCGATTGCTTTCGCTGTATCATTGTTATACAGATGCATGATAAACGGCTCTCCTCTGTCGCCAAAGCGGACAACCAGTTCGGTTGCAGGTGTTCTTTCGGATTCGTCATCATTGTCAAAATCAGAACTTAGGGAATTATTGCTTGCCGCACCGAAATTGTTCGACTGACGGCTTTCGTTATTGTTCTCAGGCTGATTGCTGCAACCGGCAAATATGCCGATAACAAGTACAAGCACAAGGGCAAGCGAAATACCTTTTAATGTAAGCTTTTTCATAAGAATTCCTTTCCTGTGCCTGCAGTGGCACAAATAAGTTTTTTAAGTTTGTTCCTCTGATAATATTATAAGTCAGCTTCTTTAATATAGCAAATACTTATATCAAATACTTGGATATAGAAATTAGGCATAGTCAATTAGCTACTAACACCGTAAGCGGTACTTTTTTGATTTTCCCTGCACATAGCCAGCCAAAGGCAGCAAAAAGAACCGTTACTATAGCCATAGGCAAAATCACGCTGATAAAATTCGGATGTGACTCAAAATTACTGATACCTGCCAGCTTCATCACAGAAGATACAATCGGATCTGTAATGATTGATGCCAAGATCGTACCGACCAGTCCTCCGAGAACAGCAACCATAGCAAAACGCAGGGAAAAGGTCAACCGTAAGCTCGCTGATGAAAAACCGATTGCTTTATAAATACCTAAATCTTTCTGCTCTGCTGAAATAATTTTACTGCCTGTCATAACCGTTACAATCAAGATAAAGACAATTACTAAAGCGTACATTAACACAAGGAGAGCCTGCATAGTCGAGATAATCCCGAAAAGCCCCGGCCAAGTGTTTTCATGTACATGAATATCACCGCCGTATGCGGATTCCAAAGCTTCGGTAATCGCTCCTTTTTGTGAACTGTCCGCAAGGAAATAATGCCAGCACCAAAGGTTCGGATAATCGTTTCCAATCTTTAAGTATCCCTCACGGTTCATGCCGAAATTATCGCCCATATCATTTGCGCAGGAATAAATACCTGACACAATATATTCGGCGCTGCCATTGTCACCCCGAACTGTTACGGTATCACCAATAGCAATACCGAAATTGGCGGCGATAAATTCAGTTATCACAATTTCATTGCTACCCGTACAAGTGCGCCCCTCTAAAATATGAAACCGCTCCGGCTCGTTAATTACATTTGCCGTGTATGAAATTCCGTTCAGCGAAGCGGTGGGCATTGCCAGCACATAGCTATCGGTAATATCCGAATACTCACGAATAGTTTTTTCAAATTCTTCCTGCGTCAATTCACCGAAAGACTGAACTCCGATGTCGTGATCTGCGGGGTTGAAAGCGTCCATCATTCCCTTACCATCAGAACCGAGCCAAGCATCCATTCTCCCGACAAGAGAAGCGAAGAACACCAGCAGGAGAGCCACAACAAATGCTCCGATATATCGGCTTTTTCCACTCATTAACTGACGAAATGCAAGACGAATATGAATTTTCCCGCCAAATGCCGCAGGTCTTTTAATCTGTGTTATCGCACCATCTGTTTCACCACGAATTGCTTTTATCGGCGTAATTTTGCCAATTTTGCGGGTTCTGATAAAAATAAACAGAGCAAGTAAAAGCGAAATCAAAACAAATGCGGTCAACATAAACAGGAGTGATGGAGTTTTAGGAATCAATACGCCCGTAGTTGTCAGCGTAGCGTCTGCGATCAGACCACCGAGAGGGACGGAGACTAAAAAGCCGATCACAAGTCCTAAAGTAGCAGGAATACCATACTGCAAAAGCTGTAACAGACGAAGCCGGCTGCTGTCAAATCCCACTGTTTTCAAAATTCCCATATTTATAAAGTCAGAAGCGATTGTACTGCTGATACTGTGACTTAAAACAATAAGAACGACAAATAGCAATACAAGAACAAATGCAAGAAGAATTCCGCTGAATGCATTTTGCAGAATCAGCATAAATCCTGCTATGGCTTCCTTACTGTGAACGGCCTCTGTATATTCGGAAAGTGCAGTTTGTTCGTTTAGTAGGCTGTTTAGTTCTGAAACCGTCAACCCGCTTTCTTCTGCCCCGAAGATATGGAGCATTGCTCCATCACGGGCAAGAGCGTCAATTCCGGCATTATGAATAAGGTCTAATGCTATGTATCGGTCTGATTCATTTATCAAAAAGCCTTTCATACCGATCATAGAACTGCCCATATAAACATCTTCGTAAAAGCCCTTTACGGTAAGAGTGAGATTTCTTCCGGCTCTTGCAATGGGAAAGGTGATTTTATCACCGATCTTGATATCAAACATAGATACCATTGACGGTGATACATACACCTCGCCCGGTGTAATCTCATCGGGCTGTTCCGTATATCCCGACAAATCATCCGTGAAAAAACGATAGCGGTTTTCCAAAGGGTTATAGGTGATTAGCTGTCCCTCGCTGTCGGATTCCATTTCATTTGCAGTATAGTTTGAATAAATAAGGCTCTGTGTTTCCACACGCTCAATTTCTTCCAAAGACTCAATACTGTTTTCCAAATCAGATGTGTCGGGTAGATTTGCTACCCAAGCAGTAAGCTCTCCGAAGCCAGTTCGGTCAAGCTCGCTGTCAATGTATTTTTCGGCATTAGTCCAAACGGTGAGCACCGTTCCTAAAGCTGCTGCAACAAGCAGGGTGAGAATAAAAATCCCGCAAAGCACACCCTTATGCCGCTTCAAGTTTGCCTTTAATAAGGTTCTGTTTCCCATAAAGCTACCCCCCTTACCATTGCAAAGAGGCAAGCCAGTTATTGACTTCGTTTTCTCTTACTTTCATGTCGTCGCTTCCATAGGGCGGCAAATTCAGTTCATCAAGAATTTTACCGTCCTCCAAATATAAGATACGGTTTCCGTGTAAAGCGGCTCGGACATCGTGGGTTACCATTAAAATGCTTTGTCCGTCGTTGTTCAGTTCTGTTAATAGATTCATCACTTCTTCGCTGTTTGCCTTGTTGAGCGCACCTGTGGGCTCATCGGCAAATAAAAGTCCGGGATTACCAATCATTGCTCTTGCAATGGCGGCTCTTTGCGCCTCACCGCCCGATACTTGTGACGGTAAACGGTCTTTGGCATTTTCGGCGTGCATTTTAAGAAGCAGCATATCGGTTTTCTCCCGAATTTCTTTGGTACTGCCTGCCTTTGCAGCGAATCCGGCTACCGCAACATTTTCAAAAAGTGTTAAGTTGCTGACAAGATGTGTCTGCTGAAAGACAAAGCCGAACTCATTGGCGCGAAGTTCAGCCATTTTCTTTTCGGAAAGTTTACTAATTTCCTTTCCCTTGAACTTGACGCTGCCGCCGGTAATGGTATCCATACCGCTTAAAGCATAAAGCAGAGTGGATTTTCCCGCACCCGATGAACCCATAATCACCGTAAAGTCGCCCTCGTAAATATTCACATCAATACCTAAAAGTATTTGCGTTTCTTTTCCGCTTTGTGTAAAGGTTTTTCTAATATCTTTTCCACAGAGTATTGTATTCTTCATCTTGTTGCCTCCATATCTGTAAGTATCAACCGCTTTTTACCTGTTTGCGGATCTGGCAGGATTTCAGGGACAAAGGTTACATAGAATTGCACATACCCTAAGCCTTTTTCTTCAAGAATCATTTTCATCTGCCGTAGCATTTCGTTTCGTACTCTTTCCTTCAAGGAATCGTCTGCGATCTCAGCAAGCATTTCAAAAGTGTCCGGCGACAACTGCCTGAATTGATAATCCCTAAGTCCCTCTATACAAAAGCCTTCTATGCTGAGTGGGTGTAAAAATTCACGCTTTCCGTTTCCATCGCTAAACCATAGAATATCCTCATTTCTACCAAGCAGACCTACCGCACGAGCAAAAGGATAACGATTTTCTTTGGTTGGTACTTTCAAAGTCAGACTGTCCGAAAGGCGATAGCGAATAAGCGGCTGCACAAAGTTATAAAGACAAGTAAGATACATTACGCCGTTTTCAATTTCTACGATGTTCATATCATCAAACAGCAGCATACCCTCCTGCGAGCTGCTTTCTACGCCCAGTGCCAAAGATTCGCTTGCTCCGTAGAAATTGATTACATCAGCCTTAAAAACATTTTCGAGATATTTCCGCAGGCTTGCTCCAAGCGGTTCACCACAGGAAACAACACGCAGGACATGTAACTCCACATCGCCTTTTTCAGCGAGTTCCGCAAGGATTTTGATAGCGGACGGATAACCGATAATCATATTCGGCTTAAACTCATTTACGGTGCTTATCCACTCATCAAGCGGAGTGTTAATATCCAAATAGATTTGCTTTGCGCCCACACCGTCGATTCCGTCACCTACAGCCATAGCCCCGCCATAGCGCCCGTCAGTAGCAGCGATATATATGATACGGGGACCTTGTATCAAAAATTTAAGTATTTGTGACATAGACATATTCCAGAGTGCTCCACGGATAATACCGAGCAACATACTGTTCCAAGCACTTTTATCATATACAAAATATCCCGGTTTCCCGGTGCTGCCGGAAGAATGGACAATATGATATTTCCCGTTAAAAGGCTTTCGAGTAATTTTCTCTTTTTCATCAAAACGGCGAATTTCCTCTTGCTTTAAGTCCGGCACAGTTACAATGCTGTCGAACTGTGATAAAAGAATAGATTTATCAATGGTGGGAAATTTTGAAAGCGAAGTGCTGTCTATTTTATCGGCGGAGATACCCGCTTTTTCAAAGCTGTCCCGATAATATTCTGAATTCTCATACGCATAATGCAGCAGCTTGCGAAGCTTTTGGTTTTGTAAATCAGAGATTTCATCGGGCGTCTTTTTTTCATTTCTTTTAAGACTCCATAAATCAAATAAGGTTTTTATATAGTTCATTACTCCTGTCCCCCTGTGACGGTGAAAACATACGACTCTTCGTAGTTTTCACGGTGATAGTACCGAACCTCGCCCGTAGACTGATTCATTACAATGCTCCACTCGGTAGATTCAAATTCACCGAAATTGTCCTTGCTTACGCTGTCAAGAGCGTCTCGTACATCATTCATTTCCATTGTTTCAGAATCTGCAAGGCGGTTCATCAGAATTTCGTAACGCTCGTGTGACTGCGTTGTGCCGATTCCATTCTTTTCACCCTCAGCCAAATAAAAATTGGTAACTGCCGGTGTTTCCGTAACAACCATTTCATTGTTTACATATTCCACGACCACGCTGTTTCCGTTTCGGTCGGCAATCGCAAAGTGAACCATATACCCAAAAGAAGTGTGCATATCATAACTGTTTAAGAGTTCAATTGCTTCGTCCACATTAGCAGCCTTATCGAGCAGCAACCGAATAGCGGTTGTGGTCGTAATATCCGGCTTGTCAGTGTTCTGCTCAATAGTAGCATTGTCCTGAATCATATTGACCGAAACGGCAAGTCCCATTTCATTCAGTCCGTCAAGGGGTGCATATAACCCGATGAGTGCCTGTATTTTGTCGGGCAGGGAGGAAAGTTTGACCCCACTCATACTGATAAAATCTGTATTAACCGTAGAAATAGAAGCATATCCGTTTTGGGGTTGATTTTGTACAATCATCGCATTGCAGGCGTTCCAATCAAAATTTCTGCCAAACAGAAAATCACCGTTTGTATTTTGAACATACAAAGTGCTACACCCAAAGGAATTACCGTCGAACATCAAACCTTCTACATTGATTACATTCTCCAGTAAAAAGGAAGCCACCTCAGAATCAGAGGTTGCCCCGTCTTGTTCCAGAAAAAGATCAAAGCCATAATCCCCTGTATGCCGTACTGCAGATAATCCGTCTGTAAGTTCGATAATTTCATCAGTCAAGACAATAGAATTAAGCGGCTCATTTTTCTGTGTATCGGATGAATAGTCATTGCTGTTCTCAGTAAGTGATGTTTTTCCTGTGTTGCTACACCCTGCTAATACCGTTGTCACCAACAAAGCGGCAAGCAGGATAATAAATATTTTCTTCATAGGTAACTACTCCTTTTGCTGTGTGTTTTTCTTTACAGTTTTATTATATCGGAGGTGAAGCATAATAGCAAATACTTATATCAAATATCTTCGTATGCTTGACAAGCATACTAATTTTGTGATATACTGTCTACATACAAGGAGGAGACTTTTATGGAATTTCGTGTGCTTCAGTATTTTTTAGCCGTTGCAAGGGAAGAAAGCGTTTCCGGGGCGGCAGAATATCTTCATCTATCACAGCCAACGCTTTCCCGTCAGCTTAAAGATTTAGAAGAAGAATTAGGCAAACAGCTTTTTATTCGTGGCAACCGAAAAATCACGCTTACCGAGGAGGGTATGCTCCTACGCAAGCGTGCAGAAGAAATTGTTGACTTAATGAAAAAGACAGAGGATGAAGTTAGTTCCTCCGATGAAACCATAGCAGGAAATATTTATATTGGTGCGGGAGAATCCGCAGGGAATCGGATTCTTGCAAAAGCCGCTTTTGAACTAAAACAGGATTATCCCGATGTCCGCTTTCATATTTCAAGCGGAAATTCCGTTTTTGTTATGGAGCAGCTCGATAAAGGGCTTATTGATTTCGGCGTCATATACGGCGAGGTAAATCATACAAAGTATGATTCCATAAAATTGAATTTTACAGATAGATTCGGTGTGTTTATGCGTAAAGATTCAGAACTCGCACAAAAGGAATTTATCACACCGGAGGATTTGTTAGACAAGCCTCTGATCGTTTCGGCACAAGAGGAACGGGAGCATTGGCCGACTTTAGGAGCACTTATTACCGACATATCCAGAATGAATGTGGTGGCAACCTATACTTTGTTTTTTAACGGTTCTTTGCTTGTGGAAGAAGGTCTTGGCTATGCAATTTGCTTTGACGGGCTGATAAATATAAATGAAGATAGCAATTTTTGCTTTCGTCCTATTCTGCCTGCATTGGAAACAACAGCGCATATCATTTGGAAAAGGTATCAGGTGCATACCAAGGCCGCCCAAAAATTCTTGGAGAAATTACAGGAGCAACAATAATATGTATCAAGCCGTCTGCCCCGCAGACGGCTTGTGCTTTTAATAGGCAGGCGTGCCATAGCCATAGATAACGCTGCTTCCGATCGAATAACTGTTTTGCTTGCAGGCGTCGCCGGAATTGCCCTCAACGGTATAGACCGTTCCGTTTTCCACACGCTCGACAATCCCCACGTGGTCGGTTTCTCCGTCCTGCGGGCCTGACGAGCCTTTATTGTCCCAATCGAAAAAGATAATATCTCCGGGGCGCGGTTCGTAGTTTCCGTTCTGCCATAGTCCACGATCCTTAAACCACTGCGAGCCGGTCACACAACCCGCAAATTTCGGGATAACGCCAGCGTCGATATAGCCGCACTCGTTAGCACACCAAGAAACAAAGCAGGCGCACCATTCTACACGACCGTTAAAACCGTACCACGACCAATAGGGCTCGCCGCCCACATTGCCGATCTGCGTGAGTGCAACCGAAACGATTGCTCCGTCCTCGGTGTAAATGCCGTAAAGAACGGCGCTCCACATACTGCGGTTTTCTTCGTCAAGTAACTCGACAAGCTGTTCTCGCTGATCTGTGTTGAAATTGTACTGATTCGCCATTTCTTCGGCGGTCTTGTGGCTGACGGTGATATACAGATAGGTTTGTGTTACCGTTGATGTGGATTCCACAATATTACCGTGGCCGTCGTCGATTTCGGTGATGATTTCCTCGGTCTTGGTTTCTGTCCGGGTGGATATTTGATTCATCTGCCAGAAAATATCGGTCAAAATCGCTTTCTTGGATTCGTCGATCGTGGCGACCTCCTGCGGATCGTCGGGATCAGTGGTGGTTTTCACGGCATACACCGCCAGCACCTCCGGCCAGACGGCGCGGGAGCCGGACATTTCCAAAACATCATAGGAGATATTCGCCTTTGTGGTGTCAAGCTGTGTTTGGTAATCAGTATTGATTTCCTGAACGACCTGCTGCATAGTCTGTCCCGATCCGCTGTCCTCGTTTGAAAAGAAGATACCGAAGCACGAGCCGACAATCAGACCGATCAGACAGATAACGATAATCACAACAACCGCAACCCAGCCCCCGGCGGCAATAGCAGAAATCAGCGCCTTTGTTGCGGCGATAATCGCCTTGACTGCCGCAATGGTGGCTTTGACCGCGGCTTTTACACCCGTTGCAACCGCTTTCACCGTGGCGCGGGCAACCTGCGCCGCAGCTTTGGCGGCCTTCGCCGTAGCCTGCGCGGTTTTCTGCGCTGTTTTCGCTGCCTGCTGGGTCGTCTTGATTGCCGCTTTGGAAGTATGCTCGGCGGTCTTAACGGTTTTCTGCGTGATTTTGACCGTACCCTTTGCGGTCTTGACGGTTGCCTTTCCCGTAGATTTCGCCGTTTGCTTAATGGTCTTGCCGCTGTGTTCCACCGTCTTGATAGACTGTTTCGCAGGTTCAGCAGAACGACGAACCCTCTGCATAGATTTTTGAGCCTGTTTTTTCGGGAAGTCGGCTTTCTTTTGCTGAAAATGGTCTTTTGCTTTGGAAATATTCTCTTTTGTGTCCTTTACGCCCTTTCGCCCGAACTTGTCAAGCTTGCGGACGGTTTCACGGGCAGCGGTTTCCGTCCCGCCCGAAATGCGGTCGGCGGTGTATTCATCGGGCGAACCCTCCGCAGAATAAAGGCTGTGATCCGCTTTGTCTTTGGTGCGGATATAGGCTGATTTCATACGCTCGGCGGCCACCGCCGATTTATCAATCGCCTTGATCGTTCCTTTGGCAATCTCCCTTGTCTTTATCTCCGGCATAGCGTCACCTCCGATCCGAGCCGTGAAAGCTCCTGCCGCAGAGCAGAGTAAAACGCTCTGCTGCGGCTTGCCATTTGTCCTCAAAATCAAAACGGGCGGCAAGCTGACGGACAGAATAGTTTTTAAGAAATGTCCTCCAAGTGGAATTGTCCCACTCTTCAAGCTGCCGCCATAAATCCGGGAAGTGTCGATACAGTTTCCGCAGTTCTTCCAAACTTTGCAGAGGGCAGCACCAGCAGGAAACACGGCTGAAAATCTCATATAAACCGCCCCAATCAAAACCCCGCCTGTAACAATAGTAAAGACAGTCTTGCTCTGTCATTCCCCATTCTACAAGCGGGTAATTTTTGTCCTTGATTCGCTTTGTTTCATCGGCGGCGATTCCTACATACTCAATAACCGTGTATTCCTCTTTCAGCTTTTTCAGATAGGCGGCGACAATACGGGTTTTGAGAATCCCCGTACACCAACGACCGCGGGGACCGGGCCAGCTCATACCTCTGTACTGTGACAGCGCGGGATTCTTCCTTTTCGGAGTGTACTCGTAAAAGTAGTATTCAAAATCGCGCGCCGCTTTCAGCCGGATAATGGGTCTGCCGATATACGCCTCCAATCGGTCAAGGTGTTCGTACATCTGCGGAAATTCAAGTCCCGTATCACAGAACAAAATCAAATCAACAGGCCGCTTTTCTTCCAAGAGCCGCAAGAGCATAGCCGTTGAATCCTTACCGCCCGAAAGAGAGAGGACATATTTTTCAGGCTTCATTTTCGCCCACCTCCGCAGAGGGCGAAACAATCTTTTTCGCTACAACGACCATTCTGCCGTTTTGTCTGCTGTATTCGCAGGTGGAAAGGGTTATCAGTCTGTCGCCGTATTCCGCTGTCACGCCCGTATCATATAAAGCAAGCTCCTTGCACTTGGCGATATAGGCGTCGAAATCCTCCGCAGAATCCGCATTGATAAAATGATAATACTTAAAGCCCTGTTCGGAATAAGCAGCGGTCTTGAATACCGCCACAACCTCATATTCTCCAAAGCCGGACAGCGTATCAAAGCGGATTGTTTTGTGCGATTGATAGAAGTCCTTACTTTCATATTTGCAGAGATCGGCAAACATACTGCCGTTATTCATATGGTGGCCGTAAATTACGCAGTTGTCGGAAAGTCCGAGGTCGCAGTTTTCCTGCACATAGGGAACGCCGTAATCGCTGTACTGCTTTTCAAAGCTGTGTTTCAGATAGTAGTTCGGATTGTCAACCGTCTGCATAACGGGATAGTCGATGTTTGTGCCGTCAATGGAAATCCAGCCCACAAAATTGCTGTTCTGCTCATAGACAGCAGCATACTTTTCAAAAGCGGTTTGTTCGGGCTGCGGGGGGTCGGTTTCCTGCGGCTCATCGGCGGGCGGCGTTTCCTCCTGCACAAGCGCGGCGATACTGTCAAAGGCTTCGGCGCTCTGTTTCTCGTCCGCATACTGCCGATAGAGCATAACGCCGGAGAAAAAGAAAAGGACGGCAAAAAATGCCGCCCCGATCATCAGATATTTGCTTTTCATAAGAATTGTCCTCCTGTTTTGGATTTAAGAAGCGTCCCCGCCGCCGAACACACCCTCGCCGGGTTTTGTCGTCATAAGCTGATACAGCTTTGTATCTCTCGGAAAGCGGTTGATAAAGGGTACAAGTGCCGATCCGTATTTGATAAGACCGCAGCCGGCGTCCGCATTGGTAACATAGCTCATCTGCTCATCGGAGATATTTAAGAGCTTCGAGAGCTTGGAACGGTCGGAAAACGCCTGATTGAGCATTACCACAAATTCAGAGTTGGAAAGCATAGTGCTTGCCTGTACGGAATCGAGCAGATATTCCACATTCTGCGTGATTGCCGTCGGGTAGCCGTTTCTCTTTCTGAACTGCCTCCACGCAGAGTTAAAGAAAATGCCGCTTTGCTCGTTCTCAAACACAACATGAAATTCGTCGATAAACACATGGGTACGCTTGCCCTTTTTCCAGTTCAGTGTAACCCTGTTTAGAATGGTATCGGTGATAACCAAAAGTCCCGTAGGCTTTAACTGATCGCCCAAGCTGTGAATGTCAAAGACGACAATCCGCTTGTCAAGGTCTACGGTGCTTTCGTGTCCGAAAATATCAAGCGATCCCGTGGTGAACAGTTCCAGAGACAGGGCGATTTCCTTTGCTTTTTCTTCGGGCTGTTCTAAAAGTTTATTGCGGAGATCGCAGAGGGTAGCAGTTTTGCCCGTCGCCTCGGCCTCCTGATACACAAGGGCGGTGCAGCGGTCAATAATGGATTTTTGCTGCGGGCCGACCCCTGTTCGGTCGATCTGCTCTACAAGGGACATAATAAACTGCGATTTCTCCACAATGGGATTGTTCTCTCCGTAGCCGTCAACCATATACATAGCGTTCAGGCGGTCTTTACCGCCTGCGGCCATATGAATGACGGTTGCCGTTTTCTCGCCCAAAGCCGCCGCCAAAGCCCCAAACTCATTTTCAGGGTCGCAGATCAGCACATCGTCCTCGGTGTTGAGAATCAAAAAGGCAATCAATTCTTTAGCGCTGAACGATTTACCCGAACCGGGAACGCCGAGCAGGAAAGCCGACTGATTCAAAAGGTTCGCCTTGTTGCACATAATGAGATTGTGAGAAATGGCGTTTTCTCCGAAATAAATACCGCCCTTGTCCTGCACCTCTTGCACCTTGAACGGCATAAAGACTGCCAAAGATTCCGTTGTGAGAGTACGGAACGCATTGATTCTGCGTGTACCAATGGGAAGAACGGTATTCAGGCCATCGAACTGCTGAAACTTCAAAACAGCAAGCTGGCACATATGCTTTCTTGCAACGGACAGCACCGTTTCGGTGTCGCTGTCAAGCTGCTTTTTGTCATCGGCGGTGATTACCATAGTAATGACCGCAAACATCATGCGCTGGTCGCGGGTTATCAGGTCGTCCAAAAACTCCTTGCTTTCCTTGCGCTGGAGCTCCATATCATACGGGACAACTGCGGAAAAATTGTTGTTGGCGTTCTGCCTGCGCTGCCAGTTGGTAATGTTTGTTTCGACCCCTAAAAGGCGGTTTTCCACCTCACGCACCGCCTCGTCGGTGGGTACAGGGACAACATCAATCGACAACATCATATTGCGGTTAAAATCGGTGAGCTCCGTTACCATGCTGTCCTTGATATACGAAGCGTAGTCTTTCAAAAAAAGAACCCGGCAATATTTCTCGCCGAGCTTCAGATAATCGCTGTTCTTTTCCATTGAATCGGGACAGATATAGTCCTTGAAATCGTGTCCCTTTTTCATCATATCCTGCGGGTCGAAATGAAAGGCGGCTTCCTCGCCCTGACGGTAGAAGTCGTGAAGCACCCGGAGCTTTTCGTCTGCGTCAAGCTCGGTACACTTTGAGCCGAGGACGGCAAAGTGAGAAATCAGGTCTGCGCCCACACGGGAAAAGTAGCTGCGGGCTTCCTCAATATCCTTTTTGGCAACCGAAATCGTGATATATTTCTCCTGCATAATGCCGTTAGCGCCGGTGGCTTTATCAAGCAGCATTTGATTATACTCTTTTCGGTACACATCACGGGAATCGCCGCGCATAGGCATTAAAATCGACTGCTCAAAATTTGCTTTGTTTAAGCGGAGGTTGTTAATGGTGATTTTCGTTGTGGCGCCGGAATCCAGAGAGTTGAGCAGTTCGGAATAGGCAAGAAACATAGCCTCTTTATCCTCACGGCTTGCCACAAGATAGTTTATATCGCTGAATTTATAGGTTTTGGAAAAGCGGTTTCCCACCTGAAAAATACCATCTTTCCAAATACGCTGAATCGGGATAATATCCTGTACCTTGCGGGGGACGGAATATCTCTCTTTATCCTGTTTCAGCAGATTTTTTAAGGTCTTAATCATTGTCTGCCTCCTGTATCAATTTTGTCTTTGAGCGCTTCATAGTAGAAATTCGAGGATTCAAAACGAAACTCTTTCGGTTCTAATAGTTCCGAGCGAATCCACGCCCAGATAAATTGCTCGGCTGTCATGCCGTGGTAGGTGATAAATCCCAGCGCCGCAAAGGGAGCAGCGCCGAGAATACACATCCACGACACGGTTTCCGTCCCGACATAGGGCTTTAAGAGAAAGTACAGCCCCACGGCGACAGCGACCGCCAAAATGGAAAATATGAATTGCCGCATACTTAACCCGAAAAACATAGATTCGGTATAGTTGCGGATTTCACGGTTGATTTTTACCTCCATAATCTGCATACCTCCCGTTATCGTTCCTGCTCGTCTTTTGCTTTCGGTTTCGGTTGAAGCTCGCGCGGGGTTCTGCCGTCAAGGGGCTTGATAAAATCAATCTGCCCGGCGGCATAAATGGCGTTGCTGTTTAACTGCCTCTGCCACGCCTTATTGGAGGGCGACCAGCGAAACCCCCAGCTTTTAAGTTTGCTTCGTTGTTCCTCGCTGGGTTTTTCGTCAAAAAGAAGCTGCAAACGGTTTTCATCTGTGTCGGCAACCGCTTCGCCGCCCTCAAACTGCCAGCCGACAAAACCCGTTTCCTCACGGCGTTCCAGACTTTCAATTCTCTTTTTCAGGCGGTTAATTTCCGCGTTGTTATTGGATAGCTCATAGGGAGCATACGGGGCAATAATCCACGAATAGCCGGTCTTTACAGCCTCGTCGATTTCAGCCGCTTTTTCATCGGAAATGCCTTCAAAGCCTTTCATCGTGCCGTTTTTGCGGTAATAGGCATTGACCTTTTTCATATAGCTTTGCAGGTCTTGCCGCTGCTGCAATTTTTCTTTCAGCTTGTCAATGGCTTCGGGGTCGTCGCTGGAAATGGCGGTGTTCTTCTCGGCGGCCTCCGCCTTACTGCGATAATAGTCCGCCTTTTTGCCTACCTCCACGGATTTCTCCATTTTGCCCCATGCGCGGTCACGGTAATTTTTATCGGATTTGTAGGAATGGTGATCGACCAAAAGCGGCTGCCCCATAGGGATAGCGTCAATCATTCTGCTTGATTCCTGCGAAAGACGACTGCTTTCCTGTTCCAGCTTGTCGGCTTTCTCGTTGTAGTAGTCGATTCTTCGTTGTTTCTTTTCTTCATATGAGTTCATAGCATATCGCTCCTTTACTTACATAAAAAATAGCCTCCTGCGAATATCCGCAGAAAGCAATTACAGTCCCATCATTTCACGCACAACACGGTCGGCCATTTTGACCGCGCCCACGAGGACGAGCATATTGAAAACAAGCTCCCCGATATAGCTCCATACCATAGAAACCGCCGCGGCGTTCGGGTCAACCACGGGCGGGGTCGAGGCGAACAGGGAGAAGATAATGCAGGCAAGCACGATAATAGCACCCTCCAAGCAGACGGCGGCATAGGATTTAATAAAGCTCTTGCCTACATTCTGCGAGGGTTCTCCCGCAAAAGCGGAGAGAGGTACAGGCGCAATCGCCGTGTAAAGGTACAACTTAAAAAATCTGCCGTAGACCGTCATTATCATAATGAAAGACAGTACCGTAATAAACAGGCCGCCGATCAGCGTCACCGCCCATAATGGGATAGATTCAAAAAAACCGCAGTCCTCAACCGCCGTTACGATTTCAGAGGGTAAAACCGTCTGACCCGCTGCGCCGAAGCCCGCAGCGGTCATAATGGTGGAAATAAGCTCCTGAACAATATTGAACAAAGCCATCATCAGTTCCAGACCGTAGGTGACGGCGGCCTTTGCCAACGCAAAGCGAATAAAAACCTTTAATGCGTGCTCCGGCTTTTTGAGTTCCGCAAACGATCCCATAGTTTTCATCACGCCCACGACAAAGAACAGCACGAGCAGGGCAAGCCCTATCGCCTGTACCGCACCGTGGATGTTGACAATGACATTCCAAATCGTGCCGCCCTTAAACTGTGTGGGTGATTGGGTGATAAGCTGCCATATCTCGGCAAGTTTGCTGTTCCATGTTTCAAGGGCGTTTTCAAGATTTTGTACGACCCAGTTATCCGACAACAAAATCACCTCCCGTCTGTTCACGGTAGCCCTCGATTTCAATATCGCAGTCAACCTCATTGCCCCAAGCGTCCCAGCCGTCCGCTTTTTCTCTTGCAAAAAGCTCCACACGGGGCAGGTCGCCTACAAGCTCAATGATTTTATCCCTTGCCTCGTCGGGCTTCTGACTGTGACCGCGCAAAGGGCTGATAATGAATTGGTGAACACGGTTTGATTTCCGTTTCGGGTGGCCTTTGGTGGCAAGCAGGCAGATTTCGGCGTTTCCTCTCGTCCAAAAGCCTAACCCGTAAAACCAGCCCTTGCCGCTTTTGTTGAGTTTGAGCCAGACAAAGGCTACGCTTTTATACTCGAATCCCCACGCCTTAATCACCCGCAGCGCTTCCCGTAGTTGTGGGAAAGTCGCCCAAAGAAAAAGAATCGAATCCTTTTCGGATAGTTCGGAAACGGGCAGACGGCAAAGCTCGTCAATACTCATCGTGGGATAATGCTTTTCAGCCGCACCCTGTACGCCGTTTCGTTCATACCGCCACGGCGGGTCAGCGTAAATAATGCTGTATTTCTTCACAGCGTCCTCCTTTCAGGCATAGTAAGGGCAGGCCGCCGATTGCAGCCTGCCCCGTATGCCGTATTTTCTGTTATCTGCTGTCACGGTCGGGCGAATTGCGGATAACGCCGTACACATCGTCCACAAAATACCGTCCGGCAAAGGGATTGAATATAGCGTGACATTTTACGCCGTTATACTCTGCCAGATAGTCGTTGTCGCCCAAGCGCTTAATAATCGTCGCTTCACCGAGAACATGGGTTTCTCCCTGTTTCAGAGAGTGGATATAGCACTCGCATTTTTCCATTTGAACCGCCCTCCGTTCAGCCTGTAATCAGCGTCAAGATTTCTTTCGCAAAGGTGATGACAATGCCGCCCGCAAGGGTGAGAAAGCCGTTAGATCGCTGGCTGGGATCGTGAGACTGAAAAGACAGTCCTACCTGCACAATACCCCAGCCGAGCAGAATCAAGCCGACCGCACGAATCAGGCCGAAAATAAAATCGCTCAAATTGTTTACAACGGTGATCGGGTCGCCTGCGGCAAAGGCCGTCATCGAGCAGCCGAGGGTAAAGGCAAGCGCCATAACGACGGCGCAGTAAAAGCGGAATCCTTTTTTTACCTTGCCGGGCATGGGTAGCTTCGTAGTGTTCTTGTTCTTATTGATGTTCTTCATATTGCAATCCTCCTTAAATTGAAAACAGAGCTTCTATATCCTCGTCGGAAAGAAGCTCGTAATCGGGTTCTGTATCTTCCATATCGGGAATGTCCTCTGCCGGGATTCCCGCAAGGGAGAGCGTGGCGACGGCGTGTTCCGTCCCGCCGTGTTCATAGG
This sequence comes from Ruminococcaceae bacterium UBA5891, assembly GCA_002431945.1. Classification (GTDB taxonomy): domain Bacteria; phylum Bacillota; class Clostridia; order Oscillospirales; family Acutalibacteraceae; genus UBA737. The sequence goes on along the minus strand of DJET01000014.1, from coordinate 58,014 downwards.
GCGCGGCGCTGCCGTCTGTGGTAAGAGCCACATTCGGGTGTTTCAAGATGTCGTATTTCTCGTCCATAATCGGCAATTCCCCTCGGATAAATAAAAGGGCGCAGCGGTTATCCAGCATACGAATCTCATCCGGCGTCATTAGCTCACGCCCGGAAATCTGATAGTTCGTGCTGTAATTACCGTTACGCCCCGATGATTTGCCGTAGGTGTTGGTGTCAATGGTGGCTTTGCCGAGATAGGACTCTGAAATCAGCTTGTGGGTCGAGGTTTCGTTGCCGCCGAGGTAAAGGAACTCGTCGCAGTTGCCTAAAATGGATTCCCATTCTTTTTCAAACAATGCTTTCAGCGCCGCTATATTTTGCAGGATAATCGAAACGAACACCTGCCTTGAACGCATAACCGCCAGAATTTTTGAAAAGTCGTCGGGCAAGCTGACATTGCTGAACTCATCCATCAGGAAGTGGACAGGGACGGGCAGACTGCCGCCGTACTTGTGGTCGGCAAGATAAAAAAGCTGTTGGAATAGCTGCGTGTATAAAATGCTGACAAGGAAATTAAAGCTCGTATCATTGTCAGGAATGAGCGCAAACAACGCAACTTTCTTTTCGCCAAGCGATGGCAAATCCAATTCGTCCGTAGCGGTCAGAGCCGCCAAAGAGGACAGGTTGAATTTTTCAAGCCTTGCCGCCAAAGTGATTTGAATACTTTTCAAGGTCTTTGCCGAGCCGGAATGATAGTCCTTATAATACTTGACCGCTATATGGTCGGGGTCGCGCATTTCCAGCCGTTCAAACAGTTCATCCAGCGGCGAGGTGTATTCGTCCATATCCTCTCTGACATCAGCGGCACGCAGCATTTCCATAACCATCGGAAAATTCTGTTCGTCGGGCGGCGCCTCATACTTCAAGTAGAAAACGAGCGCCAAAAGCAGCATACTTGCCGCTGTGTCCCAGAACGGGTCGTTACTCTGTGAGCCTTTGGGCGTCGTGCTCTTGAACAGGTTTGTTACAAGCCTCTGTACATCGTTGTCGTCACAGAGATACACAAACGGATTGTAGCAATGGCTTTTCTCCATATTCAGAAGATCGAGCACCCGCACCTCATAACCTTTTTGTTTCAGCAAATATCCCGTGTCCCGCAACAGCTCGCCTTTCGGGTCCAGCACAACGAAACTTGTATTCGCCTGACAGAGATTCGGCTTTGCATAGAACCTTGTTTTACCCGCCCCGCTGCCTCCCACGACAACCGTATTGAGATTGCGGCGGTGTTTGCGGCCGTCTAAGCCCATACGAACATTTTGTGTGAATATCTTGTTTTCCTCCGACTTTGCCGCCCGGTATTTTTTGTTGACGGCTCTTGCATTGCCCCACCTTGCCGAGCCGTGTTCCTCGCCCCTGCGGTAGTTGCGGCGAGAAGATAGAAATACGCCGACAGAAAGACCGTACACACAAAGCAAAACAAGGACAGTTTTTACACTGTCCCCGCAAAGCTCTATATGAAACGGGTCGTTCATTGCCGCAGGAAACCGGGCAAGGATTTCGGGTAATCCTCCGCCGGCAGCCGGGGCAATCAAAAGCCCCAGCCACACAACGGGCAGAATCCCGAACAGGCAGAGGACAAGAGGATTATTCCCTCGCTTCATCGTTCCTGCACCTCACTTTTTTGGTGGGCGCGTCGATTGCTTTCAAAAGAACCTCGCCAACAATATCGGTGGGACGTTCTTCTCCCAGTAGGTCGTTCCGCATTTCATTTAAGGCATTGATAACAACGCCGTGTTCGTAACGGTCGAGTGTCAGCACCCGTTTTTCTGTTTTCTCCATAGTCAGCGCTCCTGTTCCGTATCACGGGGCGATTTCTTCTGTTCCAGCGACCTTGCCATTCTTGCGGAAATATCAAAGGCAGTATCTCGGATTTCGGAAAGCTCGGCGCGGATTTCCTGCGGGTCGGCTTCGCTTAACTCTTTCGGAATGTCAAAATCGGCTGGGGAAAATGAAAGATTACCCGTTTCGATTCCAAATTCCTTACAGAGAATATACGAAACACAATGCGCCTTAAAGTCTGCGGCGCTGTACGAATAATTCTCGTTCGTCATGGCAAGTTCCGCATGAGCCAGAGCCTTTGATACTTCATAAAACAAATCGGACGCACCCATTCCGCGGCAAACAAAAATAGCCTTTTGTTCGTGGTCGTAAAGAGCGCCCATGTCATTGGGCAACTCATCGACAGACTGAATCGGCACAGGCTTTTTGTAAATGAGCGCGCCGAGCAAAGCCCTTGCATCGTGAGATACGGGCGGCTGCGCCATCATGCGGGCGGTGGTCTGCGAAATGTCGTACACACGCTTAATGTTGTAGGAAACACCGATGCTGCCGTCGTCACGGGTGTACTCGCCGTTTGATTCCACAATCTTGATAGGACGGCCAAATTCCTGCCGCTTGATATACACGCCCTGATCGCGCCAAAAATCCTTGTCGCCAAGCCTGCGGGCGTCCGGCTTCGTCGCCAGAATCAACAGGGCGTTGGTAGCGGAGTAGTGACGGAAATTCGCCTGCACATCCAGATAGTCACGGAACTTGCCGCCGTCTGCGCATACTTCCTCGGCGGTGGCGTCGGCAAGGGCGTAAACCTCGTCACGCTCTGCCTTTTTCTTTGCCGCCCAAGCCTCTTTGTCAAAATCTTCGGCTTGCGGGGCGGGTTCAAAAATATCGTCAAAATTGCTCATGGGTTATCTCTCCTTTGATTTTGGTTTCTTTTTTCGGGACGGCTGCTGGTGGGCGGTCGTCTGCTGTTTGGTCGTTTTTTGGGAAACGGTGGATTCTTCTTTGACGGGAGTCGCCGCCTCTTGCTGTTTTGCCTTGATTTCCCGCAGTTCTTCACGGACAGAAGGGCGTTCTTCGGGTGGCTTAACAGTACCCTCGGCGGTTCTGCTTTGCTTCTTTGAGATAGGCGCGAACGGATGGGATTTCTCCGCCGCTTTCCAAAAAGAAGCGTTTTTACTGACTTCGGGATTCTGCGGCGCCCGTTCCTCCTTTTTCACAGGCGCGCCCATTAAATCGTCAAGCAAACGGTCGTCCGCCTCCTTGTCGGGTTTCTCCTGTTCGGGAGCAGAGGGGGCGGCGGTTTTCTCGATTTTGGATTTTTCAATATCACGCTTAATAGAAACGGTATCGACTGCCGCCAACTTGAAGCGTTCCACAATGCGGTTGATTTTTGAAGCGTCCTCGGCACGCACCATAATGTCTACCATACCGTCAGCCGATTTTTCTTTACCGCGCAGGGCGCAGTAAACAACGCCGTACCGCTTGGCTTCGGCTGCAAACTGTTTCAAATGCTCCTCGTTGACGGTAAACACTTTCAGTTCCTTGCCGCTTTTGAGCATGGCGGTCAAACGCTGCCTGCCTTTGGTCTTGTTCTTATCCCTGTTTTTCAGAACAGTGTAAATCATTGCGGCGATATTTTTTGCCGCCGAGCCGGTCAGCTTTAAGGCGACTTCCGTGCCCTCCAAGCTGATCCTTACGATCTGTTCCGCTGCGTCACCGGAATTGTACATGGTCGGGTTTATCCTTTCCTTTAATTTGTTTGTCCTCTCGGACGGCTTTGATTTTCTCTTTGATAACGCCGGAGCGTTCGGCTATATCATCACATAAAGACACCTCCTTTCGCAAAACGGCAAGTTCATTTGACAATGCGGATATTTGGTCTTTGATTTCCGCTGCTTTTTCGGAATCGGCTTTGACCGCCGCCGTCCGCTGCAATTTGTAAAACTTCTTTCGCTCGGCGGTCAGGACAGTAATTCTGCTTTTTACCTCGGATTGATACGCAAAAAGCTGCTCGGCGGTATCAATACGATTTCGCACAAGCAGCCTTGTTTCGGCGGTGATGTCGTCCAGCTTCCGCAAATCCTCACGCAAGAGGAAATGAAGCCGCCGCCTGTTTTGATTGGGTTTGTTTTTTGGGAAGATCTCCAGCAAGTAGCAATAGTGAAAATACAGCGCCCGAAACCCTGTGATTTTGCGGGTATTCTCCAAGCTGCCGAACAACCGAATCCGTATGACTTGACGGGTCGGTTCGGACGGTTTCTTTTCGGCTCGTGTCTGCGACAGAATCCGTCTGCGGATTTGTTCAATGGAATAATCCTCACCGAAATTCCGTATCAACCTTACAAAGCGTTCTTTGCCCGGCGGCCGTACCGAAATGTCCTTGCCGATCTTGACCTCATAACCTTTCTTCCGCAGATTATCAAAAAACTGCCGTTCAGTCATAGACTGCCGTATGGCCTCGTCAATGTCGGCGCGAATCAGCCCCCGCCAAGTGGGGCGCTGTTCCTGCTCGGCGCGCCATTCGCCGTATTGCTTGCTTTTGCCGTACTGCGGGTTTTCAATTACCGATAAACGGTACTCACGGCAAAGCTCATCGGAAACGGTCTGCATATCGTGATAATCCTTTTTGGTGCGGTGGTATTTGATTCCGTCCACAAAGGACACCGTATTCAGCACAAAGTGATTGTGCAGGTGATTTTCTTTGTCAAGGTGGGTCGCAACAATCACCTGATAGCGGCCGCCCCACAAACGGGCGGCGAGCTTCTTTCCGATCTCATGCGCCATTTCGGGGGTGGCTTCTCCGGGGGCAAAGGACTGATACCCGTGGTAGGCGACCGTCCCGTTTTCCTTGCCGAACCGCTTTTTCACGGCAAGCATTTCATCGCGGGCGGTAGAGGGAGAACAGTTGATCCCCGACACGAAGCGGTGAACCACGGCGCAATCTTCGTTATCCGTTTTCTGCGTTTTCTCGGAATTAACCGCATAGCGGATTACATCGGAAAGCTCCTGTCCGTCCTGTTCGGTCATATCTTCGTCGGTGTAGAATTTCGGGTTCGTTGTTTTATCGGGATTCTCCACATAAACGACTACTTTGCCAAGCCAGCCCTTTACTCGCCAGATTGAAGTTGTCGCCATTATTTCATCGGTCGGGGCAGGATAACCGCCTCGGTGATTTTCTTGATAGCCGTATCAATCTTGCGGCAAGCCTCGTCGTACCTCTGCACATCGAGAACATTCAGGGTGTGCGCTTTGACGGCAATCTGATTGAGATTGTTGCCGATTCCGTGGAGCTCCCTCATCATAGCGTAGTAATCGGGCGGCGGGGCGTCCTGCGGTTCAAGGCCGTTTACCAAGTGCCGCAAATATGCCTCGCGGGAAAGACCGCTGCGCTTGACTTTCTTTTGGAACGCCTCGGATTCCTTTTTGTCGAGCCAGAATTGAATGTGAACATTGCGTTTTCTCATATTTTCACCTCCGAATTGAGTTCGTTTTGAATTTCAACAATACGCTTGCCTACCGCGTACACAACGGGAATCGTCACGCCGTTGCCAGCCTGCTTGTATAGCTGGGCGTCGGAATTGACGGCAGCCGCCTTGTCAAACATTTCATCAGAAAAGCCTTGCAGCCGCCAGCACTCACGGGGCGTCAGCTTACGGATTCGTCCGCAGCCAAGCGGGATTTCCGATTGGTTTTCGGGTTTGCTTTTATCAAAATCTTTCGCCTGTTTGACAGGCAATGCGTGTTCGCAGGAATCGCAGGCGCAGAGATATACACCATGTTTATCCTGCGTGTTCAAACAAAAGGCTGGTTCGCCGCACTCCTTGAATCGGCGGCCGTTCTGCCGTTTATTTTCCCGGTCGGGTGTCAGCACGGCGCGGCAGCCATAAAAAACGCCGGAGCTTTCGCCCCGGTTGCTTACCCCGATTTTGTTATATCCTGCGATCAGGCATTTGGTATAATCCTGTTCCCGTATCTTCGGTTCGCTTCGTTTTAGCTGAATCAGCGCGGTTTCCTCGGTTCGGTCGGGACAGTCAGCGCCTATACACAGCACGCCCGAATTATCGGCGCTACGGTTGCCGATTCCGCTGTCATATCTCGCTTTGATACAGCGGGCGTTTTCCGTCAGCTTGGGATTGCCTTTGCACAGGTCGATGAAATACATTCCCGTCCGTCCCGCAAAGCCGCCGCCCTCGCTCATCAGCGTGCAGCTGATACCCGCAGGGTCGTAAACACGCTTACCCTGCGTGCCGCCGATCAGCTGTATAAGAGCCTTGCCGTCGCTTGCGGTGACAGGAAATATTTTTCGTCCACCGTCGGCTCTAAAATGTCGATAAGCGACAAGGTAGATTCGCTCCCTGTTTTGCGGAACGCCGTGGAAGCGTGAATTAAGCAATCCGTACTCGATATGATAGCCGATTTCGGCCAATGAATTGAGAACGGTCGCAAAGTCCCATCCCCGATTAACGGAGAGCAGATTTTTAACATTTTCAAGGACAAGCCATTCGGGTCTATTTTCGGCTGGCGTGCCTTTGAGCAATCTAATGATTTCAAAAAAGAGAGAGCTTCGTTTTCCTGCAAGCCCTCTTTGCCGGCCAGATACAGAAATGTCCTGACACGGGAATCCGCCTGCCCAGAGGTTGACCCTCGGCAGGTGGTTGGGTTCGATTTTGGTAATATCTTCTCCATACCATTCGTCCTCCTGTATATCGTGTATGGCGCGGTAGCTGCGGTCTGCGAATTTGTCTATCTCGCAATGTCCTTTACATACCATGCCGCAAAGCTCAAAGCCCTTGCGGAAACCGCCCACGCCGCTGAAAAAGTCCAAAAAGGTTAAAGGGTCGGTCATTTGTCGTCGTCCTTTCCGTGCATGCGGTTAATTTGAAACAGGCACATTGTTACAATGCCGATACAGCCGCCGAGCATAGTTCCGATGATGAAAAAGAGCAGTTCGCTCATAACATACGCCTCCTTTCAGCGCATAAAAATATCGCCCTCCGTTTGTAACGGGGACGAGCAGAGTTAAGGGTTTCAGGGGCTACCCCTGACAAGTTTTTGCCTTTGTGGTATCACAAAGGCGATGCTTGCTGGTATATCGCATAGCGTTCGTCCCACTGGCCGAACATCGTGCCACCAACCGAAAAAAATCAGCGTTCGTGCTCCCGCTGCGGGTTGAACGGGATTCCGATTAGCTGACCGTTCAGCCTCGCCAAGTGTTCGGGATAGCGAAACATCTTTGAATAGCGGCCTATTTGTTCATCGGAAAGACTCTCAAAGCTCTCGCCCCGGCAGTCGCATATAAAGGCGGGGCCAAAGATGAAATCCACCATAACGCCGTCCTCGTTTTTTACGCTTCGGTTCGGCTGCATACCGCTGATTTTGCCCTCGTCGTTGCAGACGATACACACCTGTTCCTCAAAGGGATAATAGGCTTCGATCATACCGTCCACAACTTTTTGCAAATCTTCAAGAGAAGTGCCGATTTCAGCGGTACGGGCGAGCTTGCCCGGTTCCAGCAATACCACCTTGATTTTCTTTTCTTCGCTCATAACGGAAAGCTCCTTTCATCGTTCATAATCACGGCTGCGCTCATTTACCCTTGCGGAAAAATCCACGCCCTTAAAGGATTCGGCGTCGAGGATATATTCGCTGTCATTCCATCTTTGCTCTACCAGCCTTTCGGCTTCTTCGCGGTTTTTTGCCTCGACCTCAACCGTCATTTGCAGGGTTTCGGTAATTGTAACCTCATAGGTTTTCATCGCTCTTTGTTCCTTTCTTTGCGTTTGGTAATGGGTAGTCCGAGCCGCATACAAAGACAATCGTTGTAATCCTTGCCCTGCGGGGGCGGCTGAATATCTACCGTGACCGCATATCTTTTGGTCAGCAGGGTTTTGATTGTCGCTGCGGCAATCCGTCCCGCAGGGTCGTTGTCGAGCCGTAACACCACTTTGCGGATATGGGGATAATCTGCAAGATACTGAACAAGGGCGACGGGCAGACTGCTTTCCTCAATCTTCGCTTTCGGCTTATACACACCCGCAAGAGAGAGCAGGTTTTCGCTTCGCCACTCCTTGCCGTCCAGCTTTTGCATTGTCCCGTAGGACAGAAGATCGACCGCCGATTCAAACAGGTTCAGCGTGCCGCTTTGCGTTTCCGCAGGAATCCCAAAGGAAAAATGCTTGTCGCTGCCGTTTGCGTCCCCGATAAAGTCCGAGCCGATACCGCGCAGATTGGCATAGCGGGGCTTGCCGCAGCTATCCTGTCCCACGAACACGACATTGTGATAGGGATAGCTTTCATACAGCCGTCCTGTACTGATACAAAAATCTATCAGGTCATAGTCGATACCTCTGCGGTGCAGATATTCGACGGCGTGAGTGGCACATCGGCTCGCCTTTGGCAAAAGCAAGACCTTTTCTTTCGGTGTGCTTTGTGTGGGGATATATGCGGGCGGCGATACCGCAACATTCCCCATAATCGTTTCAACCGCCTGCATAAACGGCATTTCCTTGACCTTGATTAGATAGTCCAACGCAGAATAGCCGCCGATCCCACGGGAAAACCAACACCATTTGCCGTTTGAAATCTTCAAGCTATCGTGCTCACGGGTGCAGTAGGTGTTTCCCCCGAAATGAACAAGCTCCTGAGGCTCATAGCTTTTCAGATAGGTCAGCAAATCCATTTCACGGGCTTTCTCTACCACCTCCGGCGGGATATATGGCATACCTTTTCACCTCCATTCTGAAATAGAAAAAGCCGAGGGGCTTTCATTAAGAAAACCTCTCGGCTATGTAAAAAGCGGCGCAGGAAATTCCTGTACCGCTTATGCTGAAATATTCAATTTACAATGCCCCGACCTTTTTCAGATACGAAATACAGTCGGTATGTCCTCTGAAATATAACCGTTGACGTTCCATGTCGTCGAGCCTGAACCGCAGACGGAAATATTCGGTCAGAACTTCGTGCTCCTTGCCAGTCAGGGAAATATCACCGCTACCGTCCGTGACTTTGCCGATAAACGGATTGTCTGCTTTCAGCTTTGAAATCTGCTGATATAGGGCAGCATAGGTTTCGTCCGTCTTTTTGAAATCGGCAATCGCTTCGTCCTCAATTTCAGCAAAGGATTCCTCAATTCGCTGCGCCGAATCGGTATAAGAGCCGTCGCTCACTTGAAATCACTTCCTTATCCTTTTTTATTATATATCATACCCAAGTGCGGAAACAATATCAAATGTGCAAATCAGCGCTCCATATCTTTTTCCGTTCTCCCGATAGCAGCGCGTACATAAAGATTCGGGCTTTGAATACGGTATTCTTCGGGGATATTTTCTATCTTGCCGTCGTAGATGTCAACAAAGTGACCGCCGTTTGAGCGTACATAACCGTGATCGGTGAAAACGCCGCTTTCATCAAAGCGAATATCACGCCCAAAACCCTCATAGTCGATATAATTTGAAAGAACGCCCATTGCTTTTGTATCATAACAGCCGCTTTCTTCTACCCAATAATAGCCGAGGTCATAGTCATTCTGCACACCGGACAGGTAATCAAAGCAGTCCAAGTTTTCGGTCAGGTTGATCAGCTCCTGCACACTGCCGGTATTTTCGCCCAAGTCCAAAACCGCCTGCCAGAAATCGTCGCTCTCTCGCAGCTCCATGATCTGCCCGGCGAGATAGTTCAGTTCGCTCAGGCTCTCATATTCTCCGAGAACCTTGCCGATGGCCGCATCCGGGCAGTCATAGTCGGTGATGAACCATTCCTCATAGCGCCGCCCGATGCCGATGCGCCGGAAAACCTCCTGCATTTCCTCATTGGTTATCGGGAACTTGACCCATTCACCGACTAAATAGCCCTCGTTGTATTTTCCGAGATTGGTAACAAAGGCCTCAAAGGCACAGTCCCTTGAATCAGATAAATCCTGCATAAATTCGCCTCCTTACCGTTCTTGTATGGCGGTCTTTCGCTGGCGCGGAATCGGGAAACCGTGCACTTTTGCAATTTCATCACCAAGCCTGCGGGTGATTCTCACAATGTCTGTGCGGGTCGCTGTACCGCGGTATAGTTTTTCTTTCAGATTGTCAATCTGCGTTTCAGAAACACCGTCTTTATATACACGATAAAGATAATAATTTGTGCCGTCGTGGTGAATAGCCTCACAGCGGAAATCGCCGTTTTTATCCACATACCAAGTGGCGTTATCTATATCCTGTTCGCTGCAAAGACAATCGCTGATATTGCCGCTTTCAATTTCCTTGTAACCCATACGGCGGCCGTTCCAAAGCCCCAAATCCCCGACAACGAGAATCGGGCGGGATAGCTGAATATCCAGATTCGTTTTCTCGTCTTGAAAATAAGTGCCGTTAATTTCATACATCAAATTCATACGCTCATTTTCGGACAGTTCGGGGTACTGTGCCTCAAAATCCTCTTTCCAATCGTCGTAGTCAAGATAATCAGTCCAGATGATGTGTCTGCCGTCTTTCATCGTGCGTCACCTCGATCCTTTTGCTTTGGTCTGCGGGGATTGCCGATCTCGTCATAATTTTTCGGGTTTGCGCCGGGTATGCTCCAACTGAATATAGAACCGACAAGCATAGCCGCCTCCTGTGCTTTGGAAACGCCAAGCCTGCGGTTCATATCGTCCGCATATTTTCGGGCGGCGGCAGAATCTATCGGCATTTTCAGTGGAATATAGCTGTGTTCACCCCGAAACACCTTGATAACCTCGCCGCTTGACGGCAAAGTAGAATAGCACATTTCCGGCATAGGCGGTTCGGCGGGAAGATAGACAGCACCGCAAGCCTCCATACGCTCGGCAAACTCGCAGATGTGATAGCTTTCCTTTCCAATCTCTGCATGTGTTTCGTCTACAAATCGGCAGTAGGCTTTGATTTGTTTGCCATCCCTATGGGTAATGATAATACTCCCGCCGTCGGGCAGACGGAAAAGGTCGTTATAATGGCTGTCGATAAAGCGAATCCCTTGCGCCGCCTTTTCCATGTGAGCGTTCAGCAGGTCGGAAACATAGGCGTAGCAATAGAAATTGTTATCGCCGGGCGCAGGAATACAGCGCAAAAGGTAGGTGTATTTTTCGGTATCAACCCGATACCCGTATTCACGGCTGAAATTCCCCATAAACCGTCCATCGGGGCGGGCGCAGCAGTATTCCAGCATAGAATCACGGTCAGCCAAGATACCCACCTTGTAAAACTCTTTGATAACGGAATCAAACTCGGCGGCAAATTCCTTCGTCCTGTACTGCTTAATCTGTTCCTCATAATCTGGATAAAAGGTCTTGCCGCCGTTTCCGAAATCTCCGCGCATAAGGGTAATGCAGCCGCTTTGCGACATAAGCTGATAGCTTTGCGTGTAGGCGTAATCCCGTTCATTCGGGAGCATTTCACGGATATTCAAATTCATTGTGTTTTCGCCTCGCTTTCTGCCATAAGAAATTGTCCGAACTCAGTAAAAGCGTACCAGTTTGTACGGTCAAAACGACTCTCGTTGAAACGCCCTTTTGTAAGAACTCGCCTCCGTATAAGCTGTTTTAAGGCATAGCGGACTTCGTCGTAGGTGAGAAACGGAAAGAACCCCGTCATCATCTGCACCGAGCAGCGAATCCAAACCTTGCCCTCGTGAAGCTGCGGCGACTGTGTGCTTTGCTCCTCGATACAATCCCAAAGGAAACACGCCAGCACCGCCGCATTGACCCCGTATTTCTGTGCTATGTCTGAATCAAAAAAATGAACCATAAATAGAAACCTCCTTTTGTTTTTTGGGTATGTAAAAAGCCAGCGTTTCCGCTGGCTTCGGCGGCCTTTTCAGCAGCCCTCGGTCATTATTTCTTTTTACCTCTGATTTTCAGGAAAATCAGAGCGCCCACAATGAACACAACCAGTCCGATTGCAACGATTGTCTTTAACTCCATTATTCAGCGTCCTCCTTTTCAGTTTTCTTTTTCTTCCAGCCAATCACGCCGAGGGTCAAAGCGCCTGCCGCAGAAATGCCGAGCAGGGAGAGCCAAAAGGCAGGATTACTGTCGTCGCCTGTTTTCGGGGTATCTCGGAGCTCGTTGTGCATTTCTACTTTGGTAACAGCGCCCTCAAACACGCTTGCCGTCTTGTCTGCGGGGAGAATATAGGCGGCAGAAGCACCGTCCGAAACCTCGGAAACCACATACTCACCAATGCGGAGATTTTCAATAAGAATTTCGCCGTTCTTGTCGGTGGTGAAGATTTCGGAATACCCATTAGGCCCGGTCACACGGAACGAAAAGCCTTCCACTTTTCCGTCGGAAGATGTCTTAATTATTTTGAGTGATCCTACCTGTGGGGCATTGACAAAGCCTTTCCCCGCTTCGTTTTCCACGGTGACGGTCTTGCCGTTCTCGGTGATTTCAAAATAATAGGCGTTTTCGTCCAGATAGAAGCCCTCCGGCGCTTTGGTTTCCTTGACGAAATAGCCGCCGTAAATCAAGTAGGGCATTTCATAAACGCCTGTGCCGGTTTCGGTGAGTGTGCCGAGCAGTTCATCGTCTGTGTCAAGCTCCTTGTTGCCGTTAGAATCACGGTAAACGGCAAATTCCGCACCCGTCAACTTGTTGTCGGGATAGTCCTTATCAACCTTTGTAAGCTGCACCGTACCGCGAATCAGCGTGTTTTCGATTTCTACCTCGATTACCGCACCGTCCTTATCGACCGTCACGGCAAAGGTTTCATCAGACAATACAAAGCCTGTCGGCGCTTCAATTTCACGGACAATCCAGTTTCCGTAAGGCACATCGGCAAAAGAAAAACCGCCGTCCTCTCTCGACACGGCGGTGAGAATCGCATTTTCTCTTGTAAACTCGGTGCAGTCTGCTTTGAACAGTCCAATCACAGCGCCGCCGAGTGCATTTCCGTCCTCGTCCTTTTTCAGTCCGTGGATTTTGCCGTAAATCAGATCATTGTCAATCGGCTTGCCGTCGTTTGCCTTGATTTCCACAAGGGCGGTGTTCTGTCCGGCGTATTCAAAGACAATCGGGTGCTTTTCATCGGAGAGGGTATAATGCTCGTCGGTGGAAAGCTCTTTAAGGTAGAAGCTGCCAAAAGGCAAATCGGTTTTGCATACGGCGTGACCGTTCTCGTCAACCGAGAGAATTTCAAGCAGACCGTCGGCGGGTATAACCGAACTGTCTGCAGCGGTCAAATCTTCGGTGGCGAACAAGCCAAAGGTTACGGCAGACATTTCGCCGTTCACGCCGATTCCGAACTGCGTATTCTGTTCTAACACCTTGTCAAGCGAAACAGCGGCTTTCTGTCGCTCATTGTAAAAGCTGGCAGAGGTTTCGGTGATCTCGATTTCCTGTCCCGCATAGACAAGCGCGGCGGTGTGGATTTTCTCATTGAGAACCATTCCATACGGCGTGGTGATTTCTCGGATTTCATATTTCCCAAGATACAGCGGTTTGCTCTCGGCAAGCCCCGTTTCATCGGTCGTTACGGTATCAACCACTTCGCCGGTAGCAGCGCGCAGCGTACCGTCCGGCGTGATAATATCCTCCGCAGCGGTGATTTCATAGACTGCGCCCGGCAAGCCCTGAACAGAGAAAACAGGCTGATATATGCCCTCGGATTCGGTAACAGAGAAAAAGATCTCGCCGGATTTACTGATTTTAATAACGCCTTTCTGCGCCATATTCGGCTTGACGACCTCGATCACGGTAACGCCGCCCTCATCGGCAGAAGCGTCCTGCGTGACATCAAAATACACGGGTTCGCTGTTCAGCGTGTAGCCGTAGGGGGCAAATACTTCGACCAGCGAATACCCCGAACCGTATTCCAGCTTTTCGGGGGTAATCAAATAGCCCTCATCGTTGGTATAAAAGGTGTCAATCGTTGTCGGAGTCGGATAGGTGAAAGTCTGCGTAATCAGGCTGCCGTCCGGGCGGTAAAGCTGAAAACCTGCGCCTGCATACGGAATCACCTTGCCGGTTTCCGCGTCCACCTTAACAATCTTGATATAGCTTTCAAAATCTCGGTTGTTTGCAAGATAGCGGTAGGTCTGACCGTCCTCCCGGATATACACATCGAAATCGGGCAGAAGTTCTCGACCGTCCCAGCCCTTGACCTGATGAACGGTGTAAATGCCGTATGGCAGGTCTTTTGTTTGAGCATAGCCGTTTTCGTCGCAGGTAAGATAATCACGCTCGGTATCTTTGGCGGCGTCATAGCTGCCTGCGGATTTCAGATACACAGAAAATTCAGCGCCGACCTCCGGAGTTTCAAGCTGTGTTTCGCCGTCATCCGTGTGTTTAATCAGAGCGATTTTTCCCTTGACAATCTGCTCGGTCACATCGTTAGCGGTGGAGTTGTATTCTACGGTATAGTTTTTAGCCTCCGCGCCGATATGGTGTGCGGATTCGTCAAGCAAATAACCCTCGCTCGGCTCGATTTCACGCACCGACCAATCATCGCCGCAGACATAATATTTTGTTGTGAACTGACCGTTTGCGTCGGTGGTGTAGCGGTCAATCAACTGCTCACCCTTGTAAATCCCGTAAGTGGCGTCAGCAAGAGAAGCGTCGCCCTGTGCTGTGCCTGTTTCATAATCGCTCTTGGTAACGGTGACATTCCACTTTTTCAGAATATTAGTAAAACTCTTGTTTGTGACTTTGTTCCATTCAATCGCTGCCGTCTGATTTTCGGGGGCGACATAGCGTATGGCGGTATCAACTTCTTCCAATACATATCCTGTGCCGATCAGCACATCACGGAAATACGCCTTGCCGGATTTGTCGGTCACGGCGTATTCATCGACTGCAAGTCCCGAAAGGGAGGTGCCGGACAAACGGAAAGTAACCCCCTCATTCAAACCGTCCTCTGATGTTTTGGTGACGGTGAGATCGCCACGCTTCAGAACATTGCTGAAACTGACGGTTGCCGTCTGACCGCTGACAACGGTAACACGGCGAACCTCCTGCGGCTCGTACTTGTCGTAATTCTGTTCGGTTACGGTGTAAACGCCGGGAGTGAGATTGTCAATCTGAATCGTGCCGCCTGCGCTGGTCTGAACGGTTTTATTCACGCCGTTTCCTGTAATGGTAAAGGAAATGCCCTCAACCTTGCCGTCCTCGCTGGTCTTGACGATTTTCGCTGAACCGTAGGAAACCTTGATATTCAGATAGCCTTTTACGGGGTCATTGACCGACTGTGCGTAGGTGACAATATCTTGCAGCTTTCCGTTCGGGCCGTAAACGCCGTCCGTCCAAGTGATAACCCCGCGCCTTTGCGAATTTTTCTTTTCGGCCGTAATCGTAACAGTATCGCTCGGCGCTGTATCAGCAGTAATCGTCAACTTGTTTCCGCTGGCAGAAAAACGGATTCCCGAAACACTTGCGGAAAACGAGTAGTTAGAAAGAACATTGTTCGTATCGGTGAGTGTGGCGGTGTACTTTTCGCCGTCCCATTCAAGCTCAATGTTTTTTGCCTTGCCTGCGGATTTTGCAAAGAAGCTCGGCACTTTGGAATGGGTCTGCACGCTGGCGGCAATGGAATTGTAATAGCTCATAATCCTGCTATACAGCGGGTGGTCTGTGCTGATCTGATCGCAGATTGCGTCCTTGCCGCCTGTGCCGACCTTGTTAAAATCGGCATCACGCTCGCCAACGACGGTTTCCCAAACCAAAAGCTGCGTGGCGACGGCGTGAGCCAATTTGTCAGCGCCCTCATTCTGCGAACGCCAAGAGGTCGAAATTGTACCCGTATAACCGTACTGAAAGATACGGCCGATAAACAGCTTAATATCATCGGGCGAAATGGTGTGATTGTAGGACGAGGGGTAATTATCCCAAAAGTCCTCGCCCTTTTTCGTGAAACGGTCGCCCGATTCCTGCGGAACGCCGGGTTCAATGCAGTAACAAATATTGCCGTCATATGAACCCATTGCGCGGACGGTGGTATATCGGGAACTGCCGGTAGACCAGCCGTTCATAAAATCAAAGCTGCTGTGTCCCCATTCGTTGCTGTAATTGGCGTCCCCGTCACGGGGAAAGGAAACAAGGCATACTTCGTCGGTTTCTTCTGCGGCATAAGCGGTCGTCCCAACCCCAAACAGAGTGGTAACGCACATCAGCGCCGCCAGAAACAGCGACATACATTTTTTGATTTTCTGCGTTTTCATTTGAAATCCTCCTTGAAATGAAAAAACGCACCGTGTTTTTTACACAGTGCGTTCATAGTGAAATATTCGGTTTTGATTTTGTTCAGGCGTAGCCGATATACAAATCGTAGCTCCCGTCGGAGCGTGCCTGCGCCCATATCCAAACATCGGTAATATCTTCGTCACGGCTGTACCGATCCAGCCTGCCCGCAATATCCCGTTCCAAACAAGTGCTGTATGCTCCCGCAGTAATGGGATTGTCCCAACAGTCAACCGCCGAGCTTTCAAGCCGTAACCCAACACTCACAGCATAGGTTTTGGCATAGTCAATCCAAGTTTGAATGTTAAATTCAGGGACGGCAGGTTCTTCGGGTGCCGGTGTGGTTTCCTGCGGCCGCTCAACCTTTGGTCTTTCTTCCACATGGGGCGGTGTGGGCTGCTGTGTCGGCGTAGGCTTTGGTTCAAGCGTAGGTTCAACGGCTTTCGGCGTTTCAGGCTTTGGCGTATTGTTTGGAACAGCAATCTGCGGCGGTTGCGTCCCCGGCGCAGGGCTTTGTTCTGCGGCAGACTGCAAATTTTCAGCCTGTGCCGATTCCGTTTCAGACTTAATTGTGGCCGTATTGTTTACGGCACTCTCTTTACTCTCCGAAACAGAAGCGGACGAACGATCTTCCGGCTCTGTACGCTCGTCTACCTTGCTTGCCACCGTTTCAATGCCCGAACTGTCCTGTATCGTCTGCGGGCGATTCGTATTCGCACAACCCGACAAAGAAACAATCAATGCTGCTATAACAGCGATTATCCTTGCTTTTTTCATATCGCAAACCTCCTTTGCAGCTTCATTGTACGAATTTTTGTGAATTTCTGCAAAGGTACGAAAATCGCCGCCCTGTAATATCTCTTTTTTCGGGTAGTACAGGTAGTTTTTGAGGGGGAGAGGTGTGGAGAGGGGGAACAGCGAACACCGCCGCACCTTGCTTTATTTTAGGGTATAGTTATCCCTTGTTAGGAAAATTCTATCTTTCCATATCTCTTTGCCGTTCACGCTTTCGGTATAGTTCCAAAGCCTTAATAATGGTATCTTCAATTTTCTGCGCGGGCGTCCCCGGCGCAAAATACTTGCTGATACGCTCTTTTGGCATTTTGAACTGCTCTTTCTGATTCGGCTTTTCCTCCTGCATAATGGAGAGAATCACCTCGTCGGTCAGCTTGCCGTCCTTGCTAAACTCTTTCATTTTGATAGCCTGTGCCAATGATGGGGTGCAGTCCTCACATTCCATTGTGCTGTATAGGGATTCCTGCTGCTCTTTGGAAAGATAGGAAAGCTCAACGGCAGGACGGAAAGCGATTTTTCCGTCGTCCACCATTTGCAGGACAGAGGGGATAAGCTCGGTCAGGCGGATATAGCGTTGAATTTGAGATCGGCTATCCGGGCTGTTGGCGGCTAATTCCTCGTTAGAGCGAGAGCCTTTTGACTTCGGCTCCAGTGGGGCCGAAGTTAAGTCAGTTCGCTGACCTTGCCTTTTCATAGCGGCCAGCTTCATTTTGTAGGCAAATGCTTTTTCGGACGGTAAAATCTTTTCCCTTTGCAGGTTACTATCCACCATTACGATTGTTGCTTCATCGTCGGTGAGATTGCGGACGATACAGGGGATTTCAGCGACACCCGCTAAAGCCGCCGCAAATTTTCGTCTGTGGCCTGCGACCATTTCATAGCTGCTGTCCTCTTTCAGTCGGACAAGAGCCGGAACTAACACGCCGTATTTCCTGATACTATCGACCATTTCAGCCATTGCCTCGTCCTGCTTGACCTTGAACGGGTGGTTCGGAAAGTCGGAGATTTCAGCGGGATTCAGTGTCACGACCTTTTCAAGCTGCGATTCCGTGCGGCTTTCGTCGGTAGAAAACAGGTCATCTAACGGCGTCATTCCTAAATCTCTCGTTTTTACGCTCAATCTCCAACACCTCCTTTGTCAGCGCGTGGTATGCGGCGGCAACCTTACCGTTTTTGTCGTGAGCATAAATGCTCTTGCCTCTGCCGCTGGTTTCGGCGCCTCTCACGGAAAAGGGTATTTCCGTCCCGAACACACGGATTTTCTCGCCGTAATGAGCGCGCAGAGAAGCGATAATTTCTTTTGCCTCGTTGGTACGGCTATCCACCATCGTAAAAAGAATCCCGTCGATTTTCAGCTTGGGGTTGATCTGCCGTTTAACCTGTGAAATGGAGTGCATGAGCAAATCCAGACCCTTTGCCGAGAGAAACGACGGCTGCGACGGAATGATAACGCTGTCCGCTGCGGCCAGTGAATTGATCGGCATCATACCGAGCGACGGCATACAGTCAATGAGGATATAGTCGTAATGGGGCTTGACCGCATTGATATATGTCCGCAGCACGCTTTCCCGGCTCATGGCGTTGATCAGTCGGATCTCCATACCGGACAGTTCAATGTTCGCCGGAAGCAGGTCAACGCCCTCGCCGTGATGCAGAATACCGCAGCCGTCCGGGATGGGGGTATCGTCGATCACATTCTGCATGATGTCCGCCAGTGTGACGGGCAGCTCATCCGGCTTCGGATAGCCGAGGGAGAGAGTCAAAGAGCCTTGTGCGTCCGCGTCAATGAGCAACACCCGCTTGTTTTGCCGGGCAAGCCCGATGCCGAGATTGGCGGTGGTCGTGGTTTTGCCCACGCCGCCCTTTTGGTTCGTCACCGCAATCACTTTGCAATTCGCCATTTTGGGGTTTCCTCCTTTACATAAATTTAGCCGCCTGCGGCGAAGCAGACGGCTATGTACGGGTATGAAAAAAGCCATCTGCATTTCTGCAAATGGCTTCCTATATAATATGTATATATTAATTAAAGGTACACATCAACGGTTAAATCTTCCCATTGATTTTTGCGGAGATAACAGCCAGCAGCCTTACGATATGCTTCGGCTTCTTCAAACTTTATATGTAGAGTAAGAAAAGGCGGAAAATAATCGTTGGGGTCATAAGCCAAGTGATTAGAGGGATACGGTGCGGTCGTCCAAAAAGTCCTACCGGAGTACCGTTCTGCACAGGCAGCAATAAAAGACGGTAAAAACTGATATTGTTTTTAACCGTAAGGTTATCTTTTAAAGCCAAACAACACCCTTTGCCGAGAAAAATCGGCAAAGGGTGTTTTGTCTTGAAGAAATTGCGGCAAAGTGTTATAATACATTAGTAAAATGTTAAATGCAAATTGATTTATACAAAAAGCTTACCTACCGATATTAAAGCTTGCCAATCTATAAATTTCGGTTTGCGGAGCTTGAGAATTATGCAAATTAAGACATACAGCGAAAAATACCGTAACGAAGTTATATCACTGATTCTTGATATACAAAATAACGAAGCCAAGATCGGCTTGCCGCTAAGTGAACAGCCTGATTTACTTGATATAAACCGCAGCTATCGGCAAAACGGCGGTGAATTTTGGATCGCGTTATCCAACGGCGAAATTATCGGAACAATCGGTCTTATGATGAAGGAACGCCATTGCGCGGTTTTAAAAAAGTTTTTTGTAAAAAAAGAGTACCGTTCTCAAAAGGTCGGACTCGCACTATATAAAGAGCTTTTAAAATATGCCGAAAGCAAAAACGTTCGTCAGATCATATTGGATACTCCATCGGTTGCTCATACGTCGCACAGGTTTTATGAAAAAGCCGGATTTTGTAAAATCAGTGCCGACGAATTGCCAGTGCCGTATTCTTATCCCCACAGAGACAGTATTCTGTATATGCTTAAAAAGGTTTGAATACAGTAAAAATCAAATAACCACAGCCTCGTTTTTGCTTTAAGGCTGTGGTTATTTAATTGATTTTTAATACACAACCGCGTCGTCTGCGGTAAATCCGCCGAGAGAATTTTCCTTAACTTGAATACATACAAAGGTTATTCCCTCGTCATCGGCGGCGGAAAACTGCCGTTTAGCCTTTGGCGCCACCTTAAGCCAATCGCCGGCAGCAAGCGTAACCTCCTCGCCGTCGATCAAAGCCTTGCCCCTGCCCGAAACAACGCCGTAAATTTCTTCGTTATTCCTGTGCGAATGAACAAACGGAACTCCCGCGCCCGCGGGCAGGCTGTTAACGCTTACCTCTGCTCCGGTAAGCCCTAAAGCGTTGTGCAGCTCGGTTCTGTCTTCGTTTCCGATGTTTGTTTTTGTGTAATTTTTCATTTTGTTTACCTCCGTATATTTTGCAAATTCACTTTGCTTGACTTTAGATTAGCATTTTACACACTCAAAAACAAGTACGCACTTTTTTATAACTGTACACTTTTTTTAAAATGTGTGTTATTATAATAAAGAGGTGAAAAACAATGAAAACAAAAGACGAATTACCTGCCTGCCCCGTAGCAACGGCAGTAGCCCTGATAGGCGGAAAATGGAAGCTTTTAATTCTTCGCAACCTTAAATCCCGCCCCTGGAGGTTTAACGAGCTTCAAAGAGATTTAGGCGGAATTTCCCAAAAGGTTTTAACCGACAGCCTGCGGCAAATGATAGACGACGGGCTTGCCTACCGCCGCGATTTCGGCGAAATGCCGCCTAAGGTTGAATACGGTCTTACGGCGCTCGGCAGGCAAATGCTGCCGATTATAGACGCCCTTGCCGACTTCGGAAACTACTACAAATCGGTGCTTAAGCAGTAATTTGCCCTGATTTTAAAACGACACCGTAAGCTGCATTTTAAAGCGCTCGGTTCCGTAAACAGCGTGCGGCAGACCCTTTGGCATTACAAGAGTTTCGCCTGCGTTTAAAATAAACTCCTCGCCGTTTACGGTAAAGCCGCCCGTTCCCTCAAGCACCGTGACCATAGCGTCTCCGCCCGATGTATGCGATGAAATTTCCTCGCCCTTATCAAAAGCGAAAACGGTCACGCTTACCGCGTCGTTTTGCACTAAGGTTCTGCTTACAACCTGACTCTCGGAATAATCAACCAAATTTTTAAGCTCTAATTTTTTCTGTTTTTCTATATTTTTATACATAACCGCTCTTCCTTTCTTAAAATAGCTTGTCTTGCATATAACAAATTATGTATAAAAAATGCTTTACTTTTTTTGTTTCGCGTGGTATAATACTAAAGCTACCGTATACTATGCTTTGGGCGTCTGCCCTTTAAGGGACTCACTTATGACCCAATGCTTGGTTTACGGATGATATTTTTAAAGGAGTGAAAACAATGACCAAGGAATTAAAGCAGCAGATCATGCAGGATTATGCAATTCACGAGGGCGATACCGGTTCTCCCGAAGTGCAGATAGCTCTTCTCACCACCAGAATCAACGAGCTTAACGCTCACTTAAAGGTTCACCCGAAGGATCGCCATTCCTATCGCGGTCTTCTTAAAATGGTAGGTCACAGAAGAAACCTTCTTGCCTATCTTCAGAAGAACGATATTGAAAGATACCGCGCTATCATTAAAAAGCTCGGCATACGTAAGTAATACGTACATTAAAGGCAGACTGATTATTTTCGGTCTGCCTTATTGTAAATATTTAAGGGGATTTTCGTGCTTTAGCGGTAAATCGGGGGGCTAAGCTTATTGGCCTTCGGATTTATTGCTAACCGAAGGTCTCCTAAAAAAGAAAAGGAGAAAAAAGTATGTTTGAAAACTACAAGGTTTACGAAACCACACTTGCAGGCAGACCCTTAAAGCTTGAAACAGGTATGATGGCTCAGCTTGCAAACGCCGCGGTTATGGCGACCTACGGCGAAACAAAGGTGCTTTGCACCGTTACGGCTTCCGCAAAGCCGCGCGAGGGGGTAGATTTCTTCCCTCTTTCGGTTGATTATGAGGAAAAGATGTACTCGGTAGGCAGACTGCCCGGTTCGTTTACAAGGCGCGAGGGCAGAGCCACCGAAAAGGCTATACTCGCTTCCCGCTGTATTGACAGACCTATCCGTCCACTTTTCCCGAAGGATATGCGTAACGATTGCTCGGTTGTGGCAACCGTTATGTCGGTAGACCCCGATTGCTCGCCTGAGGTTGCGGCGGCAATAGGCGTTTCCGCCGCTATCGCTATTTCGGATATTCCGTGGGCAGGTCCTATTTCCAGCGTTAACGTAGGCTTGGTTGACGGCGAGATCGTTATAAACCCCACCCTTGAGCAGCGCGCAAAATCAGACCTTAACCTTACCGTTTCCTCAACCGAAGACTTAGTTGCAATGATTGAGGCGGGCGCTAACGAAATTTCGGACGAGCTTATGTTCGACTGCATTATGGCAGGCCACGAGGCTAACAAAGAGGTTGTTAAGTTTATCAACGGCATTGTAGCCGAAATAGGCAAGCCGAAGTTTGAGTTTGAATCTAACGATCCCGATCCCGAAATATTTAAGGAAATTGAAGATTTCTGCATTGAAGACGTAAAAAAAGCGCTTGATACCGACGATAAAACGGTACGCGACGCGGCTTTGCTTCCTATATATAACGCCGTTCACGAAAAGTTCGATGAAAAATTCGAGGGAAGTGAGGGCAAAATAGAAGAAATAATGTACCTTGTTCAGAAGCACGTTGTAAGAGACTGGCTTAAAAACGAGAAAAAGCGTGTTGACGGCAGAGGTATCGACGAGATACGCCCCTTAAACGCGCAGATTGACCTGCTCCCGCGTGTTCACGGTTCGGGTATGTTCACCCGCGGTCAGACTCAGGTTCTCTCGGTTGCTACCTTAGCTCCGATAAGCGAGGCGCAAAAGCTTGACGGGCTTGACGAGGAAGTATCCAAAAGATATATCCATCACTATAACTTCCCCTCTTACTCGGTAGGTGAAACAAAGCCGTCAAGGGGACCGGGCAGACGTGAAATAGGCCACGGCGCGCTTGCAGAAAAGGCGCTTGTTCCGGTTATTCCGAGCGTTGAAGAGTTCCCCTATGCTATCCGCGTGGTATCTGAGGTTCTTTCTTCAAACGGTTCTACCTCGCAGGGCTCGATCTGCGGCTCTACCTTAGCGCTTATGGCTGCCGGCGTTCCGATAAAGGCTCCTGTTGCAGGTATTTCCTGCGGACTTATCACCGGCGATAAGGGCGTTTACGGCGACTTTATGACTATGGTTGATATTCAGGGCCTTGAAGATTTTTACGGCGATATGGACTTTAAGGTAGCAGGCACCCACAAGGGTATTACCGCTATTCAGATGGACTTAAAGGTTCACGGTCTTACACCCGAAATTATTAAGGAAGCTTTTGCAAAGACTCACAAGGCGCGCGATTATATACTTGACGAGGTAATGCTTAAGTGTATACCGGAGCCGAGAACCGAGCTTTCAAAATACGCTCCGAAAATGCTTACAACTACCATAAGCCCCGATAAGATAGGCGACGTTATAGGCAAGCAGGGCAAGGTTATTCAGTCTATCCAAGAGCAGTGCGACTGCACGATCAATATCGAGGAAGACGGTCACGTTTATGTTTCGGGCCTTGATACCGATAAGGCTAAGCAGGCGATATCCATAATTGAGCTTATTGCAAACGACCCTGAGGTCGGCGCTATATACAGCGGCAAGGTAACCCGCCTTATGACCTTCGGTGCGTTTGTTGAAATAGCCCCCGGCAAAGAGGGACTTGTTCATATTTCAAAGCTTGATACAAAACGCGTTGAAAAGGTTGAAGACGTTGTAGCCGTAGGCGATCAGGTAATAGTTAAGGTTACGGAAATAGACGATCAGGGCAGAATAAACCTTTCAAGAAGGGACGCGCTGGTTGAGGTAAACGGCGAAACGGTTGCGCCCGACGCAGACGATGTTCCCCAGCCCCGCCCCGCTAAACGCGACGGCGGTCACGGCAGAGAGCGCCGCGGCTTTAAAAAGCACGACTGATAAGCTTTAAAATAATTGTTTATAAAAAATGTAATTGCTGCGGGGCTTAAGCCTCGCAGCAATCTTTTTTAAGAGTATTACAAATTCTTTCGCGCTATGCGTTCAGAATATCAAGCAGTTTTGTCATTGCGAATACCGATAGGTGCGCAGCAATCCGTTCCTTTCCCCTTCGTCATTGTGACCGCCGTAATGCAAGCGATAATCTTTTTATTACTGTTTCTTTCCCGAAATTTCCTTTTCGATCATTAAAAGCCGGTTGTACTTAGCCACACGGTCGGTACGGCAGGGAGCGCCGGTTTTAATTTGCCCTGCGTTTACGCCTACGGCAAGATCAGCTATTGAAGTATCCTCTGTTTCGCCCGAACGGTGCGAGATTACCGGCGCATAGCCGTTACGCTTTGCAAGCTCTATAACGTCAAGCGTTTCGGTAAGGGTGCCGATCTGGTTCAGCTTAACAAGTATTGAGTTTGCCGCTCCCAGCTCTATTCCCTTTTCAAGTCTTGAGGAATTTGTTACAAACAGATCGTCGCCCACAAGTTGTATTTTATTACCAAGCTCGCCTGTAAGCTTTTTCCAGCCGTCCCAGTCCTCCTCGGCAACGCCGTCCTCAATCGATATTATCGGGTATTTTTCTATAAGGTCCTTATAATAATCGGTAAGCTCGTCCGCCGTAAGCACATCGCCGCGCTTAGGCAGCTTATATTTGCCGCCAGAATACCATTCGCTTGACGCAACGTCAAGCGCTATTTTTATTTCGTCGGTATTATAGCCCGCTTTTTCTATTGCCCTTACTATAAGCTCTATCGCCGCCTCGTCCGATGTAAGGTCGGGCGCGAAGCCGCCCTCGTCGCCAACGCCGGTCGCTTTATTTTCAGCCTTTAATAAGGCGCCCAGCGCGTGATATATCTCGCTGCATCGGCGAAGCCCGTCTGAAAAGCAGCAGGCCTTATAGGGAATTATCATAAATTCCTGTATATCTATATTGTTTGCCGCATGCGCGCCGCCGTTTAAAATGTTCATCATAGGCCGCGGCATAACGCCTGCGTTTATTCCGCCTATATATTTGTAAAGCGGAATTTTAAGGGACGCGGCCGCCGCCTTTGCCGCCGCCAACGATACGGCAAGTATTGCGTTGGCGCCGAGACGGCTTTTGTTTTCGGTGCCGTCAAGCTCTATCATAGCCTCGTCAATTTTTCTTTGGCAATCGCCTTTAAGCGAGCAAAGCGCGGGGGCTATTGTCTCATTCACGGCGGCTACGGCCTTTAAAACGCCCTTTCCGCCGTAACGCGCGCTGTCGCCGTCGCGCATTTCGTGCGCCTCGTATGCGCCTGTCGAAGCGCCCGACGGAGAGAGCGCAAAGCCGCTGCTGCCGTCCTCAAGCGTAACCCTTGCGCCTACGGTCGGGTTGCTTCTTGAATCCATAAGCTCAAAGCCTTCTACCGATATGATTCGATTTTTTTCCATTTCTATCACCTTTTTACTTTAATAAATATATTATTCCTGAATATTTTTCTTTTATTTATAAAATTAGCTATTTTAATTTTGATTCGGTTATGGTATAATTATTATGTATTTTTATGCAATAAAGGAATTTTAAAATATGCAGTTTAATGAACAAAACAGTCAAAGCAATATAATTTGCGGCAGAAACCCCGTGTTAGAGGCTGTGCGCTCCGGCAGGGAGATCGATCGCCTGCTTATAGCCCACGGCGTTTCGGGCGGCTCTGTTACGGCTATTATTGCAAAATGCAAGGCAAAGGGAGTGCTTATTAAGGAAATAAGCCCCCAAAAGCTTGATTACTACTGCGGCGGTGCCAATCATCAGGGCGTGGCGGTAATGCTTGCCTCGCAGGAATACTCTACCGTGGAGGAAATTTTACAAAATGCGGAAAACAGCGGCGAAAAGCCCTTTATAATTATATGCGACGGCATTGAAGACCCCCATAATTTAGGCGCGATTATAAGAACCGCCGAGGCTGCGGGCGTGCACGGCGTTATTATTCCCGAAAGGCGCAGCGCTTCACTTAACGCAACCGTTGCAAAGGCGGCTTGCGGCGCGCTTGAATATGTGCCCGTTGCCAGAGTAACCAATATTGCCGCCGCAATAGACGGGCTTAAAAAGCGCGGTATTTGGGTGTTCGGCGCCGATATGGACGGTACGGACTACCGCCGAACCGATTTTAACACGCCCTGCGCGCTTGTTATAGGTAACGAGGGCAAGGGTATAGGCGCCCTTACCGCCAAAAAATGCGATATGATAGTAAGCCTTCCTATGACGGGTAAAATAAATTCGCTTAACGCCTCGGTAGCGGCAGGCATACTTATGTACGAGGTACTGCGTGCAAGGAGGCCGTTATGAGCTTTTTTTCAAAAAAGGAAAATGAAGAGCTTTTTGCCCTTATAGAAAGCGACGATACCGAAGGCTCAAACGGATTGGGCGCTTCGCCGTTTAATCCCCACGCGCTGACTCCCGAAGAGGTAAGCGGATTTTCGGTTGCCGCAAACGAAAGCAAGGCGGAAAGCACAAACGCGCTTGAAATGCTTAAAAAGCGTATGCTTGAAGCGCGCGTGCCGGTTAATGAGGAGCAAAGCTCCGAGCCTGAAAAAACGGAGGATACCGAAACCGAGGAAAAGACTGAAAGCACAGTTTCGTTAAATTCTTTTTATACCGAAAAAGAAGCAGCGCCGCCCGCCGCCCCCGAAAAACCCAAGCCGCACGGTAAAACACTGCTTGAAAAATGCCGTCCTTATATATTAGACGACTCCGGCAAGGACGTTACAAAAAAAGCCCCTGCGGATTATAAGCTTGAAAGCGTAGCCGATATACTTAAAAGCGACGGTCAAAAGGCGCTTGAAAGCTTATCGGAAAAATACAGCGTTTCGTTCGACGATCTCGGAAAATCCGAACGAAAAACGCACGGCTCGGAAAGTGCCGAAAGCTTCTATGATACAATTCCCGCCGCCGGCGGCGTCAGCCATATTCAAACCAATGTTTCACATATTATATCCGATATAGACGGTGAAAACGAAAGCTTTAAGCCGAAAAAGGAAAAGGATATTTCTTCTACCGCCACAATAAAATTTACCCCCGTATCCGATTCGGACAGTGCGGCGCATATAAGCATAAGCTCCGCCACAAGACCGATCGACCTAACGGGCGAGCTTGCCAAGCTGCCCGAAGAGGACGACGAGCAAATATCCGACGAGGTACAGCTTGAACAAACCGATTTTGAAGACTTTGTGCCGAAGGAGGAATTTTCATCTCCTGCCGACGCAAAGCATATTTTAAGGCTGTTATCAATTAAAAAACGTTCGGCGTTTTTAAAAACCGCGGCTTCGGTAATATTAACCCTTATCCTTGCGTTTATGAAACTGCCGTTTATGTCGGGCTTTATACTTAAAAACACAAAGCCGTGTATGATAATCTGCACCGTACTGCTAAGCGTTGCGGTTATTGTAAACTGCGATATGTTTTTAAGCCTTAAAACCGTTTTCAGCCGCCGCAGCTGTGCCGATACCGGCGCGGCGCTCGCCTCGCTTTCGGTAATACTTTATGCGGTAACGGGAATAATAAAAAACGAAATAACGCTTGACCTTGTTCTTCTTTGCGCGGTTTTGCTTACGGTGCGCGCGCTGTGCACCTTTTTCGCAAGCTCCTCGCTGCTTTCGGGCTTTAAGCAGATAGCGGCGCCCTCGCCCAAACGCGCGGTTAAGCTTATAAGCGATCCCGCGGTTACGTTTGCCATGGCAAAAAACTCGGTAGAGGGAGACGTGCTTGCCGCCGCGCCGCAAAGAACCGCGCACATAAACGATTATATGAAATACTCCTGCTTTAAAACAGTGCTCGGCGGAAGGCTGCCGTTTGTAACCGTGCTGTCTTTAATACTTTCGGTAATTTTAGGCTTTGCCTGCGCCTCTTATTTTGACGGAATGATATACGGCTTTTACGCCGCCGCCGCCGTGCAGTGCCTTGCCGCCTTGCCGCCGCTCTTTTTAATAGACAGCCTGCCGCTTTACTCATCTTCAAAAAAGCTTTCGCGTTTAGGCGCAATGCTTGCGGGCAAAACAGGGGCGGAGCATATTGAAAAAGCAAACGCAATGGTGCTTTCATCGGAGGATATTTTCCCGTCGGGCACCGTTACTCTTCACAATCTTCAAATGCTTTCAAGCAACAGCATAGACGATACGATAATCCGCGCCGCCTCACTTACCGACGCGCTTAACAGCCCCCTTTCCCCCATATTCAAAAAAATAGCCGGAACGGGCGGCAACGTTATTCTGCCTAAATCGGATACCGTTAAATACGAGGATAAAATGGGCATTTCGGGCTGGGTGGACAATAAACTGCTGTTCGTAGGCAACCGCACGCTTATGGAGGCGCACGGAATTGAGGTTCCGAGCGTTGAGACCGACCGCAAAATACTGAGAAACGGCTATTTCCCCGTTTACGTTGCAACCGAAAACAAGGCGTGCGCCCTGCTTGCGGTGCAGTATAACGTAAGACCGGACATTTCGCGCGAATTAAGGCGTATTTCGGCGCTTGGGGTTACGATGCTTATAAACAGCTCGGACCCGAATATGACCGAGGAAATGATATGCGATTATATGGGACTCTACGAGGATTCCGTAAAGGTTATGAGCGCCGCGGGCTGCCATATGTATAAAAACGCCGTAACCTACGCGCCCGACGTATCCGCTCCCGCGGCTTACAAGGGCAACCCAATAGGTCTTGCGGCAATTATAAACGCCGCCTCAAAAATTAAAAAATCAAATATTTTACTTACCGTGCTTTACGTTTTATCGGCGGTAATAGGCACCGTGCTTTTCGCCTATGCGTCGTTTGCAGGCTCAGGCACGCTTATAAGCGGCGCCGCGGTACTGCTTTACGGTCTTATTTGCACGGCGGTCTCGCTTATTCTTTACTTAACGCAAAAACCGTAGGAGGGAAACATATGTCAGAAAAAAAGAAATTTTACATTACCACGGCAATAGCCTATACCTCGCGAAAGCCGCATATAGGCAACGCATACGATATTGTGCTTGCAGATATGATAGCGCGCTATAAGCGTATGATGGGGTTTGACGTATTTTTGCAAACAGGCTCAGACGAGCACGGTCAAAAGATCGAGGAATACGCAAATAAAGCGGGTATCACCCCAAAAGAATATGTAGACGGCGTATCCGCGCAGATAAAAGCGGTGTGGGACAGCCTTAATACAAGCTATAACAAATTTATCCGCACAACAGACGAGGACCACGAAAAGGTCATACAAAAAATATTTAAAAAGCTTTACGATAAGGGCGATATTTACAAGGGCACCTACGAGGGCAAATACTGCGTTCCCTGCGAATCGTTTTTTACCGCCTCGCAGTTAGTAGACGGCAAATGCCCCGACTGCGGCAGAGAGGTAACCGACGCTAAGGAGGAAGCATACTTTTTAAGGCTTTCGAAATATCAGGACAGGCTTATAAAGTATTACGAAGAAAATCCCGATTTTATAAAGCCCGATTCACGCAAAAACGAAATGATAAACAACTTTTTAAAGCCCGGTCTTTCCGATCTTTGCATTTCGCGCACGTCGTTTAAGTGGGGCATACCCGTTCCGTTTGACGAAAGGCACGTAATTTACGTATGGCTTGACGCGCTTTCAAACTATATTACCGGTATCGGCTACGATCCGGACGGCAGCTCCGAGCAGTTTAATAAGCTTTGGCCCGCCGACCTGCACGTTATCGGCAAGGATATAGTTCGTTTCCACACCATTTACTGGCCCATAATTTTAATGGCTCTGGATCTTCCGCTGCCGAAGCAGGTGCTCGGTCACCCTTGGCTGCTTGTGGGCGAAGATAAAATGTCAAAATCACGCGGCAACGTTATTTATGCCGACGATATGGCAAAGCGCTTCGGCGTAGACGCGGTAAGATACTACCTGCTTTCCGAAATGCCCTTTACGCAGGACGGCACCATAACCTACGAAAGCTTTGTTACAAAGTATAACGCCGACCTTGCCAACACTCTCGGAAACCTTGTAAACCGCTCTATTGCAATGACAAATAAATACTTCGGCGGAAGGGTTAAAAAGGGCGAATGCACCGAACAGTGCGACAGTGAGCTTATCGCCGCGGCAAACGATACGGTTGAAAGGTATTATGCGCTTATGGACGCCTACCGTAACGCCGACGCGTGCGAGGCGGTTATGAGCCTTGCAAAACGCTGCAATAAGTATATAGACGAAACCGCCCCCTGGGCGCTTGCAAAGGACGAAAACAAAAAAGCATATCTTGAAAACGTGCTTTACAATCTGCTTGAATGTATACGCCTTTTGGGCGTTATGCTCTCACCCGTTATACCCGAAAGCGCGGCTTCGATAGCAAAGCAGCTCTGCTCGGACAATAGCGAGCTTGCGTTCGGCGCCGTTTCGGAATTCACGGTAGGCGAGCCCTCGCCCCTTTTCGCCCGTTTGGACTTAGAAAAGGTTATGGCGGAAATTGAAGCCGAAAAGGAAAAAGCGGCAAAAACCGCAAGCGCCGAAAATGTGGTAACTATGGAGCAGATAGGCATAGAGGATTTTGCCAAGATCGAGCTGCGCGCGGCAAAAATTATTGCCTGCGAGCCGATTGCAAAAGCCAAAAAGCTTTTAAAATTAACCCTCGACGACGGCAGCGGCAAGGAACGCACGGTAGCGTCGGGCATTGCAAAATACTATAAACCCGAAGAGCTTACCGGCCATACCGTAATAGTTGTTGCAAACCTAAAGCCCGCAAAGCTTTGCGGCGTGGAGTCGAGCGGTATGATACTTGCGGCAGACTGCGCCGAGGACGACGTTAAGGTACTGTTTATAGATAACGTACCTGCAGGCAGTAAAATAAGATGAATTTTTTTCCCGATTACCCATATAAGGAACCGCTGATATTCGACAGTCACGCCCATTACGACGATGAAAGGTTCGACGGCGCACGCGCAGAGCTTTTAAACGAGCTGCCGCACCGCGGCGTGTGCGCGGTCATCTGCTGCGGGTGCGATACCGCGTCCTCGCAAAAAGCGCTCTCGCTTTCCGAAAAGTACGGCTATATTTATGCGGCGGCAGGTATTCACCCCGAAAACATAGGCGGCGGAACAATTGCCGAAATCGAAAGGCTTGCCGCACACAAAAAATGCGTTGCCATAGGCGAAATAGGGCTTGATTATTACTGGGTAAGCGATAATAAGGAAGAACAGCTTTCGCTGTTTGAAAGCCAGCTTATTCTTGCAAACAAGCTTCGGCTTCCCGTAATTGTGCATGACCGCGAAGCCCACGCCGATACACTGGCGCTTTTAAAAAAGCATAAACCGCGCGGCGTTGTTCACAGCTTTTCGGGCAGTGCCGAAACGGCGGCGGAAATACTGAAAATAGGAATGTATATAGGCATAGGCGGCGTTATAACCTTTAAAAACGCCAAAAAATTGCCCGATGTTGTTAAAGCGCTGCCGAACGACAGGCTTTTGCTTGAAACCGACGCACCCTATTTAACCCCCGTTCCCTACCGTTCTAAAACAAACAACTCGGCTATGATATTCTTAACGGCGCAAAAAATCGCCGAAATAAGAAATACCGATACCGAAAGTATTTTGCGCCTTTCAAAGCAAAACGCCGAAAAATTATTTAACATTAAGGTATAATTTAAACCCCTCTTACAGATAATAAAGGCTGAAAGAGGGGTGATTTTCAATGAATAATCAGAACCAGAACAAGAATCAGAATAACAACCAGAACAAAAACCAGAATCAGAATAAAAACAACGAACAGAACAAGAACCAAAATAATCAGAACCAGAACCGCAACGAAAACGACTGATTAAATTTAAAAACGTTCAAATAAGCAGTAACCGGAGGATCAAAAATCCTCCGGTTACTGCTTTGGTTTATAAACAAACCGAAAAATTTATTCTAAACGAATAAAGCTGTAATACCCTTAAAAAAGAAACGGATTGCCGCAGTCGCTTTGCTCCTTCGCAATGACAAGGCGATGGCTTAGTGCATCTTTTACAGTTGTGCAATGACTAAATGGTTTGTCATTCTGAGTGACGTTGCGAGCGCCTGCGGTGCAGGAAAAAGCGAGCAAAAGGAAGCGCCGCGGTCAAAAGTTGTTCGCGCTCCAAGCGAATAACAACTTTTGGGCACCGCAAGAGTGATAAGCGCGAAAGAATCCGCCTCCACTGTCATTCTTAATAACGGTTTGCGCCTATTCCTGAACAAAGGTATATATTGTGCCGACAGCTCCGTGTCCGTATTTTGCCGAAGTTTCAATGGTTAATGTACCGTCCGCATTAAGCGATAATTCCTCATATGTATCACCTACATATATCTTAATTACTGTATCGGTTATTTCAAAATTTTCCGGTATTGTGCCGCCCATACCGATATCATAGTAAGTAATACCGTTTAATACTTTCTTATTGATATACATATTCTCCGGATTCGTTCCATACTCCTTCATTAAATATTCCTTGGTGTAATAATCATACTCGCTGATTTCAACGCTGCCATACTCTTTATTAAATGTCAAATATACTTCATAATAACGCTGATTATTTTCGCCGAAATATTTTCCAAAATACTTTCCGTATTTAAAATCCGTTTTGGGATTTAATTTTGTCGGTTGAGTAGGTTGAGCCGGCTGGCTGGGCTGCGTAGGCTGTGTGCCGCTGTCGGGATTCTGAGAGGGCGTGCTTTGCTTCGGCTGACTGCTTACATTCTGTTTCGGGCTTGTTTTTGATGTATTACTCTTCTTATCGGGCGATACGGTTGACGAAACCGATTCGGGCTTGCTTTCCTCACTGCTTACCGTAACGTCTTCGCCAGCCTGCTCGGAAGAAGCGCTCTCGCTCTGCTCTGACTGTAACGAAGCAAAGCTTGTACTTGAAGCGTCGCTACTTGTATTATTCTTTTTACATGCCGCAAGAGATAATACAAACACCGATATTAACAATAAGGCTGATAGTTTTCTCATAATTCTTTGTCCCCTTTAAAAAAATAATGTGTGACTCTTTGTGACATTATATCACCGCTTTTCCAAAAAGTCAACTATAAAGTATAATTTATACCTTTAATATTCCACCATATGTATAGTGTAAAAGGTTAAAATAATAGTAGAATTGAGGTGTACGGTATGGTAGAATTCGGTGACAGACTGCGAAAGCTCCGCAAGGAAAGAAAGCTGACGCAAAAAGAGCTTGCAAGCCTTATAGGCGTAAAAAACAGCGTTATCAGCTTTTATGAGGTCGGGGACAGAACACCGTCGTTAGAGGTGTTGATAAAGCTGTCAAAGGCGCTCCATATCAGCACCGATATATTATTAGGGCTTGATAAAAGCGAAACGGTCGATATTTCGGGATTATCCGAAAAGGATAAACAATATGTTCAGTACCTGATCGACAGGCTGCGAAATTAAATCGGCGGTATTTAGCAATAACCGACAGTATTGCGGCAAAGGCAATGCTGCCGGTTTTAATAATCCCCCCCGTCCCGTCATTGCGAAGGTGCGGGTGTCCGGTGGACACCTCTGC
>DJET01000014.1:0-24582 GCA_002431945.1 Ruminococcaceae bacterium UBA5891 | reverse complement strand
CGGCTGTGGCAATCCGTTCCCCTTTTCAAAAACACAATCCTTTATCAATCATATTTTAATTTCACATACATTTTAAACGCACTTTTTTATTGCGAAAAGCCCTTATTTATGGTAAAATCAGCATTAGGTGATTGAATGGATATTATAAAAACTCTTACAGAAGAATTTTCGCTTAAGCCCTTTCAGGCGGAAAACGCCGTTAAGCTTATAGACGAGGGAAACACCATACCCTTTATTGCGCGCTACCGCAAGGAAGCCACCGGCTCGCTTGACGATCAGGTTCTGCGCGAGCTTAACGACCGTCTTTCATACCTGCGTAATATGGACGAAACACGCGAAAAAATAAAATCCGCCATTGAGGAGCAGGGCGCTTTAACCGAAGAGCTTTCTGCCGCCATTGACAAAGCGGCAACCTTAACAGAGCTTGACGACCTTTACAGACCATATAAGAAAAAGCGCAAAACAAGAGCCACCGCGGCAAAGGAAAAGGGACTTGAGCCGTTAGCCGATATTATATACACGCAGTCGCCCGACTGTAAGGATCCCGTTATATACGCCGCCGAATACATAAACGAAGAAAAGGGCGTAAATACCGCCGAGGAAGCCCTTGCAGGCGCTATGGATATAATAGCCGAAAAAATATCGGACGACGCGGACGTCAGAAAGCGTATGCGCTTTGTAGCCTCCGCCCACGGTATGCTTACCGTAAAAGCGGTTACCGAGGACGCAGGCGTTTACGAAATGTATAAGGATTACAGCGAGCCTGTTTCCAAAATACCCGACCACAGAATACTTGCAATAAACCGCGGCGAAAAGGAAGAAATTTTAAAGGTCTCATTGGATTTTGACCGCGATAAGGCTATGTTTATAATAGCGAAAAACCACATAAAGGAAGGCTCTGCCGCAACCGCCGCAGTCAAAGCCGCTGCGGAGGACGCGTATACGCGCCTTATATTCCCGTCGGTTGAGCGCGAGATACGCTCGGAGCTTACCGAAAGGGCAAGCACTTCTGCAATAAAGGTTTTTTCAACAAACCTGCACCAGCTGCTTATGCAGCCGCCCGTTAAGGATAAGGTTACAATAGGTCTTGACCCCGGCTACCGCACCGGCTGCAAGGTCGCCGTGGTAGACGGCACTGGTAAAGTGCTTGATACAGGCGTTATATACCCCGTTCCGCCCAAAAACAAAACAGAAGAGGCAAAGGAAATAATAAAGGGCTTTGTTAAAAAATACTCTGTAAGGGTTTTTGCAATAGGCAACGGCACTGCAAGCCACGAAACCGAGGTTTTTGCCGCCGAGGTTATAAAGGAGCTTAACGACGGGCTTTCCTATATGGTAGTATCCGAGGCGGGGGCGAGCGTTTACTCCGCTTCTAAATTGGCGGCGGAGGAATTTCCCGATTACGACGTATCGCTGAGAAGCGCCGTATCAATAGCAAGGCGACTTCAGGACCCGCTTGCCGAGCTTGTTAAAATAGACCCCAAGGCAATCGGCGTGGGCCAGTATCAGCACGATATGCCGCAGTCGCAGTTAACAGGCGCGCTTGACGGCGTTGTGGAGGACTGCGTAAACACCGTAGGAGTTGACCTTAACACCGCCTCTGCCGAGCTTTTATCGCACGTATCTGGAATAGGCGGAGCGCTTTCAAAAAACATAGTGGCTTACCGCGAGGAAAACGGCAAATTCACCTCGCGCGCACAGCTTAAAAAGGTGCCGAAATTAGGGCCTAAAGCGTTTGAGCAATGCGCAGGCTTTTTAAAAATATCAGACGGTAAGCAGGTACTTGACGGCACCTCGGTCCACCCCGAAAGCTACGACGCCGCAAAGGAGCTTTTAAAGCTTTGCGGAATAACCGAGGCCGACGTAAGAAACGGCAAAACCGCCGCAATACGCACCGCCGCCGAGACCTTAGGGATAGAAAGCACCGCGCAAAGGCTTAATATAGGCGTTCCCACCCTTAACGATATAATAAAAGAGCTTGAAAGACCGGGCAGAGACCCGCGCGACGAGCTTCCCCCTCCGCTTTTGCGGCACGATATAATGTCTGCAAGCGACCTTAAAACGGGAATGGAGCTTACGGGCACCGTCAGAAACGTTATAGATTTCGGCGCGTTTGTAGATATAGGCGTGCCTCAGGACGGTCTTGTTCACATTTCGCAGATAACCGATAGATTTATAAAGCACCCCTCCGAGGTACTGAAGGTGGGCGACGTTGTAAAGGTATGGGTTTTAGGCGTGGACGAGCAAAAGAAAAGAATATCCCTTACCATGAGAAAAGAGAAGTTAAACCATGAAAAGCAATAACCTTAAGGGCAGCCTTATTTTGTGCCTTACCGCGCTTATATGGGGGCTTGCCTTTGTAGCGCAGTCGGGCGGCGGCGAGCTGGTTCCGCCGCTTACCTTCAACGCGCTTCGCGCATACATTGCCGCCGCGGCGCTTTATATTTTTTACAAAATAACAAGCATAAAAAAAGAAAAGCACTTTTTTCCTGAGGATAAAGCGCTTAAAAAGCAATACCTAACCGCCGGCGCCGTTTGCGGCGCGCTGCTTACGGTTTCTGTAAATTTTCAGCAGTTCGGCATAAGCGCGTATCCGCCAGGTGCCGCGGCAGAGGCGCGCAGCGGCTTTATCACCGCGCTGTATGTTGTGTTTGTGCCTATAATCTCGCTCCTTTTGGGCAAAAAGGCTAACCCCGTTATTTGGATAAGCGTGCTAATTGCCGTTGCGGGCTTTTATCTGCTTTGCTTTTCGGGCGGAGTAAGCGGAATATACACCGGCGATATTCTTGTGTTTATCTGCGCTGTCTGCTTTGCCTGCCAGATAATATCGGTTGATAAATACGTAGGCGTTACGGGCGGAATTAAGCTTTCAATAATGCAGTTTACGGTTGTCGGTATCCTATCAACCGTTTCGGCGCTGATATTCGAGCGTCCCTCGCTTTCAAATATATCGGCGGCGGCTCCCCAAATAATATATCTCGGTATAGTTTCAAGCGGAATCGGCTATACGCTTCAAACGGTAGGTCAAAAATATGCCGAGCCTGCCGTTGCCTCGCTTACAATGAGCCTTGAAAGCGTTTTTGCGGCGCTCGGCGGCTGGCTTATTTCGGGCAATACGCTCTCCCCGCGCGAGCTTATAGGCTGTACCGTTGTATTTGCCGCAATAATCGTGGCTCAGCTGCCCGAAATAGCCCGCGGCAGAAAAGAACAGGCGCAGTCCTGACAGCGGTCTGCACCGCGTTTTTTGCTTATATTCTGTTTTCAAAATCCGCTTTGGGCGAAAGCCCGAAGCGTTTTTTATAAGCCCTGAAAAAAACGCTGTAATCGTTAAAGCCGCATTGCCCGAAAACGTTTGTGGGTTTTTCGCCGCTTATAATTTTCTCCTTAGCCATAAGCAGGCGTTTTATATTTATATATTCCGTAACGCCGCAGCCGGCAGTCTCCTTAAACAGGCTGTAAAGAGTCGTGCGGCTTATAAAAAATCTTTTTGCAATGCTCTCCGGCGAAAGCGAAAGGGTAATATTCTCATTAACATATCTCAGTATTTCCGCCGAAATTTTATCCGAAGCGGATTTCGGCGCCTGCGGCAATGAACTGAAAGCAACATAAATCGTATATAGCAGCGGCAGCAAATATGAAAATACCGCAAGCCTTTGTTCTTCGGCCCTATTTATCATTTTTAAAATACAGTCTTCGGGGTTGCCGTATGTAAAATCCTGTGCCTTAAGCAAATTGCCCTCACCGAGCTTTCTTGAGGTAAACGGCGCAAGCAGCCTGTTATCCTTGTCTATATAAGAAAAAACGGGCTTTTTCAACTGCAATACCACACGCTCATAGGGGCGCGGCGAAAGAATTTGAACCTTATGCGTTTCGGCGGCGTTAAAAAGCATAAAATCGTGCGGACTCAAACAGTACGGCGTTCCCTCCGCCCAAAACATTATATCGCCGGAAATAATGTAAACAAGCTCAGGATACTCGTGCGCGTGCATGGGAAAATCCGCAGAATCTGGGCTTATATCCGTACAGTGCTGTAAAAAAATCATTTCGTCTTCATAAACAAAGCTTTCCATAATTGTATCACCGTTTTAATAATAACATTCGTTTGAACAGATTGCAATGTTTTTATGAACAATATGCAATTGCATTGTAAATTAAACAAAGTTATAATAAAGAAAAAAGTTGGTGACAAAATGAGAAGCGTATATTTTACAGCTGAAGCATTTAAAGCGGATAACGACAGGCTAAAAACAAATTTACCGTTTTCAGACGATGTATCCATACTAAGCGAACCCGAAAAAATAAACGGAAAAACCGTGCACAACCGCCTTGTATGCCAGGCTATGGAAGGGTGTGACGGCACACGCGGCGGTATGCCGGACGTTTTAACAAAACGCAGGTATGAACGCTTTGCAAAAGGCGGTGCCGGCATAATTTGGTTTGAAGCCACGGCGGTTATGAAGGAAGGCAGGGCAAACCCGCGCCAGCTTTATATCTGCGAGGAAAATCTTGATTCCTTTCGCCGCGAGGTTGAAAGCATAAAGAATACGGGAATAAAGGAAAACGGTTACGAGCCGCTTATAATTATGCAGGCCACACATTCCGGACGTTACAGTAAGCCAAACGGCATACCGGAACCGCTTATTGCGTATAACAACCCTATTTTTGAAAAAAACGACCCGATAAGCAGCGAGCGGATAGTCAAGGACGAATACCTTGACCGTGTAGGCGAAAGACTTGTTAACGCGGCTTTACTTGCACAGCGGGCAGGCTTTGACGGGGTTGATATTAAATGCTGCCACCGTTATCTTAACAGCGAGCTGCTCTCCGCATATGAAAGGGCGGGCAGATACGGCGGCAGCCTTGAAAACAGAACAAGACTTCTTCGCGAAAGTGTTGCAGGCGCAATACAGAATTGCGGCGGCGATTTTATAGTTACATCGCGTCTTAACGTATACGACGGATTTGCATATCCCTACGGCTTCGGCGTAAGCGAAAACGGCTCGCTTGATTTTGACCCGACCGAGCCTGTATGGCTTATAAAAAAGCTTTACGAAAGTGGCGTTCGCCTGCTTAATATATCAATGGGCAATCCGTATTTCAATCCACATGTAAACCGTCCGTTCGCCGCAGGGCCGTATGCTCCTGATGAAGAGCCGCTAAGCGGCGTCGCACGCGTTCTTTCTGGCACCGCAAGGCTTAAAAGGGCTGTTCCCGAAATGAAGTTTGTATGCTCGGCATTAAGCTTTTTAGGCGTTGCCGCCCCAAATACAGCGGCCGCATACATAAAAAGCGGCGGCTTTGACTTTGCCGGCTTCGGGCGTACAGCCTTTGCCTACCCCGATTTTGCAAACGACATTATAAAGCACGGCGCCATGAAAAAAGAAAAATGCTGCGTTGCCTGCTCAAAATGCACCGCAATAATGCGTGCGGGCGGCACGCCGGGCTGCCCCGTAAGGGATCGCGAACCTTATCTTGAAATATACAATAAGTATGTAAATAAGGAGAAAAGCTTATGAAAATCGCGCTTGTTACAGGCGTTGCGGGCGGAATAGGCCTTGCAACCGCAAAAAAATTGCTCGACAACGGTATCGCCGTAATAGGAATGGATATTGTTAAATACCCTCCCGCGCTTAGCGGAGAGTTCACCTATATAAGCGGCGACCTTTCAAACGAAAGCGACCGAAAAGCGTTTGTAGCCACCGCCGCCGAAAAATACGGAAAAATAGATATACTTGTTAACGTTGCGGGCGTAGCGCCGCGCGTACGCGGTGATCTGCTTGAAATGACCGAGGAAAGCTACGATTTTGTAATGGATATAAATACAAAGGGAACCTTCTTTTTAACGCAGCTTGTTGCAAAGGAAATGATTAAAAACAACAGCGAAGCAAGACCGGCAATAGTAAATATATCCTCGATGTCGGCTTATACAAGCTCCGTAAGCCGCGGCGAATACTGCATTTCAAAAGCAGGCGTGTCAATGATAACAAAGCTTTTTGCCGACCGCCTTTCCGAATACGGAATTACCGTTAACGAAATACGTCCCGGCATTATTGCAACCGGTATGACAAGCACCGTAAAAGAAAAATACGACAAGCTTATCGAGGGCGGACTGCTGCCTATCAAGCGTTGGGGAAGGCCCGAAGATATTGCCGCAGCGGTTTATGCGCTGGCTGACGGCGCACTGCCGTATGTTACAGGTCAGTCTGTCGATGTAGACGGCGGATTTCACATTCAAAGACTTTGATATGATAACGGAGACCCGATATGAAAAAATATAAAACGCTAAGCTTTGACGCCGTTGTGATCGGAACGGGCGCAGCAGGCTATAACGCCGCCATACGCCTTGCCGAAAATAACGTTAACGCCGCAATCGTTACCGAGGGTATAAGCTGCGGCACCTCGCGCAATACCGGAAGCGATAAGCAAACATATTATAAGCTTGGGCTCTCCGGCAGCGCGCCCGACAGCGTGCGCGCAATGGCGGAAAACCTTTTTTCCTGCGGCGCCGTAGACGGCGATACTGCGCTGTGCGAGGCGGCTCTTTCGGTGCGCTCGTTTATGCGGCTGTGCGAGCTCGGCGTTGAATTTCCCTGCAACCGATACGGAGAATATGTAGGCTACAAAACCGATCACGACCCGTTTGCACGGGCAACGTCGGCAGGTCCGCTTACATCGAAATATATGACCGAGGTGCTTGAAAAGCGCGCCGACGAGCTTAAAATACCGGTGTTAAACGGCTTTCTTGCAGTGGAAATTTTAAAAAATGAAGACGGCGTCTGCGGGCTTATCTGCCTTGAAAAGGCAAACGGCGGCTTCACCGCAATAAACTGCGCGAACATAATACTTGCAACCGGCGGACCCGCCGGAATTTACGCCGACAGCGTTTACCCCTCTTATCATAACGGCTCTACCGGACTTGCCGTTGCGGCGGGCGTGCCGTTGCAAAATATGACTGAATGGCAGTATGGGTTAGCTTCGGTCGATCCGCGCTGGAATGTATCGGGCACATATATGCAGGTACTGCCGAGAATGATATCCGTAGGCGAGGACAAAACGGAAAATGAATTCTTGCTCAACTTTTACGGCGATCCGTACTCCGCGCTTTCGGCGCTGTTTTTAAAGGGCTACCAATGGCCGTTCGACAGCGGCAAGGTGCTTAGCGGCTCTTCTGTAATAGATTTGCTGGTTTACCGTGAATGTGTTATAAAGAAAAGACGCGTGTTCCTTGATTACCGCAAAAATCCGTTC
Organism: Ruminococcaceae bacterium UBA5891; assembly: GCA_002431945.1. Lineage (GTDB taxonomy): Bacteria > Bacillota > Clostridia > Oscillospirales > Acutalibacteraceae > UBA737. Next base: position 17,334 of record DJET01000014.1, on the reverse strand, counting down.
GGTATAGATAAAATTGATTATTCAAGGCTGCTGCCTGAGGCCTACGATTATTTAAAAAACGCCGAAGCCTGCTTCGGAACTCCGATAGAACGTCTTATGCATATGAACGCTCCCGCAGCAGAGCTTTATAAAAATAAGGGTCTTGACCTTGCAAAGGAACCGCTTGAAATTGCTCTTTGCGCCCAACATAATAACGGCGGTATTTCAGTTGACTGTTGGTGGCAAACAGCGCTTAAAGGGCTTTTTGCCGCAGGCGAATGTGCTGGCACGCACGGAATTACACGGCCCGGCGGCAGCGCGCTCAATTCCGGTCAGGTAGGCTCGCTCAGGGCGGCCTTGTATATATCCGCACACCCGCGTGCAAAAACACAAAACGCTTTGTTTTTACAGCTTGCCGAAGGGGCTGTAAAACGGCACGCCGAATTTTGCGAAAAACTGCTGTCAAACAGGGAAAACGTTGATTTAAAGATATGCGAAGCCCAAAGGAATATGAGCGACGGCGCAGCGGCAATTCGCGACGCCGAAATTATAAAGCCCCTTCTTGAAAGCGTTACGGAAGACTTAAAAAGCATAACGGAAACAACAGGCGTTAATGCCGAATGCGAATTATATAAAGCGTACCGCCTGTATGATATTCTGCTGGTTCAGCAGGCAGTGCTTACGGCTATGCTTGATTTTGAAGAAACTGTGGGCAAAACACGCGGCAGCGCTCTTTACAGGGATAAAAACGGCGAGCTGCGAAACGGCCTTGAAGAGCTTTTCCGCTTTTGCCCGGATAAAACCGCCGCGTGCGACCGTATACAAACCGTAAGCTTAATAAACGGGCAGTGTAAGGCTTTATGGCGCGGCGTTCGCCCTATGCCGGACGACAACGATTTTTTTGAAACGGTATGGCGCGGCTACCGCGATAATAAAAACATATACTGAAAATAATTAAAATTTGGGTGATCAAAAGTGAAAGCAGGTCTGGTTTCTGTATCCTTCAGAAGCAACACTCCGTTTGAAATAATCGGCGCGGCGGCAAGATCAGGGCTTTCCGCTATCGAGTGGGGCAGCGATGTTCACGCCCCCTGCGGTAATTCCGAAAAGCTTAAGGAAATCGCATTATTGCAAAAAAATGCCGGTTTGGAATGTTCAAGCTACGGTACTTATTTCCGCATAGGAGTTACCCCTATCGGCGAATTGCCGTTATACCTTACCGCCGCCGAAATTCTCGGCACAGGGGTTTTGCGCGTTTGGTGCGGCGATAAGCCGTCCTCAGAATACGGCTACGACGAGCGTATGAAAATTTTTGAAGCGGCGCGCTGTGCGGCTGAAACGGCAAAGGCGGCAGGTATGACGCTTTGCACGGAATTTCATCATCATACGTTTACAGATGAAGCCCTTGCCGTAAAAGAGCTGCTTGAAGCCGTAGATCTGCCCTCGCTTAAAACCTATTGGCAGCCTAATCAATACAGAACGGCTGAGGAAAACCTGCTTACCGCACAAATTTTGGCGCCGTTTACAGAAAATGTGCATGTTTTTGCGTGGCACCGCGAAAACCGTTTTCCTCTTTCGCACGACAAAGCGTATTGGAACAAATATTTTTCCGAGCTAAAGGCTGCTCACTTTGCATTGCTTGAATTTATGCCTGACGATAATATTGAATCGCTTGCCGCGGAATCGGAAGCGTTAAGGGAGCTGATAAGATGAAAAACATATTTCTTTGCGAGGACAAAAGCAGCATTGATTTGGTATACAGCCCCGAAATACGGAAAAAAATAAGCTGCTATGATTGCTTTTGCCGTAAGGATCTCACTAAGAATACGGGATTGTTTAGGGATACGCAGTACATTTTTTCAACATGGGGTATGCCTGAGCTTACATCTGAAGAAATAAAAAATATATTTCCCGCATTAAAGGCTGTATTTTACGCCGCGGGAACCGTTCAGTATTTTGCGCGGCCGTTTCTTGAAAACGGAATAAAGGTATTCAGCGCTTGGGCGGCAAACGCAGTTCCGGTTGCGGAGTATACCGCGGCGCAGATATTGCTTGCCGGAAAAAACTTTTTTTCGCTTTGCACTAAGCAAAGCGCCGGAAGACTGTCTGACGCCGAGGCTGTTAAAAAAAGAATTATCGGAAATTACAAAACCAAGGTGGGCATTATAGGCGCCGGTATGATAGGCAAAAGGGTAATAGAGCTTTTGCGTCCGTTCAAGCTTGAAATACTTGTGTTTGATCCCTTTCTTCCGCCGGAGACCGCAAAAAAGCTCGGTGTGGAAACGGCATCGCTTGAAACGCTCTTTTCAGAGTGCCGCATTGTTTCAAACCACCTTGCAAATAACGCCGATACCCGCGGCATTATAAATTACAGACTGTTTTCTTTAATGAAAGAGGACGGGGTTTTTATAAACACGGGGCGCGGAGCGCAGGTGGTTGAAGACGATCTTGTTCGCATATTAAGGGAACGCCCCGATATAACCGCGGTTTTAGACGTTACAGACCCCGAACCGCCCGAAAAGAACCATCCGTTTTATTCGCTTGAAAATTGCCTGCTTACTCCGCATATTGCGGGAAGCCTCGGCAATGAGGTGTTACGTATGGCAGAATATATGAGGGAAGAATACGAGAGTCTTTTGCAAAAAGGATCAACACGCTACGAGGTAACGCTTAGAATGCTTGAAACAATGGCGTAGAAAAAACGATTAGTGCGCAATAGCTTTAAAGCCAAACAAAAGATCCCCTGCGGTGAAAAGTTTTTCACCGCAGGGGATCACTGCAATTTAAGGGTTAATTTTTTTGTCAGCCTATACCTACCGTTTCGGCGTTTAACAGCCGCGCCTCTTCGTGTGAATGAGTAACGGCTATAAGCGTGCGGTCCTTAACCGAGGATAAAATATGCCTTGCCGCATTTTCGGTATTTTCCCTGTCAAGACCAGAAAACGGCTCGTCAAGCACAAGCACATTATAATCTGCGCATAAGGCTCTTGCAATAGCCGCGCGCCTGCTCATACCCCCCGAAAGCTTTCGGGGGTATTTATTTGCCGCCTGTCCGATATTAAGCGCGTTCAAATGATAAAGCGCTTCTTCCCTATCGGCACCCACAAGCGTTAAATTTTCAAGCACGGTTTTAAAGGGCAGCAGTCTATCCTCTTGAAAAACCGCCGAAAATACGGCTTTATCTGCCGTTATACTGCCGTCGCTTGGCTTTTCAAGCCCCATAATCAGCCTTAACAGCGTGGTTTTGCCGCTGCCGCTCTCGCCGAAAAGGCAAATATGCTGTCCCTTATTTATTTTAAGGGTAAGGTCATTTATCACCGTTTTATCCTTATAAGCAAATGAAACGTTATTTATTGCTATCATACATAAACCTCTTTGCAATACGCTTTATTATAATTTCAAATGCAAGCGATAAAAGCGCCACAACGGCGGTAACCGCAAAAACGTTAGGCGTTTCAAGGTAAAGCTTTGCGTCCTGCAGCAGTCTTCCTATCGAGCCGGCGGGACGGCATATAACCTCTGCCGCAACGCCCGACTTCCATGCAAAGCCGAGAGCGTTTGCGGCAGACGCCGTAAATGAAGGAAGCAAAAACGGCAGTTTCACCTCAAAAAGCGTTTTAAAGGGATTCAGCCTGAAAATTTTTGCCGCCTCAAGATATTTAACGTCTATATTTTCAATACCGCTCTCCGTGCTTGACCATATCATAGGGGTTACCGTTAAAAACGATATAAAAACCGCAAGATAAGCGCTTTTTATCCATACAAGCGCCAATATTATAAACGAAGCCACCGGCACCGCGCGCACAATATGCAAAACAGGCGAAAAAACCGCTTTAAACACCTTAAAGCGCGAGGAGAGCACCGCGCCCGTAACGCCTGCCGCAATACCCAAAAGATAGCCTGCCGTTATGCGAAGCAGCGAAAGCGCCACGGCAACCCAAAATTCCGAGGTTTTGCAAAGGCTTATAAGACTTAAAAAAACCGCGCGCGGATACGGAATCAGTATTTCCTTATCCACGGCGGCGGCGGCAAGCTGCCACGCTGTAAGCCATAACAGCGCCACGGCAGCCCACTTTAAAATGCTTTTTAATTTACTTTGCTTCATAATAGAAGTTATCGTCCGGCAAGGCTCCGCCTACGCTTTTGGGGTTTGCGTCAAAAAGGAACTTTAAATATGCCGAAAGATCGGTTTTAAGCTTTGTGCCGTCCTCAAAAACAATATTGCAAAGCGGAATTGCCTTTTTTGCAATTGCGGCAGAGGCAACGATGCCGTATTTTTCGCAAAGCGCTGCGGCAGTATCGGTATCGCTGTTTACTTCCTTTACCGATTCGGCGTATTCCTCAAGGAATATTTTAACCGCGTCGGGGTTTTCTTCAATATATCCCTTACGGGCAACTATGCAGCCCATTACAAGCTGTGTATCGCTTACTTTATCCCACTCCTTGTTCATATCAAGCGCTATAACCGCATTCTGATCCTTAACTGTAAGGGTGGTAGCCACGGGCTGCGGCGCCACGGCAATTATTTTTTCATTCTGCGCAAAGGCGGTTACAAGCTCGGTAGGCTGTGAAACAAAGTTGACCGTTACGTCCGTTCCGACTGTAAGACCGTTTTTCTCGAAGATGTAATTGATAATATATTCGGGGTTTGCGCCCTGACCTGTTGCATAAACGGTTTTGCCCTTAAGCGCCTTTATATCGGTTATTTCCTCGCCCTTGGTAACAAGGCAGAGCACGCCTAACGTATTTGCCGCAAGAACCGAAATGCCGCCCTCGGTCTTTTGATAAAGGGTTGAAGCCAGATTCGTTGCAACCGCGGCAATATCGGCCTCGCCGTTTGTAAGCTTTGCTACAATTTCGTCATTGCTGCCTACGGTGGCAATATTGTAATTAAGCCTGCCTGTTTTGTCCTCCGCCTTTTTCATAAGCGGGGCAAGCCCCATACCCGTAGGACCGTTAAGCGCGTATACGTTACAGGTTGTATCGAGCTTTGCGGGTGTAGATGAAACGGGAGCCGCCGAAGAGCTGTCCGTGCTGCTGTCGGTGCTTTTTGTTCCGCATGCGGCTAAGCCGAGCATTAAAGCCGCCGCTAAAAGTGCGCTTATAATTTTTTTCATTTTTTAATCACCTTTATTCCGTTATTTTCCCTTTTAATATTTCCGTTTGCTTCAAGCGCGTCAATGCTGCGGTACAGGCTTGCACGGCTCAAACCCAGCATTTTTGAAAGCTCGGTCATACTTACGGGAATTTCTGCGTAACCGTTTTCGTTTGCGGAAAGCTTCAGGTAATTTAAAACCGTATCCTCCGCGTCACTGCACGATATAACGCTCAATTTTTCGTTAAGAAACCTTATTTTATCAGATAAAAACGTAATATAGTTTACAGCCGTTTGCGGATACTCTTTAAAAAGCGAGATTAAAAGGCTTTCCGGTATAAAGCATACCTCGGTATCGCTTTGGGCGGTCAGCGTGCTTACATAGGTGTCTCCGCCGCCGAAGACCGCCGCAGCGCCGAAACAGCTGCCGCCGCAAAGCTCCTTCATTACAAGGCGGCGATCATTATTGGTTACGGCCTTAACGCTGCCGCAAACAATAAAGCCGAGCGCACCGAAAAAACGTTCCCTTGAATAAATAAGCTCGCCCTTTTTGAATTTCACCGTATCGGGCAAAGAGCTTATTATATTCTCTTTATCGTTCTTTTCAAGCCCGTCAAGCAAAAACAAATTACCGTATACTGACATAAAGCTCCTTAACAGTGTCTTATTTGAGACACTTTTTATTTGTATTATAACATATAATTACGGCTTGTCAAGCCTTGTGCCGATAAAAATATAATTTTTTAAATTTGGGTATTGACAAAACGCCGTTTTAACGATATAATATATTGGTCTCAGCAGTATTCGGCTGTATAGCTCAGTTGGCTAGAGCATGCGGTTCATACCCGCAGTGTCATTGGTTCAAATCCAATTACAGCCACCATCGGCCCGGTGGTCAAGAGGCCTAAGACACCGCCCTTTCACGGCGGTAACACGAGTTCGAATCTCGTCCGGGTCACCAAAAAAGCACTTGCAGCTGCAAGTGCTTTTTTATTTTTATTGCAATATTTCATTAAAAATTATTTTTTATATTTAATATTATCGCAAAGGCAGTTCCCGCCACGGAAACAACAAACGACGCAATCAAAAATACCAAAGCCCGTATTTTATCCTTCGAGCAGTTAATAAATTTTTTCTTTTTTACAAGAAGGCATTTGTTCATCAAAAAAGACTTTACCTCCTCTGCGTCTGCATTAAGACTGCTTTTTTCTAATGTAATAAACAAATCGGGCTGCATATGAAGCAATATAAAGTTATCAGTTTCAAAAAACTTTGTTATCTGATAATAAGAGTATTCTCTTTTCAGTTCGTCGACATGGGCAACGATTTTGTCTTCAAAAAGCTCATATTGTGTTATGCTTTCCTTTCCCGCCGAAATAACCATTCGCTCATAGTTTATTTTTACCGCCTTTTTTACCCATAAATACGTAGCAAGAAGTACTAAAGAAATAACAATTCCGAAAATGGCGTTATCCTGATTTCCGTTTGCAATACACGCAGCCGTTTCAACGGCGATAAAGCAAAAAAACGCTATAAATATCTTTTTTACTTTATTATAGCTAACCGAATTAAAATCATAAAATAAATCTCTGTTCATTAAAAACCTTGAGCTGTAAACAGGACTTTCGGCTTCCTTTTTTTCGTTTTCAATATTGCCGCCCACATTATTTTCGTTCATAAACACGAACACTCCTTATATGCATTTTATTTGTTATATATTTGTATCAAATTAAGAAAAAGCCGCTATTGCAAGGCAAAGCTGATGTCGGTTAAAAAATCCGAAGGCGCGGTATTGTTAAGAACCGGCTGAAGATTAAACACCAGCTCGCCGTTCGGCAGGGAAGGCGTATAAACCTTGTAATACAGCTGAATAATACAATCCTTATAGTTCATCGGTCTGTTATCCGTAGTCATAAGGATTATTTTATTCGGCTCTCCGAGCCTTGAAATTATGTCGTCAAGGGCAGAGTCCTTATTTATTCCCTCGATCATTTCAAAGTCGGGGCGAGTGGGGCTTATTCCCTCTTGATACTTAAAGGTTTTTTCATAGCACCTAAAGCTGATCTGCGTAACATAGCAGCCGTTAAAATTCCGTGAGTTACCGTAAAAATTCATAATATACGCAGTAAAATCATTGCCGTCGGGCGAATTGAATACAGCGCTGCCCGCTAAAATACCGTCGTTAAAGGATCTTTCGGCTACCGTAAAGCCCATGCTTATCAGATCCGAAACCTTTATCGGCAGGGTAACGGTTATGCCGTCAATTGTAATATCGTAATTTGATACCTTATGGCTTATAGATTTATCCGTTTTTAAATCATAGGTATAATCTATAATTTTAAGCCCGTTGCCGAAGCTCACGCTGTGGTCTTCCTTTAAAAGATCATAATCTTTAAGGTTAAGCTTTTTAGAGGCCTCGCTTAAAAAATCGTTATAGTCTGTAATTCTGCCTATTCTGCCGCTTGTGTTTAATGCTGTCAATTTATAAAAAACGTCCGTCATTCTGGATTTGTTGTTAAGATCGGTAATATAAACCGCAGAACCGTCGTTTTGCAGGGTAAGCTCTCTGTCTTTTGAATTATTAAGATAAAAAGCAAGCTTGACTTTTTCCGAAATTTTATTGCCCGATGTCAGATCAAGCCTTATGCAAAAGCCGAATTTTTTACTGTGCACAGCGCTTATCTTCTTAATATCCTTATTCGTAATCACAGAGCTGCCCGCACTGTTTTTAAAAGCAACGGCGTTATCGGTAACAGAGGATTCTCCGAACAAAACCGTTCCGTCGTTTAAAACAATACCGTCGTCAACAAAGGAATTGTTAGAGGCAAACAATCCCTCTAACTGCTCGGCGGTAAAGCTTTGCTTTTTATGGAGCACAAAGCAAAAATTGCCGTTTAATTTTATATCGTCCGCAACGTATTTATAACCGCCGTTTCCTTCAAATCTGCCGCAATTTATGCCTATAACTCTATCGCCCTCGAAATAAACGGTGTATTCGTAATTTTCTTTCTCATAGTTTTCAACCAATTTAAACCCGTTTACATATTTTTGCGTTGAAAAGGACATAGCCTTTTCGGTTAAAGATGTTTGCAGACAGGAATAATACCGCTCGCCCTTTTTAAAGGTGATCATATTGTTAAAGCTGTTGCGGGTAATAACAACCTCTGCCGAGCCTGTTCCGCCGAGCTTTTGCGCTAAAAAGCCGCCCGTATCGTTAAGCGTAACCGTAAAATAGCTGTACATCGTAATTGTAAATTCCGAATCAGGGTTAATATCGGTTACGGCAGAACCTGCAAGATTTAATAATCCGAAGTTAAAACGATTTGCCAACGCCGCCGCTTTGGGCTTTCCGGACGAACCCGACAGCAATACCGTCCCGTTTTCCGCAATTGCTTTTTTCACGGCGTAGAAATTCAATTTATCCAAGCTGTTTATTTTCACGTTTTCGGCGGTAATTCTTTCAGAAATATTATCCGAACAACCGCCGTTATTACCTTGCCCGCGGCTGTTTGACGGTATTTTACCGTCGGCGGAATTTTCGGAAGAGCCGCCGCCTGACTCGGCGGCTTCGGATATACCGCTCCCGTTTAATATTTCTCCGCTTTCTGAAACGGAGCTGTTTTTTTCGTTCTCTGATAATATAACGCTTTTACAACCGGCAAAAGAGAAAATAATCGTCAGAGCCAATATGATTGCAAGCGATTTTTTCACAGCAATTCTCCCTTGTTCTCATTTTTAAAATACGCCTCTAACTCGTCTATGGTAAAGGTTTGTTTTGTGTAAATAACCACGCAAAAATCTTCAATAAACGTCACGTCGTCCACAGCATAATTTTCGGGAGTACTGTTAAAGGGGGCGCACTCAAAGCCCACAACCTTAGAGCCCTCGTACCGAACCGTAAATTTATAGTTTTCCTGATCTAAATTTTTAACAATATTAAATCCCTCGATATATTTATGAGAAGAAAATTCTCTGCTTACCCTGCCGTAACCGGAGCCGCCGTTCTGCGTGTTCATAAAGCAGGTATAGTAATTATCCTCTCTTTTAAAGGTTATCATTTGTCCCATATCTTCAATATCGTTTTCGGTAACAACAACCTCCGCAAAGCCCGTTCCGCCGAGCTTTTGAGCTAAAAAGCCTTTTTTGTCGTTCAGCTCAATTGTAAAGTACGTCACCATTGTTGCGGTAAATATTCTGTCGCGGTCTATCGGATATTCCGCATAGGTATTGCTTAGCCTTAAAAGACTCGGCGCGAAGAAACCGTTTGAATTCATTTTTATCGGCAAAAGCGATTTTTCGCTGATAATCTTTTTAGCCGAGTAAAAGTTGATTTTATCGAGGCTGTCAATATAACAGCCCGTCTCCTGATCGGTCGGAGTGCTTGGGGTGACGGTTGACGGGGTGCTGCCGGAAGGCTTGGACGAGGGGGTTTTATCGGGTGCTGAGGAAGCGCCGTTATCCGGCTCTGAGGAGATAGTGCTATCGGGTACGGAATTTTCTTCGGAGCTGTTGTTTGCCGAATTATTTTCGGAGTACGGTTTACTGCCGCTTGTAACACGGCTTTGTTTATTATCTGCCGAGGAATTATAAGACGGGCTTTGCATACTGCCCGCAGCAGGAATATTATTACCGAAGACTCCGCTTTTCTGTAAACCGAAGCCCGTAATTAAAGCAATACAGCAGCAAAGTGCGGGTACAACCGTGCTTATAATGATCCGTTTTTTCTTTTTTTGCTTTGCTGCATATTTATCTCTGCGTTCAAATACGTTCCTCGCTACTTCATCATAGCTTTTCATACTGAAATTTCTCCTTATCAAGTAACTGTTTAAGGGATTGCTTTGCTCTATACAACAAATTTTCAATTTGACGCCTGGATTTTCCCATTATCTGCGCGGTTTCATCATTTGAAAACTCTTCAAAAAAGCTAAGCCATAAAACCATTTTGTATTCGGGCTTTAAGCAGGACATAACCCTATGCACCGTAATTTTTCTTTCGTTTCTTATGTACATAGCTTCAAGATCCGTCTCATCTTTTGAATAATTTTCCGCATTATCTATTGAAGACAGCGATATTTTAGAATTATGCCTTATATAATCTATCGCAGCATTTCTCCCAATGGTGTAAAGCCAAGTCTTGAACGAACTCTTTTCATTGAATTTAAGTTTTTTAACCGCAAGCTTAAAGAAGGTTTCCTCCATTACCTCCTCGGCTATATAAATATTATTTACATAGCTGTTTAAATAAAGAATTAAACCGTCTTTATAATCCTTAATAATTAAGGTTAAACCCTCATCGTCACCATCAAGAAAACGGCGGTAGCTACTTGCGCCGTTATCCATTCGGTACCCCTTTCCTTGTTTTCTCCTCATCTGTTAGACGGGGCTGCGCATAAAAACTCTCAATAAATTTTAAAATTTCAGTTTATTTGATTTTATCACATACAAAAATAATAAGCAATATATGCTTTAATTGGAATAAATCGGGAGCCGCTTTACCTATTCTTCGCGAAACCTTAAATACTCAATAAACATTTTTACAGCCGGCGTAAGTCGGTTTTTATTTTTAACCGCAAGGCATATTTCACGGTAATAAGGCGTTTCCAACGGCCGTATTTCAACATTGTAGGGTATACGCTTTAAAATTAAGGACGGCAAAATACCTATGCCCAGCCCCTTTTCCGCCATCGCCATAACCGCAAAATCCTCCCAGGTGGTAAAGCGTATGTCGGGGTGTATATTATTTTTTTCAAGCAGACCCGAAACCTCGGTCTTTCCGCCGCGCTCCAACAGCAAAAACGGCTGACCGTTAAGGGAGCTTAGCTTAACCGAGCTGTTTTTTGCAAGCGAATGCTTCGGCGGCAGCACAACCTTGTATTCGTCCTTTTTTAAAAAATATGTATCAAAAGAAGGATCGGCAGGCGTCCGCAGAAAGCCGCAGTCCACCCTGCCCTCGTCTATCCAGCGCTCGATCTCGTCGTAATCGCCTAACAGCACCTCATATTCAATATCAGGATAATCATTACAAAGCCTTGCAAAAATATTCGGCAGCCAGTTTACGGCAACGCTTGCAAAGGTTCCTATTTTCACAACCCCCGCCTTTATGCCGTTTATCTGATCGATATAACCGTTAAGCTCGCGCTGGTCGTTTAAAACCGCCCTTGCAAGCGGCAAAATCCTTTCCCCGCACGAGGTGAGCCGCACGCCGCTTCGGCTTCGCTCTAACAGTGTGACTCCCCATTCCTTTTCTAAATCCGCTATCATTTTACTAACCGTAGACTGCGCGTAATTCAAATTTTCGGCCGCTCTTGTAAAGCTACCCGTTTCGGCTGTTTTTATAAAGGCAATATATTTAGCCAAATTGTTTTCCATACTCTTGTATTCCTTTTTTCGATACATTTAATCTATAATATTCGCTTTTCTTATTATAATGCCGTGTGTATAATTAAGCAAGACTGTTTTGGGAGAAAATAAGATGAAATTCAAAAACAATGATATGGATATGCTTAACGGCGCTTTAACAAAAAAGCTTCTGCTTTTCACCCTTCCGATAGCGCTGAGCAGTATCGTGCAGCAGCTGTTTAATGCCGCCGACACTTCGGTTGCGGGGTATTTCGGCAACCCGAACGCATTGGCGGCGGTAGGCACAAACGCGGAAATTGTGGCTTTAATAGTTACATTATCCTCCGGTCTTTCGGTAGGGGCAAATATAATTATTGCAAACCGCATAGGGAAAAACGAACGGCGCTCTGTTCCCGCCGTAACCGAAACCGCGGTTATTCTTGCTTTAATTATAGGCGTTATCGGCTTTTTTATAGGTCAAGCCGCCGCAAGACCGCTGTTAATGCTGATACAAACCCCAAATGAAATTTTAGACTATGCACAGCAGTATTTAAGAATTTATTTATTCGGTTATCCGTTTTTGCTGCTTTACGATTTCGGCGCCGCCGTTTTACGCGCTAAGGGGGACAGCCGTTACCCGTTTTCGGTATTGGCTTTATCGGGAATTGTAAATGTTTTGCTTAACCTGCTTTTTGTGGCGGTATTAAAGTTAGACGTTGCGGGCGTTGCCGCCGCAACCTGTATTTCCACCGCTCTTTCCGCCTTTCTTGTGCTTTTAAGGTTAAAAAGATCGGGCGATTTTCTCTCGCAGGGCAGGCTTAGTATTAAGGGGGAATATATATTTGAAATTTTAAAAACAGGAGTACCCTCCGCCGTTCAGGGCGCCGTATTCTGCTTTGCCAACATCTTTGTTCAAACGGCGGTAAATAAATTCGGCGCAAGGGCAATTGCCGGCAGTACGATTGCGGTGAATTTTGAATATTTCGCTTATTACATAATAACCGCATTCGCGCAAACCGCCACAACCTTTACAGGTCAGAATTCTGCGGCGGGAAAGCGTGAAAGATGCAAAAAAATTCTTTGGCTGTGCCTTTTATATTCGGTAATATCAAGCCTTTTTGCAATTGTGCCCGTAGTAGTATTCAAAGATTTTTTCGCAGGTCTTTTTTCAAAGGACGGCGCCGCCATAGGCTTTGCCTGTATGCGTATTATGTGCATACTGCTGTTTGAACCGATTTGCAGCCTTTACGAAATACCCGCCGGCGTTTTGCGCGGCACGGGGTACGCCGTGCTCCCCGCTTTAAGCACGGTGCTCGGCACCTGTGTATTCCGCATTGTATGGATATTTACCGTTTTCAATACGCATAAAAGCCTTGAAACGCTTTACCTCGCGTTTCCCCTTTCGTGGGTGTTAACGATCATATTGGTTTTGCTAAGCTATCTTTTCGTGCGCATACGCGCTTCTTCTGAATAAAAAAAATCCCTGTACGACAAAGTCATACAGGGAAAAAATTTATTCGGCGGTATCTTTAATTCGGTTAAGTTTTTCAATACAGCTTTTGCAAACGTTATAGCCCTCAAAGCTTACGCTTTCTGCAAGGGAATCGCAAAATATGCAGGTAGGCTGATATTTTTTAAGAATAACCTTATCGTTTTCCATATAAATTTCAAAGCTGTCAACGTCGTTTTCAACCTTTAGCTGCTTTCTTATTTCTTTGGGAATAACTACCCTGCCCATTTTATCCACGGCTCTTACCATACCTGTTGATTTCATTTTTAAATCCCCCTCTTTTCTTACAATATTTTAACATATAAAAAGAGCAATTGTCAATATTTAGGAATTACATACCGCTATACCTAATTTAACTTACCAAGCCATTCCGCGGCGGAGGCGTCAGACGGCATACGCCAGTCCCCGCGCGGGGAAAGCGTTACCGAACCCACCTTTGGCCCGTCAGGCAGGCAGGAGCGCTTAAACTGCTGCGAGAAAAATCTTCTTATAAACACCTTAAGCCATTTTTTAACGGTCTCGCCGTCATATTCGCCCGAAAATGCCAAAACGGCAAGACGGTATATTTTATCTGGCGACTCGCCGAACCTTAACATTCGGTAAAGAAAGAAATCGTGCAGCTCGTAGGGACCCACAAGATCCTCTGTTTTCTGCGCAATATCGCCGTTTTTATCCGCCGGCAAAAGTTCGGGCGAAACGGGGGTATCAAGTATATCGCAAAGAACGGCTTTAAGCTCGCCGCCCGTATGCTCCGCCTCATACCGCACAAGATAGCGGACCAAGGTTTTAGGCACCGATGAATTCACCGCATACATAGACATATGGTCGCCGTTATACGTCGCCCAGCCGAGAGCAAGCTCCGAAAGATCGCCCGTTCCTATTACCATTCCGCCGGTTTTGTTGGCTATATCCATTAACACCTGCGTGCGCTCGCGCGCCTGCGAATTTTCATAGGTAACGTCAAGGCAGGCGGGGTCCTGCCCTATATCCTTAAAATGCTGATTTACGGCGGCGGTTATATCCACCTCTTTAAAGGTTACGCCCAAAAGCCGGCAAAGCTGTTCGGAATTTGAATGTGTGCGCTTTGTTGTACCGAAGCCGGGCATTGTAACGGCATATATATCGGAAAGGGGCCTTTCAAGTATTTTCATTGCCCTTACGGTCACAAGCAGCGCAAGCGTGCTGTCAAGCCCGCCCGAAATACCTATTACCGCGGTTTTGGCACGTGTATGCTCAAGGCGTTTTTTAAGCCCGTAGGACTGTATTCTAAGTATCGCCTCAGCCCTTTTGTAAAGGTCGTTTTTATCAGACGGCACAAACGGCGTTTTTTCAAAGCTGCGCGTAAGCTCGGTTTCAATAATTTCCTGATCAAAATAAACGGTTCGGTAACCGCAAAGCGGTTCAAAGCTTGTGTTTTTATGCCGTTCATACGAAAGCTTTTTAACGTCTATTTCGCTTAAGGTAAGCTCGCTTTCCTCAAACGGCGCGCTTTCCTGAAGCAATGTGCCGTTTTCGCATATAAGGCAGTGACCAGAATAAACCAGATCCTGCGTAGACTCGCCCGTGCCGGACGAGGTATATACATATCCGCACAAAAGCCGCGCCGAGGTAGACGAAACAAGGCTTTTGCGGTATTCCGCCTTACCTATTACCTCGTTCGAGGCGGAAAGATTGGCGATTATAAGCGCGCCCGCTCTGCACAGCCCCTCGCTCGGCTGCGCCGCCGACCATATATCCTCGCAAATTTCTATACCGAAGGTGTATTCGGGCATTTCGCTGTGCGAAAACAGAATATCGGTTCCGAACGGCACCTCTTCGTTTTCGATTTTAATAAAACCGTCGCCTGACAGTACGCCCGATGAAAACTGGCGCTGCTCGTAAAACTCGGCATAGTTCGGCATATATGTTTTCGGCACTATACCTATTATTTTACCGCCCGACAGCACCGCCGCGCAGTTATAAAGCTTTGAGCCGTGTATAAGCGGAACGCCCGCAATAACAACAGGATATTTGCCCTTGGTAAATTCAGCTAAATCGCAAAGCGCCTTTCTTGCCGAGGCAATAAGCACGTCCGAAAAAAACAGATCGCCGCACGTATAGCCCGTAATGCAAAGCTCCGGCAAAACAAGAAGATTTATTTTTTTAAGGTCTGCCTTTTCTATTATTTTCTTAATTTCGGCACAGTTTGCCGCAACATCAGCCACCGTACAGCGCGGAAGCCCTGCGGCTGTCTTTATAAAACCGTCCTTCATGCTCTTCATTCCCTACCGTTTGATTTTATAATATTTGCTGTTTATAAATATTATAAGCTATTTCCGCGCAAAATAAAAGAAAAAATTAAAATATTGTTAATTTTTTTACAATGTTATTGAATTTATTAAAGCTTTGGCTTATAATGTATACGGCAAAAATTTAATTCTTACAAAGGGGATACCAAAATGACCAACAACAAAACGGTTTTAAAATGGCTTGACGAAGTTAAGGCTCTCGTTGATCCTGATAAAGTTGTCTGGATTGACGGCAGCGAGGAACAGCTTGAGGCTATCCGCAAGGAAGCGGTAGAATCGGGCGAAATGATTAAGCTTAACGAAGAAAAGCTTCCCGGCTGTTATCTGCACAGAACCCGTCCTAACGACGTTGCCCGTGTGGAAGACAGAACCTTTATCTGCTCAAAGACTAAAGAAAACGCAGGCCCCACCAACAACTGGTGCGACCCCGATGAAATGTATAAAAAGCTTTACGATATTGCGCGCGGCTCTTATAAGGGCAGAACTATGTATATAATCCCGTTCTCTATGGGACCGATAGGCTCGCCGCTTGCAAAGGTAGGCATTGAGGTAACAGACTCTAAGTATGTTGTTCTTAATATGGCTATTATGACACGCGTAGGTCAGAAGGTTCTCGATGTTTTGGGCGACTCGAACGATTGGGTACGCGGTCTCCACGCTTCCTGCGATATCGACCCCGAAAAGCGCTACATCTGCCAATTCCCCGAAGACAATACCATTATCTCGGTTAACTCGGCTTACGGCGGAAACGTACTTTTAGGCAAAAAGTGCTTTGCGCTCCGCATAGCTTCTTATCAGGGCTGGAAAGAGGGCTGGATGGCTGAGCATATGCTTATCTTAGGCCTTCAGAATCCTAAGGGCGAAATTAAGTATATCGCCGCCGCTTTCCCGTCTGCTTGCGGCAAAACAAACCTTGCAATGCTTATTCCGCCGAAATATCTGCGCGACAAGGGCTATAAGATCTGGACCGTGGGCGACGATATCTCCTGGATGAAGATAGGCGAGGACGGCCGTCTTTACGCTATCAACCCCGAAAACGGCTTCTTCGGCGTAGCGCCCGGAACCAACGCTCATTCAAACTTCAATGCGCTTGAAAGCACAAAGAAAAACACCATTTTCACAAACGTTGCGCTTAACCTTGACGATAACACCGTTTGGTGGGAAGGTCTTAACAAGGATCTTCCGCAGAACTGCATAGACTGGAAGGGCAACAAGTGGGACGCTTCCAAGTTTGACAAGCACGACAAGAGCACATACGCCGCTCACCCGAACTCAAGATTTACGGCTCCGGCTAAGAACTGCCCCTGCATTTCAGATGAGTTTGATAAGGGTGCGGGCGTTCCGATCTCCGCTATCATATTCGGCGGCCGCCGCGCTAAGTGCGCTCCGCTTGTATATCAGTCAAAGGATTGGGTTAACGGCGTGTTCGTAGGCTCCACAATGGCTTCCGAAACCACAGCCGCAGCCGCAGGCGCGGTAGGCGTTGTTCGCCGCGACCCGATGGCTATGCTCCCCTTCTGCGGCTACAATATGGGCGACTACTTCAAGCACTGGCTTGATATGGGCGCTAAGCTCGGCGATAAGGCTCCTAAGATCTTCAACGTTAACTGGTTCCGCACCGACGACGAGGGCAACTTCGTATGGCCGGGCTTCGGCGATAATATGCGCGTCCTAAACTGGATAATCGACCGCTGCGAGGGCAAGGCAGACGCAACCGAAACCGCTATCGGCTATGTTCCGAAGCCTGAGGATATCGACCTTACCGACCTTGATATGGATATGGATACCTTAAAGAGCATCTTAAAGGTAGACAAGGATGTTTGGGAGAAAGAGGCTGCCGAAATCGAAGAGCATTACAAGAAATTCGGCGATAAGCTGCCGAAAGAGCTTAAAGAGCAGCTTGAAACCCTTAAAGCAAACCTTGCTAAAATGTAATATAAAGCAAAACGCCGCCGTAACGGAAATCCGTTACGGCGGTTTTTTTAGGTTGTATAACAATTGTCGCTGTTTGCTGCCGTTACAAAAAAACGGTGGTTTGCAAAGCTTTATTACTCGTCATTCTGAACGCGAAGCGTGAAAGAATCCGTAATCCCCCCTTAAGAAAAAACGGATTGCCGCGCGCC
>DJET01000079.1 GCA_002431945.1 Ruminococcaceae bacterium UBA5891 | reverse complement strand
CGGGGGATTTGGAATGAATTGCCAAACGCCTTACGGCGGTCTCGCCTGCCGGCTCGGTCGGTGCTTCTGCTCCGCAGAGGTGTCCACCGGACACCCGCACCTTCGCAATGACAAGGGTGTGGGGAAACGGATTGCCGCGCTTGCTTTGCTTACGTGCAATGACTATTTATAGGTATAAACAAGGGGCTGTACCGTACAGCCCCGTTTGTTTTATTGCCTTTTCTTTTTAATTATTATAAACGCCGCCGTTCCGCCGCCTATAACGATCACCGCCGCCGCTGTTATTATTATGTATAACGCCGTGTTGCTTTTGGCTTTCTCTGCCTTGTCTGCCGGTGCGCTTTCTACAGCAGATTTGTCCCCGCCGCCTAATTTGCATATTGCGTAATCGCCGAGCGCGGTAAGCTTGGCGGAAAGCGTTTTGCCGTCCTCGGAAATATCGCAGTCAAGCCTTTCGCTTGTGCCGTCCGCCTTTATAATGTAAAGCGCAATGTCCCTGCCGTAACCCTCAGGTATATTAAATGTTGCGGTGATCTCGCCGGTGGGCGTTACCTCGGCGCCGTCTAATAAAGCCTTAATATTATAAAGCTTAAATTCATTACATATATCTTTAAGTATGTTTTTTGCCGAAGCAAAGGTTGGGTTATCGGTTTTTATTTCCTCAACCGACAATTGCGTTCCTGCGGCAAACACGCCCTCGCTCGTCTCAAACAGCGTACCTGTCGCCTCGTCCTGCGCGGTGCAGGGTATAACCTCGCTTGCGGTCTCGCCGCAGCGCCTGCATTTACCCTCTTTAAGTCCCGTTTCGCTTATGGTAGCCGCCTTTACTATTGTGGGGTTTTCAAAATCGTGGCCCAATGCCTCGGTCGCATTGGTTTCCGAAGCGCCGCAGTCGGCGCACTTGCGTTCCTTTATTCCGCCCTCGGTACAGGTGGCGGGCTTTGTATCCTCCCACGCGCCGAATTTATGTCCCTTTGCCTTTATTGCGTTGGTTGTAGTCTGACCGCAGCGGGTGCATTTGCCCGATTCAACGCCCGTTTCGGTACAGGTGGGCGCTTTTGTAACGGTAGGATTTGAAAAGCTGTGGCCCAAGGCGTTTATTGCCTTTGTTTCGGTATGGCCGCACTTTGAGCAGCTGCGCTTTTCTTCGCCTGCGGCGGTGCAGGTGGGAGCCTTGCTTTGCGACCACGCTCCCATACTGTGCCCTGTTGCGTTTATGGGCTGAGTTTCGCTTTTGCTGCAGACAGAGCAGGTGCGCGTCTGCGTTCCGGAGGTTGTGCAGCCGGGATTTTGCGTTACTTTATAGCCGCCCCAGCTATGGCTGTTTGTTTTGGCTATTGTTTCGTCCTTTGCGGCGCCGCAGGCAGTGCAGGTGAAATGTTTTGTGCCGCTTTCCTTGCAGCTTGCCTGTTTTGTAACCGTACCGCCGTCCCAAGTGTGATTTTTTGTTTCCTCATATCCGCAGACAGAGCATACGCGCTTGTGTGTGCCGTCGTTTACCTTTGTGTAAGAACCGAAGGTGTGGCTTGCGCATATAATTTTAATGTCTTTGCTTGCCTTAACGCTGCCGAGGAGCGACGAGCCGTTTCTTATATCCACGGTAACCGAAACGTTCTGCGCGGTTTTCGACGCTGTTTTTGCCTTTAACACAAATTCGCAGAAAGCTCCGTTCGGATCGCTTTCGCCGTTATACATAACGGTTCCGTCGCTTGTGTTTTTGTCAAAGTCTGCCATTTGGGTGTTTGCGGTCAGGAATTTTCCCGAAATCAGTTCAAAATTACTGCTTGCCGCCACCTCTATATATCCGGAGGTGCCCCTGCCCGCCCCGCTTAACGAGACGGTAAAGGTTACGGTATCCCCCGCGCTTACATCGTTTTTAGAGGGCGAAAGGCTTACCGCAAACCCTGCCGCGCTTGCCGGAACCGCAAATGAGACAATTAAACATAATGCCGCTAATAATGATATTATCTTTTTCATTGTTATAACCCCTTTTTATTTTGTTAACGGATATTTTTCAGGTCTGAAAATATGCTTTAACAGATATACCGCGTCCGCGTCGGTTATTTCCCCGTCGCCGTTATAATCGCACGGCTGATTTACCGGATACTTTTCGGGACGGAACGTATGCTTAAGCAGGTACAGCACGTCGCTGTCCGTTATACCCTCGTCCCCGTCTAAGTCGCCGGGGGTGTAAGATTTATCGGTTTTGACCTTCAGCGGTGCGCTGCTCTCAGAAACATATGTTGTATCTGTTTCGGCAATCCTCTGATAAAATGTATATTCGGTATCCTCGCTAAGCCCCGTAAACACATTGCTCTTTTGCCATACCTTGCCGTCGGCGCTGTATTCATAGCCGCTTATGTCTTTAAGTGTTACGCTGTTCGCAGTTTTGCTTAAAACGGTAGGAGTTGGTGGAACATCAATATTAGCCTTTTTTATGTATATTGTTTTCGCACAACTCGGTGAACTTTCAACATTTTCATTTGTCTTACCGAGCCTTTGATAAAATGTATAATTCTTATCAAAAGATAAGTTGTCAAAAACATTACTTTTTTGCCACTTGCCGTCATTACACTTATATTCATAATTCGTGATAGCCTGTAGAGTGATTTTTACCGAACTATGACCATTCTTTTGTATGTACTCAATATTCGGCGAAGGAATATAACGAGTAATTTTTGTTAAATATACTTTGATATTATTCAGCTTTGCATATTCATGTGCTACGGAATTCTCTATTGTATATATCACCAGCTCCGGCGTGTTATAAAAAGCATAATCATCTATACTTGTCACACTATCGGGGATTGTTACACATGTAAGGCTACTGCAGTTGTAAAATGCAGACTCACCTATACTTGTAACGCTGTCAGGTATAGTTATACTTGTAATCGCTGTGCAACCACTAAATGCTGATTTACTTATGCCTATAACACCATCGGGAATAGAAAGCTCTGTGATTTTTTCACCGTTTAAGTACAGATCTTTTGCATACCGAAGAGGGTTACTCTCAAAATTGATTGTACACCATTTTGCTATATCGCTTATATGTACTTCTGCTAATCCGCTGCATTCATAAAAGGCTCCAGAGTAAATATGTGTGACACTGCTCGGTATTGTTATACTTATAAGCCCAGTACAGCCCCAAAATGCATACTTGCCTATATATATTAAATTGTTAGACATTTTTATATCTTTAAGCTTTTCACAACCGGAAAATGCGTATTCGGCTATACCGATGACGCTGTCCGATAAGGTTACACTTGTAAGGTTTTTGCAACCGGCAAAAGCTCCTGAATAGATATACTCTACACTTTCGGGAATATCAACCTCTTCCAATGTGTCCTTCCACAATACTATTTCTTTTGTAACTTTTTTTGTTCCTTTTAAGATGTTTAATTTTTTTATATTGCAACCTCTGAAGGCTTGCTCGCCTATGTTTGTTACATTGCCGGGCATAGTAATGCTTATAAGATTCTTGCAACCATCAAAAGCATACTCCTCTATAATTGGCGCATTTCCATATTTGTCTTGGCTAAGAGTCACATTTTCAAGCCCCGTACATCCGAAAAATGCACGATACTTTATTAAACCGCCGGCAGGCACCGTAACACTCTTAAGACCGGTACAACCGGCAAATGCCCTTTGTCCCACATATGAAATGTTGTCCGGCATCTTGATATTTACATTTTTTGAGTTTTCAAATGCCCCTTCATCTACACTTGTAACACTATTAGGTATTACTAAGCTTACAAGATTTTCACAACAGGAGAATGCATATGCGCCTATTGACACAATATTATCGTTTATTGATATATTTGTAAGCCCCTTACAATTATAAAATGCATAAGCACCTATATATTTAACACTGTCATCTGTAGGAATGATACTGTTCTTGCAACCGACAACTAATTCTTTTATGTTAACATTTATTATACAGTTTCCGTTGCTTTGGTATGTCGGGTTTTCCTTATCAACTGTAATACTTTTTAGATTATCACACCCTGAAAAAGCTCTGCTTTCTATACTAATGATGCTGCTTGGTATAAATATATTTGTAAGCCCTGAACCGCCAAATGCACCGGATCGTATAGTTTTGACACTACCATCTGTAGGAATAACACTGTTTTTGCAACCGAGTACTAATTCTTTTGTGTTAACCTCTATTATACAATTTCCGTCGCTTTGATATGTTGTATTACTCTTATCCACCGTAATACTTTTAATGTTATTACAACCATAAAATGCATTGTATTCTATATTTTCGATACTACTTGGTATAGTTATATTTGTCAGACCGGTACAGCCATAAAATGAATCATGCTCTAAAATTTTAACGCCATCTGGTATAGTTATGCTTGTTAAACCGACACAACCATAAAACGTATAACATTTTACACATTCAACGGTGTTTGGTATAATTATGTTTGTTAGGCTACTGCAACCGTAAAACGCACTCTCACCTATACTTATAACTCCATTATTGATAATTGCACTTTTAAGTCCAACACAATTGGAAAATGCATTATTTGCAATCTGTGTAACTTTATTAGGAATTGTTATATCCGTTATACCGGCACAATTAGTAAATGCATAACTATTTACAGTCGTAAGTTCGTTTGGTAATATCAAATTTTTTAAACTCTTGCAATCGCTAAATGCATATTTTCCTATACTTGTAACACTATTGGGTAGTGTTACATTTACAAGTCTTGCACAACCTCTAAAGGTATAATTCTCTATATTTGTAACACTACCATCTATTGTTATACTTGTAAGATTATCACATCCTTCAAAAGCACCTACACCTATAGCTGTAATGCTGTCTGGTATTGTTATACTTTTCAGACCGGTACAACCTCTAAAAGCTCCGTCAGCTATTCTTGTAACAGTACCATTTGAAGGTATGCGACTGTTATTACAACCTACAATCAATTCCTTTGTTTTTGTCTTAATAAGGCAATTGCCTTTACTATGATATACCGAATTACGTTTATCAACTATAATACTTTCAAGGCTACCGCAATCCTGAAATGCAAGATCGCTTATACTCACAACACTATCGGATATTGTTATGCTTTTGAGATTTTTGCATTTTGAAAAAGCAAATGCGCTGATGTTTTTAACATTAGATTTGATTATTACTTTAGATACATCCTTGCCCCATGGAGCGGTAGATTTGTCAAAGTCATACATTCTCCCACCGCCATCGACATTGCTACTAATTGTAAGTACAGTGCCGTCAAGTTCCCACATACAACCACCGGTTATTCCTGTTTTCTCTGCCGCAAATGCATTAAGAGAGACAAAATATGACGCAATTATAATGATGCAAAGCATAGTGCTTAGCAGTTTTTTTACCGTTTTCTTTTTAATCATTTAAAATCACCTTTCCGTCAGGTTCTTTTGCCCAAACCTCGATTTTCAAATTTTTACTTTTCACAGCACTAACAATACATTCCATATTTCTCAAAAGGTGTACCTTTTGACATAAGTCCCAAATTAAAAAAATCAACCGTTTTTAAGCCTTTAAAGACCGAAAATCGCAAAAAAGTATTGCAAAACAGGCTTTCTAGTGGTAAAATAAGGTAAAAAATAAGGAGTTCAAAAGGTACACCTTTTGAACTCCTGTTTTATTATAAGGTAAAGAAAAGCCGTTATGTAAGGGCGCAGGGAGCGGATTGCTACGGGGGAGGCGGATTGCCGCGCTCGCTTTGCTCGCTCGCAATGACAAGGGGGGAACGAAAGTATAACCGCGCGCCGTAAGTATTCGCAATAACTAAACGGCGTGTCATTCTGAACGCGAAGCGTGAAAGAATCCGTAATACCCTTGAAAGAGAAACGGATTGCCACAGCCGTTACACGGCTTCGCAATGACGAGGGGGCGCAATTGCAATGACAGCAAAGGCTTTCGTGCATAACAAAAGGGCTGTAAAAACAGCCCTCAATTTGTCAATAAAGCCTTTATTTCGCGTAATCCACCGCGCGGCTTTCCCTTATTACGTTTACCTTTATCTGCCCCGGATATTCAAGCTCGTTTTCGATACGTGCGGAAATATCGTGAGCCATAAGCACCATCTGATCGTCCGTTACCGCGTCCGGCTTAACGATTATGCGCACCTCGCGGCCCGCCTGTATTGCGTATGAGCTTTCAACGCCGCTGAAGGAATTGGCGATTTCCTCAAGCTTTTCAAGACGTTTGATATAGTTTTCGATATTTTCACGTCTGGCGCCCGGTCTTGCGGCGGAAATTGCGTCCGCTGCCTGAACGATGCAGGCGATAACGTTTTTGGCCTCAACCTCGCCGTGATGAGCGTGGATAGCGTGGATAACCGTTTCGCTTTCCTTATACTTTTTGGCAACCTCAACGCCAAGCTGAATGTGCGTGCCCTCCTGCTCGTGGTCAAGCGCCTTGCCTATATCGTGAAGAAGACCGGCGCGCTTTGCAAGGGTTACGTCCGCCCCAAGCTCCGCCGCCATAAGGCCGGAAAGGTGGCAAACCTCAAGCGAGTGGTTAAGCACGTTCTGACCGTAGCTTGTTCGGTAATGCAGCTTACCGAGCAGCTTTATAAGTTCGGGGTGCAGGTTATGTATACCTGCGTCTATCATTGCGCGCTCGCCCTCGCGTTTGATCGTAGCCTCAACCTCGGCGGTTGCCTTTGCAACGGTCTCTTCGATTCTTGCGGGGTGGATACGTCCGTCAAGTATAAGCTTTTCAAGGGTCACGCGCGCGATTTCGCGCCTTATCGGGTCAAAGCTTGAAAGGGTGATGGCTTCGGGTGTGTCGTCTATTATAAGATCAACGCCCGTAGCGGTTTCAAGCGCGCGAATGTTGCGCCCCTCTCTTCCTATAATTCTGCCCTTCATTTCGTCGTTCGGAAGAGCCACTACCGAAACGGTCATTTCAGAGGAATGATCGGCGGCGCAGCGCTGAATTGCGTGGCCTATAACGTTTTTGGCAATCGCGTCCGATTCCTCTTTGAGCCTTTGCTCGTAATCGTGGATCTTAACGGCTTTTTCGTGAGTCAGCTCGCCGTCAAGCAGCTCAAGCAAATGCGCCTTTGCCTGTTCCTTGCTGTAGCCAGAAATTTTTTCAAGCATATCCATTTGGCTTTGCTTGATCTTATCGCATTCCTCAATTCTTGCCTCGATCTCCTTTGAACGCGCGGCAAGCTTTTCTTCCTTTGCTTCAAGATTATCGGTTTTGCGGTCTAAGGTTTCTTCCTTTTGCTGAAGGCGGTGCTCCTGACGCTGAACGTCGCTGCGGCGCTCGCGTATATCGCGTTCCGCCTCTTGGCGCATCTGGTGAATTTCGTCCTTTGCTTCTACCAAAGCTTCTTTTTTCTTTGCTTCTGCGGTTTTCATCGCGTCGTTTAAAATGCGTTTAGCCTCGTCCTCGGCTGAGCCTATTGCGGCCTCTGCCGATTTGCGGCGGTAAGCCGAGCCGGCAAAAAAACCGGCCACGGCAAGAACAACGGCGATGACAGCTAAAATAACATATAATATAGCCGGCATACTTCTTATTAACCTCCTGTATAATAAAACGCGGATTTTTCATCTGACTTTCCCTTAAACGGGATATAGAATGTAAACGGGAGCCGCGTATATATCCCCCGTGATATAATCAACCGCTATGCGCCGCGCTTCGCCATAAGCGCGCGCTTCGGGGCTGTCACAAAAAACGGCGGGAAACCGCCGGATAAGTGATTTATCCTGTTAATTTTACCACCCGACAAGCAATATGTCAAGAAATACATACCCGTATGCGGCGAATTATCAATAATTTTATAAATTTCACAAAAAAATTTATTTTTACAAAAAGTGAGCAAACGTTAGAAAAAGCGAGTAAAAACGAGCATTAGCGAGTTTCTTAAAACACAGCATATTTTTTGATAGAAAAATGTTGAAAAATCGCAAAAAACACTTGACATTTAAAGGGTTTCATAGTATAGTCAATACTTAGTTAGGCGAACAACTAAATATTAAGCATCTGTGTAGAGAGCAGCCTCAGATTTTATGCCGTAGTTTCGGGTCAGAGGACTTTGGAAAACTATGAAAAACCCTTTGTTCAGGGCATATTACGAAGAGACTGCGGGTATCGCACAGGGAAAAATTATTCTTGTGTCGGCACTTGAGTGTTGAACAAAGGGGGATGCTTTATGGAAAAAGAAAATATTGTAGAGCTTAAAAACGTATCGGTCGCATTTGACGGCGAGCAGGTTTTAGACGGGCTTGACCTTGAGATTAAGGATAAGGAGTTTATAACGCTCCTCGGTCCCTCAGGCTGTGGCAAAACCACCACGCTGCGCCTTATAGCCGGCTTTTTGGAGCCGGACGGCGGCGATATTTTGTTTGAGGGCAAAAAAATAAATGGTGTTCCGGCGTATAAGCGTCAGGTGAACACCATTTTTCAGCGTTATGCGCTGTTTCCGCACCTTAACGTGTATGAAAACATCGCATTCGGGCTGCGCATTAAAAAACGCCCCGAAAAGGAGATTCGAGAAAAGGTTGCGGAAATGCTGCGCCTTGTAAACCTTACGGGGCTTGAAAAGCGCCACGTAGACACCCTTTCGGGCGGTCAGCAGCAGCGCGTTGCGATAGCGCGCGCCATTGCAAACCACCCTAAGGTTTTACTGCTTGACGAGCCGCTTGCCGCGCTTGATTTAAAGCTTCGCAAGGATATGCAAAAGGAGCTTAAAAAAATTCAGCAGCAATTGGGCATAACCTTTGTTTTTGTAACCCACGATCAGGAAGAGGCGCTTACCATGTCGGACCGCGTGGTGGTTATGGACGGGGGCAAAATTCAGCAGGTAGGCACCCCTAAGGATATATATAACGAGCCGCAAAACGCCTTTGTTGCGGATTTTATAGGCGAATCGAATATTGTAGACGGCGTTATGCTGCGCGATCTTTACGTTTCGTTTTCGGGCGCCGAGTTTGACTGCCTTGATAAAGGCTTTTCGGAAAACGAGGCGGTAGACGTTGTGGTACGTCCCGAAGACGTGGATATAGTACCGCCCGAAAAGGGAATGCTAAAGGGCGTTGTTACCTCGGTTGCGTTTCTCGGCGTTCATTACGAAATAATAGTGGATATAGGCGGCTTTAAGTGGATGATACAAACCACGGACGAGCATTTTGTTAACGACAGCGTAGGGCTTTATATCGAGCCGGACGCAATTCACATAATGAAAAAATCCAAATATTCGGGGCTTTACGGCGATTATTCCTCTTACAGCGAGGAAATAGACCACCTCTCTGATATTACAGAGGAGGAATAGGCAGTGAACAAAAGAACGTTCGGAAACAAGCTGGTCGCCTCGCCTTATATTGTGTGGTCGGCAATATTTATCGTGGTGCCGCTTGTAATTATGTTTTACTTTGCCTTAACCGACCAAAACGGCGTTTTCACCCTTTCAAACCTAAGCGCTATCGGGCAGTATAAAAAGGCGTTCGGCATATCGATACTTTACGCCGTAATTTCAACCGCCGTTACGCTTTTGTTGGCTTACCCTATGGCGTATTTTATGACAAAGCTTAAGGTTTCCTCTCAGCGTATGCTTTTTATGATAGTTATGATCCCTATGTGGATGAACTTTCTTATACGTACCTATTCGTGGATAACCATTCTTGCAAACACAGGCCTTATAAACACGTTTTTAAAAAGCATAGGCTTAAAGCCCTTAAAGCTTATAAACACGCCGGGGGCGGTAATTCTCGGAATGGTGTACGATTTTATTCCGTATATGATACTTCCTATTTACTCGGTAATGTCAAAGCTTGATAAATCGCTGTTAGAGGCGGCGGAGGATTTAGGCTCAAATTCGTTTACAAAGTTTAAAAGGGTTATATTTCCGCTTACAAAGCCCGGCGTTATTTCGGGTATAACAATGGTGTTTGTGCCGTCTGTAAGCACATTTTACATCTCGCAAAAATTAGGCGGCAACAAAACAATGCTTATAGGCGATACGATCGAATATTTCTTTAACTTAGGCCCTGCGTATTATAACGTTGCCTCGGCAATATCGCTTGTGCTTATGGTTATGATTTTAATCTGTCTTTTTATAATGAACAGATTTTCAGACGGTGAAGACGGGGGTGTGTTGATGTGAAAATACTTTCCCGTATATATGTGGCGCTTATAATACTTTTCCTTTACGCGCCCGTTGCAGTTATGATAATATTCTCTTTCAACTCTTCGCGCAGCGTTTGGGTTATGAACGGCTTTTCGACCAGGTGGTACGAGGGGCTGCTTTCAAACACCGCTATGATGACCGCGCTTGAGCATACGCTTATAGTAGCCGTGCTTTCGGCTGTTATATCTACGGTGCTGGGCACTGCGGCGGCGGTGGGCATAACCGCGATAAGAAACAAAATTTCAAAAAAGATTGTTATGTCCGTAACCCAAATACCCATGATGAACGCCGATATTGTTACAGGCATTTCGCTTATGCTGCTGTTTATTTTTGCAGGCAAGCTGTTAGGCCTTAACGAATCGTTAGGTTTTGCAACGGTGCTTATAGCGCACATAACCTTTAACCTGCCGTATGTTATACTTTCGGTCATACCGCGGCTTAACGGAACGGATCCGCACTTGCCCGAAGCCGCAATGGACCTCGGCTGTACTCCCGTTAAGGCGTTTTTCAAGGTTATACTGCCCTCAATTTCAACGGGAATTGTAACAGGCTTTATAATGGCGTTTACATTATCGCTTGACGATTTTGTTATAAGC
Organism: Ruminococcaceae bacterium UBA5891; assembly: GCA_002431945.1. GTDB lineage: Bacteria > Bacillota > Clostridia > Oscillospirales > Acutalibacteraceae > UBA737. The sequence continues at coordinate 1,509 of DJET01000079.1, read as the reverse complement.
TATTTCACCTGCGGGCATTATCAAACATTGCCGATACTGATCTATACTATGACCAAAAAAACCGTAACGCCGGACACATACGCCCTTTCAACCCTTATTTTCATAACTGTGTTTGTGCTGTTAATACTTTATAATGTACTGCAATCAAAATCAGAGAAAAGGGCTTTAAACAAAACGTTTACCGAACAATAGCCTGCTTTAAGAAAGAAAGGATTTAGATAAATGAAAAAAACAGCTGCTTTAATATTATCGCTTGTAATTACCGTTGCCGCCTCCCTTACCGGTTGCGGATACAAATATAAAGAGCTTAACCTGCGCGCAGATTTCGACCAAAGCCTTAAGGGCACAACCCTTACGGTCTACAACTGGGGCGAATATATATCAGACGGCGAAGATGGCTCTATGGACGTTAACAAGGAATTCGAAAAGCTTACGGGCATTAAGGTTAAATACTTAAATTATGTAAGCAACGAAACTATGTATTCCCAGCTTAAAAGCGGCGGCGTAAGCTATGATATAATAATCCCTTCGGATTATATGATAGAGCGCCTTAAAAACGAGAATATGCTGCAAAAGATCGATATTTCAAAAATATCTAACTACGACCTTATAGACGAAAAATACAAAGGGCTTTTCTTCGACGAAAACGAAGAATACAGCGTGCCCTATAACGTGGGTATGGTAGGCATTATTTATAATGAAGAGCTTACCGGCGGCGATATAGAGCATTCCTGGAAGGTGCTGTGGGACGAAAAGTACAAGGATATGGCGCTTAACTTTGATAACTCGCGCGACGCGTTTATGACCGCCCAAATGATTTTGGGACAGGATCTCAACACCGAAAACAAGGCGGATTGGGACGCCGCGGCGGATCTGCTTAAAAAGGGGAAGAAAAATCTTCAGTCTTACGTTATGGACGAAATTTTCAGCAAAATGGAAACGGGCGAAGCGTCTGTTGCGCCGTATTACGCGGGCGACTACCTTACAATGCTTGAAAGCAACGAAAGCCTTAAATTCTTCTACCCCGAAGAGGGAACGAATATATTTGTAGACTCTGTATGCATACCCGAAAACGCCAAAAATGTAGACGCGGCGCTTATGTATATTAACTTTTTGTTAGAGCCGGACATTGCCACCGCAAACGCCGAATATTTAGGCTATGCCTCGCCTAACACCGCGGTTGTAAACAATAAGGACTATTGCTATTATCAAAATAAAATTCTTTACCCCGATGAAAGCGATATGCCCAAGGTACAGTATTATCACGATATTAAAAGCGATATAAGAACCTATTACGAAACCCTTTGGAGCGAGGTTAAGCTCTACTAAATAATGCGGAATTCGTAATTCGGAATGCGGAATTATAAAAACAAGAGCTTTAACACAGCCGTTTTATTTACGGGGTGTTAAAGCTTTTTTGTGTGTTATATAAATATTTTGTCATTGCAAGTGACGGCGGGCGCCGCGGTCAAAAGTTGTTCGCGCTCCAAGCGAATAACAACTTTTGGG
>DJET01000042.1:4802-26352 GCA_002431945.1 Ruminococcaceae bacterium UBA5891 | reverse complement strand
ACTTTTCACCATAGGACTTTTTTACCGCTCCCGCTCCCAAAGGATATGTCCGACGGAGTGCGGGGCTTTATAACTTTAATAAATAAAAAAAGAGAGCAAATTGTAAACACGGAATATAATAAAATGTGAAGGGACGTGAAGAATTTATGAATCCCTGTGAAATAACCGCCTTTGTTACGGCGGCGGCAAATACTCTTGCCGGCTGTTATACCGACAGCGAGCTTGCGGTTTTGGCGGCGGTGTTTACCCAACTCGGCGATACGCTTGACACATTGCTTGCCGCAAGGACGCTGTGTAGGCTGACGTGAGTCGAACTCATCACGCCTACAAACAACAAAATAAAATATATAAACTTTATTTATCCTTTCTTAACAATATCCGCAGGCTTTTTAAATATAATAATAAAGGAATATAAGAAAGGAGAAAAAACATATGGATTTCAGGTACAGGCTTATGCGCTTTATGAGCGGAAGAAACGGCCCTGACGAATTGTTTTTTGCTTTTTTTCTTATTTCGGTTATACTTTCGGTAATAAATATATTTGTGCGTTCGGTAATTTTACAGCTTGCGGTATACGCGCTTATGATTTATGCGCTTTTCAGGCTTTTTTCGCGCAATACCGAAAAACGGCGCAGGGAAAACGCGTACTTTACGAAAAAATTGCGGTTTGCAAAAGGGAAAAAGGAGCTTCACGAGCGCCGCAAAAACGATAAATGCCACGTTTATAAAACCTGTCCCTCCTGCAAGGCGGTCTTAAGGCTGCCGAGACGCGCGGGCGTTCATAAGACCGTTTGCCCCAAATGCGGCAGGGAATTTACCGTAAGGGTAAAAAAATGAGTAAAATATCGCTTAAAAGGTTTCTTTTTATTCATCTGCCCGTTGCTGCCGCAGTTATAATTTATGCTTTACTGCCGATAAAGTGCCCCTTTAAATATTTTTTTCATTTTAACTGCCCCACCTGCGGTATGACGCGCGCAATGCTTTCGCTTTTTAAGGGGGATATTGCTTCCTATATTTCTTATAACCCTATGGCGCTGCCGTTTTTATCGGCGCTGCTGCTCGGCTTTCATATAAGAGTTTTGCCGATAAAAAAGCGCGTAAGCGAGACTGTAATAATAACGGTGGGTGTTCTTACGCTTGCCGTTTATTTTTTAAAATACATATTGCATTTTTAACAGGCGTAATGTATAATAAAATCATAATCAAAATTAAGGGGATATGATTATGGATCAAAACAAAGTTGATATGTATATTATGACTAACCAGAAGTATTTTCCGGCTGAGAAAATGATGTACATAAAAGAAAAGTTAGAGGCTATGGACGAAAGCAAATTCGCTATGATCTCCACCGTGGAGCTTAAGGATCCTACCACTATGCTGCTGATCTCAATTTTCCTCGGCGAAATCGGCGTAGACCGTTTTATGCTCGGAGATGTGGGTATGGGCATTTTAAAGCTTCTTACCTTAGGCGTTTGCGGTATTCTTACTATTGTTGACTGGTTTACAATCACCAAAAGAACCAAAGAGCTTAATTTCAACAATATAATGACCATTCTTTAAAAAATCAAAAAGCGGTGTTTGCGTTTCCGCAGGCACCGCTTTTAATTTGGGTGATATTTTGAATTACACCGTAAAGCGTTCCTCTCGCAGTACGATGGGGCTTGAAATAACAAGTGACTGCAAGGTGCTTGTGCGCGCGCCCTACGGCGTTTCGGGCAGTGAAATTGAAAAATTTGTATCAGGCCTTGAGGACTGGATAAACAAAAAGCTTCTGCTTCAAAAAAAGCGGCAGGAAAAAAATCTTAACGCTGATATGCATAAGGACGAGCTGATAAAGCAGGCACGGCTTTGCCTGCCGCCCTTGGTGGAAAAATATTCGGCGCTTATGGGGCTTCGCCCCGCGTCGGTTAAAATTACCTCTGCCAAAACGCGCTTCGGCTCGTGCAGCGGCAAAAACGCGATCTGCTTTTCGTGGCGGCTTATGGCGTACCCGCAAGCGGCGGTTGAATACGTTGTTGTTCACGAGCTTGCGCATATAGCGCACCATAATCATTCTAAAGAGTTTTATAACACGGTAAAAAAATATATGCCCGACTATAAGGAAAGGCAAAAATTGCTTAAAACCATTTGAAACGAGGAATAATATATGAAACACGAAATTATACATTTAAAAGATAAATACCCGTTTTTGGGCGAAAACGGCTGCGACCCCACGGTAGAGATGTATCTGCCTTATAATATGACGGAAATGCACAGGCAGGATAAAAAGCGCCCCTGTATGATAGTCTGCCCCGGCGGCGGCTACGGTATGTGTTCGCAGCGTGAGTCCGAACCGATAGCGCTGCACTTTTTGCCGCAGGGCTTTAACGTTTTTGTTATAACCTATTCGGTAGCTCCGCACCGTTTCCCTACTCAGCTGCGCGAGGTTGCGGCGCTTATCGAGCTTATTTACGAAAATGCCGATAACTGGAACTGCAACACCGAAAAGCTTGCAATAATCGGTTTTTCGGCAGGCGGTCACTTAGCGGCGCACTACACAACCGCGTATAACTGCAAAGAGGTAAGGCAGGTTTTCCCCGAAAGCAAGCCGGTTAGCGCCTCGCTGCTTTGCTACCCCGTTATAACCGCCGATCCCGCGTACTCCCATAAGGGCAGCTTTGTAAACCTTTCGGGCAGGGAAGAGCCGACGCCTGAGGATATAAATTATTTTTCGTGCGACCGCCTTGTAAGTGAGGGCACGCCCCCTGCTTTTTTGTGGCACACAGCCGAGGATAACTGCGTTCCCGTAATGAACAGCATACTCTACGCTTCTGCGCTCGGAAGGTATAAAATACCGTTTGAGCTGCATATATATCCTTACGGATGGCACGGTCTTTCCACGGCGGATTACCTTACCAATAACGGAACGAACGAAAAAACCGACCACGCCGCCGCTTGGCTTACCGCAGCGGAAAAGTGGTTAAGGCTTATGGACTTTAAAGCAGAAATATAAATTTAAGAGGTTAATTATGCGTTTTAAAAATATTGCTTTTGCCGCGGCGGTATTGCTTATTGCCGTCACAGCGCTTTCCGGCTGCAAAAGGCAGGGTGAGTCGGGCGGCAATTCTTCCGCTTTTTTAAAGGAAGAAAGCGTTGTTTCTTCCTCCGAATCCCAAAGCACGCCGGAGGAAATCAGCAGCGAGCCGCAGGAGACTTCAAAAACCGACGGTAACCACACCCACGAATACACCGAAACGGTAACAGCCCCCACCTGCACGGCAGACGGCTACACACTTCACAAATGCAGCTGCGGAAAGACTTACAAGGACAATATTGTTGCCAAAAAAGGGCATAACTTCGGCGATTGGGCTGTTACAAAACAGGCTACGACCGCAGCCGAGGGGCAAAGACAGCGCGTATGCACCGTTTGCGGAGCTAAGGAAACCGAAAAAATCGCAAAGCTTGCGGCAAGCTATAACCAAACCGCCGAGCAGGCGGAGATTTTGCGCCTTGTAAATGCGGAACGCGCAAAGGTCGGGCTTGCAGAGCTTACGTACAGAGATGATATTCAGTCCGCCGCAGATATACGCGCCAATGAAATAACAACCTTATTTGAGCATAAAAGACCTGACGGTTCCGACTGCCTGTCCGTGCTTAGCGGTATATCAAAGCATTACGCCGGCGAGAATATTGCAATGGGTCAGCCTACGCCTGCGGCGGTTATGGCGGATTGGATGAATTCCGTAGGTCATAAAGAGAATATTTTGCGCGGTGAGTTTACCGGCATTGCGGTAGGAATTGCCGAAAAGAACGGTGCAAAATACTGGGTGCAAATTTTTGTGGGATAATTTAACAAAGCATTAACTTGACATATCCGCATATATCGTATATACTAATACCGTAAAATATAATAGGAGGGTTATATAATGGATAACGGAAAAATTCAGCTTCACAATGTGGATTTTGATGATTTTATAAAGGCTATCGATGAATGCAAGGGCGACGTATACCTTGAAACCAAGGACGGCGACGTTTTAAACCTTAAATCAAAGCTGTGCCAGATGTTGGGGCTCAGCACCATTTTAAGCAATTCCGAGGTTACCGAGGCTACCATTCGCTGCACCAACCCCGAAGACGAGACAATGCTGTTCAGGTTTAACCTTTACGGCGAGATGCCTAAAGATGAAAAGTGAGGCATTAAATGGCTGAAAACAGATTTTTAACCTACAAGGATAAGCCGATAGTTAAATGCGGCAAGGAAATTTATTACGGGGATATGTCTGAGCCCTATGTGGTAAGATTTAATATTCTTTCCACCAAAAAAGAGGGGGACGATACTATACCCGAAAAGGTAAGCGTGGAGCTTTTAAAAAGCGATACCCAGCTGCCCGAAAAAGAACGGGTTTCAAAAAACACCGTTAAGGATTCGTTTTTTGACGCGCTTGACGTAGGCTTTATATGGCTTGAAAGAGCGCTTAAGTCTTAAATATTATTATTAAATCAGGCAGTAAAAACCTTGGTTTTTACTGCCTGATTTTTTCCGTCATTAGGCGTGTGGCAATCCGTTCTCCTCTAAGGGGATTACGGATTCTTTCGTGCTTACCACTCTCTTGCGGTGCCCAAAAGTTGTTATTCGCTTGGGCGCGAACAACTTTTGACCGCGGCGCCCGCCGTTGCTCGCTTCTTCCTGCACTGCAGGCGCTCGCAACGTCACTCAGAATGACACACCATTTAGTTGCCACAAATGCCGTGAGGTGTGTGCAGTAAGCTGTTGCCTTGTCATTGCGAGCACCGCGCCGCTTTGCCGTATTATTTTACATTTCCAAGCTGGCTTATCGCGTCGGTTATGGTTTTTTCGTGAGCCTCCATACCGTACTTATCTACCTGAAGCTTGTTCTTTTCGCCGTGGGTAAGGCAGCCCGCGCCGCCTATACAGCCGCCTATGCACGCCATACCCTCTATAAAGTTAGCGTCGGAAAGCTTGCGCTTTGCCTTAAGCAGAGCAATCTTGCACTGCTCAATGCCGTCGCACGAAACGCCCTTAAGCTCAAAGTCGGTTATGCCCTGCTCCTTAAGCGCCTCGGCAACCGCGTCCGAAAGGCCGCCGCAGCGCGCGAATATTCTGCCGAAGTAAGAAGCGTTGTCAAGCACTCCCTCCTCCATTTCGGTTATTTCAAGGTCGCGGCTGTCAAACAAGGCCTGCAATTCCTCAAAGGTAATAACGCAGTCGATATACGGGCGAACCTCCGGCTTTTGGAACTCCATTTTCTTTGCGGTGCAGGGTCCTATAAACACTATTTTAGCGGTGGGATCCTGCTCCTTTATATATTTTGAAATTGTAGCCGCAGGTGAAAGGTTGTGGGAAATATTCTCCTCAAGCTCAGGAAACTGGCTTTTAATATAGCTTACAAAGGCGGGGCAGCAGGAGCTTGTTAAAAAGCCCTTTTCGGCAAGCTCCTTGGATTCGGCATAGGCTACCATATCAGCCCCTAAAGCCGCCTCAACAACCGTGTGGAAACCGAGCGCCTTTATGCCCGAAATTACCTGACCGAGCTTGGCATATGTAAACTGGCTTGAAATAGAGGGGGCGACAACGGCGTAAACCTTGTTTTCGTTATTATTTTTAAGCATTTCAACAGCGTCTAATATAAACGATTTATCGGTTATTGCGCCGAACGGACACTGATAAACGCAGGCGCCGCAGGAAATGCACTTTCCGTTGTCTATGCACGCCGCCTTGGTCTCGGTCATTGAAATGGCGTTTACCTTGCAGGCGTTCATACACGGGCGCTTGAAATTCATAATTGCGCTGTAAGGGCAGACCTTTGCGCACTGACCGCACTCAACGCACTTTGTTTTGTCAATATGGGCTTTCTGCTGGCTGTCGAACGAAATGGCTCCGCGCCTGCAAACGTCCTCGCAGCGGTGGGCAAGGCAGCCGCGGCACGCCTCGGTAACGTCGTATCCGCCCATAGGGCATTCGTCACAGGCAATTTCTATAACCTCTATAACGTTGGGGTTATCCTTATCGCCGCCCATTGCGATTTTAATGCGCTCCTCTAAAATTGCGCGTTCCTTATAAACGCAGCAGCGCATTGTAGGCTCGTTGCCGGGAACTATCTTTTTGGGGATATCAAGCATATGCTCGGTAAGGGTTCCCGCCCATGCCTCGCGCGCAACCTCACGCAAAACCTTGTATTTTAAATGCTGTACTTTGGTATCAAACTTTCTCAAAATCGGCTCCTAACTGCCGCTCCCTGCGGCAAGGTGAAAACTAAAAATAACTTACCTTTATTTTTTTGCCCATTTTTTTAAGGCAATCCGACAGCTCTGTTACAAGCTGCATTTTTATGTTAAAGTTTATCGGCAGATCGGGGTTTTGGTGCGCGGGGTTAATTGCTCTGCCCACAAAGAAGTTAATATCCGTTGCCTCTTCAAAAAGCAGACGGCATATAAGCGAGGCTCCGTCCCGTTTAACCCCCCACTGCGAGTAGGATTCGTTATCGTTAAGATAATCCTTCGCATAGGAAAGCACCTTATTTATGGTAATAACGCCCTCGGTCACAAGATCCACGCCCTCAATTTCGGCTATGGGCGGAACGTCTTTATCGATAAACTCAAGCTTAGGCTTAAGCGGTCTGCCCAAATACTTTGCCGCTATTGTAGAGGTTGTGCCGCCGCAGATTATGTGCTTGCCCTCCTTTGAAAAGAAAAGGGACATCATTTTATCGCAGTCGTCACGGTTAGAGGGCGGACCGAACAGTAAATTCATAGGCTCGCGTTTTCTTATTCTCACAACGCAGGCAGTGGCGTCGTCGCCGGGCTTTCCGCCGTAAAGACGGTTGCATTCGTCTATAAGTATGGTGGAAAGCGTTTTTGCGGTATAGCCGACGGAATAAAAGGTTTTCATAAACTCGGCTATATCCTCGCGCTGCCAGCCGAAATTATATTCGGTGCCTATGCCGGCGTGGGGGCAGCCGTCGCTCATAAGAATAAACACGTCGTTTTCCGCAAGCCTTATGCTCGACTGATATATCTTTTTTCCCTCAATATTAAGCTCGGTTTTCGGGTAATCGTATTCCTCGCCGTCACGCAGCAGTATAACCGCCGGGTTATCGTACTGTATAAGCTCGGCCTCGTTGCTGTCTACTATACGCATTATGGTAAAGGTGGAATACGCAACCTGCCTTACCGAGCAAACAGGCAGTGTGGCGGCGATCGTTTCAACGCAATCCTTAAGCGAAAGCCCCGCCGCTATCATAGTTGATATTATTTTAGAGGTAAGGGTGGATAAAATGCTTGCCTTAACGCCGCTGCCGAGCCCGTCTGCCAGCACGACAACGGTTGAGCCGTCCTCCTGCTCGATAACGTCCACATGGTCGCCGCAAAGCTCTTCACCCTCGTGAAAAATACTTCTGTATCCTATATCGGCGCAAAGCTTATTCATCACTCATAGACTCCTTAAGCTTAGTAAGCGCTATTTTGGTCTCGGCGGCGGTTTCGCCCAAAAGCGAGGCTATTTCCTGAACGATACGCATCTGCTTGTCAACAACCCTGTCGGCGGTTTCCACCGTCTGGCGGCTCAGTTCCTCTTTGCGCTGCTTTTGCTGTTCCTCGTCCGAAACGTCGCGCATAATGCAGATGAGCGCCTTGTACTCCTTGTCAAGCACTATCGTTTGCTCAACATATTTATCGTATTCCGCAAGATATACCTTTTCGTCCCTTACCGCTTTGCCGGTTCGCTGTACGTCCATAAACGGCTTAGGATCTAAAATGCGGATTATCGGCTCGCCCATAACGTCCGATTCGCGCGGAATGTTCATAAGCTTAAGCGCCGCGCGGTTTATCTGCTGTACCTCGTATTTATCGTTAAGCACAACAATGCCGTTGGGCGTGTTGTTAATAATATTATCCGAAAAGTTTTCGGCGCGCTCCTTTAAAAACGGCAGGCACATTGAAACCTCTGCCTTGCCCTGAATAATCGCAACCGCCTTTTCGCGGCAGGTGTTGTATCCGCAGGAGCCGCAGTTAAGCTCGTCTTCGGGCTTTAGCTTGCCCATTTTATGCAGGGCGTCCCTTATCTCGCTTTCGGAAGGATAGGGCAGCTTTCTGCCTATATATTCAAGGGTTTTGCGTAACGTAAGCTCGTCGGGCTGGTCTACCGTAAAATCCTTTTTGCCGGCGTAAGCCGCCACCGCCGCATAATCGCGCACGGGCATACGGTGGTATTTTTCCATAACCGGACCGCCTATACAGCTGCCCGCGCAAGCCGACATTTCAATAAAGCAGTTGTTTATATTGCCCTCTTCAATATCGTGCAGCGCCGCCATACAGTTTTCAACGCCGTCTATGGCTATGTAGGTATAATCGGGCAGCATATTTTTTTCCATTGTTTTAAGTATGCCGCCGGTTGTCGGGAAAAAGCGGGCAAGGCTTTCGTCTGATTTATCAAGCGCCTTGTTAAGGGTTATTCCCTTTCTTTCAAACCATTCGGTAAGCTCCTCAAAGGTAAGTGCGGCGTCGGTAATTCCGGTGTAGTAATCCGCTTCGTCCTTTTTGGCAACGCACGGTCCTATAAACACGGTTTTGGCATTGGGATTTCTGCGCTTTATATCCTCGCAGTGCGCCTGCATGGGAGACAGCACATCGGCAAGATACGGAAGGCAGGAGGGATAATACTTTTGTATAAGCAAATTAACCGAATGACAGCAGGAGGAAATAAGTATGTTCCTATGCTCCTCTTTAAGCAGGCGTTCGTATTCGCGCTTTACAATCGTAGCCCCCACGGCGGTTTCCTCGGCGTCGGCAAAGCCTAATTTTTTAAGCGCCGCCTTAAGCTCGCCGAAGCCCACTCCGTCGTAATTGGCTATAAAGGACGGCGCAACGCTTGCAATTACGGGGGCGCCTGAATTTATAAGCACCTCTGCGCGTTCGGTCTCGCCCGCAATCTCCTTGGCGTTTTGGGGACAGACCACAAAGCATTGACCGCAAAGTATACATTCGTTACCGACAATATGCGCCTGATTTCCCGAAAAACGGATAGATTTTACGGGGCAGTGCCTGATGCATTTATAACAGTTTTTACAGTTTGACTTTTTAAGCTTTAAAAACTCTGCCATAACGTTCAGTCCTTATTTTACTTTTGTAAGAATGTTGGCGTTAAAAAATTCGTCCGCCGTTTCGGGCGATACCGAAAAAAGCTCGCCGTCTACCGTTACGCATACTCCCTGCTGGCAGTTGCCCATACAGAAAGTTCCGCCGAGCTCAACGCAGTCCTTAAGACCGTTATCGGCAATGTTGCGCTGAAAAGACTCGACAACCTGCCTTGAGCCCTTCAAATGACATGAGCTTCCGATACATACCGTTACCTTCATACATTTTCCTCCGTTTTTAAATATTACTTAACAAAAAATTGCGTTCGGCAGCGCTTTTTCCAACCGAAATCGCCGCCGCAACAACGGGTATCCATTTTTCTATATCACAAAGCCTTTTGCCGCTTTTTTTACAGTAAAGCGAAAGATAGCTCTGCGCGCCCTCTTCGCTTTCGAATTTAATCCGCAGGTAGGTTGCCGCCGCGTCTGCCGCCGCGTCCCCGCGCGAGGCGTGCGACCAGTCGAGCACATAAGCCTCTCCCCCGTCTGTTATAACAACGTTAGAAGGGGTAAAGTCGCAGTGGCAAAGGCTGTCGCCGTCCGGCAGAGTATCAAGCAGCCCTGAGAGCTCTTTACGCTTTTTGTCTGATATTTCAGCCGCCGCTATACGGCGTGCCGCCTTGCTTTTAAGCGCGGTTAAAAGCGGCAGCTTATAGCTTTGAAACAAAAGCTGGGCGTTAACAAACGCCTCAAGCGCTAAGGCGGTGCGTTCGGGCGTTTCGGTTATAATGCGCGCCGCGGTTTTCCCGTTTATATAGCTGCTTGTTATAGACCATCTGCCGTTTTCCCCGTCAACCGAAATAAGGCTCGGCACATTAAGCCCCGCCTCTTCGGCGCGCGCCTGATTAAGCGCTTCGTTAAGTATATCGGATTTTGAATAATCCCCGTCGAACACCTTTACGGCGCGTCCGCCGTCTTTATAAACCGTTTTGCCCGTGCGGACCGCAATTATTTTATCAAAATTCATTCGCAGTCCCCCGTAATCTGCATACATATAAATACTATTATATTATAAAACATTTTAATTTGATAATCAAGTAAAAACCGCCTATTTCTCCTTTTTTGTTGAATTACCTTAAGCTTTATGTTAAAATTGCGGTATAAAAGTACCCTAAAGGCGGAAACTAAAGCTATGGAAAATAAAATTTACGATATAATTATAATAGGCGGCGGCATAGCGGGGCTTACCGCGGCGGTATATGCCGGCAGGGCGGGAAAAACCGCCCTTGTTTTTGAAAACAACAGCTTCGGCGGGCAGATCTCCTACTCGCCGGAGGTTGAAAACTTCCCCGGCTTTTCGAAAATAAGCGGGCTTGATCTTTCGGATAAGCTTTTGGCGCAGGCAAGGGCGGCAGGCGCCGAAACCGCTTTCGATACGGTAACCGCCGTTGCGGATAACGGGAAATATAAGTGCGTTTCCGCCACGTCCGGCGAATACCGGTGTAAGGCTTTAATAATTGCCGCGGGGCTTACCCATAAAAAAGCGGGAATTAAAGGGGAAGAAAAATTTACGGGCAGGGGCGTTTCTTACTGCGCCGTGTGCGACGGCGCGTTTTTTAAGGGAAAAAACGTCGCGGTTTTCGGCGGCGGAAACACTGCTGCAGAGGAAGCGCTTTTTCTTTGCGATATTTGTAAAAGCGTAACCCTTATACACCGCCGCGGCGAGCTTAGAGCAGACGCCGCATTAAAATCAAGGCTTGAAGCCGAAAGCAATATTGATTTTAGGCTTAACAGCGTTATTACCGCCCTAAAGGGCGAGGAAAAACTTTCCGCCGTTACGGTAACCGACGTTGATACAAAAGCCGAAAGCGATATTTCGGTTGACGCGTTGTTTATCGCCATCGGGCGTGAGCCGAACAACAAAATTTTCGAAAACGTTGCAAAGCTTGATGAAAACGGCTTTATAAACGCGGGGGAAGACTGCCGCACCGGAACCGACGGTGTTTTTGCCGCGGGCGACTGCCGCGCAAAAGCGCTGCGCCAGCTTACCACTGCGGCGGCGGACGGCGCCGTAGCCGCAACCGAAGCGTGCAGGTATATCGACGGGATAGGATAATGCGGAATTCGGAATGCAGAATTCGGAATTAAAAATAAGCGATATAATCTTGTCATTGCGAGTGACGTTGTGAGCGCCTGCAGTGCAGGATAGAGCGAGCAAAAGGAAGCGCCGCGGTCAAAAGTTGTTCGCGCTCCAAGCGAATAACAACTTTTGGGCACCGCAAGAGTGAGTTAGGCGCGCGGCAATCCGTTTTTCTTTTAAGGGGATTACGGATTCTTTCACGCTTCGCGTTCAGAATGACAAAAAGCTTTAACATACCGTAAATCAAAACGGCTGTGTTAAAGCTTTTTTATATATAATTCCGCATTACGCATTCCGAATTCCGCATTATTTATTATTCCCGTTTTGCCTTAAAAGCTCAAACGGAACAAACGGCTTCGGCACGGGCGTGTGCCTGCCTATGAATTTTTCCATCCATATCATATCGTACCATCTGCCGAATTTATACCCGCATTTTCTGAATTTCCCCACGGTTTTGTAACCGAGACGCTTATGAAACAGAGGGCTTGCGTTTGTAAGGTACTCGTCCTCTTTTTCGGTATAAGAAATGCAGGCGTACATATTAAGCACGTTTTGACTTTTTGAAATCTCCTCAAGCCTTGAATAAAGCATTCTGCCTATTCCGAGCCCGCGGCTGCCGTTTTTTACGTAAATGCTGGTTTCAACCGAGCGGTCGTATGCCGCGCGGCTTTTAAACGCGCCGGTATACGCGTAGCCTAAAATTTCACCGTTCGATACCGCCGCAATATACGGATATTTTTTAAGCGTGTTTACAATGCGCTCCTTAAATTCCGATACCGAAGGTACGTCGTACTCAAAGGTTATCGCGGTGTTTTCAACATAATAAGCGTAAATATTAAGCAGTTCCTCAGCGTCGCAGGGCGAAACGGTTTTTATTAAAATATTGCTATTCATATAAGACCGAACCCCACCGCCTCGCTTACGGGCAAGGAAAATACCACCGTGCCGGCAGGCGTACCGGGACCGGCGTTTTCAAGTATAGACCGCATTATTTCCGATTTTTGGGAAGCGGCGGATACAATTAAAATTACTTCCTTTTCCTCCGCTATTGAAACGTTGTAAAACTTTTCGGCGTTTTCGTTGCCTGTTCCCTTGCCGTGTATAACCGTGCCGCCGCGGGCGCCCGCCTTTCTTGCGGCGTTCATAACCGTATCGGTTCTGCCGGCGTTTGCAATTGCTATTATAAGCTCATAGCTGTAATTAAGCTCAGGCGTGTATTTTTCGTTGCCGTCTTTGTTTAAATATGCCACGGTTTTTCCTCCTCCTATGCTTTTTATGGGCAGCGCCACGGTTATTCCGTGCCCCGGCACCCCCAAAAAAAGCCTTTCCTTTTGCAGCGCTATCAGCTTTTCGGTTTTTTCGGGACCGGCAACCGAAAGCATTATTCTTCTTTCGTTGCTTTCAATGCCTAACATATCAAGCATACTCGGCATCGCAGTGCCCTCGCCGTGAAGCGCGGTGTTAAACGGCAGCTCAAGCTCGCTGCAAATATCCTTAAGCTTTGGAAAAGCCGCGGGACTGAATATCGATATTACATAATTCATTTAACGCTGCACCTCCCAAAGCTCTACTATATCGTAATCGCCGTAAACCGCCTGCCCCGCGGGCTTGTTCTTTTTGCCGTATAAAACGCCTATTATCTGTATTGAAATAAGCGGCATCATAGCAACAAGCGCCACCGCGCCGAATGCGTCGGTTATAGGGTTTCCGCCGGTTTCAAGGCTTACGCCTATAAAAAACTGAAGCATAAACGTAGCCGTCATAGGGCCGGAAGCCACACCGCCGGAGTCAAACGCTATCGCGGTATAAATATCCGGCACAAAAAAGGAAAGCACAAGCGCCGCTATGTAGCCGGGTATTAAGAAATACATAACCGAAATTCCCGTTAATACCCTTAACGCCGCAACAGCCATTGCGGCGGCTATTGCAAATGAAAGGCTGAGCTTTATTACCCTGCCGCCGATAGCGCCGGCGCTTACCTCCTCTATTTGCTTTTCAAGCACGGCAACCGCCGGCTCTGCGGAGATTATAAACCAGCCGAGCACAGCCGCAAGCGGAATTATAAACCACTTATATCCGTTTGCCAGCACGCTGCCAAGCACCGTTCCGAGCGACGAAAAGCCAACGTTCACTCCCGTTAAGAACAGCACCAGACCGATATACGTGTGCATAATACCTATAAGTATTTTTAAAAATTTTCTTTTTGAAAGCTTAAGCAAAAACGCCTGAAACAGCAAAAATATTACAATTATAGGCAAAAGAGACTGCGCAACCTCTTTCATATATGCAGGCAAAGCCTTTAAATAGGCAGATCCGATCTCGTTTGTGGCGGCAAATTCATTTGCGGCAATTCCCGAAATTTCGCCTGAGCCCGAATAGAAAAAGCCTAAAATCAATACGGCAAGTATGGGCCCCACCGAGCAAAGCGCCACCAGACCGAAGCTGTCCGATTCGGCGCTTTCGTCGCTTCTGATATGCGAAACGCCCACGCCGAACGCCAGTATAAACGGCACGGTCATAGGTCCTGTTGTAACGCCGCCCGAATCGAAGGCTATGCTTAAAAAGTCGGCTTCCGAAAAAGCGGAAAGAATAAATATTAAGGCATAGCAAATAAACAGTATCCACCTTAATTTTATACCGTAAAGTATTCTTACCATACAAACCGCAAGAAACAGGCCCACGCCCGATCCTACCGCCAAAAGCAAAACAATGCTGTTAATATGCGGAACCGTGTTTGCAAGCACCTGAAGATCCGGCTCTGCCACCGTTACCGCAAAGCCAAGCACAAAGCTTACCGTTAAAATAAGCGGCATATTTTTGGTTTTTGTAAGCGCGGTGCCTATTTTATTGCCTATGGGCGTCATGGCGGCGTCTGCGCCGAGTGTAAAAAAGCCCATTCCGGCTATTACCATAACCGTGCCTATGAAAAAGCTTAAAAGCAGGTCGGTTCGCATAGGAACCGCGCAAAGACATAAAACCGTTACTATAAGCACTATCGGAAGCGCCGAGCCCGCCGCTTCCTTTATTTTTTCCGTTATCGCCGTGCGGTTTTTTCCGATTAAATCAAAATCCAAACGCTTCCACCTTCCTTATTGAATCAATTATACACTAAAACCCGCATTTTTTCAACATTTAACATTAAAGCGCCGAATTAACACTTTTTCAAAAAACACATAGCATATATTAAGTACCGAAAAAATTTTTGATTATTTAATGCAAATAAAGGCAAAAATATAATTAGCCGACGGACAGATACGTCATTTATAAATATATGCGGAGCGTGAAATACCAATGAATATTAAGCGAGGAGAAATTTATTATGCCGATTTAAGCCCGGTTGTAGGCTCTGAACAGGGCGGTATAAGACCGGTACTTATAATTCAAAACGACGTGGGGAACAAATACAGCCCAACCGTTATAGCCGCCGCCATTACAAGCCAGCGCGACAAAACAAAGCTGCCTACGCACATTTCGGTGGACGCGGACGGCTGCGGACTTGCCAAGGATTCAATAGTACTGCTTGAGCAGGTGCGCACCATTGACAAACAGCGCCTTAAGGAAAAAATGGGAAGCCTTGATACAGGCTCTATGGGGCGCGTTGATAAGGCGCTTTCGGTCAGCTTCGGGCTAACGGGTACAATGTAAAAAAACGGGGGTGCCGCAGGGCGCCCCCGTTTTGCGTACCGAAAAAACCGCCTTGGTTCCCCTTGTCAGGGGAGCTGTCGCCGCAGGCGACTGAAGGGTAGTCAAAAAAGACTTTATTAAAGCATTTTTCCCCCTTAGTCACGGTAAACCGTGCCGCTTTCCTCGTCATTGAAAGCACCGTCAGGTGCGCGGCAATCCGTTTCCCCGCCCCCGTCATTGCGAAGCCGTGTAACGGCTGTGGCAATCCGTTTTTCCTTTTCAAAAGAATAAAATCATCTTGCGCTCATGCCGCGCGGGCACCCTATTTCTGTACGGACAGAAATAGGGGAAAGAGCCGTCGGACACCCTTCCGATCGGGTTTCCGGACCTTCCCGAATGACCAAAGGGACAAACTTCCCCTTGGAAACCCTTACTGTATAGAGATGCGGTATGTGCCGATAAATAACGTCAGCGAAAAAACTGCAATATCCTGTCATTGCGAGGGGCTTTAGCCCCGTGGCAATCCGTTTCCCCTTTTCAAAAAAACATTATCTTTTCGGAAACGGCATATTTTCAGGCAAGCCCAAAATATAATCCGCCGAAACACCGTAAAATTTGCATAGTGTTATTAAATGCTCCATTGGTAATGGTCTTACCCCTCTTTCGTATTGTCCGTAGTAGCTTCGGGTAGTTTTTAACAAGTCGGCTACATATTGCTGTGTAACATCTCTGTCTTCGCGAAGTTCTTTTAATCTTTCATTGTATTTTTTCATAATTAAAACAACCGCCTTTTGTTTATATATACAATTATACCACGGTTCATAAATTAACCCTTGATTTGGTCGATATGTGAACCTATAATATGATTGTAAAATATAAAAAAGGAAGTATTAAACTATGCTTGAAGAAAATTTTGAAGAAATGCAATGGGCTTTAGAAGAGCTTAAAACCAATTATATACTTTTAAAAGCTTATACGTCGTTAAAGGAAGACTTAAAAAAGGCATACACCGAAAAGGATCTTAAAATATGCGAAAAACTGCTCCGCGACAATGCAGAGCAGTTTACAGACTGTTATAAGGATAATTTGAAGATTATTTTATAATTACGAATTTTTTGTTTGCCTGTCAAGCCCCGCCTTTACAAGCCCCATAAACAGCGGGTGCGCCTTATTCGGTCGGGATTTGAATTCGGGGTGGAACTGCACGCCCACATAAAAATCGTTTTCGGGAATTTCCACGGTCTCCACAATGTGATTATCGGGCGAGGTACCGCTTATAACCAGTCCCTTTGCGGTCATTTCATCGCGGTAATCGTTGTTAAACTCGTAACGGTGACGGTGGCGCTCCTTAATTTCCTCCGCCTTGTAGCACTCTGCCATTTTGGTGCCCGCCGCTATTTTGCAGGGGTAAGCGCCAAGGCGCATTGTGCCGCCCTTGTTCATTTCGTTGTTTTGGTCGGGCATAAAATCTATAACCTTGTGGTTGGAGTTTTCGTCAAACTCGCCTGAGTTTGCGTCCGCCAGCCCCAAAACGCTTCTTGCAAATTCGATAACCGCTATCTGCATACCGAGGCAGATTCCGAGATACGGCACGTTTGAGGTTCTCGCATACCGCGCGGTAGCTATCATACCCTCTATTCCGCGGTTGCCAAAGCCCCCCGGCACCAAAATTCCGTCGCAGCCGGCAAGGGTTTCGGCGGCGTTTTTATCGTTTACGGTTTCAGAGTCTATCCATTTTATCTGCACCCTCGCGCCGTAAACATAGCCGGCGTGGCGCAGCGCCTCGGCTACGGATAAATATGCGTCGTGCAGCTGAACGTATTTGCCCACAAGACCGATAGTTACCTTTTTGTTGCGGTTTTTAATACGGTCAAGCATTTCGTTCCAGTCGGTAAGGTCGGGCTCGCCCGTGTATATTCCGAGCTCGCGGCACACTATATCCGAAAAATGATTTTTTTCAAGCATTATGGGCGCCTCGTAAAGCACGGGAATAGTCATATTTTCAATAACGCAATCGGGCTTTACATTGCAGAAAAGGGCGATTTTTTTGAATATGTTTTCTTCAAGCGGCTCGTCGCAGCGAAGCACGATTATATTCGGGTTAATTCCCATACCCTGCAATTCCTTAACCGAGTGCTGGGTGGGTTTGGTTTTATGCTCGTCCGACCCGCGCAGGAAAGGCACCAGGGTAACGTGAATATAAAGCGAGTTTTCTCTGCCTACCTCAAGCCCCACCTGACGTATAGCCTCTAAAAACGGCTGGCTTTCAATATCGCCCGTGGTTCCGCCTATTTCGGTTATTACTATATCGGCGTTGGTTTTTTTGCCGACGGAATAAATAAATTCCTTAATTTCGTTTGTAATATGCGGTATTACCTGCACGGTCTCGCCTAAATACTCGCCGCGGCGCTCTTTATTTAAAACATTCCAGTAAACCTTTCCCGTTGTAAGGTTAGAGTATTTGTTTAAGTCCTCGTCTATAAATCTTTCGTAATGTCCGAGGTCAAGGTCGGTTTCGGCGCCGTCCTCGGTAACGTAAACCTCGCCGTGCTGATAGGGGCTCATAGTTCCGGGGTCTACGTTAATATAAGGGTCGAGCTTTTGCGCCGCAACCTTAAGCCCGCGCGCCTTTAACAGCCTGCCGAGACTGGCGGCGGTAATACCCTTGCCAAGCCCCGATACAACGCCCCCCGTTACGAAAATATACTTTGTTTTTTTATACGAACCTTCCATTTTCCCTGCCTCTTTCTAACTCTCGTATGTTCTTATTATATTCTCCGCTATCTCGCCGCGCGTTGCGCAGTTATCCATAGCGGTTTTTTCTATGTATTTGTGTGCTTCCTCTTCGCTCATATTATAACGGTCTATAAGCAGCCATTTTGCACGGTTTATAAGCCGTATTTCCTTCATTTTAGCCTCTAATTTAACCGCGCGCCTTTCAAACGCCGCAAGGCGGTTATGCGTGGCGGCGGCAAGCTTTACGGCGCTTTGTATGCTCTGCCTTGTGCCGGGGCGCGGAAAGGTTAAAACCCCGTGATCCTCTACCTTGTAGCTTACCTGCTCTGCAAGCTCGGCTTTAACAAACAGCACCACGCCCACCGCGCTGTTTTCGCACAGCTCCTCGGCAAATTCTATACCGAAGTCATCAGGCAGCGGGGTGTTGATAAGACATAGATCGAAAGGCGTCTCAAGCTCGCGGCGCTTTGCCTCTGCAATGCTTACGGCCTCGGCTATCGGGTGAAACCTTAAGCCCTCTAAAATACCGCGCAGATAATCCGCCGCCTGCTTTGAAGAAGAAACGATAAGCGCGCTCAGCGCCGATTTATCACGGTACATACGCCGTTTCCTCCTTTAATCAAATGCTTTCGGTAAAGCCCGCGGGCAAAGCTCCTTTAATAAACTCGCTGTGTGCAGCTATGCTTTTTGCCTTTTCCACGGTATCGGGCAGGCTTACAAGCCCGTCGGTCACCTCGCCGTCGGCGGTGAAAAGATTTACGTTTAAGGGGGCGGCGGGGGTAAGACCGCGCTTTATCCCGTCAAGCCCTGCGTAAATTATAAGCGCATAGGCTATATAGGGGTTTGCGCACGGATCGGGCGAGCGCAGCTCTATGCGTTTATTCGCCGCGTTTTTAACCGCGGGTATGCGTATTAGCTGGGAACGGTTCTCATGCGACCATGTAACGTATTTCGGGGCTTTTTTCTCGCCTAAGCGCTTATAGGATTCCTTAACCGGATTTAAAAACACGGTCATTTCGGTTATATGCTCTAAAATGCCCGCCATAAAGCTATCGCTTAAATCCTTGCCGCTCTCCGATTTAACGGATACGTTTATATGCAGCCCGTTTCCGCTTTCGTGCATTAAGGGCTTGGGCGAAAAATCGGCATAAAGCCCGTTTCGGCGCGCTATCGTTTGCACCACCGATTTAAAGGTTACGGCGTTATCCGCCGCGGAAAGAGCGCCGCTGTATTTAAAATCTATCTCGTTTTGTCCGGGGCCCTCCTCATGGTGGGAGCTTTCGGGCGATATTCCCATTTCAAGCAAATTAAAGCATATCTCGCGCCGCACGTTTTCGCCCTTATCGTCGGGCGCTATATCCATATAACCCGCTTTGTCAAAGGTCTCGCCCGTCGGGCTGCCGTTATCGTCGAGATTAAAAAGATAAAATTCAAACTCTGCGCCGAAAAAGCAGGAAATACCCATTTCCTTTGCCTTTTCTACCGCCTGCTTTAATATATATCTTCCGTCCTTTTCAAACCTTGTGCCGTCGGGGTATTTTATATCGCAAAACATTCTTACTACCCTGCCGTTAGAGGGGCGCCACGGCAAAACCGAAAGCGTGGACGGATCGGGGTGCAGAAACAGGTCCGATCTGACAACGTCGCCAAAGCCCGTAACCGCCGACGCGTCGAAGGATATACCCTCGTTAAACGCCCTTTTAAGCTCCGACGGCATAATCGATACATTTTTCTGCCTGCCGTGAACATCGCAAAAGGCAAGCCTTATAAATTTAACGTCTTCCTCTTCTACAAAGGTCATAACCTCATCGTATGAGTACATTCCCGTTCCTCCCTTAAATACAGTAAAAAATTAAAACGTTCGTCGACGCCTAAAGGGGGGACAAAAGTCCCCCGGCGCCACCGAACGTCATTGCTCAATGTTACTTTTTTTAATTCATATATATTATAATAATTTTATCTTTCCTTGTCAAGTGCGCAATTTTGAAAAATTTGCCTTTCGGCGGCAAAAAAGCCGTTTTGAGCAACCTCGCTTAATTTTATTAGGCAATTTTGTGAAATCACAAAATAAAATTAAGCCAAACCTATGAGATACCGAAAAAAGTAATTTAATGAAAAAAATTCTTGACAACGAAAAAGCGGTGAAGTATAATAAGCGCAATGAAACGGCAAAGGCGCCGGCGGTTTTAACTGCTGCCCTGCCGTTTTTTTGATTTTAATACTAAAGGCAATATTAAGCGGCAAGGGCGTCGCATAGGGGATAATTCCCTTATCTTCGCCCCTGCCGCTTTTGTTTTGCCCGAAAAGAGGTTACTGTTATGAGCATAAGTGAAATTTTTGCAAGCAATGTATTTAACGACAGCGTAATGCGCGAGCGTCTTCCGAAAGAAACCTACAAGGCGCTGCAGCGCACCATTAAGGACGGGCGTTCCCTTGACCCTAACGCCGCAACGGTGGTTGCAAACGCTATGAAGGACTGGGCGATTGAAAAGGGAGCCACACATTTTACCCACTGGTTCCAGCCGCTTTCAGGTCTTTCAGCCGAAAAGCACGACAGCTTTATTTCCCCCACGTCTGACGGCAAGGTGATAATGGAGTTTTCGGGCAAGGAGCTGATTCAGGGCGAGCCGGACGCTTCCTCGTTCCCGTCGGGCGGTCTTCGCGCCACGTTCGAGGCAAGGGGCTACACCGCTTGGGATCCGACCTCATACGCCTTTATTAAGGACGGCGTGCTTTGCATTCCTACCGCGTTCTGCTCGTACGGCGGCGAGGCGCTTGATAAAAAAACGCCGCTGCTTCGCAGTATGCAGGCAATAAACAAGCAGGCGTTAAGGGTTTTAAAGCTTTTCGGAAAAACGGAAGTTAAGTCGGTTAAAACCACGGTAGGCCCCGAACAGGAATATTTCCTTATAGACGAGGACGTTTACAACAAGCGTAAGGATCTTATTTATACCGGACGCACCCTTTTCGGCGCAAAGCCGCCTAAAGGGCAGGAGCTTGAGGATCACTATTTCGGAATTATAAAGCCGCGCGTTCAGGCGTTTATGAACGACCTTAACGACGAGCTTTGGAAATTAGGCATTCTTGCAAAGACCGAGCATAACGAGGTTGCCCCCGCGCAGCACGAGCTGGCGCCTATATTCACCACCACCAATATTGCGGCGGATCACAACCAGCTTACAATGGAAATTATGCAAAAGGTTGCCAAAAAGCACCATATGGTATGCCTGCTTCACGAAAAGCCGTTTGCCGGCGTTAACGGAAGCGGCAAGCACAACAACTGGTCGCTTACAACCGATACGGGCGTTAACCTTTTAAACCCCGGCGACACACCGTATGAAAACGCGCAGTTTTTAACCTTCCTTTGCGCGGTTATCAAGGCGGTAGACGAATATCAGGATATGTTAAGAGTATCCGTTGCCTCTGCCGGAAACGATCACCGCTTAGGCGCCAACGAAGCGCCGCCCGCGGTAGTTTCAATGTTCCTTGGCACCGAGCTTACCGAGGTTTTAAGGGCAATTGAAAAAGACGAGCCCTACGGCGGCAAGGAAAAGGAAATTCTTAAAATCGGCGTACATACGCTGCCTAAGTTCCCGAAGGACTCTACCGACCGCAACAGAACCTCGCCCTTTGCGTTTACGGGCAATAAGTTCGAGTTCAGAATGCTCGGCTCCTCTTCATCTGTTTCCTGCACAAACGTTGTGCTTAACACCGCGGTTGCAGAGGAATTAAAGCAGTTTGCAGACGAGCTTGAGGGCGCGGCCAATTTTGAAGAAACCCTGCACGAGCTTATTAAGAAGACGATTACCGACCACAAGCGCATAATCTTTAACGGCAACGGTTACGACGACGCATGGCTTGCCGAGGCCGAAAAGCGCGGACTGTTAAATCTTCGCACCACGCCTGAGTGCCTGCCCTATTCCCTGCACGAAAAGAACCTAAAGCTGTTTATTTCGCACAAGGTTTATTCCGAAACCGA
>DJET01000042.1:0-4690 GCA_002431945.1 Ruminococcaceae bacterium UBA5891 | reverse complement strand
ATGATAGATATGGCGAAAAAGGATATTTTGCCTGCGGTAAGCAAGTATTCGCACGAGCTGTCAGACGCCGTTTTGGCAAAGGCGGCGTGCGGCGATATTGACGCAACCTACGAAAAAGAGATTTTAACCAAAATAAGCAAGCTTAACGCCGCGGCGTATAAAAAGACCGAAAAGTTAGAGCAGGCGGTATTAAAGGCTAAGGAAATAAGCGAAACGCAGGAGCTTTCAATGTATTATAAGGACGCGGTGTTCGGCGCTATGAGCGAGCTTAGAATTACGGTAGACGAGCTTGAAACCGTAATGCCCGCCGAAATTTGGCCTTATCCTTCATACGGCGATCTGCTTTTCAGCGTAAAATAAAAAGAAAAATTTAAAAATTTTAAGGGATGATTTTTTATGAGTCAAGCAATATATGACGCAATACACAGCGAAGTATACGGCGTGTGGTTCTTAATCGGCGCGGCGTTTGTGTTTTGGATGCAGGCGGGCTTTGCAATGGTAGAGACGGGCTTTACCAGAGCAAAGAACGCTGGAAACATACTGATGAAAAACCTTATGGATTTTTGTATCGGTACGGTAATGTTTATTCTTATAGGCTTCGGGCTTTTCTTAGGCGAAGACCTTGTGGGAATTATAGGCAAACCGGGGTTTGACATTTTTACGGATTACGCAAATTTCGACTGGGCAAACTTCGTGTTCAACCTTGTGTTCTGCGCCACAACCGCAACAATAGTTTCGGGCTCTATGGCTGAAAGAACCAGATTTCTTTCCTACTGCGTTTATTCGGCGGTTATATCGGCGGTTATTTACCCTGTCGAGGCTCACTGGACATGGGGCGGCGGCTGGCTTTCAAAGCTCGGCTTCCACGATTTCGCCGGTTCGAACTGCATACATATGGTAGGCGGTATATGCGCTTTGATAGGCGCGGCTATGGTAGGTCCGCGTATAGGTAAATTCACAAGGGATAAAGCGGGAAAAATCACAAAGGTCAACGCTTTCCCCGGTCACAACCTGCCGATAGGCTGCCTCGGCGTGTTCATTCTTTGGCTCGGCTGGTACGGCTTTAACGGCGCGGCGGCAACCTCTATTGACGAAATGGGCTCGATATTTGTTACCACCACAATCGCTCCCTCTGTTGCAACGGTTGTTGCTATGATATTCACTTGGGTAAAATACGGCAAGCCCGATGTTTCAATGTGCTTAAACGCTTCCCTTGCAGGTCTTGTTGCGATTACCGCTCCGTGCGATGTGTGCGACGCATTCGGCGCAATAGTAATAGGCGCGGTTTCGGGACTTATAGTGGTGTTCGGCGTTTGGTTCCTTGATTATAAGCTTCACGTGGACGATCCGGTAGGCGCTGTTGCGGTTCACTTCTGCAACGGTATCTGGGGTACTATCTCGGTAGGTCTTTTCGCTACTAAATCCGCCCCCGCGTTTGCCCGCGGCATAGGCGACGGCGTAAACTTCGGCGCTAACCAAATCGCAGGCGAAGGTCTTTTCTACGGCGGCGGCTTTAAGCAATTGGGCCTTCAATTGCTCGGTATGTTCTCAACCGCCGCATGGACTGCAGTTACAATAACAATTTCGTTCCTTATTATAAAAAAGATTTTCGGTCTTCGTGTTTCGCGTGAAGAGGAAATGGAAGGTCTTGACGTTAAAGAGCACGGCCTTACAAGCGCATATGCAGGTATTGCAATGCTGCCCGAATATATAGACGAGGGCGAGGAGGTTCCCGCGGTTACCGGCGATACTCCTGTTGCCGAGGCGGTTGAAGTAAAGGAAATGCCCAAGGTTGCGGCAGACGTACCCGCAAAGGCGGACGGACAGAAGATCACAAAGGTTGAAATTGTCTGCAAGGAGTCGCGCCTTGAAAGCCTTAAAAACGCAATGGTGGGCATTGGCATTACAGGTATGACCGTAAGCCACGTTATGGGCTGCGGCGTGCAGAAAGGTCAGCCCGAATATTACCGCGGCGCTTTGGTTGAAACCTCGCTGTTACCTAAAATTCAGGTTGATATAGTGGTAGCAAAGGTTCCTGTATCGCTTGTTATAGCAACCGCTAAAAAGGTGCTTTACACCGGTCACATAGGCGACGGTAAGATATTTGTTTACGATGTTGAAAACGTTGTAAAGGTTCGTACCGGCGAAGAGGGCTACGACGCACTGCAGGATGTAGAGCAGTATTAAAAAAAGATTTTATTCGGTCGGTGTTTCTGCTTTGCAGAGATATCCGCCGTGCCACCTCCCTCTTATGAGGGAGGCATTGGCTTTTATAAAGACAAGAAATGAGGAAAAATTTATGTGTTCTGTTATGGGCTATATAGGAAGCCGTATTCCTAAAGAGGAGTTTAAGTTAGGCTTTGATATGACCGTTTCGCGCGGTCCGGATATGTCAAAAATCGAGGAGCTTAACAATAACGGCTTTTTGGGATTTCACCGTCTTGCGATAATGGGGCTTACCGATAAGGGTATGCAGCCCTTTACCTATAAGAATAATAAGCTTGTGTGCAACGGCGAAATTTACGGCTTCCGCCCCATAAAGGAAGACCTTATAAAGCGCGGCTATACCTTTGAAAGCGAGTCCGACTGCGAAATATTACTGCCGCTGTACGAGCTTTACGGCACCGATATGTTCAAAATGCTTGACGCCGAATTTGCGCTTATAATATACGACGGCGAAAAGGGCGGGCTTATAGCCGCGCGCGATCCTATCGGTATTCGCCCATTATATTACGGGCTTGACGAGGATAAAAAACCGATATTCACTTCCGAGCCTAAAAACCTTGTGGGGCTTGTAAGCAAAATTATGCCCTTCCCGCCCGGACACTATTATAAGGACGGCAAATTTATCTGCTATAACGATATAGCGGCGGTGGATAAGGTTTGTCACGACGACCTTGAAACGGTATGCAAAAACATACACGATAAATTAGTGGCAGGCATTGAAAAACGGCTTGACGCCGACGCGCCGCTCGGCTTTCTTTTAAGCGGCGGGCTTGATTCCTCGCTTGTGTGTGCGGTTTCCGCAAAGCTTTTAAAAAAGCCGATTAAAACCTTTGCCATCGGTATGAGTACCGACGCTATCGACCTTAAATACGCAAAAGAGGTTGCGGATTATATCGGCTCCGACCACCGCGAGATCATTATAACAAAGGAAGACGTTTTAAAGGCGCTGCCCGACGTTATAGCGCTCTTAGGCACCTACGATATTACCACCATACGCGCAAGCATAGGTATGTACCTTATATGCAAGGCGATACACGAAACCACCGATATAAGGGTTTTGCTTACGGGTGAAATATCAGACGAGCTTTTCGGCTATAAGTATACCGATTTTGCGCCGAACGCCGAGGAGTTTCAAAAGGAATCGCAAAAGCGTGTGCGCGAGCTGCATATGTACGACGTTCTGCGTGCCGACCGCTGTATTTCGGTAAACTCGCTTGAGGCGCGCGTGCCGTTCGGCGATCTTGATTTTGTAAAATACGTTATGAGCGTAGACCCCGAAATGAAGATGAACAAGTACAACAAGGGCAAATACCTTTTGCGCCACGCGTTCGAGGGGGATTACCTGCCCTACGATATACTTATGCGCGAAAAGGCGGCGTTTTCCGACGCGGTGGGCCACTCTATGGTAGACTATTTAAAGGAATATGCCGAGACAAGGTATACCGATAAGGAATTTGAAGAAAAGTGCAAAAAATACGATTTTGCCGCGCCTTTTACCAAGGAGTCGCTTTTGTACCGCGAGATATTTGAAGAAAAATATCCCGGTCAGGCGGAAATGGTAAAGGATTTCTGGATGCCCAACAAGGAATGGGAGGGCTGTAACGTAAACGACCCGTCCGCCCGCGTTCTTTCAAACTACGGCGACAGCGGGAAATAATGCGGAATTCGTAATTCGGAATGCGGAATTATGTAACAAAAGCTTTAGCACAGCCGTTTTGATTTACGGTGTGTTAAAGCTTTTTTGTGTTAAATAAATGTTTTGTCATTGCGAGGGGCTTTAGCCCCGCGGCAATCCGTTTTTCTTTTAAGGAGAATTACGGATTCTTTCGCGCTATGCGCTCAGAATGACACACCATTTAGTTGCTACGAATGCCGCAAGGTGTGTGCAATAAGCTGTTGCCTTGTCATTGCGAGCACCGAAAGGTGCGCGGCAGTCCGTTTTCCCTTTTCAAAGGAATAAATCTTCTTGCGCTCGTGCCGCGCGGGCACCCTATTTCTGTACGGACAGAAATAGGGAAAAGAGCCGTCGGAAACCCTTCCGATCGGGTTTCCGAACCTTCCTGTTCGAGCGGACGATTTAGCAAACAGCGTTTTTAATAAAACTGCATCTCCGCTCTCAACAAACGGCAAAAGGGGTAACCCCTTTTGAAACCCCTGCACAAGACAAAAGCATTGTAATAAGGTTTGTACTAAGCTTACGAAATAAAAAAGCTTTAATACCCGTAAAGCATTACGGAGATATTAAAGCTTTTGAATTTGTATTAAGCTATATGTGCCATATAGCTTAATACACCGTAAGACTATACGAACGGGGATTCACAAGGGGAACCCCCTTGTGCCATTGGGCAAGCAGATTTGGGTGCTGTGGCTGACGGCTGTGCAATGTCCTGCTTGCCGCAGGGGGGTTATAGGGGACCCAATTGGAAGGGTCCCCTAAATGCTCTTTGCTTCCTCGTATAATAAA
>DJET01000043.1 GCA_002431945.1 Ruminococcaceae bacterium UBA5891 | reverse complement strand
GTAATATAGCCTGTAAGGTCGGGGATAGGGTGTGTCTTATCGTCTTCGGGCATTGTTAAAATGGGTATAAGGGTTATAGAGCCATCTTTGCCCTTAAGTCTGCCTGCGCGCTCGTAAAGGGTTGCAAGGTCGGTATACATATATCCGGGGTAACCGCGCCTGCCCGGCACTTCCTTACGCGCGGCGGATACCTCACGCAGAGCGTCGGCGTAGTTTGTAATGTCGGTCATAATAACAAGCACCTGCATACCAAGGTCAAATGCCAGGTATTCTGCGGCGGTAAGCGCCATTTTCGGCGTTGCAATACGCTCTATTGCAGGGTCGTTAGCAAGGTTTACAAACATTACCGTTCTGTCAATAGCGCCTGTTTCCTTAAAGGAATCTATAAAGAAATTGGACTCTTCAAAGGTAATACCCATTGCGGCGAAAACAACGGCAAACTGTTTGTTATCGCCAAGCACGGTTGCCTGCCTTGCTATCTGTGCGGCAAGGTTTGCGTGCGGAAGACCTGACGCTGAGAAGATAGGCAGCTTTTGCCCTCTTACCAGTGTGTTAAGCCCGTCGATTGCGGAAACGCCCGTTTGAATAAACTCCTGCGGATAATTTCTCGCGGCAGGGTTCATAGGTCTGCCGTTAATATCCATTCGTTTTTCGGGTATTATTTCGGGACCGCCGTCAATAGGTCTGCCCAGTCCGTCAAACACGCGGGAAAGCATATCGGGCGATACGGGCAGTTCCATTCCGCGCCCTAAAAAGCGCACCTTTGAATCGGCAAGGTTAATTCCCGCGGAGTTTTCAAAAAGCTGAACCAATGCGTTTGTGCCGTTTATTTCAAGCACCTTGCAGCGGCGAATATCGCCGTTAGGCAACTCGATTTCGCCGAGCTCGTCATACTTTACGTTATCAACGTCGCTTACCATCATAAGAGGTCCTGCAACCTCGCGTATGGTTTTATATTCCTTTGGCATAGCAGTTCCCCTCCTTAAGTCTCGTCCTTCGCCTTAACAGCCTTTTCAATGTCGCTGTCAAGCTCGGACAAAATTTCGTTATATTCGTTTTCGGTCTGCTTTTCATCTGCATACTTAAAGCGGCCTATGCGCTCGCGCGATGGCATTGCAACTATTTTTTCAATAGCCGCGCCTTTACCCAGCGCCTCAAGCGATTTATCGTAAAACGCCAGGATAAGCTCCATAAGCAGATACTGCTTGTTAAGCGAGGTGTAGGTATCAACCTCGTCAAACGCGTTCTGGTGCAGATAGTCCTCTCTTATAGACCTTGCCGCCTCAAGCTTTAAGCGGTCAGAAGGGGAGAGGGCGTCCATACCTACAAGCTTTACTATTTCTTCAAGCTCGGATTCCTCTTGTAAAATAGCCATAAGTCTGCCGCGCAGCTTGTACCAATCGGGCTTAACGTTTTTATTGAACCAGTCCGACAGCGAATCGGCATAAAGCGAATAGCTTGTAAGCCAGTTTATAGCAGGGAAGTGGCGCTTGTATGCAAGGGCTGAATCAAGCCCCCAGAAAACCTTTACTATACGCAGGGTTGCCTGCGATACAGGCTCCGAAATATCGCCGCCGGGAGGGGATACCGCGCCGATAACCGAAAGCGCGCCCTCTGTTTCGCCCTCGCCGTTTACAATAACTCTGCCCGCGCGCTCATAGAACTGCGCAAGGCGCGAGCCCAAGTAAGCGGGGTAGCCTTCTTCGCCCGGCATTTCTTCAAGTCTGCCCGACATTTCACGCAAAGCCTCCGCCCAGCGCGAGGTTGAGTCTGCCATAAGCGCCACGGTGTAGCCCATATCGCGGAAATACTCGGCAATTGTAATGCCGGTGTAAATTGAGGCTTCGCGCGCCGCAACAGGCATATCCGATGTGTTTGCAATAAGCACGGTGCGCTCCATTAAAGAGTTGCCCGTTCTCGGATCTTTAAGCTCCGGAAATTCGTTTAAAACGTCGGTCATTTCGTTGCCGCGCTCGCCGCAGCCGATGTATACTATAATATCCGCCGCCGCCCATTTAGCAAGCTGATGCTGCACAACGGTCTTGCCCGAACCGAAAGGTCCCGGAACCGCCGCAACGCCGCCCTTTGCTATCGGGAACAGCGTATCGATAACGCGCTGACCTGTAACAAGCGGAATATCGGGCGATAATTTGCGTTTATACGGTCTGCCCACGCGAACAGGCCAAGACTGCATAAGGGTAAATTCCTTTATGCCTTTATCGGTCTCTACTTTATAAACCGTTTCTTCAACCGTGTAGTCGCCCTCGGCTATTTCTACAATTTTGCCCTTTATTCTGTTAGGCACCATAATTTTGTGGTTTACAATCGCGGTTTCCTGCACCGTGCCCACGGTGTCGCCCGCGTTTACTTCGTCGCCCACCTTTTTTGCAGGTGTAAAGTGCCACTTTTTATCTCTCGGCAGGCTCGGCACCTCAACGCCGCGCTGAAGATTAGTGCCGCTTACTTTCATTATCTCGGCAAGCGGTCTTTGAATACCGTCGAATATCGAGCCGATAAGTCCCGGTCCCAATTCAACGCTCAAAGGCTTACCAGTGGAAACCACCTTTTCGCCGGGACCTAAGCCCGCAGTTTCCTCATAAACCTGAATTGAAGCCTTATCGCCGTGCATTTCTATTATTTCGCCTATAAGGTGCTTATCCGAAACGCGCACAACGTCGAACATATCCGCGTTGCGCATACCCTCCGCAATAACAAGAGGGCCCGCAACCTTGGTTATAGTTCCTTCGGTCATTGTGATTACTCCTATCTGTTGAAAATTATATCCGAGCCGACCGCTTTTTCCACCGCGCTCTTAAGCGCCGCCACGCCCGAACCGTTATTGCCCGAAACGCCCGTGATCGGCACAACCGAGGGGGAAAGCTGACGGTTTACCTTTTCTATTTCCTTTTGAAGAAACGGTACTAACCTCTCGGTTACGAAAATAACGCCGTAGTCGGCATTAACTATTTTTTTAAACTCTGCGGCGCTCTCCGTATCGTTATCGCAGGGGTAAATATCAAGCCCTACCGCCGCAAAGCCTTTTATGCTTTCGGTATCGCCCAAAACCGCTATTTTAACCATAAAGCTCACGCAGCCTTTCAAGCGTTTTCTCGGAGCCTTGCCCTGTTTTAACGCCGCTGTAAATTATCTGCAAATCGGTTATTTGCGCCTTGCGGGCTAACATATAGCCTATAAGCGGCTCTATACCGATAGTTATATACTTGCACCTTTTAGCGGTGGAAATCAGCCTGTTATCGGCGTATTTTTCAAAATCACCCGGTGATTTTTTATACGCCTCGGCAGCCTCTGCGCCGCCAACGGTAACCGCCTTACTAAGCAGCTCCAAAACCTTTTCTTCACTGCCGAGCGCCGCCGTTACCATAGCCTTTTTGGAAACAACGCCGGTTTCGGTAAGGGTGCTTTCTATGAACTGTGCGCTTCTGCCCGTTTTTGCGGCGCGCAAAGCCGCTTTAATGTTTTTATAAAACACCGAAACGGTTATAAGGTCTTTTATAACCGTATTTTTCGATTTTTCGGCAAGCAATCTTTGCGCCGACATACAGCCCGCGTCTGTAATGCAGTCGGCAAGCTGGCTGTCGCCCGATTTTACTAAAACGTCATACGCCTCTGCGGCAGGCTTTTGCATATAATCGGGCAGCAGGTCAAACCGTTTTTCCTTTACCGCCTTTTCGAGAGCCGACAGCTCCACGCTTGCAGGCAGTATAAGTAAGCTTTCGTATTCTCTGCCTCTTATAATGCCCTTAAGCACCGCCTTGTAGTTATGAAAATCATTTTCACATAAAAACGGCGCAAAAGCGGTGGTATCGGGCGCGTTGTCCGTCAGGTATTTCCACATTTCCTCGGCGTCCTCGTGCAAAAGAACAGGCACGTCGGCGCCGTCGGTCTTACCTATACCTTTATCACGCAGCATACGCGCAAGCTCGGTTACGTTATTTGCGGCGGCAAAGCCCGAAAGATCGTTTTTCTTTAAAAGCCTGTTTTCTCTCGCCCTTAAATTGCCTATTGCAAAGCCGACAGATTTTTCCGGCATAGTCTCACCTTCTTTTTAAGTTTAGTTTCAGTTAAACAGCGCTTTATTTAACTCGTCTGTCAGCATATCGCGCTTTTCGTGAATAAGCGCGGATAATTCGCCGTTTATCTGAATATCGCCGTATTTAAGTATGAAACCGCCGTTTATATCGGCAAAGGTATCGCTTAAAGTAAGGTTAAGAGCGCTGAACTCTGATTTAAAAGCCGCAATATCGCGGACCTTATCCTTAACGGATAAATAAACCTCGCCCTTGCCGTTTAGCTTTTCTTTTTTAATTAAAGTAAGCAGAAAATCAAAATAATCCTTATCGCCGTATGCGTTTACGGTATCGGCAACCGTGATAAGCGCCTTTTCAATAAGCTCTCTGCGGCAGTTAAGCGCCGTATCGCGCTTTAAAAGCTCGGCTGAGGATTTGCCGGAGCTTATAATAAGCTCCGCCTTTTTCTCTGCGTCCGCCTTTATTTTCTCGGCTTCCGTTTCGGCTTCTGCCTTTGCCGCGGCAGTAATTTCTGCCGCCTGCTTTTCGGCCTCGGCTGTTATTTTCTCCGCCTCTGTTTTTGCCTCGCCCGCAATGCCGGCAAGTATTTTTTCACTTGAGGTCATAGCTTTCACCTTACAGAAGAATTACGGTAAGGAACGAAATAAGGAACGCCAAAAGGGCGTAAATTTCAACAAGGGTAATGGAAACAAGCGCCTTCGGGAACGCGCTTTCGTCCTTAGCGAAAAGCGAGATACCCGCAACTGCCGCTTTGCCCTGCGAAATAGCCGAAAGCAAACCGCCGAAAGCGATAGGCAGGCAAGCCGCAAGGATCATAAAGCCGTTCCAGGTGGTAAGGCTTTGAAGTCCGCCGAAAACGCCGATTTTGGTAAGCACGATAAAGGAAACTATAAATCCATACAGTCCCTGCGTACCGGGGAGAAGCTCTAAAACCAGCATTTTACCGAATTTTGAAGGATCCTCAGCCAAAACGCCCATACCAACCTCGCACGCCATACCTACGCCGCGCGCAGAGCCTATACCTGCGAAAATTGTTGCCAGTGCCGCGCCCAAAAGCGCTAAAAAAGTACCCATTGTCATTTTAATTTTCCTCCTTAGAATTTAGATCCAACTGTGTATATTTTGTATTAGTTGAAAATGCTTTAAACTCTTTTCCGCCGCCCTCGTAAAACTTTGAGAACAGCTCTACATACTGAAGTCGTAACGTATGAACATACGCGCCCAAAATATTAAGCCCGAAGTTTATTGCGTGACCGAGCGGGAATATAATAAACAGCATTAAAAATCCGCCCACGGTTCTGCCGCCCATACCGGCTAACATATTAAATACCGCGCTCATAGCCGAGGTTGTAAGACCTAACGCCATAAGGCGCGAGAATGAAAGCAGATCGCTTACATAGCTTGTAATATCGTAAAGCGAGGTAATACCTGAGAAAAGCCGCGCTATGGGGTTTTTCTTATCGCGCCCCTGCGTGAGTATAAGCCCCACAGCAGAGCCTATCGCCAAAACAATACCCACGGTTTTAAGCGCCGGCAATATTACAAAGCCCGCCG
This sequence comes from Ruminococcaceae bacterium UBA5891, assembly GCA_002431945.1. Lineage (GTDB taxonomy): Bacteria > Bacillota > Clostridia > Oscillospirales > Acutalibacteraceae > UBA737. Next base: position 2,117 of record DJET01000043.1, on the reverse strand, counting down.
CCATTACCGTAAGACCTATAAGTTCGGTTATCCAAAGCCCCGCGTCGAAAAACGCACCCGCCTTGTCGCCGTTTTTAATACAGGTTGCAAACTTAGCGCAAAGACCTACTATTATTTCAATAAGACCTAAAGCAAGGCTTAAAATAAGCATTGTCACCGCGTCGCCGTTCATCGGGTCTATAAGCGCGGGCAGCGCCACCTTGTGCCCGAAAAAGCTTTCGCTTATAACCGCTATACTGTCCCCGAAAAAGCTGCCGTACACAAGCCCCCACAAAAACGTGGATATTCCGCAGTAGCGGAAAAGGCGCATACTCTGCTTCATTGAGGGCGAGGGGTGGAGCTTTTTAAGCGCAAAGGTCGTTGCTAATATCATAATAATCCCGTAGCCCGCGTCAGAGAACATCATACCGAAAAACAGGTAATAGAAAAATCCCGTTATCGGCGTGGGGTCTATATCGTGCGGACCCGGCAGCGAATACATTTTAACAAGCGATTCGGCAGGCCGCGCAAAAGCGTTGTTTTTAAGCACCACGGGCGCTTTTTCGTTATCCGCGTCCTCTGCCTCTATAACCACAGTAAACTGCTTATTCAGCTGCTTTTCAAGGTAAGGCAGGTCGCGCTCGGTAACATAGCCCTTTATAAGCACCGTGTGCGCCGTTTCGCCTGCGTCGCCTATCGCTTTGTACCGCTCGGCGTGGCGCTTGCAGTAATCGTACAGCCCTTCAATTTCTTCCGATCTTTCGGATATATCCCTTATTTCCTTAATATACCCGTCGATCCGTTCCTTACATTTGGCTGCTCTTTCCTCTTTCGAGGCTATTTTATCCCGCGGCAGCTTTGAGGTTATCTGCACGGGCCGCGCAAAGGCGAGCGTTCTCAGCGCCGCCTCGGCTTTTTCCGCCTGAGCCTTTGGGGTGCAGGCGAAAATATAGGTAAGGTCTTTGCCCGTATTTATTATTTCGGTGTAAATGGTCAGCCCAGGGTCTGTTTCGGCTATTTTCTCGTTTAAGCTGTCAAGCGTGTAAATACCTGCCACAGTGCCTATAAAAGCCTTTGTTTTTGCCGTGCCAGAGTAAGAAAGCGGCACATCAAGCGGCAACCAAGGCAGCATTTGCTCACGCGTTGTGTTAAGCCTGGCTGTTTCCGCCTTTTCCTCGGCAATGGCGCGGTCGTCTTCAATTACCGTGCTTGCAAGCGATAACGCGCTTTCTATCTGTTCGTGCTTTAAATAAAAGCGCTCCGGCTCTAAATACCGCGCTCCGCCGAACATTCCCGCAAGCCCTTTTTTGCGGGGCGCTCTTGTGTTCAGTATTTTTATAGCCGCCGCGGCGGTTTCCGCGTTCCGCTCGTAAGCCGCCACCATATCCTCGGTGTCGGTTTTTGTAAAGCCCGCCGGCAGAGCGGATATTTCCTCGTCCTCCGCCGCCGACTTAATATCCATTACAGCCATTTCCTGAAGACGGCGAAGTATAGCCTTTTCATCACGCTTAGGCGCGTAAATACTTACCAGTTTGCATTTAAGCTTAGCCAAATAAAATCACCACACTTTTTATATATTTTTTAAAAATCAGCTTTTTAAAATTTCTACCGCTTTGCTTACGGCCGCCGTGATATTTTTATCATAGCTTTGCTTTAAGGTATCAAGCGCGTTTTCGGCTTCAAGCTTTGTCGCCGCTTTAAGCTGCTCTGCCTTTTGCCGTGACTCGCTTAAAAGCTTGTCCGCCGCGCTTTCGGCGTTTTCAAGTATACGTTTTCGTTCGCTTTTGGCTTTTTCGCGGGCGGCGCTTAAAATAAGCTGCGCGTTTTTCTCTGCGTCCGAAATCGTTTTTTCTGCCGAGTGCTCGGCGGCGGTAATCTCTTCCGCCATTGTTTTTGCCAACTAAAGCACCTCCAATCGGGTTATATTTGTATTTTACAGTTTTTTACACCAAAAGTAAATAGACAAATTGCAAATTTTGTCCTAATAATATTTTTTTAAAAAAACTCTTCTTTTTTATACCTATTTTTGGTATAATAGAAATTCAGGATTATAAAATATAATCGGGGTTGTGTTTTATGAATGTTATTATAGACGGTCTTAACATAGAATATACCGAGAAAGGCGAGGGCATACCCGT
>DJET01000084.1:816-7716 GCA_002431945.1 Ruminococcaceae bacterium UBA5891 | reverse complement strand
GACGAGACACTTAAAATTCTTACTAATAAAGAGCTTATAAAAATAAATCAGGACGAAGACTGCAGGCAGGTGTTCAGTCTTTCCCTGTTTGGAAACAAAAATGTTAAAGCATATGCGCGTAATCTTGAAAACGGCGATATAGCGGTAGGCTTTTTCAATTTCAGTGATGAAGACGGAACCGTGAAAATAAATCTTGACGAATTCGGTCTGCCCGAAAGCACGGGTAAAACGCTTTGTATGCACAATGTGTGGGAAGACGAGACCGTAACGGTTAAAAACGGCACGTTTATACATAGCATTAAGCCGTTTGACTGTCTGGTATACCGTTGTAAAGTGGTGAATAAATAATGACCTGCTGTATGCATTGCGGGAAAGAGCTTTCATTTAACGATATAGGCGCGCATAAAAAATTTATAAACCGCGGAAGCCGCGAGTTTATGTGCATAGAGTGTCTGGCAAAGGAGCTTAAGGTGCCCGAAAAGCTTATATATGAAAAAATAGAATATTTTAAAAAACAGGGCTGCACGCTTTTTGTTTAAAAAACTGTTGACAAATTTCCGGCATGGTGCTATAATTACCTCAAACTTAAAAAGCTGTGACGAAGACGGTCTGAAGTTAAAGCTTTAAGAGAGTCGGTGGTTGGTGCAAACCGGCAGTGATAATTTCGTTTGACCCATCGCTTCCGAGCCGGAGGGCTGAAATTTAAGTAGGTTTTCCCGTGATTGCTGCGTAAAGGCATAGGAATTGTTTGATTCCGAAGAGCGGCGGTTTTTTATAACCGCAATTTGAGTGGTACCGCGAGTGTTAATTCAACACCCGTCTCAAAGAAATTTGAGACGGGTGTTTTTTTATTTGAATTACATTAAGGAGGAAGTAAAAAATGGCAACAGTATCGACCGATAAATTAAAAGAGGTAGCAAAGCGAATTCGCGAAATGCGGGAGATATGCGACATTACCGAGACGGATATGGCGAAAAAAACCGAAGTAAGCTTAGAAGATTACAGGGCTTACGAAAACGGTGAGCTTGATTTTCCGTTCACCTTTATTCATAAATGTTCATTGGCTTTCGGAATAGGAATAACCGATCTGCTTGAAGGGCAGAGCGCCCACCTTTCCTCCTACACCGTTACCCGCAAGGGGCAGGGGCAGGAAACCGCTAAAGAGGACGGAATAGAAATTCAGAACTTAGCGCCGCTTTTTCGCAAAAAAATAGCCGAGCCTTACTGGGTGCGCTATGAATACAGCGAGGAGCTGCAAAACAAGCCGATACATTTAACAAAGCACTCCGGTCAGGAATTTGACTTTGTTATGAGCGGCAGACTAAAGGTGCAGATAGGCGAAAATGTGGAATATTTAAGCGAGGGCGACAGCATTTACTATAACTCCTCAACTCCCCACGGTATGATAGCGGTAGACGGCAGAGACTGCCTTTTCGTGGCGGTGGTGCTGCCGGGCGAGGACATTAAGGAAAACGTTATCCGCGATACCATAGTTTCGGCACATTCGGGCAATAAAGAATATGTTTCTTCAAAATTTGTGGAGTGCACAGAAGCCGAAAACGGCGCGCTGGAAAAAATAGAGTTTAAAAACGAGGATAAATTCAACTTCGCCTTTGATATTGTGGACGAAATAGCGAAGAAGTCACCTAAAAAGCTTGCAATGCTGCATATTGATAAAAATAAGGTGGAGCGCCGCTTTACCTTTAACGATATGAAACGCGCGTCTAACCAGTGCGCAAACTACTTTAAATCCCTCGGCATTAAAAAGGGCGACCGCGTAATGCTGGTGCTTAAGCGCCACTACCAGTTCTGGTATGCAATACTGGCGCTGCATAAATTAGGCGCGGTTGCAATTCCCGCAACAAACCTTTTGCAGGAGCACGATTTTGACTACCGCTTTAACGCGGCGGAGGTCAGCGCTATAGTATGTACCGCCGACGGCGACGTGGCGCATCAGGTCGACTTGGCAGAGCCTGCAAGCCCCACCCTTAAAACCAAAATATTGGTGGGCGGCGAGCGCGAGGGCTGGCATAATTTCGATGAGGAATTTCCGCTTTTCTCGGCGCACTTCTACCGCACGGAGGATACCGCCTGCGGCGATGACTTAATGCTTATGTTCTTTACCTCAGGCACAACGGGCTACCCGAAAATTGCGGCGCATAACTATAAATACGCGCTGGGGCACTACGTAACGGCGAAATACTGGCATGGCGTAGATGAAAACGGGCTGCACTTCACCATTTCCGAAACAGGGTGGGGCAAGGCGCTCTGGGGCAAGCTTTACGGGCAGTGGCTGTGCGAGGGCGCGGTGTTTACATACGATTTTGACCGCTTTGACGCGGCGGACATACTGCCTATGTTTGCAAAGTACAACATAACCACCTTCTGCGCGCCGCCGACAATGCTCAGAATGATGATAAAGCAGGATATTTCGCAGTACGATCTATCCTCAATAAAGCATATGACTACGGCGGGCGAGGCTTTAAATCCGGAGGTTTACCGACAGTTTGAAAAGGCTACGGGGCTTCAGATAATGGAGGGCTTCGGGCAGACAGAGCTTACCTTAATGATAGCAAACCTTATGGGCAACAGCCATAAATTAGGCTCAATGGGCAAGCCTACGCCCGCTTATGACGTGGATATATTGGATCCCGACGGCAATCCCGTGCCCGACGGCGAAACCGGCGAGATTGTGGTTAAAACGTCCGATAAAGTACCCTGCGGACTGTTTGCGGGATATTATAAAAACCAAGAAAAGACCGACGAGGTATGGCACGACGGCTACTACCACACGGGCGACACCGCGTGGAGAGACGAGGACGGCTTTTACTGGTATGTGGGCAGAGTGGACGACGTTATCAAGTCTTCGGGCTACCGCATAGGACCGTTCGAGATAGAAAGCGTAATAATGGAGCTGCCCTATGTGCTTGAGTGCGGTGTCTCCGCCGCGCCCGACGAGGTTCGCGGTCAGGTGGTAAAGGCAAGCATAGTGCTTGTAAAGGGTACAGAACCGACCGAAGAGCTTAAAAAGGAAATTCAGGATTACGTTAAGCACCACACCGCGCCCTATAAATACCCGCGTATAGTGGTATTTAAGGACGAGCTGCCCAAGACCATAAGCGGCAAAATTCAGAGGAATAAGCTGTAATTCCGAATTAAAATATTGACAAATTTCCAAAGCTGTGATAAAATACCAGTATCAAATTAAAAAGGCGCCGACGAAGAGGGCGCAGGCTATCTGTTTTTAAGAGAGGCAGCGGTTGGTGTAAGCTGTTAAACGGGGGTTTGCGTTTGTAGCTTCTGAGCCGAGAGGAAGAAAGCGTGTTTGCGAGTAGACCCTCTCCGTGATTGCTGCGTAAACGCATAGGAATTGTTGGATTCCAAGAGGGGCGGTTTTAATGCCGCAATTTGAGTGGTACCGCGGGTAACCGAAAAGTTTTTAAATTCGGCGCTCGTCTCAAAGTTACAGCTTTGGGGCGGGCGCTTTTTCCGTCCCTTGAAAGGGAGTAAGAAAAATGGAACAGATGACAGGACTTGATTTCAAATTAGGCGAAATTGCGGGAAGAATAAGGGAACTGCGCGAAATTGAGGGGCTTACCGCCGCAGATATGGCAAAGAAGACCGCCGTTAGCGAGGAAGAATACCTCGCCTGCGAAAACGGCAGGAGCGACTTAAACTTTGCCTTTATTTACCGCTGCGCGCTGGCTTTCGGCGTTGACGTTACCGATATTATCGAGGGGCAAAGCCCTAACCTTAAATCCTATACCGTAACGCGTAAGGGCGAGGGGCAGCGCATTGAAAAGGCGCACGGTATGACCTATTATAACCTTGCCGCATCCTTCAAAAACCGAATTGCCGAGCCGCTTTACGTTAAAAGCGTGTTCAGCGAGGAGGCGCAGCACCGCGATATTGAGCTTACCACCCATACAGGGCAGGAATGCGACCTTATAATCGAGGGTAAGCTGAAGGTTCAGGTGGGCGAGCATAAAGAGGTTTTAGGCCCCGGCGACAGCATTTATTACGACAGCTCAACCCCCCACGGAATGATTGCGGTGGACGGTAAGGACTGCATATTCTACGCAATAGTTTTAAACCCGACGGGCGAGCCGATACCCGAACTTACGGGAACAAAGCTGAGCGAGGAAATAACGCCGATTTCGCGCGACGATAATAAGGACAGAATTTACAGGCAGTTTATTGATATTACCGAGAACGAAAACGGCACGCCGCTTTCAATTAGTTTTAAAAACACCGAGCGCTTTAATTTCGCCTTTGATCTTGTTGACGCATTGGCGGAAAAAGACCCCGAAAAGCTTGCAATGCTGCATATTTCGCGGGATAAGACCGAGCGCCGCTTTACCTTTAAGGATTTAAAGAAAGCCTCTAACCAGTGCGCTAACTACTTTAAGTCCTTAGGCGTTAAAAAGGGCGACCGCGTAATGCTGGTGTTAAAACGCCACTATCAGTTTTGGTTTGCAATGTTAGGGCTTAATAAGCTTGGCGCTATTGCAATTCCCGCCACCAATCAGTTACAGGAGCACGATTTCAGTTACCGCTTTAAGGCGGCAGGAGTTAAGGCGATAATCTGCACGGCGGACGGCGACACCGCCCACCAAGCCGATATTGCCGAAAAGGATTACGGCGAGCCGCTTATAAAGCTTATTGTAAACGGCGAGCGCGAGGGCTGGCGCAGCTTTGACGAGGAATACAAGCTTTACAGCACCCATTATGAAAGAACGGCGGACGCCCCCTGCGGCGACGACCTTATGCTTATGTTCTTTACATCGGGCACAAGCGGCTACCCGAAAATTGCGGCGCACAACTATAAATACGCGCTCGGTCACTTCCACACCGCGAAATACTGGCACAATGTTGACCCTGACGGTCTGCACTTCACAATTTCCGATACAGGCTGGGCAAAGGCTATGTGGGGCAAGCTTTACGGGCAGTGGCTGTGCGAGGCGGCAACCTTTGTTTACGATTTCGACCGCTTTGACGCGGCGGATATACTGCCTATGTTTGCAAAGTACCGTATTACCACATTCTGCGCGCCGCCCACAATGCTCAGAATGATGATAAAGCAGGATATTTCGCAGTACGATTTTTCGTACGTTAAGCATATGACAACGGCGGGCGAGGCGCTTAACCCCGAAGTTTACCGCCAGTTTGAAAAGGCTACGGGGCTGCAGATATTAGAGGGCTTCGGGCAGAGCGAAAGCACAATGATTATAGGCAATATGACGGGCGAGCCGCATAAAATAGGCTCAATGGGCAAGCCCGCGCCGATATACGACGTTGATATTATCGACGCGGACGGCAAATCCGTTCCCGCAGGCGAGACGGGCGAAATAGTGATAAATATTAAAAACGGTCTGCCCTGCGGGCTTGCAACCTGCTATTACGGCGATAAGGAAAAGACCGACGAAACCTGGCACGACGGCTACTACCACACGGGCGACACCGCGTGGAGAGACGAGGACGGCTTTTACTGGTATGTGGGCAGAATTGACGACGTTATTAAGTCGTCGGGCTACCGCATAGGACCGTTTGAGATAGAAAGCGTAATAATGGAGCTGCCGTATGTGCTTGAATGCGGCGTTTCAGCCGCTCCCGACCCGGTTCGCGGGCAGGTGGTAAAGGCAAGTATAGTGCTGGTTAAAGGCACTGAAGCTTCAGAGGAGCTTAAAAAGGAAATTCAGACCTATGTTAAGGCGCACACCGCGCCCTATAAATATCCGCGAATTGTTGTGTTTAAGGATAGCCTGCCGAAAACCACAAGCGGCAAAATTCAGCGGAATAAGCTTTAATTCCCAATTAACAACGGTGGTGATTATATGAACTTTAAAAGACTGACTCTGCTTTGCGGACATTACGGCAGCGGCAAAACAAACGTTGCGGTAAACTTTGCGTTCGACCTTAAAAAGCAGTATAATAACGCCGCGATAGCCGACCTTGACATTGTAAACCCCTATTTCAGAACAAAGGACAGCGCAAAAGAACTTGAAAAGGCGGGTATAGAGCTTATCTGCTCGGAATATGCGGGAACAAATATAGATATTCCCGCAATGCCGCAGCAAATGTATATGATAACCGACTGTAAGGACAAAAGGTTTATTCTCGACATAGGCGGAGACGACCGCGGCGCGCTGGCTCTCGGACGTTTGGCTCCCGCAATAATCAAAGAAAACGATTACGATATGCTTATGGTTATAAACTGCTTTCGCCCCTTAACCCGCAAGGCGGCGGAGACAATAGAGGTTATGCGCGAAATAGAGTATGCGGGCGGCATTAAATTTACGGGGATTGTTAATAACTCAAATTTGGGGGAAGAAACAACGCCCGAAGATATTTTATCCTCTTTGCCGTATGCAGACGAGGTATCAGGACTGTCGGGTTTGCCGATACTCTGCACCACCGTACATAATACCGTTTACGACGCTTTAAAGGGCAAAATAAACGGTTTATATCCAATAAAATTACAGCCTAAAATCAATTGAAAGGAAGTAACAAAATGGCAAAACTTACGTTTAAAACCGATAACTGCAAGGGCTGCGGACTTTGCGTAGACGTATGTCCCAAAAAGGTGCTGCGCCTTGCAGCCGACAAGATCAACAAAAAGGGCCACCACCCAGTAGAGGCGGCGAACGATGCGGATTGCATCGCTTGCGCTTTCTGCGCTACCATGTGCCCCGATTGCATTATTAAAATAGAAAGGTGAGTGAAAAATATGTCCGATAAGGTTCTTATGAAAGGCAACGAGGCTATTGCCGAGGCTGCCATAATAGCGGGCTGCCGCCATTATTTCGGCTACCCTATAACACCGCAAACCGAAATTGCCGCATATATGGCTAAAAGAATGCCGAAAATAGGCGGCACGTTTTTGCAGGCTGAAAGCGAAAT
>DJET01000084.1:0-782 GCA_002431945.1 Ruminococcaceae bacterium UBA5891 | reverse complement strand
AATATGGTTTACGGCGTTTCTTCAACAGGTCATAGGGTTATGACCTCATCTTCAAGCCCCGGTATATCGCTTAAGGGCGAGGGGCTTTCATATCTTGCGGGAGCGGATCTGCCCGCACTTGTTGTAAACGTTCAGCGCGGCGGACCGGGACTCGGCGGCATACAGCCCTCGCAGTCCGATTATTTTCAGGCTACAAAGGGCGGCGCGCACGGCGATTTTCATATGATAGTTTTAGCCCCCTCCTCCGTTCAGGAAATGGCGGATCTTACCGTTAAGGGCTTCCTACTTGCCGATAAATACCGTATGACCTCTATGATTTTAGCGGACGGCACAATGGGGCAGATGATGGAGCCTGTATCGCTTAATTACGATATTAAGCCGCAGCCTTTAAAGCCGTGGACCACCACAGGCACCAAAATGGCAAGAAAGCATAACATAGTAAACTCACTGTCGCTTGTGCCCGAAGAGCTTGAAAGGCTTAATTTTGAGCGCTACGAGCGTTATAAGACCGTAGAAGAAAACGAGACTATGTATGAAGAATATATGACCGAGGACGCCGAAATTGTAATAGCGGCGTTCGGCATAGCGGCGCGCGTTTCAAAGAACGCAATAACCGAAGCCCGCAAAAAAGGTATAAGGGTGGGTATGATACGCCCGATAACCCTGTGGCCGTTCCCCGAAAAACCGTTTAAAAAAGCGGCGCAAACCGCAAAGCAGTTTATTTCGGTTGAGCTTTCAATGGGGCAGATGATAGAGGACGTAAGGCTTGCTACGGAGTGCAA
>DJET01000032.1 GCA_002431945.1 Ruminococcaceae bacterium UBA5891 | reverse complement strand
GAGAGCGGAGATGTAATTGTATTAAAAGCGCTGTTTGCTAAATCGTCCGCTCGAACAGGAAGGTTCGGAAACCCGATCGGAAGGGTTTCCGACGGCTCTTTCCCCTATTTCTGTCCGTACAGAAATAGGGTGCCCGCGCGGCACGAGCGCAAAAAGACTTTATTTTTTAAAAAAGAAAAACGGATTGCCACAGCCGCTTACACGGCTTCGCAATGACGGGGAGGGGAGAAACGGATTGCCGCGGGGCTAAAGCCCCTCGCAATGACCAAACGATGGTTTGCAAAGCTTCATTCTTTGTCATTCTGAGCGCATAGCGCGAAAGAATCCGCCTCCCCTTTAAAAAAGAAACGGATTGCCACAGCCGTTTACACGGCTTCGCAATGACGAGGGTGCGGGGAACGGATTGCCACACGCCTTACTCACTCTTGCGGTGCCCGCCGTTGCTCGCAATGACAAAGAAAACGGAAAACTGCAATGTCACCCAAAATGACAAACGCATTTATAACATACAAAAAGCTTTAACACACCGTAAATCAAAACGGCTGTGTTAAAGCTTTTGTTTTTATAATTCTGCATTCCGAATTACGAATTCCGCATTATGAATTGACCGTTTCCTTTGTCTTTTTACCGCTTATATCGTCAATTGTAACCTTGCTTTCGTGCGGAATGGGTTTCCACGTAACCTTTTTAAACAGCGCAACGTATTGCGTGTACCGCCCTATAATATCAAAGGTAGGCCATGTAAGGGTATAAAGCGCAAGCTTTGAAAACGGCATTTTTTTAATCCTTTTGTGTTCGGTAAGGAATATGTAAATTGCCGTAACGGTATTTTCAAGGTATTTGCCAAGTCTGTAAAGTATGCGCCACCAAACGGCGATAAGCATACCGCAAAGCATTGCTTGCAAGCCGGGTGCGGCACTTATTTTAACAGGGAAAAGGAATTTAAGCAGCATACCGAGATATGTGCTTTTTGTAAACAGCGCCGCGCCGTAAAGCCCATAGGTATAGCAGTAAAACCCGTATGCGATAACCGGCACTATCAGCCACCGCACAATGTTTATTACCGAAAACGGCGTCAGCTGCATTAAGGTATCGTAAGAAGCCGCGCGGTGACGTATCGATTCAAGAAAGCCCAGACAGACATCTTTGAAGCTTTTGTTTTTCTTTTCGGTTTCTTTTTCCTGCCAGCGCGTTTTTAAAAAGTGCTTGCCGCAAAAAATATTTATAAAAAGATACGGTCCTGTTTCGGCAAAGGCAAGCAAATGTCCCTTAGACCAGCGCAGCCTTTGCCTTAAGGCGATCTTAAGGCTTGTGGGCTGTTCGTCGTAAAATTCCGCCGCGTCGTTATAGGTGATGGCGTAGCCCTGCGCCACCGCGTCTGCGGTGAGCGCACGGTCCTCTGTAAGCGAGGTGTACTTCCAGCCGTTTTTAACAATTTCGTTTGCAAACAAAAAGCCCGTTCCCTGAATGTTTGTTGCAAGGCGCAAAACCGAGCGCGCGCGGTGGTTGAACCTTATAGACCTTAACCAGTGCAGCGCATAGGTAGATGCTATCCAGCTTTCATCGAAATTCTTTGTATTGCGGTAAGAGGTGATTATTTTTTCGCCTGCGTCAAACGCGTCGTTCATACGGGAAATATAATCTTCCTTAAGCAGATTGTCCGCGTCGAACACAAAATACCCTTCGAACGATTGCCTGCCGTAGTCTTCTTCAATTCTGTCAAACAAAAACTGCAGTGCAAAGCCCTTGGTTTTATGCTCGTTATCAAAGCGTTCATAGCAAACGGCACCGTGGTTTCTTGCAACCTCGGCGGTTTTGTCGGTGCAGTTATCCGCAACAACAAAAACGGTAATAAGCTCCTTCGGGTAATCCTGCTTTGAAATACTGTCAAGCAAATTGCCTATAACCTTTTCTTCGTTTCTTGCGGCAATTACAACGGCATATTTGTGCTTTTGCTTTGCGGCGGGAAATTTTCTTGTGAAGAAAAGCCCGATTATCTTATACGCGGTCTTATAAATAAGCATTGCCGAAAGCACGGCGCCTATAACGGCGTATACCGTTTTAAGACCGCCGTACCACGAAGCGATTTCAGCCATATTAAGCGCAGATAAAATTGTATTAAAGTTCATTTTTTATTGCCGAATTTCGCGTTATAGCTTTCTATACAGCGCGAAATGATCGTAAGCGCCTCTTCTCTGTCTCCTATTTTCTCAACGGCGGTCTGCTTACCCTCAAGCTGCTTATAAACCGAAAAGAAATGGCGCATTTCGTCAAAAATGTGGCTTGGCAGCTCGTGTATGCTTTTATATGCGTTATAGGTGGGGTCCTTATATGGAATAGCGATTATTTTCTCATCGTTTTTGCCGCCGTCAAGCATAGTAAGCACGCCTATCGGGTAGCACTCAACAAGCACAAGCGGATCGATAGGCTCGTTGCACAGCACCAAAACGTCAAGCGGGTCGCCGTCGTCCGCAAGGGTGCGCGGTATAAAGCCGTAATTTGCTGGATACTGCATAGAGGTATACAGTATTCTGTCAAGAATAATACAGCCCGTTTCCTTATCAAGCTCGTACTTCTTTTTATCGCCCCTTGTTATTTCTATTACCGCAAGAAAATCCTCCGGTTTTATGCGCTCCGGCGATACGTTGTGCCATATATTCATAGCGTCAGCCTCCGTTATTTAAGTAAAATAATTGTACCATAAACCTGCCGTTTGTCAATAGCCGGCAGAAATTACCTCATATTCCGCGCTTAAACGCTCCCATTCCGCCATGGCGGCGTCAAGCTCGGTTTCCGCCTTTTCGATCTCCTCCTGCAGGCTTGAAAGCTTTAAATAATCGGCGGCGTTTTCTTCCCACCCCGTTTCTGCCTTAAGCCCGTCTATTTTTTCTTCAAGCAGAGATATTTTTTCCTCTGCCTTAGCTATTGCGCGTTCGTATTTCGATTTTTCCTTAAGCGGCGTTGTAAAGCTCTTTTTCTGCTTTTGCGGCGGCGCCGCCTTAACCTCTTCCTTTACGGGGGCGGTTTTGTTTTCAAGATACTGCGAATATCCGTAAGGATAAAAGCTTGTTTTCCCGTTTTCAAAAACCAAAAGACCGTTTGATATTTTGTTTATAAAATATCGGTCGTGCGAGACAAAAAGCACCGTTCCCGTAAAGCTTGCAAGCATTTCTTCAAGCGTTTCCTTGCCTACTATATCCATATGATTTGTAGGCTCGTCCAATATTAAAAAATTGGGTTTGCGCTTAAATATTTTGCAAAGCGCAAGCCGCACGCGTTCTCCGCCCGAAAGCATATCTACGGTTTTAAAAACCTCTTCCCCAGTGAACAAAAACGCGCCGAGGGCGCTCCGCGCTTCAAAGTCGGTCATACCGGGGAATGCCTTTAAAAAATCGTTTAATACCGTATCGGCGCTTGAATAAAGCGCCATTTGCTGATCGAAATAGCCTATATTCACTCTGGGACCGAATTTATATTCGCCTGAAATAGGCTTAACCTGCCCCATAAGGGTTTTAATAAAGGTGGATTTTCCAAGCCCGTTTCCGCCGATGATTCCCACCTTGTCGCCGCGTTTCATATTAAGGCTTACGGTAGATAAGGTCTTTTCATAGCCGATTGCTAAGTCGGTAATGTCAAGCACGTCCTTAACGCCTGTATCAAGCGGCTCAAAATCTGCGTGAAAGGTGCGCATATCGTAGGCTTCGGGCGCTTCGGCGGGCTTCATACGTTCTATCTGTTTAAGCTTAGACTGCGCCATAGCCGCCTTTGTGGGCTTGTATCTGAACTTTTCCACAAGCTCTGTTAAGCGCTTTATCTCTTTTTTCTGTGCTTCGTATTCCTTTTTCTGCTGTTCCCTAAGCTCTTTTTTAAGCCTTACAAACTGCGTATAATTGCCTTTATAGCAGTGAGTTTTGCCGTGCTCTATTTCGTAAACCGTATCAACGGTGTTGTCAAGAAACATACGGTCGTGCGATACCGTAACAAACGCCTTTTTATAGCTTTTTAAATATTCCTCAAGCCACTCTACCGCCTCGATATCAAGGTGGTTTGTAGGCTCGTCAAGCAGTAATATATCCGGCTTTGAAAGCAACAGCTTTAAAAAAGCGATTTTTGTACGCTGTCCGCCCGAAAATTCCGAAAGCGGACGGTGCTTTTGCTCCTCTGTAAAGCCGAAATGCTTTAATGCCGCCTCGTATTCCTTTTCAAAATAAAATCCGCCGTAATTTGTAAAGCGGTCAAGCAGCGCGGTATAGCTTTTAATATTTTCCTCGCTTTGGTCCGCTTCCATTTTTTCCTGCGCCGCTTCAAGCTCGTATTTAAGCGAAAGTATTTCACTGTAAGCCGAGCGTATTTCCTCAATTAGGGTAACGCTGTCGTTATCAAACGCCATTTGGGTAAGCACGCCGATTTTGGGCTTGCCGGATACCGCAAAAAAGCTCTGCTCGTCGCTGTCAAGCTTCGTTAAGCTGTATTCGCCCGAAATCAGCTTTAAAAGGGTGGTCTTTCCGCAGCCGTTGCGCCCTACTACCGCAATTTTGCTTGCGTCGTTTATTTCTATATTGACCTCGCTTAATATCGGTTCGCCCGAAAGCTCAACCACGCCGTTCTGAATTTTAAGCTGCATAAAAAATACCCCCTGCCGAAAGGCTCGGCAAGAAGTATTTTAACATTTTTTGCTTTATTATGCAATAAAAAAAGGCAGTTTAATAAATTTTAGCGTTTCTACCGCCCGGCGGCGGGTGTTGCAACGACTGAACGGCTTGTCATTCTGAACGCGAAGCGTGAAAGAATCCGTAATACCCTTAAGGGGAACGGATTGCCACAGCCGCTTTGCGTCTCGCCTGCCGGCTCGGTCGGTGCTTCTGCTCCGCAGAGGTGTCCACCGGACACCCGCACCCTCGCAATGAC
>DJET01000041.1:381-4130 GCA_002431945.1 Ruminococcaceae bacterium UBA5891 | reverse complement strand
CCGACGTTTTGAAACGTCGGCTCGGTGTGCTGAAAAAATCAGCGCGCAATTTTAAAGTAATAAATTTATTAAACGTGTTTTTTCTTAAAAGCTATTGATACTCCGCCTAAAGCAATGCCCGTAAGCATTAAAGCCATGGCAAAATCGGCGGCGTTATCGCCGGTTTTGGGACTTTTCGGTTTTTCATTTTCCTTTACTGGCGTTTTGTCGGGATTATTTACAGGCGGCTTTTCTTCCTCCGCCATATTATAACTGTTTATAAAGCAGGCTTCGTTCAGCTCTTCTTCACCGATAGCGTATTCGCCGTCTTTTAATGTAACGGCGTGTATCCTAAAGCCGGTTATTGCCGCAGCGCCGTTATCGGTTTCAAGCGAAAGCTCAGGTACCATGCAGAATATTGCATCCGAATACGTCCAGCCCTCTTTATTGCCTTTAACCTGCGCTATGTTAAAGCCGTCCGAAAGATAAACCAAATGCTCCTGCGGAACGGTGAATTTAAGAGTGCCGTTAAATTTACCCGTTCCGTTTGTTTCAACCGTTGCGCTTACTATTTTAATATATTCATATTCCGTGAAAAAATCGCCTATGGGATTTATGGTAAAGGTCTCCTTACCGGGGGCTTTCTTGCCGGTTTGCTTTACCTCTACCGTAAACGGAACCTCTACTGTATAAGGCGTGTATTTTTTATTTTCAGCCGCTATAGTTTCATATTCGGCAAGCTCGCCGTCGTACAGCGTATATACAGAACCGTTGTTAATTGTTATAAGGTATATATGTTCGTCCTTTAAATAACCCTCCGGCGCGGATTTTTGGCTGAGGTCAAATTCGCCGTTTTGGGGAAGACCTGTGAAAACAGCCATGCCGTTTTCATCCGAAGCGGCAGAGGTATATGCGGTTTTATCGTTTTCAACATTGCTTACAAGTGTAAACACCGCGCCCTTAAGCGGATCTGAGTTTTCATCTCTTACAATAACGGAAAGTGTAACGTCCTGTTCTGCAAACGCCGGCAAAGCCAACGCAAGCAATAAGGTTATGCCGGCAATAATGCCGAGCAGGCCTTTTAACATCTGGCAGTGTTTTTTCATTCGGTATTTCTCCTTTAATAAAATATTGGCGTATATACCATAAATTGATTATACAGTAAAATTATTCCTTTTGCAACAGTTAAATAAGTAAAAAGCCTATCAGCCGTAATTTTGCTTGAAAAGGCGGTTTTAATATGCTAAAATATCATACGGTGAGTAAAAATATGATATTCGGAAAACAAAAGGAAGATATTTGGCTTATAGCGGGGCTTGGCAACCCTGGGCTTGAATATGAAAAAACGCGC
Source organism: Ruminococcaceae bacterium UBA5891 (assembly GCA_002431945.1). Lineage (GTDB taxonomy): Bacteria > Bacillota > Clostridia > Oscillospirales > Acutalibacteraceae > UBA737. The sequence continues at coordinate 2,800 of DJET01000041.1, read as the reverse complement.
CATAACGCAGGCTTTATGGCGGCGGATAAAATTGCCGAAAAGCACGGCGCTATATTTAATAAGCATAAATTCAAGGCGGTTTACGGCGAGTTTTATTTAGGCAAAAAACGGGTATTTCTTATGAAGCCGCAAACTTATATGAACGCGTCGGGCGCGGCTGTGGCGGAAATTTCAAAATTTTATAAAATTCCAACCGAAAACATTATAATTATGTTTGACGATATTTCGCTTAACGTGGGAAAGCTGAGAATAAGAAGAAACGGAACACACGGCGGTCATAACGGAATTAAGGATATAATAGAACTGCTTGGTACAAACGAAATCAAGCGTATTAAAATAGGCGTGGGCGAACGCCCGAACCGCGAATACGATTTAAAGGATTGGGTGCTTGGCAAAATTCCTGCCGAACAGCAAAAGGAGCTTGACACCGCGCTTTTAAACGCCGCGTGCGCGGCGGAAGAAATTATAAGCCGCGGTATAGATTCCGCTATGAATAAATATAACGGTTAAATATGAAATTTATAAATGAAATACTGAAAAACGATCCCGATTATAAGGATCTGTTAAGATCCGTAATGTCGGAAAGACTGCCGCTTGTATGCACGGGGCTTTCGCACATTCATAAGGCGGCGGTCATATCGGCGCTTTCCTCCCACACGGGCAGGAAAATTGCCGTAATAACGCACGACGAGGCTTCGGCTAACGAGCTAAGGGACGATTTGATATCCTTAGGTCTTAAAGCGGTGAATTTTCCGCTTAGGGATTACTGCATAGGGCCGCTTGCCGGTTACTCAAAGGAATATGAGCATAAAAGAACAGATACCCTGTCCGTGCTGTCGGACGGGGCTTTTGACGTGCTTACCGTATCGCTTGACGCGGCTGTGCAGTATACCGTTCCGCCCGAAACGCTTAACCGCGCAAGATTTACGCTTAAAGCGGGCGACAGCGAGGATATATCCGCGCTGTCTTCACGCCTTGTAAATGCGGGCTATGTAAGAAGCGAGCTGTGCGAGGGTATAGGGCAGTTTTCGGTGCGCGGCGGAATATTCGATATTTTCCCCGTGGGCGCGCCGCAGCCCTGCCGTATTGAGTTTTGGGGCGACGAAATAGATAATATTTCGTATTTTGATACCGAAACCCAGCGCCGTACCGAAAGTACGGAAATTATAGAAATAACCCCCGCCTGCGAGGTGCTTTTTAATCCCGAAGAATTATCCGAAAAGCTTAATAATTACCTTAAGCAGGGTAAAGGAATAACCGAAAAACAGCGCGAGGTTATATTGCGCGATATCGAGGCGCTTAACGGCGGCGTTCAGTTTTCTCCGGACAGGTATATACCGTTTATATTTGAGGGCGGGGAAACCGTGCTTGATTACGTGGGCGACGCACTTTTTGTTGTAAGCGAATCGGGAAATATTGCCGAACGCTTTAAATCCACCGAAATTCAACAGGCGGCGGATATTGAAAACTATTTAAGCGAGGGCTTTTTAACCCCTGCCACGGTAAAGCTGTGGCTTGATAAAACGGAATTTTTAAGTCTTGTTCCTCAGGCGGTGGTAATGGAGAATTTTCCGCGTAATTCTTACGAGCTTAAACCGCGCGAGCTTATAAATTTCAATTATAAGCGCTCGTCTGCCTGGGGCGGAGATATAAACGTATTAAGCGAGGATATAGCTTATATAAGGGAGTCGGGCGGCTCGGTCGTTATTTTGGCAGGGGAAACGCGCGCGGCGCAGGTGCTTTCCGCCGAGCTTAACGAAAAGGGCATACCCTGTGTGTATTCGGGTAATTCGGATTTTGTTCCGCGCGGCGTTACGGTGGCGCTGGGCGGACTTTCGGCAGGGTTTGAAATTCCTTCCCAAAAATTTATGCTTGTAACCCACAGGCATATTCTTTCCGAAAACAGAAAACGGCGCAAAAGACCTAAAAACGGTCAGGAAATAGGCTCGCTTGACGAGCTGCGCCGCGGCGATTACGTTGTTCACGAATCGCATGGTATAGGTGTGTTTGACGGAATAAAGCGCATTAAAAACGGCGGCATAACAAAGGATTATATTAAAATAAATTACGCCGGCAGCGATATTTTGTATGTGCCGGTAACCCAGCTTGACTTGGTTTCAAAATACATCGGCGCGGCGGAAAACGGCGGCATAAGGCTTAACCGTCTCGGCGGCTCGGACTGGCAGAAAACCCGAAAGCGCGTTAAGGCGGCGGTGCGCGATATGGCAAAGCAGTTAACCGCGCTTTATGCCAAACGAATGTCGGTAAAGGGCTATGCATTCAGTCCGGATACCGACCTGCAAAGCGATTTTGAGCGCCGCTTCGAATATGACGAAACAGAGGATCAGCTGCGCTGTATTAACGAAATAAAGCACGATATGGAGCGGGAAGTACCTATGGACCGCCTGCTTTGCGGCGA
>DJET01000041.1:0-317 GCA_002431945.1 Ruminococcaceae bacterium UBA5891 | reverse complement strand
GGCTTCGGCAAAACGGAGGTTGCACTGCGCGCGGCGTTTAAATGCATAAGCGAGGGCAAACAGTGCGCACTTTTGGTGCCTACCACAATACTTGCAATGCAGCACTATAATACCGCGGTGCGGCGTTTCGGGGATATGCCCGTAACGGTGGCTCTGCTTAACCGCTTTGTAACGCCTAAAGAGCAATCGCGCATAATAACCGACCTTAAATGCGGCAGGCTTGATATGATAATAGGCACGCACCGTCTTATTTCAAAGGACGTTGAATTTAAAAATATAGGTCTTGTTATAATAGACGAGGAGCAGCGCTTCGGCGT
>DJET01000072.1:56690-56941 GCA_002431945.1 Ruminococcaceae bacterium UBA5891 | reverse complement strand
GCAATCTGCGGCAGATGTCCTGTATTACTATTATTATAATTATTACTAACAAACTTGTAATTCAATGTTACTGCATACCTTTTGCCGCTTTCAAGCCGTGCTAAGGCGCCGTCTTCATACTTTAAGCCTATCTCTTTACACCATGTTGATGTATCGCCTACTGCACCTATGGGTTGCTTAGTAATAGCGCCATACCAATTTGCTACAGTAAACTTTAATATTCCGCTTTCGTATGTCATAGTAGTTTCATT
>DJET01000072.1:0-56642 GCA_002431945.1 Ruminococcaceae bacterium UBA5891 | reverse complement strand
GTAGTTAATAAATTCGATTTTGACAGATCGATCTTTAGGTCGCTTTTTGCCAGATCGATCCATTTAGCGTAAAGAACAGCGTCTTTGGTTGCAGTTGTAACCTTTTCTTCGCTGAAATCGGAAGTGGAATACCAGCCGCAGAATTCCTTGCCGTCCTTAACGGGAGTTTTTAAGGCTCCGCCCTCTGCCGCAAACTCGGCTTTATATTCGCCGCCGTCACAGTATACAACGGTGACCTGATTTTCCGCGTCCGCGTTAATTTCCTGTAATAAAATTGAATTGATTTCAAATTTCCAAACGCCGGAGAAAGCTATTCTAAGCGGCTTGTCGTTTCCTTCTATTACAGCACTTAGGTAATAACTGTTGTCTTGGTCAGTCAGTACATGATTTTTGACGGCAGCTACATAAAACTTACCGGCAGAGGTTGATGAGCCGTTACCGTCATAACCGATGGCAATCTGCGGCAGATGTCCTGTATTACTATTATTATAATTATTACTAACAAACTTGTAATTCAATGTTACTGCATACCTTTTGCCGCTTTCAAGCCGTGCTAAGGCGCCGTCCTCATATTTTAAGCCTATCTCTTTACACCATGTTGATTTACTGCCGACTGCACCTATGGGTTGCTTAGTAATAGCGCCATACCAATTTGCTACAGTAAACTTTAATATTCCGCTTTCGTATGTCATAGTAGTTTCATTGGTAGTTAATAAATTCGATTTTGACAGATCGATTACTCTGTCGGTTGCAGCCGAGGCGGTGAACGGTACCGCTATTATTACCGTCATCAGTAAAACGCCTGATAATAAAATTGATAATGCTTTTTTCATTGCTTTTATCTCCTTTGTTACAATATATTTGCCGATATTGTTAGGCTACCCGTCATTGCAAGCGCCGCAAGGCGTGCAGCAATCCGTTTCTCCTTTCTCGTCATTGCGAAGCCGTGTAAACGGCTGCGGCAATCCGTTCTTTCTCTTTAGAGTATTACGGATTCTTTCGCGCTCCGCGCTCAGAATGACAGACATTCAGTTATTGCAAGCGCCGCAAGGCGTGCAAATATACTTTCGCTTAAATAAAATTCTGCCGTTTATAATAGCTCTTTCGAGCATATTACCTTAATTTATCCCGTTATACCCACTCTGTCTATCGAACGGACAAATTTCCGTTGGAAAATCATATAGAGTATAAGGGGAATTATTACATACATTAAGCACGCCGCACTGACTAAGGACGCATATTCCGGCCAGCCCTCGTATATACCGACCTGCTTTAAATAGACCTTAAGGAAGCTTAAAACCATTGCAAGCGGGGCCGAATCGGATAAAAAGGTAAGTGAAGCGAGATAATATTCATTCCAATGCCAAACAAAGGAAAGCACCGAAACCGTAACCAAAACCACGCTTGACGACGGCAAAGCAATTGAAAAATATGTCCTCACGGGACCTGCGCCGTCGATATAAGCCGCGTCCTCCAATTCCTTAGGCAGATTAACGAAAAACTGCTGATAAATAAATATCATCATACCGCTTCTGATACCTACGCCTAAAAGAGACGGCAGCCAATATACAAACGGTGTGTTGAATAAATGAAGATTTCGGTAGTTTACCGACATAGAAAGACTGTACATCTGAATAGGAACAAGCAAGGAAAGTATAAGGAAAAACGTGCATATCGGCTTACCTTTAAATTTAAACCTCGCAAAGCCGTATGCAACGAAGGCGCATACAAAGGTTTCTATTGCCGCGCTTGAAATTTGAACAAGGAAGGTTTGCTTCAGCGCCGTTCCGAAATCTAACAGCTCGAAAATTTCCTTAAAGCTTTTAAGGCTGTAGGTTACGGGTATCCAAATATGCTCTACATCGAGCATTGCGTCTATATCCTTTATCGCCGTAACAAGCATATAAAAGAACGGGTATAAAACAATATAGCCTACAATTGTAAGGATCAAAAGCCTTGCCAAGTAAATTATTGCGGCCGAAGCCTTTCGGCGGAGAAGCGTACTGCTGTAACCTGATTTTGAAGTCATTTAACTCCACCTCCTTAAAAGCTTCTTATTGTAGATAAATAAAATCAGCGCCACAATTATACCTACAACAAGGAAGTAAAGCCAAAGTGCCGCCGATCCTCTGCCGAATGCCAGTGAATTGAAGAACTTATAGCCCTGTTCTATTACCTTATTGCTGCTTTTTGTTATGTTTTCAACGATTGTGAAAACTATTACAAGAAACATTGTTCTGCCGAGACTCGGAAGGGTTATAAACCAAAATTCCTCCCATTTGGTCGCTCCCTCAACCTCGGATACCTCGTAAAGCAGATCGGGAATCGACTGGAGACCCGCAATAAACAGAATTATCTGAATTCCGCTTTGCCAAACCAGCATAAACAGGTTATCAAGCCCTACCGAAAGATAGGTTTCAACCGCCGCCGGAAGGTTCAGCGCCGAGAAGATTGCCGAAAAATCAACCATTCCGAAAGAAACCGATTCATTGACCGCAACCTCTGTGGCATTTCCGGACGCCGCGCTTAAATAAAGGTCCAAAACCGAACCGCCTGCAATTATTACAGGTAAGAAGAACAGTGAACGGAAGAATAATCTTCCCCTGAACTTATTGTTCAGCAGTACCGCCAAAATAAGACTTACAAGCAGTATAAACGGAACCGAAATAAACATATCCGTAAATGCCGCAATAAGATTATTTACATACTTTGTATCTTTAAACAGCAAATACTTGATGTTCTCAAGCCCCACAAATCTTGTTACGGCGCCGTCGCCTATTGTTATATCGGCAAAGGAAAAATATGCGGACTGTACAATCGGCACGATAAAGAAAATCAGCATACCGACTATCCAAGGGGCAAGAAAGATATATCCGTAACGGGATTTTAAGGTTTCAAGACCCTTGACCTTGCGCTTTTTCATTATCCTTCCCTCCCGTATATATAGCCCCCTGCCGCAACCTCGCCGTACTGTGTAGCAACAGGAGCCTCGCCGTAATTTACAACCGTGTATCCGCCGCCTGCAAACCTTGTAATGCGGACGTCCTTATTTATTATTTCATAACCGACGATCTCGGCATTGCCGATAAGCTTCAAATAATCCTTAGCTTTATTTACGGCACTGTAAATATCTTCCTTAATACCGTCAAAGCTTGAGCCGAAGATAAACGTATTATCGTTTGTAACAAGCTCCTTTCGGAAATTGCCGTAAACCGTGTATGAAGGAGAAATTCCGCTTTCCGCACAGCGAAGTATCGCATTGTCTTTATCAGAACAGAGATTTATCGATACCGAGCTCAGCGGCACATAGCCCTTGAAAACAAGCTCATAAAACGGAACGTCAAAGTCGAACGCGATATTATCCGAGGAATATATCGGAGCGTCGTTCACAAAGTCTGCATTTACCGCCGCATAGCTGTTTGCCGAGGTGGAAAGCAGCTTATATCCGCCCTTTTTAACGCCTGCAAAAAGCTTTGCAACATCATTTTCCATATTGTTTGCCAAATATGTTTCCTGATTTGCATAATCGGAATAAACCGTAGTGCCGAGAGAATTTAATGAAATTCCCGAAACGCCATTTTTTGCTGAAACCTTTATTATTTTTTCAACAGCGCGGCTTAAATTACTTCTTGAAAGCAGGTAAAATCTGTCGTCGTTTGAAGCCTTGCTTACGGTGTCAAAGCTTGTATATGTTATACTCATACCGCTTGAATATACCGCGGCGTCCTTCTTTGAAAAACCGCCGCCCGATTTATTAAAGGCTATAACGTCATAATCAAGGAAAGCGTTTATACCTTTTTTATCAAGCGCAGAATAAAGCTTTTCCATATTTCCAAGCTTGCCTGCCGTTTTAAAGCCGCCTGCAACCTTTTGCGCGTCCACTCCGCTTTGACCGAACCCCAAAAGGTTTAAATTTATGTTACTGCCGATTTTTTCCGATAGCTCATCGGCAATTTTTTCCGCTTCCGCCGCCGTTGTAAGGGGGAAAAGCTTTGTTGTGGGAATACCTAAGATAAAATCCGGCTGAAGGGTTGCGCCGATGATTTTAAAGCTTGCGTCAACCTCTTTATTTTCGGTTCTTTCAAGCCCGAAATTTTCCTTTAAATAGTCGCGGTATTTTTCCGCCATACCGTAAACGCTTGCTTTTTCACCGCTTAAAACAAAATATTCCGCTTTAACGGGCGTGGTTAAAATACCCTTATCAAAAACCTTAAAATTACCGAGCGTTGTGGTGGTTATGAAATTTTCGGGTCTTTCAATATTTTTAAAGCCTCTTATACGGAATGATGGGTAAACGGTTGAATAACCGATATCGTTTGAGCCGATATTCCAATTTATACTTGCAGACGGCGCTCCCGATGAGATGACCCCAAGCACTGCACTGTCGCCCTTTTTAGCGGCAAAAATCGGCATTTTGATTTGCTCTGAGGTTGTAGACGTACCGAATTTTCTGTAAGCTAAATCACCGCCGTAAACCTCCTTGGAGCCCACGTTTCCGACAGCCTGCTCGCCTACGGGCTCCACAATTGCGCCTGAGCCGTCGGGAATGAAAAGAAAGCTGTTTTCGGAATTGTTTTTCAATCCGCAGAGGAAAGGTTCTAATGCTACTGAGGTTACTTTATACTCCTCCCCCTCTGCAATCTCCTTTGGATCAACGGTTACCGCGAAGGAGTCTTCGCCTATTGTATACTCAACCGGCACAGCTATATCAAACTCGGTAAATTCATAAATAACCTTTAATCCGTTATCGATCTTTTCGGTGTAAATTTCGCCCTCTTGAACGGCCCCGGTATAGGAATACAGCGTAATTTCATCAAAGGATTTCGGGTCCTGATAGTTCACCTGCAAAGCAGATTCAAGCTGCGGATGGTTTTTCTTTTTAACGCCGTTCTCGACAGCTCCGTTTTGCGCCTCGGCAGGTATTTGACCCCAAACCGCTCCGCTCTGCTTATCTACAAAGCTTACCCGCTTTAATGAGTCGTCCCAATTAAGCTCAAACCTGTCATTCTCACATACCTTGCCGTTTGCATATTCCGAGTCATAGCTTTGGTCGCTGAAATTCAAAAAGGTCACAAGCGATTTATCGTTTCCGCAGCCTGTTAAGCCTAAAAGGGTTATAAGAGCTAACAAAAGCGCAAATATTCTGAATGATCTGTTTTTCAATTGCTCTACTCCCCTTCTATCGGTATCTTATTTCGGTAAACACTGTCGCAATCCAACCGTAAACCTGCTGAGCCAACAGGCAAACCATAAATATTAGGAAAACGATTATAATCATCGCTATCACCGTAACAACGGTTGTGCCGACGAATTTGCCGAATTCATAATTATGTACCTTCATAACGCCAACGGCTAAAATGAAAAACGTATAGAGAATACAAACTGTTTTAAATATAGTAATAAATGCAAATTCATCGGGTGAAAGTATATGCGTCATTAAAAGATAAACGATCTGCGCAAAAACTATCGGCAGCAGGCTGTAGCAGGTAACAATGTAAATTTCTTTGAATTTACCTATACCGCCCATTAAAACGCATACGAGCCAGTTTGCCGACACAAAGAGCAGAACCAGCGCAACCGTTTTTAACAAAACGTAAAACGAATTATAGCTCTCGGCGTCAAAACGGTTGAAGGCAAAGCCCGAAGCCTTATCGCTTATTGCGGAAATAATATAATAAACCGCTAAAACGGCGGTCGCCAAGGGCAAAGAGCCTAATCCCTTTTCCTTAACAAGCCTAAAGCTTTCAAACGGATGCGGAATGCATTCGAGCATATTTCTAAGCTTTGCATTTTTAATAAGCACAATTTTCTTTTTACGCTTTATATGAATAAGCACTGCAACCAACGCGGCAATAAAAATTACCAGTAAGAAAACAAAAGTAAAATTCTTTTCAAAAAATCTTGTTCTTTCTTTACTGAAGGCGTCGGCATAGGTTTCCTTATCCGCGCCTAACTTCGCATATTCAAGCGCCTTATCATAATCGCCTGAGGAATAGTAGGCCTTTGCAAGTCCTCTGTATGCCAGCTGATTATTCTTATCAAGCTTTATTATCTCTTTCCATTCTTCGGCGGTTTCACTGTAATTATCGTTTAAGGTTGCTGTTTGAGCCTTTCGCACAGCCTTACCGTAATCGGTTATTGAAAATACCGTAATATTTTTGTTTACGGAATCGGAAACCACAATATCGGTTCCGTTTATTGCAAGCGTATCCGCCTTTGAAAACGTTCCCTTTTGAGTTTGCGAATTGGTGCCTCCGCCGAATACGCACATAAGGTTGCATTCCTTATCGTACCAAAAGATACGGTTATAAACACCGCTGTCAAGCGCATAAAAAAATCCGTCGGAATCAACGTCTATTGAATTCAGATTTTCGTTTTTAATAAGCTTTGCGGAATTATCCGCAAAATTATAATCGCTCTTTTTAAGAACGTCCTTACCGCCCGGATTAAGCTTTTTTACCTGGCCTTTAACGGCGCTTTCGTTTGTAGAGGTTACCGTATAAATGAAATCGCCCGGACCTATTGCAAAATCCGTAAACTGATAGGGCAGCGCTCTTACGGAAGCCGCTCTTTTTTCATTGGTTGAAAAAAGCTTTGTAACAAATTCGGTTAAAATTTCACCGACAGACGCCGGAACGGAATTTGCGCCGTAAAATCCCAAAAATTCCATTTTAGGCGAATAAACCAACGCCCCGTAATACGAGCCTTCGCTTACAATGTAAATATAATCTCTTGAATCAACCGCAACCCTTATAGGACTGTAATTGAAATTATCGGGAATAAGCTTAGATTCCGGCAGGGTTAAATAAGCCGTAACGTTACCGTTCGTATCAAGCGCTAAAATTCTTGCGTTTTTCGTGTCGGCTATATAGATCTGTTCATTCTTTACAAAAATACCGCTTGCGCCGTCAAATGAAAGCCTTTCGCCGTTATAGGTTACGGTATCGATTTTTTTATAAAGCGAATAATCGCCTTCAAGTACATAAACTGTTGAATTTGTGCTGTCAAGTATATATATTTTTCCGTTATCGGCTGTAATATCGTTGATACTTCCGAAGGACGGAATATTTAATACGTTTGCATTGATAACCGTTTTGACCTTATACATCGGCTTACAGTATACCATTGTTTTTTCGCTTGCACCTAAGTCTTGCCAATATGTATAGGTCTCAAAAGGCTTTTCCTCGGTTTTTGCAGAGGTGGTCCTTTGAGGTGCGGCTGATACGTTTAAGCTTAAAAGCACGGCAAACGCAAAGAGAAAGCTTGCAATCCTTATTAGGCTGATTTTTTTATTCATAGCTTTACCCCTTAATACCTGCACTGCCCATACTCTGCTTAACGCTGCTTTGGGATATGAGGTATACCAAAATCGGCGGTATCATCATAATAACCGTAGCCGCCATTGCCGCTCCCGAACGTGAAATTCCGCCGGTTGCTATTGTTGACATTACCGTGGGCAGGGTTTTCAGCGACTCGTTAAAAATTGTACCGGTCGGCACGGTTGACCAAATGCTTTGAAATGCAAACAAAACAAGCGTTAAAACACAGGGCTTTACATTCGGGAAAATAATACGCCAGAAAATTCTGAGATAACTTGCACCGTCTATTTTTGCCGCCTCTAAAAGTGCGTCGGGAATATAGCCGTCTATATACTGCTTCATCAAAAACACACCCATAGACGACGGAATAAACGGCAAAATGTAAACCCAATAGGTATCTATTATATGTAGCTCGTTATATATGATGTAACGCGGAATGCTCAGGGTATAAGCATTAAAAAGCAGGGAGGTTTGAATTACAAGAAATATCGTTTTCTTGAATTTTAAATCGATCTTCGATAATACAAAGGCTGCCGCAGTTGCCGCAAGCACATGTAAAACCGTTCCGACAAGACTTATAAAAAGGCTGTTTGTAAGATACCTTGAAAAGGGTACGTTAAGTCCGGAAATCAAATTCGGAAGCGCCAAATAATTATTAAGCGTCGGACGCTTTACAGTGAACATTGTAGGCGGAAAAACAAGTATTTCGTCAAGCGGCTTAAATGATGTAACGATACTGTAAATTAACGGTAAAACCGAAAATGCACCAAACAAAAACAGAAAGGCAAAAAACAGAAAATTTCCGAATTTTGAACGCGTATACTTTCGCACCTGAACCTTTTCGGTTCTTCTCATATCGGTCAGCATTTTCTTGAATTTTTTCATTACTGACCCACCTTTTTAAGTAATTTAACGGTAATACCCCTTGTAGCAAACATAACTATAAACAGCACTACCGAAAGCGCAGAGGCATAACCCATTTCATACCTGACGGAGCCTATATCCGTAAGGTACGAAACCACTGTATCCGCAGCGTATCCTACCGTAGGATAGCCTGCAAGAGTTGTTACGATATTGCTGATTGAGAAAGCGCTTGCGATCTGCATAACCACACTGAAAAAAAGCATATTTCTCATACCGGGCAGCGTTATATACCAAAGCTCCTGCCAACGGTTTCTGATGCCGTCAACCGCACCCGCTTCAAAAAGTTCGGGATTGATATTTTGAAGTCCCGAAATGTTTGAAAGGAAGGATATACCCATACTCATCCATAATTGAATCATAACAACTATCGGAACAATCAGAGCCGAATCCGAAAACCACTGCTTAGGCTGCGTTATCAATCGCAAAGAAAGCAAAATGCTGTTCATATAGCCGTAGCTGTCGCTTGAAAAAATTACCGTCCAAACATAAAGCGCGTTGCCTACAAGCGACGGCACATAAAACATAAAGGAAAGGAGCGTCCTGAGCCCCTGATTAAACTCATTTATCATCCAGGCAAGAACAAATGAAAGCAAAAAGCCCGTAGGTCCCGTTAGAATTGCCAAAATAAATGTGTTTTTAAGAATGGTCCAAAAAATATCGTCCTGTATAAACATTCTTAAATAGTTTTCAGCACCGATGAAGGACAGAGCCGACACCATATCATAATTGAAAAAGCTTAATACAACAGAGGACAATATAGGTAAAACCGTCATAAGTACAAAAAGAATCAAAAACGGTCCGATAAGCAAATATATCTGCCACCGCTCCTTAAGAACAGTAAAAAATTTATTATTGTTTTTCATATTCTACTGCTCCTTATTTGCGTATTCTTTAATCTTACGTGCGATTTCATTGTTACTTTCTTCCGACCAATGAACAATCGACTCTTTTGCGGATTTATTACCGTTTTTAGTTGCCCAAAAGGCTTGGTCGATCGAGCGGGAAACATAATAGCTTCCGGGCACTTCGGGAATTTCGCGAAGCTTGCTCCATTGAGAGGTAATTACTTCTATCTCATTATCCTCCCAAACAAGTCGCGGAAGCGCGTTTTTATTTGCAGTGCCCACTCTGCCGGTTTCCCCTAAAATTGCTTCAACATCAGAGGAATATCGATACTGAGTTTCGCTTGACGTCCACCACTTGAGAAAATTCCAAGCCGCGTCCTTATTTTTGCTTGATTTCATTATCGAGGCGCCCGTGCCCGCTCCCGAACAGATATTATTGATACTGCCGTCCTCTTCTGCTATACCGGGTATTTCGGCAATGCTCCATTTACCCGAAATTTCAGGTGCGCCGGCGCTGAAGGTCAGGCATTGCGTATAGCTTGCAATTCCCATGGGTATTGTTCCTACACGGAATTTTTGAAAGAAGTTTGCGTCCTGATCAAGACTGTAATCCGTATAGAACTCGGTCCAGAATTTGAACGCTTCAACCGAAATCGGACTTGCCAAATTCGTGGCGTTAAACTCCTTGTTGTAGAGACTTTCTCCGCGCTGAATAAGCATAGTGGGGAAAATTGTAAGTCCGCCGGTTCCTATATTTACGGTACCTGCCGCACCAAGCTTTGTATACGGCAAATATGCGTTCATTTTGTTACGCTGTAAAATTCCGGTTACAGATAAGAAATCCTCCCAGGTTTTCGGCGGGTTAAGACTCAGTTTATCGAAAATATCCGTTCTGTAAAACATTACAAAAAAGTTTTGCGTATCCGGAAGGGCATAGGCGCCGTCCTTATAAAGATACGGCGTATCTGCGCCTTTTTGGAAATTTTCCTCTAAAACCTTTTCATAATCGTCAAAATTTCTTAAATTATAAAGCACGCCGCGCATAGCAAGGTTTACAGGCTCTGTTCTCGCCATATGCAGGTACAGATCGGGCGAATTACCGGAAATAACGCCCTGAACAAGAGTTGCGTTTACCTGTTCAACCGTAACGTTGATCCCGTACTTCGGAGTGAAGCTATCCTGAATAAGTGAATTTAAAACCTTAACCTGATCTCTTCCCCAATTAACCCAAATTTTAATGTTATCTAAGCTTTTATCCTTACTGCTCGTTACCGTTGACGAATTTTTACTGTAGGATTCGCTGTATCTTATAATAAAAAATTTAAGTCTTTCTAAAAAGCTCGCCTTCGGCGTATCAAATTCTTTTTGGGGCGAAGCTAAAATAATCTGATCTAACGCCAAGGACATATTCTTAATATCATACAGCCATGTGCTTAGAGTCTGCTGTGCGGTGTAATAATTTTTAACCTGCAAATGTGCGTCATAAACATTGTCAAGCATATTCTGTATAACCCTTGACATATTTTTAACCGCGCCGTTAAGCTCGCCGTTAACCTTTATATCCCCGTTTAGATCCTTTGAAAGATCGTTTAGCTTTTTAAGGCTGTCGGTCAGAGTTTCCTCAAATTCGGGGATCTGCTTATGAAGCTCATAGTCACGGTTAGTATCCGGATCCTCGCCTGTGATCATTACAATATCAAGATAAAGATCGCCTAAGGCAGATACAACCTCTCTCAGTCTTTTGAAGACCTCGGCGGTATCGGAAAGGGTAACGGAAAGTGAAAGCTTATGGCTGCCCGCGGTCAAATAAATTAAATAATCGTTGCCTTCTTCATCTTTAAATTCTTTAAACTGCCATTTTGAAGAATAAGCAAAAGGTATGTTCCCCGCCTCATAAAACGGAGTTTTACCGTCGATTTTAAGGTTTCTGTAAACCAAGCCGTCCGTAACATAGCTTTGCTTAAAGGCAAAGCCCAATTTATAAAGTCCGTCCTTCTCTACTGCCAAATTCCAAACGATTTCGGTGCCCTGCTCCTTCCAATTTGTTCCGCCTATATAATTTATAAGCGAATTGGTAGGACTTGACGGCGAAATACCCGCTGTAGAATTGTCGCTCTTTGAGGTTAGTGAATATTCGTTTTTATAAAGCGCATTCTCGGCTTCAATTACAATTTGCTTACCGTCATAATTTTTATAATTTTTGTATTCCTGCGATACTTCGCTGTATTTCTTAATTTCCTCTACGGGTGAAAGTATGATCCTTTGAATTTTAAAGGCCTTGCCGAGCGATACAATTTTAATTGTGTGCCTACCGGCGCTCAGCATAAATTCATAGGGTGAATTTTCTATGCCGTCAGGGTCGGAAACCGTCTGCTCCGTAAATTCGGTAATGCATTTTTGAAGCGGATTTACCTGATCCCCGTTCGTGAGGGTCCTTATTCCTCCGTCATCCTCCCAATATGTGCGAAGCTTTAATTCCTCGCAGCTTTTAAAGGGGAGCGAATTATCAATAAAAAGCGAATATTTATAAATGTTTGTATTCTCGTCCGTAGGAGCAAAAACAAGCTTTATGTTATATTTAAAATCAGCTTTTGTATCAAAACTCCATTCCGCGCCGTTTTGCTTATCTACGGTCAAATAATCTCCGTCAGCCAAAACCAGCTCGTCGGTTGAATTGGGATAATTCAAGCCGGCTTTATAGGCTGAATATTCGTCGTCGGATATAACGGATGAGCTTTCTGCCTTTACATTATTCGTTTTTTCAGCATTGAGCGGTATTAAAACCAAAGTCAAGGATAATATAAATGCCGTAATTTTTTTAAAATTGTTCATCCGTTATACCTCATAAAGTTTTAATCTATTTTGCGCTAAGTGAATATTTACGCGAATTTATCTGATAAAGTCTCAAATAGTCAACATACTGCTTTTCGCAAAAATCGTTTATATCGATCCTGCCGTCGCCGTTTCTGTCAAACAGCCTTGCGGCAGCATATTGGTTAACTCCCTGATTGGTGATTATACTGCCGGGATTATTTCCGTCAGCGTAATCCCCCGAAGGCACGGTACAGCTAAATACAACATAGGTGGTTTCCTTGAAGGCTGCCCATGTATCCGAGGTTATATCCTGCGAAAGATAAAGCTCGCCGTCAAGATACATATTTATGAAATCGGGAGTCCACTCAACAGCTAAATGATGGAACGTATCATAGAAATGCTCTCCGTTTTGAGGATATTTTATATTTCTTACGCTTATCATACTGCCGTGATCTGTATGCGCCGAACCCCAGGTATGAAGGTTAGGTTTAATTTTATCCTCGCCGAAGGTTTCGCTGATATCAATTTCGTTAACGACTTTAGCTCCGTCTCTTGTTCTGGTCCAAAAGGCGCTTATGCTTCCGTTTGCGGAGGATTGCATTATACGGGCTTCAAGTATACCGTACCTGAACTCCATTCTGCCGTCGGTGCAGATAACATTTTCGTTATAGCCTTCGCTCGTTTTATATACGGTTTGAACCAGCATATTATTTTCAACCGTTGAATTGCTAATGGTATTTTTTAAGTAGCCCTCCTGCATAAACCCGTTTCCGGCATTTATCCACGGTCCGCCGAAATCATCATTCGGATCATTATTATCCAAAGACTTTTTTGAGCTGAGATAATAAGCGTCGTTACTTGAATAATAAGGACCTACCCTTATTTTAAACTTACTGTTAAGCACCCAATTTTTGCGGTTAAGCGAGCTTCCGTTAAATTCATCGCCCCAGGTGTAAGCATAAGCGTCGGTAAGGGTGTAATCCTTCTTTTTGTAATTACCGGAAAGGGTAAAATCAGAAGCCAATGTGCCGCTTTCCTTAAGCTTTGCTATAAGCTGTGTAACTGCAAAGTTCGCGGCATAGTCGCTGCCTGCTTCCAAGAAAAGCTTACCCGATTTAATAAAGATACTGTAATCGTCATTACCGAGTGTTTTTTTGCTGAGCCCCTTAACTAAATCTAAGGATTTGCTCTTAAAGGTTTCGGCGGAAATTCCTGAGCGCGTAGTCATACCCACTAAAATCTCGTTTGCAGTTTCTGCGGTATCCTTTTCGATTTTCAGCTTATAGCCGGTTTTCTCAATAACATACTGAGCTAAGCTTTCTGCCGCCTTTACTGCCATAACAGAGGGATATTTTTCCGTTCTTATTGTAAAGGAAGCTATGCTCCTATCGCCGATTGTGATATTTTTAAGCTCCGGTCTGTAGCAGTAATTAAGATTTGAAGGTAATTTGGCTTTATCGGAATTACAGTATTTTTCCAAAAAGTAATTGACGGCAAGCTGTAATGAATAATCGGTATTAGCCGCAATTACAAGCTTGCCCGAATCCATACGGATTATGAAGTCAGAGCCGTTGTTGGCTCTGTAAGAGGTAAGCTCGTCATAAGCCTTAACCGATTCCGGCCTGTTTGTTCTGCCGATAAGCAGCTCGTTAGCAGCAGCTCCCATTTCATCGGTAACGGTAATAACATCTGCCTCTAAAACGCTTACCATTGCCGAACGCAGCTTTGTAACTATTTGCTGCTCCTTAATATCGGCGCTGTCTGAACGAACTATCTTAAAGTGTGAATCATAACCGTCCATAATAGGAATATCCGTAACCTGTTCTGTCGGCGCGGCAGTATCATTATCCTTTTTGCCGCCTGATTCTGCAGGCTTTGCCGGCTTTATATCTTCGGGCTTATTAGCCTTGGCGTCGAGCTTAAAGCTCAAAAAGAATTTATCTCCTGCATTCACCTCAATACCGCTGATATCCGGATAGCTAAGCTCGGTTACGGCTGTACCGTCACCGGCGGTAGAGTTTACAAATTCACCCGACCAAACAACTCTGGTATTAACAATAAATTCTACCGCCGCGCTTCTGCTGTCATTGTCTTCAGCCAAAAATCCGGTTTTAATTTCGCCTACGCTGTCAATAGCCGTAAGCTTACCCGCCGGAATTGCCAAATAGCCGTCTTCCTTAATTTGATAGCAAAGAGCGTTTTGCTCGTTGCCGGAAACGGAAACTAACAGGCCCGCCTCAGAGGGCGTGCCGCCTTCATAAGCACCGAGCCTTGCGGCGGCTGTTGTGTAAGGCATTAGGGAAATTGTCCCGTCATCGGAAAAGCTGTATGAGCCTAATTTATCGGAGGAAATATGAGCGCCGTTATGCCATTTTTCTATACCGTAGATTCCGTGCTTTTTCCAATCCTCGCCGGTCTTATAAACCATAGCCCAATCGGTTTCATCATAAAGCGTAGTAAGGGTTGCGGCCTTTCGGTCAGCCGACATGGCATTTTTAACGTCGTTAAAGGCTATAACGCTGTTCCGACCGTCGAAAACCAAGCTCGGATTAGCTGCGACCACAAGCTGCGGCTTGATTTCTTCATTTCCTGTTTTCGGCACTTTAGCGGTATTTGCCCGATCTTTGCAGCCGGAAAGACAGGAAAATGTTAATACTGATATTAACAAAATAGCTGTTATTTTGTTTTTCATGGTTTAGTTACCTGCTTTCCTTTTTTCTTTTTAATAATAATTATCAGCAATACTGCTAATCCGCTAAGCAGCAAAGCTCCGCCGGCAATTATCAAAGCTGTTAACCAGATCGGCATTGCTTCATCTGACAGGTTTCCGGCCTTCTGATTGTTGTCAGCCGATTTCTTAACGTCGTCGGGATCCAAAATTAACGGTGCCTTACCGTTGCTGACCTTTTCACCTTCACCCTCTTTATCGGTTTCTTCTGTGATTACTTTTACCGTTTCCCGCTTCCAATTAGCGTAAAGCGTCATATCGCTTTCAACTGTATCCTTATCGAAATTCCACCTGTTTCCGGTGAATTTACTGTTTGTAAACCAACCTAAGAATTCATAGCCCTCCTTGTAGGGCTCGCCCGGATCGAAAACCTTTTCGTGAATTTGAACGGTTGCTTTTTCAACGGAAGAACCGCCGTTTGTCTCATAGGTTACAGTGCAATCTCTGAGCTTTTCAACCGAAACGGTATCAATAAAGAGGCTCTGTAAAGCGTTTGCATTCTTCCTGATTGCAAGCATTGGGAAATAACTAAAGGATTCCGGGACTTCAATGTCCGCGGTGAACATCATATAATTGCCGCTGTCGCCGTTTTCATCATAAACAAGCGCAGCGCTCGGATTTTCTTCAAGCAGGTATCTCTTTTTCGGGTTTTCAAGGCAAACCGTAAGGTCTCCCGGAGATTCATAGCTGTCCTCGCATCTTACCATAATTTTAACGCGGTATTTTGCGCCCTTATCGAGAAGCATAACGCCGTCGGGATTATTGATATCGTAAAGAACAAATTTTGCTTCGTTCCAATAGGTGTTAAATCCGTTAAGCTTTATGCAGTTACTGCCGTTCAGCGAATTTTTAGAATCGCCCGTTATAAACAGCCATTCGTTTTGAGTTTCTCTTGACCAAGACGTCATATACTTAGACTGACGGTAGAAGTCCTTTAATATATCGGTTTCTTCGAAATCCAATTTGATCGGATTCTTGAAATCGGAAGGAGTTTCATAATTTAAGGTCTTATATTTAATGTATACCGTTATATCCCTGTCGGCGAATTTATCGTCAAAACGGGTTTTGAATTCCTTATCGGTATAGAAGCCGTCGAAGGTCACGCCCGGAGTATCGGAATTAAGCGCATTTGCAATAACAACCTCTTCGCCCGTAATTCCGTATCTTACGGCATAAACGCTGTTTCCTGTATTAAAGGTCACTTTATGTACGTTTGGATTTAATTTTATCTTCACGTTATCAAGATAAACCTTCTCGTAAACGTGCGTATCAACATTCTTACCGTCGGCACGGGCAGTAAGAGTAAAGTAAACTATACCCGTTCTTTCCGCAACAAAGGATTGCTTATATGTCTGATAATCGGAATCGGCTGCCTGAACGGATACCTTGTCTAATCCTTGACCTGTTGTGTAACCGAGACCGCCGTAAATACTGCCCTCAAAAATAATCGGCTGTATATATGCAAGACCGTAGTTTCCGGCAGATACATAATCGTACTCAATAGTATAACGCTGACCCTTTACTACCGTAAACGGCGTACCGTCCTTATTCATAAGGGCTGCTGCGGTTCTGCCGGTGCTATCGCTTACATTGTTGAATTGCTCGTTTGTAAGCAGCAGTGCGCCGTCTTCTTCAACAGTACCGTTACCGTAAATTCCGGCAAACTTAACCCAAGCGGCATTCTTACCTATACGCTTGTAATCTTCGCCGTAAACAACGCCGTCCAAATCGCTTAAAGTGTTGCTATAAGGAGCGGCACCCTCATAAATTTCTTCATCAAAGGTTCCTGCGTCAAAATCCTTAGCCTCGGTAGGCATTGCCGTCCACTTTGCATAAACAACTAAATCTGTAGTATCGGCAGGGAATATATCAAAAGAATGAGCTTCGTTTGTTAAGGCCTCGTCGTAATACCAGCCGTCGAACATAAATCCGCTTCTTGCAGGCTCGGCAAGATTGCCTAAACGCTCGCCTGCAAATGCACGCTGAGGCTTAACCGCAGAACCGCCGTTTGAATTGTAAACCAGAACCTCAGAATCTACATACTGTTTAACACTTACATCATCAAGATAAACGAAGCTGCCGTCATAATCATAAGAAGAAACGGCGATGGATAACATATCGTTCGACGCTGCACAGCCGACAAGCTTCGGTATATATGCAGTTACTTTTGTCCATTCATTAGCCTTTAACGAAACCTTGCCCCTTGCTTCCTGATTGAAGAATTTAAGATAATTACCCTGCAAGGTATTTCCGACGCTGTTAACGCTGTAAACTAAATCGTTCATATCCTTAGGAGAGTAAAGATAAAAGCTGACTGAGTATGCATTGCCCTCCCTTACGGTAAGCGGAGCGCCGTTAAGAGAAATAACAGTATTGGCAGTAAGTCTTGAAAGTCCGGTATTGATAGGAAGCTTCAATGACTTATTGCTCGCAGAGCCTGCCGTATGATTTTTTTCATTGGTTACGTTTGTACCGTTTTTATCGCCTAAAACTCCGCTTTTAGAGCCTAATTCATAAGCTTCATAGGTCTGTGTTCCGAACTCTGTATCAACTAATATCTCCGGTATCTTCTTGATCTTAATGCTTAATACCGTGACCGTGCCCTGACCTGAGAACAAAAGCTTTGTATATACGTTACTGTCAACAGTATAGGTTGCCTTATAAGTGAAGGACTTTCCCTCGTCGCTCTTTGTTCGTTTTTCAAAGCTCTTTACGTATGTACGGTTTGTACCTAACTGATAATCTACGCCGTAGCCTATTTGTATACCTACATTGTCGCCCGCGGCAACCTTGTCTACCCTATATACCGTTTCAAACGTATAGGTCTGACCTTGTTCAAGCTTGATCCAATTATTATTACTGTCTTTAAAATTATAGCCGGGGAACCATGTGACCTCTGTCGGAACGGAATCGCTCAATTTTCTCGAATAGGCATAAATATCAAATACTGCTTTAGCGCCCTTAAGAGTTAATTTAGATTCGGTACTTGTTTCTGTTGTTATAATTTTCGAATTTTTAGTTAAATCAACGTCTGTGTCAAGCTTCGGATCGATTTCTTCCCATTTGGCGTACAAATCCTCAATTCCTTCTGCGGCCTTTGCTATAGGTCTGCCGAGGAACCCGCTGTATTTATACCAGCCAAGGAACCTAAAGCCTGTTCTTGAAGGTTCATCCAATTCTTGACCCTTTTTGTATTTAACAAGCTTTGGGGAGTCGGTTATGCCGTCATGTATTTTAATAAATAAATCATCGCCGGTGCCGGCCCATTTAGCGTAAAGTACGGCGCCTGCGGCGGCAACCGTAACCCTTTCTCCGCTGAAATCGGGAGAAGAATACCAACCGACGAATTCCATACCGTCCTTAACGGGGGTTTTTAGGGCTCCGCCCTCTTCTGCAAACTCGGCTTTATATTCGCCGCCGTCACAGTATACAACGGTGACCTGATTTTCTGCGGCCGCGTCAACCGTATGTAATAAAATTGAATTGACTTCAAAATTCACAACGCCGGTAAATCCTATTCTGAGCGGCTTGCCGTTTCCCGTTATTTCAGCAGTGAGGTAATAGCTGCTTCCTGCGTCGGTCTTTGCATGATTTTTTACGGCGGCTACATAAAACGCACCTTTAGAGGTTGGTGATCCGTTACCGTCATAACCGATGGCAATCTGCGGCAGATTGCGTGCGTCTTGGCTGTTCCCATTATTATTAACGATCCTGTAATTCAACGTTATGGCATACCTTTTGCCGCTCTCAAGCTGCACCCAAGCGCCATTTGTATACTTTAAGCCTATCTCTTTACACCAAGTTGATTTACTGCCGACCGCACGTATGGGTTTATTATCCCAATACCACTGTTGTGCAGAAAGCTTTAATTTTTCGCCTTCGGTATCATATGTCATAGCAGTGTTGTCACCGGCAGTTAATAAAACCGATTTTGACAGATCGATCTTAGGCCCGCCTGCAACCCATTTAGCGTAAAGTACGGCGCCTGCGGCGGCAGCCGTAACCCTTTCTCCGCTGAAATCGGGAGAAGAATACCAACCGACAAATTCCATACCGTCCTTAACGGGGGTTTTTAAGGCTCCGCCCTCTTCTGCAAACTCGGCTTTATATTCGCCGTCGTCACAGTATACAACGGTGACCTGATTTTCCGCGGCGGCGTCAATTTCCTGCAATAAAATTGAATTGATTTCAAATTTCACAACGCCGGTAAAGCCTATTCTGAGCGGCTTATCGTTCCCTACTATTTCAGCAGTGAGGTAATAGCTGCTTCCTGCGTCGGTCTTTGTATGATTTTTTACGGCGGCTACATAAAACGCACCTTTAGAGGTTGATGAGCCGTTACCGTCATAACCGATAGCTATCTGCGGCAGATGATAAGTATCGCTGCCATTCGTGTTATTATCAACAAGCTTGTAATTCAACGTTACCGCATACCTCTTGCCGCTTTCAAGCTGTGCTAAGGCGCCGTCCTCATATTTTAAGCCTATCTCTTTACACCATGTTGATTTACTGCCGACTGCGCCTATGGGTTTATTTTTCCCATACCACTGTTGTGCAGAAAGCTTTAATATTCCGCCCTCGGTATCGTATGTCATAGCAGTGTTGTCACTGGTAATCAGTAACTGCGATTTTGACAGATCGATCACTCTGTCGGCTACGGTAGGGTTGTTATTTACAGCCGCAGCAAACGGGGTTGAAATAATCGCTGTTACAAGTAACACACTTGCTAATAATGCTGATAATAGTCTTTTCAAACCACTTTCCTCCTTTGTATAATAGAGAGTTTTGTTATAATTATCAGTTCTTCAAATAAACACAAAACAGTCGTCTTTCGAATATTCCGCAAAGGAAAGAAAACCGTAAGCGAAATTAAACCGAATAGGGCAAAGCTATTAAGAAACGTAGCTTCTAAGGCTTTGCCCCAAATCAGATTGAACAATAATTTATTTTAAACCGTCAAGCACCTTATTCGACTCTGTAACCGCGCCGTCAAATACGTTGTCAACCTTTGAAAGTGCAACCGCCATTTGCTCAGAGGAAGAGCTGTACAGCTCCTTAAAGCTGTCGGTGTGCGGCCATTCATGATTTACGAGTAAAAGCGGACCCTTTAAAATACTCATATTATAATTTTGATTTTTGTAATTCGCTAAAACTTCCTGCGTATAGAACTTCTGCATTTCTTTGTTTCCGAAGATATTTGTTGCATTGTTGCAGTTATCAACATCAAGGAAGTAACGCAGGAAATAATATGCTCCCTCAACATTCTTTGCCTTCTGTGCAATACCGTATGCACGGCAAGAGGAGCCTGAATAGTTGCAGGGTACGCCGCCGTATGAGGTAGGCATTTTTACTGCGCCGTAATCGCTTGCTTTCATATCCTTTAAGTAACCGTTGCGTTTAAGCGCATAGTGGTCGGTTGTAAGCATTGCAATATTGCCTGCCGGCCACTGTGCTATATAGTAGTTGCCTACAAGACCCTCTGCTTTGCATTCTGCAAAGAATTTCATGGATTTAAGGATAGCGTCGTTGTTTTTTACTCTTTCAACACGGCTCGTTGAAGAATTATAGGTCATAAATACAGGTCCCATAGTAAGCGCCATATATCTCGGATCTAAAACACCGCCGTAGAAGCCAAGCTTTTTAGCGTCAAGCATACATTGCTTAAAGGTCTCCCATGTCCAGTTATTCTGATTTATATAATCCACAGGTGATGTAAGCCCGTTATCGTTGAATATCTTTTTGTTGTAAACTACAATCGGAGTTGTAGGCGCATAAGGCGAATAATAGGAGTTTACGAAATAAGCCTTGCCGTTAAAAGAGGTCGCCTTGGTTACTCTGGGATCCCAGAAGCCGTCATTTATATCAAATATTGAGGTAAGAGGCTGTGCAACCTTAAATATTTGAGGAATCGAATCGCAGAGCACTATAATGTCAGGGCCCTTATTCGAAGCAACCTTAATTGCAATGTCTGCAGCGTATGTACGTTCGCTGTAAAGCTCCCACTTAACGTTAATGCCGGTAAGCTTTGTGAATTCCTTTGCGACCTTAACATATTCCTCGCCGCCTTCATCTCCCCAATGAGCGAAGGTGACGCTTGTTCCCCTCAGCTTTTTAGGTATGTTATCAAATACCGAAAGTCTGTCCTTTGCGTCAATTTCTTTCACCGGATTTTTGCTGCCGCCGGAGCCGCCTGATGTTCCGTCGTCGGAAACCGTACCGTCAAGGGAAATGTCAATGTCGTCGAGATCTGCCATATCAAGCTCCCCGCCGTTGTCGGAGGCTGTATTGTCAGCTTCTTTGCCTTTGCCGCAGCCGACTGCGGATAAGCACAGGAATACCGCAAGCATAAGCGACAATAATCTGATAATTTTCTTATTCATAATCATACTCCTAACTTTTATAAGCTTTAACGATTGTTATAGGAACCACTTAATAATTATAACACATTATTTGAAAATAAAAGTGCATATATTTTAGTAATATTGCACCGAATAAATGCACTTTTTTTGAAGACTGATACATTATAACGGCTCTGATTGACGCTTTTCATCAGCTATATTTTGTGATTTTCAAATAAAACGGTTACAAACGGTATTTTAAGCTTTTGACATCACAAATGTTATAAAAACAGATACTCTTTTTTAAACTCCATAACAAAACCTCCCTTAATATTTTTTGAAAACAAAAGCGGATCTTCGGAATTGGACAGGAACATATCGTAATGATTGGGTATGTTTACCGCCGCACCGATTTTTTCGGCGGTTATGAGCGCCTCTTTAACGTTCATATTGCCGAGCCTGCCGTTTATACAAATAAAGGTGTAATCGGGCTTATACTCCGCTATACCGAAAAGCTTTTCGTTGAAAAGCGTATCGCCGCTGAAATATAGCGTCTTGCCCTCCGCCTTTACAATAAGCCCGAAAGCCTCGACCGTGTGGTCGGCAAAAACCGCCGTTATATTAAAATCGCCTACGGTTATGCTGTCCCCCGTGTTCAGCGCTTTAACATTGGTTCTGCCAAGCTTTTTAAGCTCGTCTTTTCCCTCGTTTGTGGTAATATAAAACTGATTTTCGTTTATCTTTGCCACCGTGTCGGGGTCTAAATGGTCAAGGTGGTTGTGCGTGCAGATAACCGCGTCGCAATTTATATCTTCGGGGTTTATCGGTATCGGTAATGTCCGCGGTCTGCCCGCTATGCGATTAACGCTGTCGGAAAGATAAGGGTCTATTATAATTTCGGTATTGCCGCTTTTTAAAACATATCCGCTTTGCCCTAAAAACCGTATTTTCATTGCACGCTTTTTCCCCCGTCAACATAAATGCTCTGCCCCGTTATATACCGTCCCTCGTCCGAGCATAAAAGGCTTACAGTGCCCGCGCAGTCATCGGGTGTTCCGTAAAAGCCTACGGGAATACTGTCGGTCACCTTTTTCGCGTATTCGGGGTCTGAGAGCGCCTCAACATTTCGGTCGGTATAAATAACGCCCGGCGCCATATTATTTACCGTTATACCGAACGGCGCTAACTGGAGCGACAGCGATTTTACCATATTGGTCTGCGCCGCCTTGCTTGCAGAGTATATAAGCATATCGGGGTGAGGCTTTGCCTCCTGCACAGAGCCTACGGTTACAATTCTGCCCCAACACTTTTTCTTCATATTCGGCACCGCCGCCTGTATAAGCATTAAGGACGACACAAAATTGCAGTTTAACTGCTCGTAAACCTCGCTGAGCGGTATTTCCTCCCAGCGATTTCTGTACTGTAGCGAGGCGTTAAGCACAAGCGCGTCTATATCGCCCATTTCTTCGGCTAAACGCGCGGTTTCCGCCGTTTCGCAAAGGTTAGCCTTAATAACCTCGGCTTTGCCGCCGTTTTCTTCGATTATCCGCTTTGTTTCCTCTGCTTTTTCGGTGTTTCCCGCGCAGTGGACTATAACCTCATAGCCGTCCTTCGCAAGCCTTATTGCTATTGCTCTGCCAATGCCCCTTGACGAGCCTGTTACAAGCGCGCGTTTTCCGTTTGACATAATTTTCACCTCAATTACAACGCTGTCTGGGTATCGTTCGGGTCGCCGTTGCGGGCTAAATCATATTCCTTTGACCAGTCAAGGTCGCGGTATTCTTCGCCGCGCGGGTCGGTTTTTATCCAGTTGGTCAGCATATCAAGCATTTCCTCGGTCCAAGTGTTTTTATCTATCTGGGCGGTTGTGAATTTGCCCTGACAAATCATTTCAAAGCCGAAATCGTCCTTAACGTGGGTCTTAGCCGCTCCCTCAACAACGTCCGCCACAAGGTGCGCGGGTATAAACAGCACGCCGCCGCCCGCGCCGAACACAATATCGCCGGGCAGGCATACCGCACCGCCGAAATTGGTTATATCGTTCCAGTCCTTCATTACAAATTCGCGTATGGGCGTGGGGTCAATGCCGCGGTAATAAACCTGAACGTCGGGCACCTTTTTCATCTGCTCAACGTCTCTTATGCCGCCCCATATTACCGCACCGCCTGTTTTTGTGCGGTTGTGCAGCGCCGTTGTAAGATTGCCGCCCAAAAACGTGCCCTTGTATATTTTATCGTACATATCGCAAACTACAACGTCGCGTTCATAAAGGTGATCTATTACCCACTGGTTATAGTTTCCCTGAAGACCGTCCTCAGCGCCGCGCGCAAACTGCACGTCGTGTAAATCGGGACGTGTAGGGCAGTATGTGCAGGTGACGGCTCTGCCGACTAACTTTCTGTCATCGTTATGAAGCGTATTAAGCGGATGCTCCCCGCCGCCTACAAACTGGTGCTCGTAACCTAACACAAAGATAGGCTTCCACACTTCTTCCAATGTCATTCCGTAAAGCGCGTCAAGGTATTTATCCTCTACCTTCGGTCTGCCGTCGGGCAGTCTTTCACCCTTCCAAAGCGGCGTTAACTCTACTATTTTTTCCCTGTCGTTAAAGTTCATTTTCATCTCTCGCTTATATTTCAATTTTAATTTCACAAAACGTTCCTGAACCCCTTGCCCAAAACGTCGCTTGAATTAAGTATTAAAGTAAAAGCATGCCTGTCTATTTCTTTTATGTACTGTTTTAAAAGCTTTGCCTGATTGCGCTTTAAAACCGTAACGATCATCGTCTTGCTATCGTCCGTAAACGAACCCTTGCAATCTGAAATTGTTGCGCCTCTGTTTAGAACAGTGTTTATAAACTCGCATACTTCTTTGTTTTTACTTGTCACTATAATAAAGCACTTACTTAAATTGATACTGTCAATCACCGCGTCCACAACAAACGCTTTGAGTAAAAGTCCTAAAAGTGAAAATAATCCGGTTTCAATATTAAAAACAAATATGCTTGCGCCTGCTAAAACAAAATCCGCACATAACAAAGCTTTACCGATATTTAAATTCGTATATTTTTTTAAAATCATTGCAATTATATCAGTGCCGCCTGAGCTTGCATATTCATTGAATATCATTGCGCTGCCCACTGCTGTTAATCCGATTGCAAAAATCAGTTCGAGCATTTTTTCGCTCGTTACAGTATGCGTCAGCGGTATGATTTTTTCAAACAGCAATGTAAACAGCGATAGGATAATACTGCAATAAATTGTTTTGAAAGCGAATTTTTTTCCGAATACTGCCACCCCTGCAAAAAGCAGAATAATATTTGTCACAAGCATATATTCACTTGGGGTAACCTGCGGCACTAACGAAGACAGTATTAAAGCCAAAGCGCTGACTCCGCCTGTTGAAAAATTATTGGGGAATTTGAAAAAATAGATCCCTACGGACATTAGAATTGAACCTAACGTTATAAAAAAGTACGATTTTAGTGCTTTTCGGAATTTTACCGTTGATAAGCCCATTTTTAAATTGGCATCTCCCTAAGCTTATTTATCTTTCCTGCCGTGATTATTGCCTTGTCGGCTTCTTCACCGTGCAAAACCGAAAATACGGATATTAACCGGCTTAAATCTAAGCTTTATGCAATCTTCGGTTTTTAAAGCATATCCGTTCTGTTGTTGAAATTCATTTTTTCATCTTATGAATTATTCTTGCTAAGTACCCCGAATATCTTTATCAACAGCATTATGTAATTTTTTCCTGAGAAGCTTTACCTTTTCATAGTTATAACCGTATCTTTTCTCAACCGTAACCGTAGCGTCCGATAAGATAATAACATAAACATTTGATTTTAAATCAATAAATACCGATTGACCGGTATGTCCGCAATGACCTATCGACCCTTTCGGAAACAACCGACCGGTTTGTGAATATTTACTGTCAACATAAAGAAAGCCGAGTCCTCTGGATTGAGACATTTTTTCCGTATGATTCATTATTGCCTGATCAAACGTTCCCCTTGATACCAAAGGTTCGCCGTGTTTTTGGAGCATCAGCATATATTTTGTAATATCGTCTATATTAGAAAACAGCCCCGCGTTTCCTGCAACGCCGCCTAAAAAACGGCAGTTATAATCGTTAACCAGTCCTCTTTCCGCTTCCGACAGATTACTGTTTACCGCGTCCTTACAATTCAGACAATAGCCGCTTGATTCCATTCCGAGCGGAGTGGCAATCAAGCTGATAAAAAGGCGGTCAAGCCTGTCGCCGAATACCTTTTCTAAAATCTTTCCAAGCAGAATAAATCCCGGACAGCTATAATCAACCTTAGTCCCTACAGGGAAATCACACGGTAACGACAATATATAATTTTGAATATTATCATACGTGTTCCCTTTTTCGCAAAGCGAGCGATGCCCGTAGCCCATTGTATGCGTCAGTAAATGCTTTATTGTAAGCTCCGATTTATCATTCGGACACGGAAAAAAACGGCTTACCTTATCTTCAAACTTCAACAATTTTCTGTCTGCCGCAATCAGCGTAAGCATTGTAGTAACCATTATTTTTGTTACCGACGCCATATCAAAAAGCGTTTTTGAATCAATTGCGTAATCTGCGGAATAAAAACAATCATTCAGTATTTGTTCACCCTTGCCAACCCGTACCGCAATATGATCCGCCAGCCCGTCTTCATGCGCTTTAATAATGCATTCTTCAAGATTACTCATTTTTATCCTCTTTTCTGTGAAAACATCCATTTCCACATTTCGTCGTCTGCAAACGCCCTTTCCCACGAGTTGTGCGCCATATCGGGATATACGGTAAGCTCCGCTTTACCACCGCTGTTGTTTACTGCCGCAACCATATGGACGCTTTCCTCCGGCAGGACGGTTGTATCGAGAGCACCGTGAAATGCCCGAATAGGAATATCCTTAAGCCGTGCGGCGTTCCAGTACATTCCTCCGCCGCAAACCGGAACAAGCGCCGCGAACATATCGGGCCTTGTCATTGCAAGCTGCCACGCGGCATACGCTCCCATACTTACCCCTGTAAGATATATTCTGCTCTTATCAACGCCGCTTTCGTTTGCCGTATTTTCGGCAAAATCAATTAAAGTTTCAAAAAGCTCAAACCACGTATCCCCGCAGCACTGGGGAGCAACTATTTTAGCCGGTATTTTTCTGCCCTTTTCAAGCTCGCCTATCGGTCCTACGTGCGATATTTGCGAAAGCTCAGTTCCCCTGCTGCCCGCGCCGTGCAGATAAATAATAAGCGGTAGGTTACCGTCGGTATTTGGGGAATGGTATAAATATTTAAGCCCTTTGCCGGTTTTTGCGGATATAAATTTTCTTTCGGAAAACAGATTCACTTTAATTAAACCCCTCGCTTATTTTTCAAGCACAACATATCCGCGCGGTCCAAGCTCTATCGTGCCGTCGGATATTTTTTCCGCACCGTTTGAGAAAAGTACCCTGCCGCCCGGTTCCGCGTTAAACCCGGAAGCTGCCTTTTCACGGCTTATATTTCCGATAAATGTTATTTTTTTGCCGTTATATTCCCGCGAAAAGGATAACACCTTTTCCGGCGCAGAATTATCAACCCATACCGTACTTCCGTAACAGAGTATATCGCTTTCAAGCTTTAAGGCGTTAAGCCCTTTCATAATCTCCTGACGGCGAAGACTGTAATCAAGAGTCTCTAAGCCCCTGCGGTCGGTTGTTTCAAACCTGCCCATATGAAAACGGTTTGCAAACAAGCTGTGATATGCTTCGTCCGCAAGCTCGTTTCCGCAGTATACCATAGGTATGCCGTCAAGCAGATAATTGATAACCTCTATCTGCTCCATACCGTTATGCCCCGCCACCTTTTCGGTGCGCTTGGGCCAGTCGGTAACGGTATCGTGGTTATCGATATCAAATATCAGCTTAGCGCCCGACGGTATCTCATTTGCAAGCCTTTCCAAAAAAGCCCTGCATTCCGCCGCGGAAATTTCGCCTGAAAAAGCCTTATATAAATTCACATGCCAGTCAAAGCAATAGGATGAGTCAAATCCCTTAAGCAGGTTGTTCCAGTTGCTGCCCTCGTTTATTAAAACCGAATCGGGCTTGACTGCTTTCATACGCCTGCGCGCCTCTACCCAAAAGTCCGTCGGAACGCCGTCGCCGACATCGCAGCGGAATCCGTCCGCGTCCATCTCGCCGAGATAATATATCATATTGCACATCAGATACTCGCGAAGTCCGTCCGAAGTATAATCAAGATACGGGAAATTCCATTCCGTGCAAATAATATTTCCGTCCCTGTCCTGCCTTGCAAATTCAGGGTGCCTTTTAAGTATCGGTGCGTTCGGTCCTATATGCAGGTAAACCAAATCGAGCAGCACCCTCATACCGAGCCTGTGCGCCTCTTCTATAAACTCACGCAGATCGTCTTCCGTCCCGTATTCGCTGTCAATCTTAAAATAATTGTTCATACGGTACGGGTTTTTGGGGTTATTTGTTTCCGATTTTTTCTGACGTGTACTCCAAAACTCCCTGTTATCAGAGTCGTCTTCTTCAAAAATAGGGCAAAGATACATAACCCTAAAGCCTAAGTCTTTAAGCTTTGGCAGCTCATTCGTTACCGCCCTTATCGTTCCGTCTGCTGAAAATGTTCTTGGGTTTATCTGGTAAACCGCCGAACGGCTGAGCCACTCCGGCGGGCAAACAGCTTTATATTTCATATTAAATCAACTCCATATTCTGTCGTTTGAAAATTCCCTGTTCCATTCGTCGGTAGGCTCAAAATACCCCGGAATATTCGGGTTTATATGCTCCCTTATAACCTCCTCGTTCAGCTCGTCAAAGCCTATGCCGGGCTTTTCGGGAACCTTAATAAAGCCGTTTTCAAATATCGGGTTGTTAATACCCGTTACCATATCCGCCCACCACGGAACATCTACCGAGTGAAATTCAAGCGCCAGCACATTGTGCATTGCCGCCGCAGTATGCACCGCCGCTAAGCAGGCAACGGGGCTTTCCGCCATATGCACGGCAACCGCCACGCCGTTTTCATCTGCTATATCCGCAATTTTTTTAAGCTCCAAAGCGCCGCCGCAGGTTAAAATATCGGGGTGGATAACAGAAACTCCGCCCGCCTTTATAAGCGACTCAAAGCCTTCCTTAAGATATATATCCTCGCCCGTTGCAATCGGAATTGTAGTGCTGTTTTTAAGCCGCACATACTGGTCGGTATACATCCACGGCACCATATCCTCAAGCCATGCAAGCTTGTAAGGCTCCATACGCTTTGCAAATCTTATGCAGTCCTCAACGCAAACGTGACCGAAATGGTCTATTGCCAGCGGCACCTCGTAGCCTATAACCTCTCTTACCTCCTTGACATAGTTCTCAAGGTAATCAAGTCCCTTTTCGGTAAGGTGAATACCCGTAAACGGGTGCGCGGTCGTTACTATCGAGTAGCTTTTCTGCGCCTTTACCATATCCGCCGTAACAGAGCCACCCTGAACGTTTAAAATATGCGGGGCATATTTTTTCATATCGTCTACAAAACCGATCGGCGCGTTTATGGTTCCGGGTTCATCTAATAAAAGACCTATGCCTAAGTCCATTTTAAGAAAGGTAAAGCCCATTTCCATACGCTTTTTTAAGGCAAGCCCCATATCGTGACCGGTGTGCTTGCCGTCAACGTCGGTATCGCAGTATACCCGCACCTTGCTGCGGAATTTGCCGCCCAAAAGCTGATACATCGGCACGCCGTAAGCCTTTCCCGCTAAATCCCACAGTGCGATTTCTATGCCCGAAACGCCGCCGCCCTGACGGGAAGGACCGCCGAACTGCTTTATTTTGCGGAAAATTCTGTCTACATTGCAGGGGTTTTCGCCCAAAATGCGGCTTTTAAGCATAAGCGCATAGGTTTTTGAGGAAGCGTCGCGCACCTCGCCGTAGCCCGTAATACCCTGATTGGTCATTATTTTAAGTATAGTGCAGCGCTTGGGCGCGCCGTCTATATCCACAAAGCGCATATCTGTAATTTTAAGGTCTGTCGGGTTTGAGTATGTATTTATCATTTTAACCTCCGAAAAAAATACGATTGACTTTTAACCACGCAAAAGTTAAAATCTAATTGTATTATAACATTTCGCGTAAATTTTTCATCAACTATATTATTATATTTGCAAACTATATTACGATTTGGGGAATTAAATTGATAAATGAATTGGGCGAGATCGGCACATCGGGCGGCGTGCTTTTAAAAATGTGGGAGGTAATCGTACAAAGCGGCAGCCGCCCCTTGGTACGACACAGCCATATACGCTTTGAAATTACGCTTATAACGGCAGGCTCCGGAATTTACACGGTAGGCGATAAGAAATATGCGATAAAGCCGTATGAAATTTTTGTATTTGCAAGCAACGAGCAGCACTGCGTAACCGAGGTGGGAAAGGACGGTCTTAAAATGATAAACCTGCATTTTGAGCCGCGCTATCTCTGGGGGAGAAGCTTTGACAGACTGAGTAATGTGAACACCAATTTTTGCTTTCAGCACAGCCCGAATTTTGAAAACTGCATTCCCGCCGACCGCGCGCGGCAAATTCGCGGGCTTTTTACGTCTGCTGCCGAAGAATTTTCAAAAAAAGAGCCTGAATACGCCCTGCAAATTAAAAGTCTGCTTAATATGATTATTGTTGCACTTATTCGCGATTTCGGATATTTCGACAGTACATTGCCGGAATCAAAGGATAAAAACCGCATTATCCGCAAGGCGACCGAATATATTGATACGCATTTTCAGGAAAATTTAACGCTTGAAACTTTAGCGGGGCTATCGGGACTTACGCCGAACTACTTTTCATCGCTTTTCAGTAAGGTAAGCGGTATAAAGCTTTGGGATTATATAAATTCCCGACGGATCGAAGCGGCTATGCAGCTTTTAAAAAATGAAAGCAACCTAAATATAATCGAAATTGCGTCAAAGTGCGGATTTAATAACACAGCTAATTTTAATAAGGCGTTTAAAAAAACAGTCGGAATCACGCCCGGAGAATACCGCCTGAATGATAACATTATAATATAAATGATGAAAATATAAGCTTTGACAACTAAAATAACCGCCGTCTATAAAAATAGACGGCGGTTCAGTCTGTCGATAAACCCTAAGTTTTATTTTTGCGGCGTTTACGCCGCATTTGCGTTTTTCCGCTGACAGGTGCGGCGGAAAAACACCTTGCAAGCGAAAAACCGCTGAATAAGCGGTTTTTCAAGGGCGCTGGGGTGGGTACCCACGGGGATAGAGTGCAGTCCGAAAATCTTTGATTTTCGAGCGAACGGCATTCTCGTAGGGGAGCGTGTCGACTTTTTCGACACGCTCAATCGCAGCTTTGAAAGAAAAGCACATAATTTTAAGCGCGCGGAAGCCTGTTGCTTCCGCGCGCTGTTTTTTACGGATTTTTAATTATTCGCTTGTTTTCATTATTATAAATCAACCGAAGCGGAGGCTCCCCAGTTATTAAAGCGAATGGGCTTGCAATTAAGCCTTTTGCCTGCGCCGGTAAAGTCCAAAATAGGCTCCTCCAGCTCTGAAAGCTCAGAAAGCCTGCCGTCGACAAAGGCCTCTAACCTATTCATACAGTGATGCACCCTCGTAACAAGGCCGCCTATTCTGATATCCTGAACCTCGAAGCCGTTAGGCTTGTTTTCCCTTTCCCACTGCTCTTTAAATGCGTTGTAGAAATTATCGATAAGCTCAAGCAAATGCTTATAATCCGCTATGATATTCCTTAATGCCGCCGTATCTCTGTTTTTATATGCTTTTCTTGTGCGAACGCCTATGTCAAACTTTACAGACAGCACCTCGCAAAGCGTGCGAAGGGTTTTAAAAATATAACCGTAGCTTTGGTTTTCTTCAAGCCCTTTAAGCTTTGCGGCACATTCCGCATATTTTTCCCCGTCTCCCTCTCGTACTGTTGAATCAAGCATTCCCAAAAGACAATCGTTGTACAGCATATATTTTTCGGGATTTACTATTCCGTCCTTTTGCTCATTGGCGGTTCCGGGCAGATCGGCAAGCATAAAATCATCGAAATCAATGCCGAATTTTTCCGAAAAGCCGTTTTTAACCGTTTTGGTATCCTCTGTTCCGCGCGCTGCCTGAGCGGCATAATAAAGCGACGGCAGCAGGCTGAATTTTGAGCATTCGGCGCCGTTATCTCCCCACATTGTTACAAATACGTTTTTAATATTTTTTTCCTTGCAGGCGTGAAACGCCGCCTTTGTTGCGTCTATGCTGTAAGCGTTATGCGGAGCAAAGCCGGTCCAGCTCCACAAACCGCCCGCAAACCAAATATTATCCTTTATTGCCGAATGACTTTCTATCTGCTTTAAATAATGCTCTTTATCGGTTGAATAATAGTCCCAATAAATTAAATTAACATTATGAGGTATCATTTTCTTTACCCGTTCGGGAACGGCTCCTTCCTCATAATAGCTGCCCCCTAACAGGCGGAAAAACATATCCCCCCACATTATACATTCAAAGCCGTGCTTTTCGGCTATCTGCGCAACTCTTTTAAGATGGTTTAAAAGTATATCAAATCTGTTTTCTGCGCCGTGAATTCTTTGGTATTCTCCCCTGCCGAGCATATGCGCTTCGTCCATTCCGATGTTGACAATGCGCGTTCTTAACGTTTTTTCAAGAGAAGCAAAAATATCGTCAATAAGCTTATAGGTATTTTCATCTCCCGCAAGCAGTATATCCTCGCAGTCGTTTATACCTATGTAAGCCGGCCAGCGGAATATTGATTTTAAATGGGCAAGGGTCTGTATGGCGGGAATCAGCTCCATTCCGTGCTCAAAGGCATAATCATCTATTTCGCGCAGCTCTTTCTGCGAATATCTGCCGCGCAGATAACCGAAATACGGCTGATTATCAACCTCGTAGGTGTCCTCGGTATAAAGCATAAGCATATTATATCCGAGGCTTGCCGTAATATCTATCCACCTTTTCAGCGTGGGCACGCTCATAACCGCATTTCTTGAGCAGTCGATCATTACGCCTAATTTATTAAAGCTTATATTATTCATATCTGATACTCCCATATATGTTCGTTCGGCAAACCTTATTTCGGCATTACGGAAAAGCCGAAGCCGATCTGTTTTTCCGAAAGCTTGTATTCCTCAAGCGGCTCAGGCCCGCACGACGCGCTTCCGAGACCGGAAACCCTGTAATCGGTTCTTAAATGAACCTTTCCGTCTTTTTTAAGCTCGTTTGTATGAGCTGCGGCAGTTAATGCCTCCGTACTGTAACGCGATACATTAAATTCCATTAAGTCAAAGGCTGTAAATACCAAACCGCCGATAGCAACCATTTTTGTTTTATTATGATTTCCGTGCTCCTGCGGTCTGACATAGTTTACATATTCGCCGTCGGCAGTGCTGCTGTAAAATCCCACGCTTGAGGCATGATCCGAATCGCAGTAGCTTTCGTAAGGCCCGCTGCCGTAATAAGAAAATGCGTCGGCGGTCGGCGGCAGCTCCCATTCAAAGCCGAAACGCGGCAGCCACGCCGTATCCTTGTTTATATCCGCAGTAACGTTAAAATCTATTTTGCCGTTGCCGTCAACCATAATTTTTAAAATAAAGCGGCAAAACGGCGCCCTTGAAATTCCCGATAAGCTGCCGTTAACGGTTATGCCGCCGTTATTGTATTCACAGCCGTAAATTTTCGTAAACACCCTGTCAAAACGCTCTGTCTCCCGCCAGGTGTGAAGAAAGAGTCTGTCGTTATCAATGGGCGCCCGCCATACCGAAAGGCGCGGTATACCGCATATTCGCTCTGCGCCGCCGACTATAAGCGAGGTAAACATTCCGTAATGCCTTGAAAACGTGTAACGGTAGCCATTGCCCGAAAAAATAATATTGCCGCCGTTTTGCGTAACCCTTCCCGTTTTTTTACAGGGCTTAGTTTGCAAAGGCTTAACAGGTAATATATGCTGCGTGTGCGCGGCACGCTCGCCGTTTTTAATTAAAGCGCAGTCAAGCGTCATACCGTACATACATTTCTTTTCGGGAACGGTTATTTTAAGGCTTGTATTCCCGTGCGGCGGCACCTTAAGCCTTAAGCTTTCGCTTTTAACCTTAACGCCGTCGCATTTAACGGAGTATGAAAATTCACATTCCGAAAGATCTGTAAAATCATAGCGGTTAAAAACCGTAAGCAGACCGTTTTCATAAACGGTTTTCATCGGCTGATACGCAGCCTTTATTTCAAGGGAGCCAGCCCTGAATGAACGATCCGAAAACACCATACCGTCGCAGCAGAAATTGCCGTCGTGCGTCAGCTCGCCTTTAAAGTCGCCGCCGTATTTTTGAACGCCGTCAACAACAACCGTATGATCAGCCCATTCCCAAATACAGCCGCCTATAAGCTTTGGATATTTGTCAACAAGCTCGGAATATTCCCATACGCTGCCCGGAGAGTTGCCCATAGAATGCGCATACTCGCACATAAAGTAGGGCTGCTTTTTTTCTTTATCCTCTGCATAAGCCTTAACAGCGGAATGAAGCGGATACATCCACGAAAACACATCTGTATACGCCGTAAGCTCAGGGTGGTTATAATCCACGCTTTTGCGCGAAGCGTCCTCGCAGTGGATAAGCCTGCCGTCCCTTTGCTGTCTTACCCAGTCGGACATTGCCTTATGATTATCGCCGAAGCCGCTCTCGTTACCGAGCGACCACATAATTATCGACGGGTGGTTTCTGTCGCGCAGTACCGTTCTTTGCATACGTTCGATAAATTCTTTTTTCCAATCGGGGTTCGAGCACGGCCAGACCGGGTTATCGGAATCGTATCCCACCCCGACCCTTCTTTGCCCGATACCGTGGGTTTCGATATCGGTTTCAAGCACAACATAAAAACCGAGCTCGTCGCACATTTCCAAAAATGCGGGTGCGGGCGGATAATGGGAGGTTCTTATGCAGTTTATATTAAGCTTCTTCATCAGCTCTAAATCGCGGCGAAGCTCGCCGTTCGCCATACACCAGCCGTTAGAGGGGTGGGTATCGTGGTGATTTACGCCGTGCAGCTTCACACGAACTCCGTTAATTCTAAGGGCATATTCACTGTCGATTTCAATGGTTCTGAAGGCTGTGTTAATACTGATGATCTCGCCGTTGCGTTCGGCTCTTACTTTATATAAATACGGCCTTTCGGCATTCCAAAAAACAGGTTTTTCAACCTCAAGCTCTGCGTTTTTTGTGTTTTTTTCAATTCCGATAAGCTTACCCTCTGCGTCGTAAAGGGTAATATCCGCCGCCCTGTCCGCAAAAACAAGCACCCTGTTGTTTTCTGTTTTTACGTATATGTTCCTTATATGCTCCTGCGGACGGATAAGAATATAGCAATCCCTGAAAATGCCGTTAAAGCGAAACATATCCTGATCCTCAAGATAACTGCCGCAGCACCACTTAAGCACCTTTACCCGAACGGTATTTACGCCCCGCTTAACATAATCAGTTATATCAAATTCCGCCTGCAGGTGGCTGCCCTGTGTAAATCCGACCTCGCGCCCGTTTATGTATAAAAACGCGCATGAGCAGACCCCCTCAAACACAAAATACACCCTGCCCCAAAGCTTATCTATTGTAAATTCACGCTCATAAACTCCGCACGGGTTATCGTCGGGAACATAAGGGGGATCGCACGGATACGGATAACACTGGTTTGTATAATTCGGTTCGCCGTAACCCGCCGACTGCCAGCATGACGGAACATAAGCCGTATCCCATTTTTCTATTTTTTCCGGAACGTCGATATCCCTTTCAAAATACGCAAAGCTCCATTGCCCGTTTAAAGGCTTATACTCCGATCTGCCGATAGGTATGTAATAATCCCGCGGAGCAAGCCGGTTTTTGCTTGTGACCTGCGGATCCTCATATATTCTCATAACCTTCCCCCTTGTAATACAAATCAGCGTTTTTTAAAGCTTCGGGTATGCCGTGCGGCTTTAACTGCCGCCGTATCACTCTGCAACCCTGCCTCTTTTTATCACCGTTTTAACATTGAAATTATTATCCGTAATAACAAGATCGGCAAAAAAGCCCTCTTTTATCCGCCCTATATTTTCTTCGTTTATCAGTGCGGCAGGATTAGAAGAAAGCATTTTAGCCGCAGTTAATATACCGATACCGTAATCAACGCAAAGCACCTTAAGCGCCCTGTCCATTGTGCATATACTGCCCGCATAAGACGACATATCAGGTAATTTTGCAACCCCGTCGTCTACAATTACCTCCGTGCCGTTTTTAAGACTGCCTAATTTTCCGCATTTCATATCGGTGCAGGAAATTCTTGTGGCGTCGGTAATGCCGCACACCTTTTTTTCTCCCTTAATCTTAAGCGCTAACTGCACGCATTCCTTGGGAACGTGTCTGCCGTCGCATATCAGCTCAAGCGTAACGCCGTCGTTAAGATACGCCGCTTCAACAACTCCCGCCGTTACCTTTTGCCCGCGCTTTTTATACGCCGTTACCGCATTGTAAAAATGCGTGATATGGGAAAATCCCGCATCAAAGCCGCGCTGCGCTTCGGCGGCGGTGGCATTTGTATGAGCCGCCGCGCAAATAATATTATTTTCCTTGCATATTTCGGCAAATTTTGCGCTGTTCGGAATTTCGGGCGCGGCGTCCCATCTGATAATACTGCCGTCAGCGGTATCAAGCAGGTCGGCAATCTCGGCAAAGCTTATATCTCTTATCAGGTTTCCCGATTGCGCGCCCTTTGAGCTTTTGTCGGTGTTTGAAAAATAGGGGCCCTCTAAATGAAGACCGACCGCCGCGTCTGAATATTTACTGTGCTTTTTAAAGCTGTGATACGCATTGATAAACCCGACAAGCTCGCTATGCGTTGCGGTCATGGCGGTAGGCACCAGAGTTGTAGTGCCCCTTTTAAGATGCGCCCTTACCGCCGTTTCAAACGCTTCGGCAGTTCCGTCCATAAAGTCCGCGCCGCCGCCGCCGTGAATATGAATGTCAACAAAGCCGGGGAAAACATACCCGCCCTTAACGTCTATACTCTGTTCACCGCGGTCCTCTGCGCCTATTTTAAAAACAATTTCGTCCCTTATCAATAGGTTTTGCGGCTCGGTTACCTCGTCCGGCAATACAAATCTGCCGTTTTTTAAAAGCAGTGCGCTCATTATTTATTATATACCCTGATCTCGGATACGGGGCAGGCTGTTGCAACCGCGCTTGCATAGATCATAGCGTCCGGATGGTTTCTGAAAAGCGAGCAGGGAACCTTCGGGGTTACTTCGCCGTAAAGAATTTTGCGAAGCGCGGCGGCATTCCAATCGCGCGGCATACACATACGCACCTTTTTCGCATTGAAGATCTCCTTCATTCCAACGGTAATGCACCAATCGGGAATTGCGTCAAAATTCGCTCCGCAGTTCATAAACGCATTTATGGTTTTGGTTTCCCTTGTGATTTTAAGCGCTCTTGTGGGACGGCTGCAGAATTCCTCTGCCGAAACCTCTTCGCCGGGCTCCGGCGGTTCGTTGAAAGCATAATGTCCGTTAATTCCCACTCCCCCGAACACCATATCGAGCTTGCCGTATTTTTTAATCACTTCCATTATTCTGCCTTCGTTTCCGGGTTCGGGGAAAATTCTGTTTTCGGGAAGAAGGTTAAGCTCATCGTCGATCTTGCTGTAAAAAATTCTGTCCATACCGCCGCGGAAGGAAAGCGGATCGTCGCGGTCAATATATGTATGCGCGTCCTTAAGATACTCGTCCATATTGATAAAGCAGCAATTTTTTAATGAAACGCGGTATTTGTTAATAAGCTCTACCATTCTTGAATACGGTCCTAAGGGTCCGTAGGGAACTATCATCAGCGTAGGCTCGCCGGCGGCGTTGTTCTTTTGAATAACCTCAAGAACCTCTATCGCAACCTTCCAGTACATATCGACCTCGTGCTCGCACACACACAATTTGATTTTTGTGTCTTTTCCCAGTTCCTCAGGGGGTATAAGATTATAGTTTTCCATTTTAATCTTCCTTTCAAGGTATTATATTTGCTGTTTTAATTATAATATATTGCATATTCGGCATAAATGTCCGTAATCGACCGATATTTGTATAATATCGATTTTTATTGACTTCGCTTATAAATCAATGTAATATAATAATGCCGTGTAAGGCAATCAAGACGGAGAGGGAAATGAGTATATAATGCCCGAAATAACATTCAGCTCAGAAAGAGTATACGACGGTTATCTTGCCGTTAATTCCTGCGGAAAGCAATGGCTGACCGACCGCGATTACGATACGGTACGGAAAAACGGCAGAATTGATTATTCTATACATTATGTTGTCAAAGGCAGGGGGTATTTTGAAACAAACGGCAATACCGTTCAGATACCCGAAGGCAGCCTGATTTTATATTTCCCCGGCATAAGACACCATTACAGCTTTAAAAAAAGCGATTCTTCGGTTATGATGTGGTCGCATTTCAGCGGATATTCCTGTGATATTTTAAAAAAATACTGTTTATCTCCCGCCGTTATGATAAGGATACAGGACCGCAAGCAATTTGAATCGGCGTTTGAAAAAATGATTATTTCGCATTATAAAAAAACGGAATTTTCGGATATTACAAGCGAGGGCTATATGACCGTTCTGCTGTCGCTTATTGTGCAAAGCCTTATACCGAACAACATTCCCTGCATTAAAACCGATAACGAAAATTTGGAAAAAGCCGTTAATTATATGCATGAAAACTATAACCAAACGATCGATATCGGCTTATATGCAAAAATGTGCTGCGTTACAAAGGACCACTTTATCCGAATTTTTAAAGCCCGTTTCGGAACAACGCCGTATCATTATCAAATGAAAATAAGAATTGACCGCGCCATGGAAATGCTTGAAACAACCCCTATAACGGTAACCTCCTGCGCGGAGGCAGTGGGATTTTGCGATATTGCGCATTTCAGCAAAATCTTTAAAAAATTCACGGGCCATCCGCCCTCTTATTATAAATAGCCCGATTATTTAAAGCTCATTTACGGAAATAATGTCAACCTTAAAGTCGCCGCCGCTTATAAATTCAAAGCCGGAAATTTTCTTTTCCGGAAATGACTTTTTAATTAAATACCTGTAATATACCTTACCGTTTTTTTGTATCGGCAGCGAAGTAAATGCGGTTTCCGCCAATACGGCGTCTATTCTCGCGGAACGCTGTCCGGGGTTTCCGGCGCCCGCCTCCTGCTCTACGGCTTTGCCGTACCACGGCGTTGTTTCCGCTCCTATGTTTTCACCCCATACAACCGGAACCTTCTCGGAAGTGCCGTCGCGGTACGTAATAACATATTCGCCCAATAAATATTCTTTGTTATATTCCGCTCCGCCTGCAAAAACCCCGTCGCAAAAGGAGCGGTGCTTTTTTTTGCAGTCAGTGGTATGTATTACTTCAATGTACTTTCCCTCATAGCCGCACCCGACGCCGTAATGATAATGAAACAGGTTCAGAAACGCCTCTTCAACACAGCCTTCAAACTGACGGTCGTCCGCGTCGTTATATTCGCCGTCCCAGTAAAGAATATCATTATACGCCATATTAAAATATATATTATTGCGCTGCAGATACACCGGCATTGTCGCGCCCCAGTTTGAGCAAATTCCGCCTATCGTATTTGCGCCGCACCGTTTTTTGAAATTCGACATACCCGATCCCAAAAAATTTCCGAAGATAACAGGAAACTCCCGCAGGTCCTCATCGTATTTTTCCCCGTATGACCAAAACCAGTTCAGACAAATAATATCCTTCGGGAGCCTTTCCTTTGCTTTCCAGGTAGGCTGTATAATTCCTAACAGCTCTGAATTTACATCCCAATCCTTATAAACATAATTTAAGGCTCCGCCGAAATTGGCGCCGTCCTCTGTGCAAACATTCAGCAGCTTATCGCACCATATCATGGTTTTAACGTTTTTAGCCGCAAGATAATCATGTATTTTTATAACATCCTCCGCGTAAATATCCTCATTCCTTTTCAGGCGTTTGCGGCACCTGTCGCAGATATTGATTGAATAGTATTCATCATGGCCGATATTTACGATTTCGGGGTGAAAAACCTCGATAATCTCATCAAGCACGTCAAAAAGCAGCCTGTACGAATCGGGATTTGAGGGACAGAACGTATCGGGATAAGGATCCTCGCAGCGTTCCGCAAGCTCCGGGTGGCGGGTGAGCAGATAATCGCAATGCGAGGTAGAGGGGACCTCCGGTATTACCGTTATTCCCCTTTCGGCGCAGTAATCAAGCATATCGCGTATTTCTTCCTGCGATAAATATGAGCCGCCGCCGTTATTGCAGTGAATTGAATTTTTACGCCACGGAAACGTATGCTCTTGAATTTCCTTTGATTTGCCCGAATACTCCGCCATAAATCCGGCGTATTCTTCCCAGCCCTCGTTTATTTCGGGATGGCGCTTATACTCCATAGCGCCGCCGATCTCAAGCATAAGGGTATTATGATGAAAGAAAACCATCATATCGATAAAATCATAAAAATCCTTTATATTCTCACGCGCGGGAATCATAAGCTTAATGCCGCGAATACCGCATATCGGACAGTCGCAAAGCATTTCCCTGCCGTAGCGCCCGTCATCGTCCAAAAGGCGCAAAAACGTCATTAAGCCGTTCATTATGCCGGCGTCCGAATCGGCGCTTACCGTTATACCTTTTCGGGACATTTTTATAACATATCCGTCGGGATTGCTTATAACGTCTGTTTTATTTAAGCGTCTCAGCTCCTCCTTAAGCTTATCCGAAATCGGTTTTTCGGTTTCTATTACCGATATTTCGTCCTCCGCCCCGCATTTTTCGGCGGCGAACCTGCTCATTATTTTTCGCGCCGCTTCGGGAATTCGGCTTAAATCGGTATTTTTTGTAAAGCATAATTTTTTGCTGCCGTTTACCGAATATTTAAACGTTTGCATTAAATCGTTTCCTCCGTTTTTTTATATGCAACAAACCTGCGGTATCAATAATCCGTGTAAGCAAAACAACTTACACGGATTATCTGCTGCGGTTTTATTTTGCGGTTTTCAACAATTCGTTTGCCGCGTCAAGATACCCCTGAAGAGTAGGCTTATACTGTTCCATAACGGTGCTCAGGGGAAGATTTTCGCGTATTTTATACACCATTTCCTGAGCAGTTAAAAAGCAGGTGTTTATATAACGTGTGCCGTACGAGCCGTCTGCGGTATACTTTAAGCCGCTGTCCTCATATTTGACTGTTTTTGCGTTTATTTCCTTAATAACCGCCTTTTCCTCGTCGTTGTAAAGGTAGCTTGTGATTTCCGGAGGACTGTCAAGCGCAAGCTTATTCCAAACGCTTACGGCGCATTCCATCCATGCAAGGGTAGCGTCTGTATTGCCGGTGCCCTTAACCGAGCCTACAATAAGGTGTCCCTCGTAATTGGCAAAGTGCTTGCCCTGTGCGGCAGGACCCGACGGGAACGGCGCAAAGCCGATGCTGCCTGCCTCCATACCGTCGGCATAAAGCTGTGCCATTTGGTTAATGGCTATTGTTGTCATGGCGGTCTTGCCGTTCAAGAAGTTCGAATACTCTTTAAATTCCGTTGTGCAAATAGATTTATCAACATTATACATATCGGAATATAACTGATACGCTGCCAATACACGGGGATCGTTAAGGTTAAGCGAAAATGTATTATCGGTATATTTAAGAGGCTCTGCGCCGTTAGACTCCATTAAATAACCCGGAGCTCCCGAAAGCGAAACGTCATATCCGTAAAGATCTGTTTTTCCGTCGCCGTCCTTATCCATTGTAAGTGAAGCCGCCGTTTTTCTGAAATTATCCCAGTTCCAGGCATTTTCTCTGAAATACTCAAGCGGCGTTTTCTGACCGAACTCGGAAAATATCTTCTTATTGAAAAGAATAAGCGGAGTTGAAACTATATTAAGGTTATTAAAGCACAAGCCGTAATTCTTCCCGTTGATCGAGGTTAAGTTTTTCATATTGTTAATATTCCAGTATTCGCTGTTACTGTCAAGCTTAGCCAAATCAATTTCTTCAAGAACACCGGAAGCCGACATTACGGGGAAATCGGTTTTAGAAAGCATTACTATTTCTGCCTTTGTGCCCGAAGCCGCATATGACGCAATAAGCGAAGCCTTTTGACCCCACGCCTTTACAAGCACCTCTACATTGCCGCCGTAAATCTTCTTGTAAAGCGCGTTGATCTCATTGATATCCTCCATCGGATCCCAGAAGATCAGCATGGTTATATCCGGATTGTCAACCTTGCGCGTTTCAAAAAGCATACCGTCCTCTTTAACGCGTACCGGTTCGCCGACAGACGACGTGCCGCCCTGCTTTGTATCATTTTCGGAGCTTGTTTTGCCTTCTTTGCCGCAAGCCGAAAGCTGCAAAGCCATAACAAGTGACAGCGCGATTAAAACGCATCGTTTGCAGATTTTTTTCATTTTAATTCCTCCAAATAATTATTTATATTAATTTGCAATTAATACCTGTGTATACCGTTTGCCTATCCTACAATGCCTGTGCGTGAAATACCCTCGCGCAAAAACTTTTGACCTAAAAAGAACACTATAAGAACCGGCAAAACCGAAAGCAGCGCGCCCGCTTCAACCCAAACCTGTAATTCCATAGGGTTAGTAACCGCCACAGCCTGACTGGTTCCCCCTAACTGAGCGGATAATAAGGTGCGCAGATTGTATAACGCCTGCGGTATATTTCTTTTATGCACCGTGAAAATTTCCGCAGAGAAATACTCGTTCCAATGCCAAATAAATGAAAACAGGAATACAACGACAAATGAATTAAGTGCATTCGGAAGCATAACCTTAAAGTATGTTCCGAATGCGCCG
Source organism: Ruminococcaceae bacterium UBA5891 (assembly GCA_002431945.1). Classification (GTDB taxonomy): domain Bacteria; phylum Bacillota; class Clostridia; order Oscillospirales; family Acutalibacteraceae; genus UBA737. The sequence goes on along the minus strand of DJET01000072.1, from coordinate 14,759 downwards.
CAGCCGTCGATTGCCGCGGCATGCTCAAGATCAGTCGGTAATGCGCGGAAATTCTGCCGATAAATATAAATGAAAAGCCCCGACCTTATTCCCACGCCGAACAGCGCCTGTATCCAATAGGCGCCGGCGCTGTCTGTAAGCCCCAAATTTTTCACGATCTGAAAAAGCTGAATAATATACATCTGCTGCGGAACAATGATGGTTAAAATTACAATTCCGAACAGCAGCCCCTTAAGCTTAAAATCGTAGCGTGCAAAGCTGTACCCCGCAAAAGCGCACATAAAGCACTGCAATAAAGCGGTAACAACAGAAATCTGCAAGCTGAAAACAAGCGAGGACGAATAATTCATATTAACCATCGTCGCCTTTAAATTACCGAGCGTATAATGACGCGTGATCCATACTATTGTGGGGTTCCAAATATCCTCTTCGCCGCGAAAGGTAGAGGATATCATATACAAGAAAGGATAAACAAGCGCAAATCCAATACAAAGCAATATTAAAAAGCGCAAAATTTTCCAGGCAGCCGAGGAAGCCTTTTTAAATGCAACGCTTTTTATTACAGAGCCGTCAATACCATTTTTCATGCCTGTATTAAATCTCCTTTCTATTTATCGATGTAGAATGTTCGTTTAGACATAACAGCCGCCGCAATTCCCAAAATCAATAAGATCATCAGAAAATATCCGACCGATTCCGCCGAGCCTCTTGAATACATAACATTACGGTAATACCCGTTTATGCTTTTCATTACCGAATTTGTAGTTGCGGTGGATATATCGATTATTGTATAAACCACATTCAGCATAATATAAGGCGTTAATAACGGGAACGTAACATTCCAAAACTTTTGCCATGCGGTTGCGCCCTCAACGTCGCAAACCTCATAAAGCATCGGCGATACCGATTGCAGACCCGTTATAAAAAGCAATATCTGAACGCCGGACATCCAAAGAATATCAACAATGTTATTAACCGCCGTTACAACTGCGTTGATAACGGAGTCGCCTATACCCATATCAAGCAAAAGCTGTGATAATACCGTACTTTGAAAAATTGTGGTTGCGTCGCTTGTGCCTGCCTGAAAAGTCAGGTCGTTTTTGAAGACCTCAAGCACAAGACCCGATGAAACAATAATCGGCAGACAGAATATCAGGCGCCAGAAGGACCTGCCTTTAAAGCTTTGATTGAGAATAATTGCCAGAAAAACCGACATGATCAATACGCATACCGTGTAAAGCAGCGTTTGCCCGATAGAGCTTATCATCATACGAAAGACCGTAGGATCCTCAATAAAAACAGCCTTATATACATTCAGTCCGACAAATTTTGTGATTATTTTTCGGTTTTCAAAGGTTACGTCCGAAAAAGAAAACACAACGGACTGAAGAAACGGATACATAAAAAACACCGCCGCCCCGATGATCCACGGAATCAAAAACACGTATCCCACAACACCTCTTCGGCGCTCATATGACAGCTTATGCTTATTCCCGATCAACTTTGTTCACCTTCCCTTGCCTGCGTCAGGCTGTATGATAATGCGTCTATCTGTATTCCGTCGTATGTCTGCGGAGTATCCGAATAATTCAAATATACCGAGGTGCCGTTTTTAAAGGTCACCTTGCGTAAATTACCGTTAATAATACGGTGACTTTCTATCAGTCCGCCCGTTGCCTCAAACACATTTCTGTATTCTGCAATTTCGGATAATATTTCTTCGGAAAGCGTATCCATTTCCGCCCCGTACAAAACGTCAAGCGGCGTGGACTTTATATCCGCATATTTTGCCCCGATTACCGAGTATGCAGGCGACGAACCGCTTTCGATCATACGCAGCCGCATTTCTTCACGGTTGTTTGTTAGGTTAAGCGCAGGCGTGCTGTAATTTTTAACGCCGTTTAAAACCAGTTGAAGAAACGGTATGTCCGTATCGCACACGCTGAAGGAGCTTGACCTGAGCGGCAGCGAATATAAATATTTTGCATACGGAAATGCATATGCCGCCGGACTTTTTAATAAAACGTTTATTTGCTTGTTCCGCATATTTTCAAGTATTTTTATGTAATTTTGCATTACGCTTGTTAAATCGCAGCCCTTACCGTCTGCCGAGGAATACGGAGAATTGCCGACAGATAACGGCGCGGCGCCCGTAATACCGTTTTTAAGAAGCGACTTTACATACGAATTACCCGCCGTAACCGTTTTTGCCGGAATAAGATAAGACAATTCGGGATATTTTTTGTTTTCTTCATAATTACCGAACAGATAAAATCTTTCAAGTATCGGCTTATAATCGACCGAGCGCGCATTATTAAAATACGTATTATAACCTATGCTGCTTTTATTGAATTTTACAAGCTCTGCGGCGGGAAAAACAGCGGCGCCGGATTTTTCGGCCTGCTGCACGAATTTCTTATATGCCTTTATTCCTCCCAGCCCCGAAGAAACCCTGAATTTAGAGTCGATCTTACCTCCGACCGCTCCGTCCGGATCAACCCCGTTTAAAAGCATCACGGCATTTCCGTTTATCTTTTCTATAAGCTTTAAGCAATCGTCAAATCTCGTTAACGTCTCGTTTGCATTATACGGTATGCCTAAAAAATACTTTTCCTTTTTAACAGACATATAGGCTTCAATAAAGACCCTGTCCCCGTTTTCCCAATCGTCTTTTAAATTATCCGCCTTTAATAAATCGCGCGTTACCTGCGCCATTTCATTGTAATCGCCGTCGGAAGAAAGCAGATTATAAGAAACCGTAAAGCTTTTCGCAGACGGCGTGTTGTTTGAAAGCATATAAACCGAAGACGAAAAATCGGTATCCTCAAGCATTGTAACACGGTTTGAAGATTTATATGTAAATGAGAAATAAGCATTATTGTAGCCGAGCGACGCCGAGCTTACCGCCGCATTTGCCGTTGCGCAGGCGGCTCCGTCCTCTACATACAAAAGCATATTGCTCCCCGCCTTTTCGGCGGCATTACGGTGAATGCCTATTACGGGCAAAAGCGCCGTTTGTGTTGTTGCGGTCATTTTTGAGGCGTTTTGGATAGCGTCCGAGCCGTAAATTTTTTGAGAATAGTTTCCGAGCGCCGCTTTTCCGTTATTAAAATCAATAAGCGCGCCGCAGCCGTCCGGCACAACAAAATAACCGCTTTCGTTCACGTCTGCCACCGCAAAATACGGTAACAGCGATACCTGCATAAGCGAGTAGCTTCCCTTGCATTCAATGCTGTCCATAGGAATACAGGCTGAAAACCCGTTTTTATTAAGTGTGTATTTTACCGAAATTTTAATTGAGTAATCCCGAAAATCGTACGAGCAGACAATACTGCCGCCGTCTTTTTTTATGCTTATCAGTTTATTTGCCGCCAAAGAGGAGCTGTTTGCCGAGGTAACCTCTCCGCTTTCGTTGCAAAGCTGCAATATTATTTGTGATTTTAAGCGCACTCTGTTAAGAGCGTCCGTGCTTTCAAGGGCGGCGGTATCCGCAGGGGTTGAATAATAGATATTTCCCGTATTAAGGTCGGAAAGTCTTATGCTTCCGTCGCTGCGGCTGCAGACAAGCTCAACCTGTCGGTTTGAGATCGTTATTGCTCCGCTCTCTTCCGAAGCAACGCTGACCGAGCCTTCCGCATTATCGGCAAGGGCATTTTTATGAATACCGGGCGCGGCAAGGAAAGCCGCCGTTACCAACAATGCGATCGCCCTTACAAAATTGCTGTTTTTCATAAGCTTTCCCCCCCTAACGTAAAATACCTATAATCTCCCGAAATACATCGGTGCAAAAATCCGCAAACTGCTGCCAAAGGCTAAAGAATACCATAACCAAAAATACAATGATCGCCACGCCGAACAGGGTAAGCAGAATCAGCCAAACCGTTCCGAAAATTCCGGTTTCGTGTATTTTTGAAAAGCCTAACACCAGAACCATAACTCCCCAAACAACCGCAATTGCGGTAAAAATTGAAAGAAACATCGATTCTTCCGAAGTTAATATGTTGCTTAATGCGGCGTTAAAAATATTAACCGCTATATACGGCATAAGAGCCAGTGCCGTAACGGTTGAAATTTCGTAAAATTTTCCGGAATACCCAAGCATGGTGGAAATTAACCAGTTGGAAACAATAAACACCGCAAAAACGCCTATCGACATAAGGAACAAAAGACGTATATCCATTTTTGAGGGATCGTTTTCGTTGAAAACAAATCCGGTGCACTGGTATGCGAATATCTTTTGGAAAAACCACAGCAGGGCAACGGCGGGAGCAACCCAAAACGCGCCCCTTGTTTCCTTTACAAATGCCATCATATCGCGCTGCGGGTGCTTTAAAGAGCTGAAAAGCTTTGTTCCGTAGCCTATCTGCACGTCTGCTCCTTCAATAGCCGTTTTTCGCTTTTTAAGGTAAAAAAGAACCCTTACGCCTATACAAATTAAAATTAACGCAATAAAAAACACGTTAAACCATTTGGCAATAAACTGTGTTCTGTATTGCTGAAGCGCTCTGGAATAATCCGTTCGGCTTTGACCGAGCTTGAAATACTCCATTGCCTCTTTATATTCGTCAAGATTCATTAACGAACGGCCTATGCTTACGTATGCCGTCTCAAAGCCGCCGTTTTGTGCTAAAACATCATTCCATTGATCGATAGATTCATCATACATTCCGTTAAGATAGCTGCGTGACGCCTGCATAATAAGCCGACCGTAGGAATTAGCGCCGAAACGCGTTATACTGCCGTTACCCTGATCGAGAACATACACGCGCTCATTGTAGGAGGTTACTGCGGCAGGTGTTTTAAACGTGCCCGCCTGATTGCCGACAGTACCGAACGACAGCAAAAAGTTTCCCTCGCGGTCGTATACAAATACGCGTCTGAGCGTTGAATCAAGCGCTGCAAAAATCCCCGACCCGATATCGGTGATATCCGTAAACGTTGTAGTGACCGTATTACTGCCGACGGTTGAGGTTTCAAGGTCTCCGAAGGTTGTATTGCTCGGAAAAATGTTATTGCCCTTTGCGTTTATACAGCGTATTCTTTCGGATTCATCAGTGCCCGAAACCGAGCAGGCATAAATATTTCCCGACTCGTCAAGATCCAGTCCGGAATATTCAACCGGAACATACCTTGAGGTTTTACTTTTAAGCGATTCGTTTAAAAGCTTTTTCCAGGCATAATCCAGTAAAACCTGTGCGGACGCTTCGATTTTATTGCTTCCGCAAAATCCGAGAAACTCGCCGTTGTTATTTATCATTAAAATTCCGGAATAGATATGCTGGCAAAGCACAAATATTACGTCTTCATCGCTTACTGCCAGCTTTAACGGGCGGAATTGCGTATCGTTCGATATCAACGTTGTTTCGGGCCTTTTTAAAATGCGTACAACATTGCCTTCCGTATCCGATACAAGTATTCTTCCGTTTTCGGTGTCCGCAATATATATTAACGCCGTGCCGTTTGCCGCGTGCAGAAATATTCCCTGCGCCTTTTCAAAAGAAATTGCATTGCCGTTTTCTTTTAGCGAAAGCGTTTTAATATACTCTAATTCACTGCTTAAAATATAAATTAAGCTTTTATCGGAATCAAGAACATATAAATTTCCGTTTTCGTCAAAATCAAAATCCGAAAGCGAGCCGAAGCTTTCAAGCCTTAAGCTGCCGCTGTTGACCGTCGCTTCCGGTTCAAATCCTACCGGCGCGGGGTTAGAGGTGTTAAACGAATCGTAGGTATACCCCTGATAAGGCGTATCTGATAAAGCCGAAACCGAAACCGACATAAGAATTAAGAAAATCAGCAGTATGCTGAAAAAAGCCGTTACTTTCTTCCTCATCATTTAACCTCCTTAATCCTTAATTCCGGAATGAGCCATAGTTTCAATAACGCTGTTTTGAGAAAAAACAAAAATAAGAATAGGGGGTATCATAATAAACAGGCTTCCCGCCATAGATACTCCGACCCTTGAAATACCGCTTGATACTATTTCCGAAATTGCGCTTTGCAAAAGCTTTAACTGCTCGTCAAACACAACGCCCTGAGGGTTCGAGTTCCAAACGCTTTGAAATGCAAAGACCATAAGCGTAAGCCAAGCCGGCTTTACGGTAGACATAACTATTTTTCTGAATATGGTAAACGCCGTGGCGCCGTCGATTTCGGCAGCCTCTATAAGCGTTGTGGGCAGCTGATCCATAAACTGCTTCATTAAAAACAGACCGAGCGGCATAGGAAGAATGGGAAATATGTAACCCCAATAGGTATTTAACAGCCCAAGCTTCGCCATAATAACGTATTGAGGCAGCCAAAGAACCGTGCCGTTGAAAAGCAGCGCCGTTTGAATAACATTAAACATCCACTTAATGCGGATATTGTATTTTGAGAATGCAAAAGCGCACATAGAGGCAATAATAATATGCCCTACCGTTGCAACCACGCTTACAAAAAGGCTGTTGAATACATATCGGCTGAACGGAACCCACAAATTTGCCGCAAGCGTAAACAGCTGTTTTATGTTATCAAATGTAGGACGGTTTACAAAAAAGCGCGGCGGATAGATATACAACTCATCTAACGGCTTCAATGAACTGACTATTGCGTATAAAAGCGGCAGCATCATAAACATACCCAAAATCAGCAGGAATACGAAAATACCGCATGTGCCGGCAACCGAACGGTTGCCGTGCCTTTTTTTCCTTTTCACCCTCAATGAATGCACTGTCATCATCCCTAAATAAAATTTACCGCCCATATAAGCTTTAAGTGTCCGAAATATAGCTTAATAAAAAGTCGATCAGCTTACGCGTTAAAAGCATAATAATAAACAATACCACCGAAATAGCGCAGGCATAGCCCATTTCGTAACGGATATTGCCGTAATCCGTTATGTGCAGAACTATCGTATGCGCCGAATAGTTTGTACTCGGCAATCCGCACAGCTGCTGTGAAACGGTACTGACCGAAAACGACGTTACGATCTGCATAACCGCACTGAAAAGCAGCTGCGGCTTAAGCAGCGGAAACGTAATGTAAAAAAACTCCTGATATCGGTTTTTAATACCGTCTACGTCGCCTGCCTCGTACAACGATTTGTCGATTCCCTGAAAGCCGGCAATAAACGCAAGAAAGCTTGTTCCGAGACTCATCCAAACCTGAACGATCATTACCACGATCAGGGTGTATTTTTCATCAGAAAGCCATTGAATAGGCTCGTATATTATTCCGAGTTTCATTAAAAAGCCGTTTATTAAGCCGTAAGAGTCTCCGCTGAATAAATACTGCCATATAAAATAAACAGACGACGATAAAGAAGGCGCATAAAATATAAGCGTCATCAATACGCGCAGATACCGCGGAAGCTCGTTTATAAACCACGCCACAATCAAACAGAGGAAATAGCTTACCGGTCCCGTAAGAACGGCAAAAAGCAGCGTGTTTTTAAGCGCCTTTAAAAATACGGTGTCTGTTACAATAAGGTTGAAATAATTGTTAAACCCGATAAAGGAGGGGGCTTGCAGCATATTATAATATGTAAAGCTTAAAAAAACGGAGGCAATTATCGGCAATACCACAAAAAAGAAGAAAAACAAAAGATAAGGAAGAGACATCAGATATACCCGCCAGTTTTTGGCTATATCCTGACGGTATGAAATTTTCGCTTTGCTTTTAGGCTTAATCAAGACCGAACTCCTCCCTCTTTCTCGAAATTTCGGAATCCACGCTCAGCTTCCAGCTCAGCAGCGATTCGCGCGCGTTTCTTGAATTGTATACAACATCGCGGAATGCGTTATCAAGATCCCTTGTTAAATAGTAACCGCCCGGAGCTTCGGGAATTTCCTCAACCTGACTCCATGAATACATAAGTCTTTCATATTCGTCGTTAGTCCACGAAAGGCTCCTCATTGCCTTAACGTTAGCGGTAGCGTAACGCCCCGCAACACCGAGCACCGCCTCAATATCCGAAGAAAACCTTGACTGCGCTTCGGTTCCCGTCCACCATTTAAGGAAGGTCCATGCCTCGTTCGGGCTGTTTGTTGAAGCAAGAATAACAGCCGCTGTGCCTGCTCCGCCCTGCGCTATGCTTATGCTTCCGTCTTCCTGTACCGTTCCCGGTATGGAAACCATTTCCCACAATCCCGATATTTCGGGCGCGGCTGCGGCAATTTGGTTGTAGTCTGTATAAACAGCTAAAGCCAACGGCATACTGCCCGACCTGAAACGGTTATAAAAGTTATAGGTTAAAGGACAGCTCTTTTTGGTATAAATATTCGTCCATGTTTCAAACGCTTCAAGAGCCTCGCCTGTTCCGAGAGCCGTCTGCGAGAGATCGTCGTTATAAAATTTACCGCCCATCTGCAAAAGCAGGGCAGAAAAAATATTTCTGGACCCCATTCCGCTGTCAACAGCGCCCGAAGCGTCAACAGATGTGTAAGGCAAGCCGACGTCCATATTATTGGTTTGTATTATTCGGGTTGCCTTCCAAAAATCGTCCCATGTTTTCGGAATTTCTATACCAAGCTCGCGCAAAATATCCTTGCGGCAAAACATCATATAAAACTTTTGCGAATCCGGCAGGGCATAAACCGCGCCGTTCAAGGTATACGGAACAAGCGCCGTATTCTGAAACTCCGCTTTCGCCTTTGAAAAATCAGAAAATTCCGTTAAATCGTAAAGCGCTCCGCGCAGGGCAAGATTTACGGGCTGACCGCGGCCGAGCATAATCGATACATCGGGAGCATTTCCCGAAAGATACGCCTGAATAACCGAAGCGCTTGTTATTTTAAGAGAAACACCTATATTTGTTTCGGGTATAAACATATCGTTTATCATGGCGTTAAGCACGTTCGCCTGATCGCGTCCGGAGTTCACCCAAACATTGATGCTTTTTTCATACGCGCTTTCCCCGCCGATATTGCTGTAATCCGCAATAAAGGAATAAATAAAGGATCTGCACTCGCGAAGAACCGCGCCGAAAAAGCTGTCGTTTACAGCAGGCTTTTTTGCCTGAGACTGCGAAACATAAATATAATCCAGCATAAGCGGCTGCTCCTTAAGCTCAAGAACCCACGAAGAAAGACTGCCGATGTTTGAGCTGAAAGAATCAAGCCGATAGGGTATGGTCGACGGCGAGTCTATCATATCGCGAAGCTGATATAACAGAACGTTGATAATATCGCCGATGTCCTTATCGCTGTTCAGAATGTTTTTTATATTTACATATTCATTCTGCAGAGAATCGCAAATGGCTTTAAAGGTATCGATCAAATCGGGGATTTCCGCGTCTAAATTATAATCGCGGTAAATATCGGGATCGCTGCCCGTAATCATAAGGCATTTGCGGTATTCCTCGTTAAGCTTGGCAACAAGATCGGTCAGCCTGCTTACAGAGGCGCCCAGCTGCCCCACAACGGCTTCCAGCCTAAGCGTGTGCTTTCCCTTTGTAAGAAAAAAGAATACCGGTTCTCCGACGTTATCCGAAACCGTATAATTTTTCCAGCCCGAAGAATATCCGAAATTCAAAATTTCGGCTTCGCTGAACGGAACGCTGCCGTCTATCAATAAACGGCGGTGAGAATTCAAGCCGGATTTATACGATTGCTTATACCTGAAAGACAGCTCGTAATACCCGTCCTTCGGAACATCTATTTCCCATTCAAGCCACTGCCCCGGATATTTCCACGTGCTTCCGCCTATAACGTTAAGTACGTTTTTTGTATAACTGTAAGGGCTGTTTTTTGTGCTTGTACGGTCGGTAGAAGCAACCATATTCTTTTCTGATTTTAAGGCAGTTGCTTCCGCCTCGTATAATTTCCCCCAGTCGCCGTTTTCAACCGCGCCGTGTTTTTTCAGATATTCGTCATATCCGATGTATTTTTGCGGAGCGGCTAATTTTACCGAGGAAAGAACAAACGGCTCGTTGTGCGAATAAAGAATGATCCTGTGCGTTCCCTGCTCAAGATAAATTAAAAAGGGATCGTCGCTGACGCCCGAATCGCTTTGCGCATACATATCGCGCCAGCCGAAAATCTCTATCTGCTCGGTATTGTAGTCGTTACCCGCCTGATCCTTGGCGATTCCTTTAGCGGAATTAAAGGTTCGGTTAAGCGAAAACGATGTAAGCTCGGAATACGGAAATCCGTCGTCTATCTGAACGCCGAGCTCGATTTTATTTCCCGACCCTTCAAGCGGATAATACGAAAAGCATATATTATAAAGTCCGCTTTGCGGAACGTTAACGTCGTAGCTTATGCTGCCCTTGCCGCTCTCCCATTTAAGAACATTATTCCTGCCCTCAAACGAATCGGTAAATTCAATCCCGCTGTCTGCAGACGCCGAGGAATAATCCGAGAGCGCAATATCTATGCTATCCGAAGCATATTCGGATTTTCCGAATTTATCAAGATAGCTTTGGTATGTAACACCTTTATCAAGTAAGAGCGTCTCGATTTCTTCTTTTGTGTATGATCTGCCTTCGGTTGCGGACACCTGTCCCATCGGCATAAAGAACGCTGCGGCTATTAAAGCCGATAAACCGAAAGATAAAGCTTTTTTATAAAACATATCAAGCCGACTCCTATTTGTTTAATAAATCCGATAAAATATTTTGTGCCTTAAAAATCAAAGTACCGCGCGGTACGCTCTGCCGGCTTCAAGCGTAACTCTTGCGCCGTTTGCCGAAGCCGTGCCCGCCTCGTTCCACACACCGTCTTTATAATAACCGTATGTTACGGAAGCGGGTGCGGACGGGAATGTAAAGTCCGCCGTTTGTGTCGAAAAACAGTAATATGCGCCGTCAGGGCCCTTTAAAACCAGTCCGCAGGCACCGTATTTTGCGGCGGGATTATTATAATCATAAGTAAACCTTTTACCGTCAAGCTTTCTCAGGTCGCTTATAACATTTTTCATATTTACGTTAAATCCCACCATATCCGAAACCGGAACCGATGCTAACAGCTCCCTTAAAGCGTCAACGCTGTGCGACATAGCAATAAATTCCCGTGTATTGCACTCAAGCTGACCCTTATAATTTGAAGCCGCGAGAATTTTGGTGCCGTCGCGTTCTATCCATCGCATATCGTCAAAGCGGTACAGCCCGCTGTCAACCGTCCGCGCGCTTTCCGCCAAGCCGTAATAACCCATTCCGTATCCGCTGGCAAGGTGATATACGCTTTGCCCGATAACGCTCCACGGCGAGGGTCCTATTTCAAGATGCACCGGTATATTGGTGCCCTTTTCATAAAAAGAAATATTATGAACGGTGCTGACATCGTAAACGTCGGGGCCCACCAAATCAAGGTGCGGCTGTTCTATAACCTTATTGATACGCGTAGGATAATCAAAGCCCTCCTGAATTTCGTCCCAGCCGGTCATTGTAAGGTTGACCTTTGTTATCATACTGTAAACGCTGCCGTGAACCGCCTCGCCAAGCTTGTTAAGCAGGTTTACCATATTGGAAAACTGACTTAGCCAGTCGCCCATACCGCCCTCGCCGTTATCGGGTTCGTTTTCAAGCTGAACCGCAACCGTGCGGCGGTCTTTATCATATATATTTATAAATGCGCAAAGCTGCCTGATAGCCTCGGTTTCCTCATCGATAAAAATTTGCTTTGACAGATCGGGAATTTCCTTTGTTATTTCGGGATTGTTTATTTTCAGCGCGGGATATTTTGCGCGGTCGGTCTGCCATTTCATAAAACCGCCGTAACCGCAGTTATTATACCCGAACCAATTTATCTGAATTTTTAAATCGTGTCTGATCGCCGTATCATACTGCATTTTAAGATTATCGAAATTGTAATTCTTACCGTCGTACATATCGCGCCAGTAAATATACAGAATAACGGTGTCTATACCCGATTCCTTAATTTTCTGCATACCCTGGTCAAGGATTTCTTTTGCAGTTTCCGGACCGTAGGCGGTGTTAAGATCGTCATAACGGAAATGCATTGCATTATAAAGATAAGGCTTGCCGTTATGCTTAAAAATGTTTCTGCCGTTGACAGTGGCTACCTCCGACGCCTTGTACGGAGTTAATTCAGAGGTATCTATTTTACCGTTTTCGGTTATATATTTTGCAAGCGGGTCGGAATCGGTATTACCGTCGGCCGCGTCTGAAGCGGCGACTGATTCTTCGGCACTTGAAAAATTATCGGCAGCCGAAGTATCGGCGGCAACCGATGTACCGTCAACAGATGAAACTCCGCTTTTTTTACAGCCGGCAAGAGTTAAAAATATAACCAAAGCCAGCTGAAATGCCAACAGTCTGTTTAAGGTGTGCAATTTCATAACGGATCCTCAGCTTTTTAATAAATAAAATTAAATGCCCTGCGCCCTGCTGGCAGGCGAAATTATGCTTTTATAATTTGCCCGCCTGCTGTTTTTTCCTGATTATTTATCGGTTTTGCTCTTTTTGTTCTGAATAAGAACCAATGTGAAAATTGCAAGCACGGATACGCTCATCAAAGCAACTAAGGTTATAATTTCACCGTTGTATGAAGCGCCTGTCTGCGGTACGCCGTCGTAGTAGCTTACGGTGGGGTTTAACTGCATTCCGAAGCCGCCCGAACCGCCTACACGCTGAGTACGCAGTCTTAAAACGTCGCCTGTTTTAAGATTAAGCTCAATGCGCGGGAAATCAACCGCGGGGTTCTTATTGTCTATCTGTGTAAACTCGCCGCTTGCGGGCCAGATAACCTTATCGTTTAAAAGAACCTGTATTTTTGAAACCGCAGAATCCTTTTCAAGATATGACCAATAGGGATCGCCCTGTATTCCGCCCCAAATTCCTTCGTCGGGGTCGTACAATACCGCTTTTCCGGTTGCGGGCGCCACAAAATCAATGTTAAACTCTATATTTTCCGAAAGTCTTTCATTCCAGCCGTCTCTCGGATCTATAACAATTGCTTTAGTGTCTGTCGGGATACCTACGGTGCAGGTTCCCATCGATTGTACCAGTGCCGTTCTTGCAAAAGCGGGAACATCTTTTAGGTTTGCTACGGATTTAAACTTTTTATATACCATTCCCTTATAGCCCGTTGCCATCCACTGCGGGAAGGAAATGTCTACACGCCATACCGAATTTTCCTGGTCGATCTCGTTTCCGTCGATTTCGGTTTCCTGTAAAAGCTTGCCGAGAATTTCGTAAGCGTTATATGTCGCACCGTATTTCGGCTTGTTTGCTTCGCCGTTTTCCCCGTCGGCATCTCCGTTATCGCTTACGGAAGTATAGGCAACAACCGGCGTTATAGCGGCGCAGGATTTATTGCTTTTGCCGCTTTGAGTCACTTCAACGGTGAGAATATCGCCCTTTTTCACCTCTGCCGAAACAGTCGGGAAAGCGGGAGCGGCGTCCGCCTGCTCAACCCCGTCAACAGACCAGCCGGAGGGATTGCCGGCCGTGTAGGTAACTGTTACGGTTTTAAGAACCGCGTCGTTCTTTTTAATATTAAAGGTTGTTGTGTGGTTGCCGTTTGCCCAATAGGGGGCGTCCTTCATACAGGTAAGCGTATCGCTTGAAAGCTCTATATTTCCGGATTTCGGCGCGGTAAATTTAAGCGAGGTAATATAACCGTTTAGCGCGTCGCCCTTATAAGAGCCGTTAATAACCAGCTTGCCGTCTTCAAAAGCAACAAACATACATTCCTTGCCGCCCTCGGCTTCTCCGGTTATCGCGTATTTATTAACAGCGTCCGAGCCGTTGAATGAAAACGCGTCCTTAAGATACAGCGTTTTTGAATACCACTTGTTTCCGCCTGTGGGTGCGGAGAAGGCTACGCTCCACGGAGCGGAGGCCTTAAAGGAATCGGAACTGAGCTTTACCTTGCCGTCGGCTATTGAAGCCTTATTTTCTTCAACAACCTTGTTTAAATACTCGTATGCGCCGTAAGAGAAAAGAACGTTGTTTTTTGCGTCTTCATTGCCGCCGGGCTTATTTCCCGGTTCGCCGCCGGGTTCCGTTCCGGGTTCGCCGCCGGGCTCGGTGCCTGAGCCGCTGTCGGTGTACTTAAGGTAAGAGATAACGGGGGCAAAGTCGGTATATGCATATGCCGTGTCGCTCCACGCAAGGAAGTCTACAACGTCGCCCTCCTTAACCTCTAAGTTAACGGCGGTATAATCGTAAGCGCCCGTTTCCGATTTAAAGTCCTGCGCGCTTCCCTCAACTGTTTTTCCGTTCAGGTTGATCTTTGTTTTTACGGTAACATTTGCTAAATTTGTCCAAACAGGGTCGTCGCTGAAAACCTTGATCTTTCCGTCGTTTTTAACGGAAATTTCACCTGCCTTGGGCGCGGTAAAGCGCAAAGCTGTCGCACGCCAGCCCCAGTTATCGCCGTAGGTATTGTTTATAAGTAATTTTCCGTCGTGGAAAATTGCATTTATATTGCTGGATTTATTACTAACGCCCAGACCGTCCGTTTTATCCGACTTATAAGAGCCCTTGTTATGCCACTCAGGCTTTACGTCCCTTATAACGGCGATCTTTGTGGTGTATTCGCTGTTGTCTACAGGGTTTACGTATTTCATACTCCAGGGTGCGGAGGTGCCGAAATCGGTTATTTCCGTTTTATCGGGATATTTTTCCGTGTCGCTTACATATTTGTTTAAATATTCGTATGCACTGTAAGAGGGCAGCGGCTCCTCAGCCGACTCCGCTCCCGCAAAAATGCCTAACAGCGAAAACTGACTGAAACAAATAATTGCAGCCAACGATAGTGTGATAAGCGAAAAAAGTTTCTTTTTCATTGTTATGCTCCTCGTATAATAGTAAT
>DJET01000071.1 GCA_002431945.1 Ruminococcaceae bacterium UBA5891 | reverse complement strand
GCGCCGCGGTCAAAAGTTGTTCGCGCTCCAAGCGAATAACAACTTTTGGGCACCGCAAGAGTGATAAGCGCGAAAGAATCCGCCTCCCAATTAAAAAAGAAAAGCGGATTGCCACACGCCTTACGGCGTTCGCAATAACAAAAGTTATGTCATTCTGAGCGCTTGGCGCGAAAGAATCCGTATTTCCTTTTTAAAAAGAGAAGCGGATTGCCGCGGGCTACGCCCTCGCAATGACGAGGAATATGGGCATATTTAAACACCACAAGCTCAATATATTATTTTTTAGGATATTCAAGATTATCAGGTAGTCCCATTATATAATTTGAAGACACATTATAAAATTTGCATAACGTTACCATATGCTTTATCGGCAGTGCTTTTAATCCTGTTTCGTATTTATCGTAGCAGCTTTGGCTTATGTTTAACAGCTCGGCTATGTCTTTTTTATTTAGACCGCGATTATTACGTAATTGTTTCAGTATTTCGGTGTATTCCATATCAGTTTCACTCCTTTTTAAAAATTATAGCACATTTTTTAATTGAATTATTATTATATTCCATATGTGGAATATATTTTTTTAAAAGAAGTGAAAAACTGTTTTAAAGATAATTTGAAGATTATTTTATAATTCCGAATTACGAATTCCGCATTCCGAATTATCTATACTCCCTCAAGATCAAACGGAGGAATAAACCTGCCGTCCGCACTGCCGCGCTCTTGAATATACACCCTTTCAAAGCCCGTGGAGCAGATGTAATCAAGCACCTTATCGTATTCGCGCTTTGTAACGCGACGGTTTATAATTGGCATATCCTTTGCCCTGCCGCACGGCATATACTGGCTCATTATACTGAAATAAGCGTTCGGCGTGTTTTGCCTTACAAAATCAAACACGCGCATTGCCTCGCGCGTGCCCTGCGGCAGCAGCAGGTGGCGGATTATAAGTCCCCTTTGCATAATGCCGTTTTTAAAAACGCACTCGCCCTGCTGCCTGTATTCCTCCGCAATTGAGGCGGCGGCATAATCGGGGTAATCCTCCGCTCCCGAATAAGCCATTGCGCGTTCGGGCGAAAGATACTTTAAATCGGTAAGATAAATATCAATATAACCCTTAAGCGCCTTTATCGCGCTTAAGGTATCGTAACCGCCCGTGTTATAAACTATTGGAATTTTCGGCTTATATATATCAAGCGCCTTTATAACGGCATAATAATAATGGCTCGGCGTTACAAGATTTATGTTTTCGGCGCCCTTTTCTTCAAGCTCCTTAAATATATCGGCAAGGCGCTTATATGTTACGGCTTTGCCGTAGCCGCCGTGCGAAACGCCGTAATTCTGGCAAAAAACGCAGTTAAGGTTACAGCCCGAAAAAAACACCGTGCCCGACCCGTTTTTGCCGCTTATGCACGGTTCTTCCCAAAAATGCAAAGCAGCCCTTGCAACGCGCGGCTGCAAAGGCATTTTGCAAAAGCCTGTTAAATTTTCGTTTTCGTCTCGCTTTGCGTTACACCCTTTCGGGCACAGGCTGCATATCATTTGTCGGTTTCTCCGTTTTGGGTTTGATTTCACATATCCTGCGGCGCGCTTTAAGCTCGTCGTAGGTTTTTTTAAAGGTTACCCTGCCGCAAAAGCGCCTGCGGCAATTTTCACATTCAAATTTAGCCGAAAACCAGCGGTTTCGGTAGCGCCATTTTGAAAGCTGTTTAGCGCTGCCGCCGCATTTGTCGCAATGAAATTTAAGAAGCTTTTTATCTATTCTTTCATCATTTATATCCGATATAAAATAAGGCTTAAACCGAAGCCTTTTATAAAATTCCGGATCGGCGGTATTTCTTATAAGCGGCTCAAACCGTTCCCTGTTATAGCACCTTTTAAGCAGCGCCGCGCACAGCAAGCTGTCGTCCCGCGCGGTGTGAAGCTCAAGCCCCTCGTAAGTAACGTTAAGCATTTCTGCGGCGGCGGACAGGGATATCTGGTTTTTATCGTTATAGCCGGAAAGCCGCAGCTCCCCCTGAACAAAGCGCTGAAGATCCAAATACCTGCCTATTTTAAAGGTCTTATCATTTAAAATATACTCTTCGTTTTCCTTTATGGAATACAGGTCCGAATCGCTCCAGGTCATTGTTACGGCGTCGTCCGGCGCCCAAGCGTTATAATCGTCCACCGCTGTTTCAAACGGCACGCCGGCAAGCATTTTTTCGGTTGTGATGCCCGTAAGCCCCGCAAATCTGCCCGTAACCTTTTTTGAAATAGAGGATTTTACCGTTTCAAGAAATGTATCGGTAACCTCAAAATTTTCATTAAGCCTTACCGCGCCTATTTGCAGTATTTGGTTTAAAAAGCGCCTGTGCTTAACCGAGTAGGCGCTGTCCCATTCAAGATCAAGAATAATATACTGCATTATTTCTTTCTCGATTCCGCTTTCATACGCTCTTCTTTATTAAGGATACGCTTGCGAAGACGTATATTGTGCGGAGTTACCTCTACAAGCTCGTCGTCCTTTATAAACTCAAGCGACTGCTCAAGCGAAAGCCTTGTGGGCGGTACTAAACGCAGTGCGTCGTCAGAGCCGGCGGCGCGTGTGTTAGTCATTTGCTTTTTCTTGCAAACATTGCACACAATATCCTCGTTCTTCGGGTTTTCGCCTACGATCATTCCCTCGTAAACGGGAGTGCCCGCGCCTATAAACAGCTTGCCGCGGCTTTGGGTGTTAAATAAGCCGTAGCCCGTTGCCTCGCCTGTTTCGTGCGCTATTATAGAGCCGGTGGAGCGCTGATCGATATCCCCCTTAAACGGCTGATAGCTGTCGAACACGTGGCTCATAATGCCGTTGCCGTTAGTATCGGTAAGGAAGTGCGAGCGGTAGCCTAAAAGCCCGCGCGCGGGTATTAAAAACTCAAGGTGCGAAGCGCCGCCCTCGCGCGTGCCCATATTTTTAATTTCGGCTTTTCTTGTGCCGAGGCGCTCCATAACCGCGCCGACGTATTCCTCCGGCACCTCTATCATAAGCAGCTCGATAGGCTCTAAAAGCTCGCCGTTTTCGCCGCGCTTGTAAATAACCTCCGGCGGAGATACCTGAAATTCATAGCCCTGGCGGCGCATAGTTTCAATAAGTATTGAAAGGTGCAGTTCTCCCCTGCCCGAAACCTTAAAGGTATCAGCCGAATCGGTTTCCTCAACGCGAAGGCTTACGTTTGTCATAACCTCTTTAAACAGCCTGTCGCGCAAATTTCTTGAGGTTACAAACTTACCGTCCTTGCCCGCAAAGGGTGAATTGTTAACCATAAAGTTCATTGAAAGGGTAGGCTCGTCTATTTTTACAAAGGGCAGCGGCTCTATTAAATCGGGAGAGCACGCGGTCTCGCCTATTTCAAGCTCGGAAATGCCCGCAACCTGAATTATATCGCCAACAGAGGCACTTTCCTCCTCAACGCGCTTAAGCCCCCTGTACATAAACAGCTTAGCAACCTTAACGTTAGAGGCTGTGCCGTCCTTATGGCAAAGCGCAACGGTCTGCCCCGTATGCACCGTACCGCGGATAACCCTGCCGACGCCTATTCTGCCCAAATAATCGTCGTATTCTATATTTGAAAAAAGTATCTGAAGCGGCGCTTGCGTGTCGCCCTCAGGCGGATCTATTTCCTTAATTATCTCGTCAAACAGCGGTTTCATATCGGTTCCCGGAATTTCGGGAGAATAGGTAGCGTAACCGTCCCTGCCCGAAGCGAAAATAACGGGGAATTCTATTTGGCTTTCATCTGCGCCAAGCTCTATAAACAGATCCAAAACCTCGTCTACAACCTCGTGCGGACGCGCCATGGGTCTGTCTATCTTATTTATAACAACAACCGCTTTTTTACCGAGTGCCAGCGCCTTTTTAAGCACAAAACGGGTTTGCGGCATACAGCCCTCAAACGCGTCTACAAGCAGTAAAACGCCGTCCACCATCTGCAAAATACGCTCAACCTCGCCGCCGAAATCCGCGTGACCCGGAGTATCCACTATATTTATACGCACGCCGTTATACATAACGCTTGTATTTTTGGAAAGTATGGTAATTCCGCGCTCTCTTTCAAGGTCGTTAGAGTCCATAACGCGCTCGTTTACCGATTCGTTTGCTCTGAACGTACCGCTTTGCTTTAAAAGCTGATCTACAAGCGTGGTTTTGCCGTGGTCAACGTGGGCGATTATCGCAACGTTTCTTAAATTCTCAATTTTAGCCATATTCTTACTTCCTTTATTTCTGTACAAAAGAATATTATACTATACGCGGCTTTTTTTGTCAACCGAGCGCATTTCGCTTAACGCCGTTTCCATTTCGGTATGAATTTTATCGCCAAGCTCGTGCGTTGCAATATCCTTATAATCCTCATACCTTATAACGTCAAGCACCCTAAGCTCGATTACCGTTCGGCGCAAAAACATACGCCGCGGTATTGAGCGCGTGTTGTTTATCGCGCAAACCGCAATATCCGCCTCTGACCTGTATCCAATTTTAAACGACCCGTTTCTGAACGGCAAAAGCTCGCAGGTTTTGCTTGTGTATCCTTCCGGGAACAGCCCTATAGAAGCCTTGCCCGATTTTAAAAGCCTTGCCGCCTCTATAATGGTTTTTGCCGCGGCGCGGTCGTTTTCGCGGTCGATAGGCAGGCAGTAAAGGCGGTGCATCGCCTTTGCAATAAACGGCATTTCCTTATAAATATCCTTTTTGCCTATAAAGCCTATGTCGGCGCTGCCGAACGCGGACATTAACATTATGGGGTCAAAATCGTGCTGATGGTTGCACACAAAAAGCATACGCGCGTTTTCGGGTATCTTATCCGCGCCAGTAACCTCTACCCTTACCCTTGTAAGCTTTAAAAGCAGCGGTATCGTTATATTTGCAAGCTTTCTGAACGCAGCCGTGTGTTTCGGCGGTTTATTAACATTTGTAAACGCCACCCACACGCACACAAAAGCAAGGTGCAAAAGCACAAGCCCCAAAAAGAAAGCAATAAACAGCACGGGAACCAGCCACCACGAATACGGCTGCCTAAGTATCCCGAAAAAATTGTTAAGCACAGGCAAAAGCACCGCGCTTAAAACAAGATAAAAATAAAACATACCGCCGCTCCTAATTTTGTTTTCTTACAATTTTATATTCGTCGTAAAAATCGTAATACGGGCAATTATATGTCTGCGAAGACAAAAAACGCTGCATTTCGTCCTCGTCTAAATCTATTTCGCAGTACATACAGTCGCTTTCCGCGTCGTATACATAATTGGCGCAGCTTTCACACGCTGTCTTTTTCATTGCTTTTATCAGTCACCTTTGATCTAAGCTCGCTCATTCTGTCAAACACAGCCTTATACCGCCCGTTTTTAAGGCTCGGAAACGCCTTGAAAATTCGCTTATGCACAAAGCTTCTGCCGGCAAGCATTGAAGAAAATTCCTGCTTTTTCTTCTCGTATTCGGCTTTAAGCTCATCAATTTTAGGCCTGCTTTCCTCGGCAAGGGCGCTGCCCTTTTCCTTTGCGGCTATTGTGGTATCGCTTATATTTTCGCCTATTTTATCCGAAACCGCCCTGAGCGCCCTTTCAGCCTCTAACAGCGCCTTCATTTTTTTAGGCAGCTTTACAAGCTCGGTAAGGGTTACTGCAAAATCGGCGATAAACGCCGCCGAAAATACCGATAAAAGCACTATTCCGAGCGCAAACGGCGTTTTCACTATCAGCATATACACAAAGCGGTGCACCGCGCCTATAACAAACGAAGCGGCAAGCCCCCACAAAACGGTGAATTTAAGGCATATGTAGCCCTTAACGTTAAAGGGCATATCCGAATAATCCCACCATTTATCGTGAAAAAACCTTTCAAGCACAAATCCGGTAACAAATTCAAGCGCCGTGGTAAGCGCGGCAGAGCCTAAAAACAGCAAAAACGGTTTATCGCGAAGGCTCCAAAGGCAAAGCACCACTATAAGCATACCGAACCCGTAAATAGGGCAAACCGGACCGTTTAAAAAACCGCGGTTTACAAATTTACCCTTATTAACGGCGGCAAACGCCACCTCGCAGCACCAGCCCAAAAAAGCGTAAATTAAGAATATCCATACGGCCTCATACAAATTTGCAGGCATAAATATCCCCCTTAATCCATAGGCTCGCCGTCTTCACCGCCGGTAGCAGAAGACGTATCGGAAGACTCGGCAGGCTTATCTTCAGACGGCACCGACGAGGAAGACGAAGGCTCGCTTTCGGGCTTTGAAGAAGAGCTGTCCGAGCTGTTATCGGACGAAACGCCGCTTTCCGGCTTTGAGGAAGAGCTGTTGTTCGAGGAGGTATTATCGGTAGGCTTAGAAGATGTAACCGACGAGACCTGCGAAGACTGCGACGGCTGGTTTTTAGAACCTGTGCTGCCCGACGTTCCGCCGCTTTTCGAGTACCAATCGTTCTTTTCAACGCCGTTTGCAGCTATATAATCCTCCGGCTTTATATCGTCGTAAATAAATGCCTTTATAAGCTTAGAAGCATAATTAAGGTCGTAATAAACGCATGAGCCTACCCCTTTTACGCTTTTAGAAGACATCTGATATTCAAACATAGGTATACGCGTTTGTTCAAACGTAGGCGATTTTAAAAGAATATTAAACGCAAGGCTTATAATTTCGGAATACGAAAGCGAGGTTTCGCTGCATGGAATAAGCGCTTTTGCAAGACCCACGTATTCGCTTTTGCCGAGCTTTACAGCCTTATTGAAAAGCTGTTCCATAACAAGGCGCTGACGGTCGGTTCTGCCGTAATCGTCGTTTACGCCCTCTGCATTGGCGGCGTGGCGTATTCTTGCATACGCTACCGCCTGCACGCCGTTAAGATGCTGAACGCCCGCCTCTTTAATATAATATTTGCTTGGATCAAGACCCTTGTATTTGCAAATTTCCTCCACATTGCCGTTAAGCCCTAAATTCGCAACATACCCATACTCATGCACCATAGCGTCAAGCTCGCCCTTTGCAAGCTCAACCTCTATTCCGCCTACCGCGTCTATAATATCCGCCATACCGTAAAAGTTTACCGTGGCATACTCTGAAATATCAAGCCCGAATATTGTGTTCAGCGTCTTAATTGCAAGCTCCGGACCGCCCTTGCTGTAAGCGCTGTTGATCTTACCGTAGGTAGTCTTTCCGTTATAGGTTATAGGCACTAAGGTATCGCGCATAACCGACATTATTTTAACCTTTTTGGTTTCGGTGTTAAGGCTCATTATCATTATACTGTCCGAAAGACCTTTAAACGATTTCGGGTCGCGCGTGTCTATTCCGAAAAGCGCAACGTTTACTATTTTATCGTTAATAACGCTTTCAAAGCCTAAATCCTCAGGCTTTTTCGTAATATCGTTATAGTTGTAGTTAAACACAATTCTGAACACGCCCACGGCAATTGCCAGCACTAAAACAACCGAGGTACAGCTTACAGCCGTTATCCTTTGCCATTTTTGAAGACCGCGCCACCAATTTGTAAATTTATTGCCGCGTTTTCTTTTTGAATAATGCTTTCCTTTCATTTTGCTGTCGCTTACAATATCTTCAAAATGATCGGAGGTTCTTTCGGTAGAGGAATAAATATCCTCGCCCAAAAACTCAAACATATCGTTATTGTTTTCCATATTCACACCCAAAATATTTTTATTTTCCGCTATATAAGCGCTTTGTATATCTCGCTTTTTCTGAAATGCGACGCCTCTGCCGCCTCCTTTGCGGCGGACGAGGTCGATTTTCCCTCGCTTATAAGACGTTTGGCAAGGCTTACCGCCTCTTCAAGCGTGTACTCCTCTGTTTCCTCTTCCCTTTTTCCCTCTATAATTAAAACGAATTCGCCGCGCGGCGTGTTTTCGCGGTAGTAATCCGCCGCCGCGCCGAGCGTGGTGTTAAACACCGTTTCGTGAATTTTAGTAAGCTCCCTTACAATTGAAATTTTACGGTCGCCGAGCGCCGCCAGCATATCGTTAAGCGTGGCGTTAAGCTTATGCGGCGCCTCGTAAAAGATCATTGTGCGTTTTTCGTTTTTAATTTCCTCCAAATGCTTTTTACGGCTTATTTTATTAACCGATAAAAAGCCCTCAAAGCAAAATCTGCCGCTTTCCATACCCGAAATTGCCAAGGCGGTTATAAGCGCGCTCGGCCCCGGTACGGATTCTACCGTTATGCCGTTTTCGTGCGCCTGCCTTACAAGCTCCTCGCCGGGGTCGGAAATTGCCGGCATACCCGCGTCGGACACAAGCGCGCAGCTTTCTCCCTTTAAAATTCTTTCAATTATAAGATTGCCCTTAGTATTTTTATTATGCTCGTAGTAAGAAAGCATTTCCTTTTTAATATCAAAATGATTTAAAAGCTTTACCGTTACGCGCGTATCCTCCGCGGCGATAAAATCCGCCTCGGACAGCGCCCTTACCGCGCGCGGACTTAAATCCTCTAAATTTCCTATCGGCGTACCGACAACATAAAGTTTTCCGCTCATTATTATAAGTACGCCTCCTTATACGGTCCGTATATCCTTATCATTTCGGGCGAATATTCGCCGTTTTCGTAAACATAAAGCGTAGGCTCTATGCGAAGACCCGTGTTTGCACACCGTCGCCCCTCTATAAGCACAAGCCACGGCTCCTTGCCTACCCTTTTGCATACAAGCCTCAGCCGTTTCGGCTCTAACTTAAATTCGCGCATCAGATCCGTTATTTCGGCAAGCCTTTCGGGGCGCTGGCACATACAAAGCCTGCCCGAAGTCTGAAGCAGCCTTGCCGAAACCGAAATTATATCGCGAAGCGTGCAGGCAACTTCGTGCCGTGCGGCGGCAAAAACGCCGTCCGGATTTTTAAGCCCTGCGTTCGGCGCCTTGTAAGGCGGATTGCAGGTAACAAGCGTATTACAGCCGAAATCCACCTTGCCCTTTAAATCGTTAAGGTCTGAATTAAGGGCGGCAAACCTGTCCGTGCCGTTTTCACGGCTTGTCCTTTTTGCAAGGCTTATCGCCTCCTCGCTTATATCAACGCCTACGGCTGATTTAAGGTTGCCGTCCCTTAGCATTAAAAACGGAATTATACCGCAGCCGGTGCCGAGGTCAACAAGCTTATCGTTTTTTTTAGCCTTTGCAAAATCGGCAAGCAGCACCGCGTCCGTACCGAAGGTATGGTGCGGCGAAACGTTTATGAAAAAGCCGCCCCCCAAGGGCTCTTTTTTAATTAAGCTCTCGTCCATTTAACGCCCTGCGGTGTATCCTCAAGCACAATTCCCATTGCCTTAAGCTTATCTCTTATTTCGTCGGCGGTTTTAAAATCCTTTGCCTTTCTTGCCGCGGTTCTTTGCTCTATCAAAGCCTCAATGTCGCTGTCAAGCGCTTCGGTTTTGCGGTTATAAACAATTCCCAAAACGCCGGTAAGCTCGTCGAACATATCCGCGCAGGCAGCAAGCGCGTTTTTGCCCGCTCCGCCCGCTATAAGGGTGTTAATATCGCGCACAAGCATAAATATCGCGGCAAGCGCGTCGGCGGTGTTAAGATCGTCGTCCATAGCGGCAATAAATTCCTGTTTGCGTGTTTCAATAAAATCAGGTATTTCGCCGCCGTCCGGCGCGTTTTTAAGCGCAAAATCTATATTATCGCGGCAGGTATAAAGCCTTTCAAGCGAATTTTTAGCCTGCTCTATTACCTCGTATGAATAATTTATGGGGCTTCTGTACTGGCAGGCAACCATCATATAGCGTATCGGCTCGTAGCCGTATTTTTCGGCAACGTCGCGCACGGTAAAGAAATTACCGAGCGATTTAGACATTTTATGGTTATCAACGTTTATAAAGCCGTTATGCATCCAGTAATGCGCAAATTCACAGCCGTTTGCCGCTTCCGACTGGGCGATTTCATTTTCGTGGTGCGGGAAAATAAGGTCAAAGCCGCCGCAGTGAATATCGATGGTTTTGCCGAGATATCTGCCCGCCATTGCCGAGCATTCGATATGCCAGCCGGGTCTGCCGTTTCCCCAGGGCGACTCCCAATAAGGCTCGCCGGGCTTTGCGCCCTTCCACAGGCAAAAATCCATAGGGTCTTCCTTGATATCGGCAACGTCTATTCTGGCGCCTGCCTCAAGATCCTCAAGCGGCTGATGCGAAAGCTTGCCGTAATCCTTGAATTTTTTGGTGCGGTAATAAACGTCTCCGCCCGATTCATAGGCATAGCCCTTATCAAAAAGAGCGGAAATTATATCAATTATCTGCTGTATGTTTTCGGTAGCCCTTGGGTGAACGGTGGCTTCCTTTACGTTTAAGCCCTTGGCGTCCGTCCAAAACTCGCCGATATAGCGCTTTGCAATTTCGGGTACGGTCGTACCCTCCTCGTTTGCCTTTTTAATAAGCTTATCGTCAATATCGGTAAAGTTTTGAACAAAGGTTACCTTATTGCCGCGCCATTCAAGATAACGGCGCAGTACGTCGAACACACAAAGCGGACGCGCGTTGCCTATGTGAATATAGTTATAAACCGTAGGACCGCAGGCGTAAATTTTAACCTCGCCCTCATTTATCGGCTTAAATTCGTCCTTTTCCCTTGTAAGGGTGTTAAATATCTTCATTGGTTTCCTCTCCCGATTATATTATCTGTTTTCAAGCGAGTGAAGATAATCTATGCATATCCTTGCCTCTGTAACGCCGTCGGGATTGCAGGTCTCGCTTTCAACGATCATACGTATGTTATTTTTAACAGCATAATCGTAAACCCTTGCAACGGGCGCCTCGCCCTTTCCGAGCGGTCTGCCGTTTCCGTCCGCCAGGCCGTCCTTAATATGAATACAGGCAAGCCTGTCTCCAACCCTGTCAAGCAGCGCGATCGGATCCTTCATTCCCACAAACGCCCAGTACGTATCTACCTCAAGCTTTAGGTCGGTGCGGTAAAGAAGCTGCTCGTATATAAGCGATCCGTCTGCGTTAAGCGCAAATTCGTGCGCGTGATTATGGTAAGCAAGCGTTATTCCGTCCTGTGCCAAACGCTTTGAGATTTCGTTTGCCTTTTTCACAAAATCGTCTAATTTTTCCTGCGAGCTTAAATCCACGCCCGGCAATATATAAAGCCTGTTGCCTATCGCCTTATGAAACGCAACGGTTTCGTTATAATTATTTACAAGGTCGTCAAACGAAGAATGCGTGCTTGATACCTCTATGCCGTTTTTATGCAGCATTTCGTTTATTTCATCGGGATTATGCCCGAAAAAGCCCGCAAATTCTACCGAAGAATAACCAAGCTCCGCCATTTGCCTTACCGCTTCGGACAAATTGTCTTGGGCAAGATCCCTTACGCTGTATAGCTGTATACCGTAGTTCATTTTTATCACCTTTTAAATTATTATTTTTCCTGCAGCGCCTTTTCAAGCTCTTCAATGCGTTTTTCAAGGCATTCCATTTTTTGCTTTACGGGGTCGGGCACGTGAATTTGGTCAAGGCTTGCGCAGCCTACCTTTTTGCCGTCCTGCCGCACTATTCTTGCAGGCACGCCCACAACCGTGCAGTTCGGCGGTACCTCTTCAAGTACAACCGCGCCTGCCGCAACGCGTGAATTATCGCCTATTTTAAAGGGACCTAACACCTTAGCGCCGGCGCTTATCATAACGTTATTGCCGACGGTGGGGTGGCGCTTCCCCGTATCCTTACCCGTGCCGCCTAAGGTAACGCCCTGGTAAATAAGCACATCGTCGCCTATTTCGGCGGTCTCGCCTATTACTATTCCCGTTCCGTGGTCTATTACAAGTCTTCTGCCTATTTTAGCGCCTGGGTGAATTTCTATACCCGTTTTTCTCACGGCGCGCTGCGAAACGTATCTCGCTAAAAAAAGCAAGCCGTGTGTATAGTAAAAATGCGCCCTGCGGTACATTCTTATAGCCTTAACGCCGGGGTAAAGCAGTAATATTTCCAAAAAGCTGCGCGCGGCGGGGTCTCTGTCCTTTACCGCCTTTACGTCTTCTCTTATTCTGTCAAACAAACAAACGCCCCCTATTTGGTAGGATCAACAAATTCTCTGCTGTCAAGCAGATAAATGACCCCCGATATAATACATAATACGGCGGAAACCCAGAAAAGTATACTTATTATAATATTACAGCCCGAAACAAACGCCGTATTGCCTATATTGAAGTCGCCGATAAGCACATAACAGAACAGCGCAAAAATTATACCTGCCATTTGGCTTACGGTTTTGCACTTCCCCCACATATTCGCGGCTATAACCTTGCCGCCGCTTGAAACCACGACCAGCCGCAGCGAGGAAATAAGAAATTCCCTGAAAAGAACTATAAAGGCGATCCATGTAACCTGCCAGCCTATGCCCATTTTAATAAAGCCCAAAAACGCCGCGGTAGTAAGCATTTTATCGGCAAGGGGATCTAAAAACTTGCCGAAATCGGTTATCATATTATACTTACGCGCCATTTTGCCGTCTATCATATCGGTAAGCGAGGCGGCTATAAACAAAATAAGCGCCGCGGTGTAATGAAAGGGGAAATCTATCATTAACGCCGCCATAAAAAATGGCGTTGCTATTATTCTGCCTATTGTCAGTTTATTAGGTGTGTTCATTCTTCCA
Source organism: Ruminococcaceae bacterium UBA5891 (assembly GCA_002431945.1). Lineage (GTDB taxonomy): Bacteria > Bacillota > Clostridia > Oscillospirales > Acutalibacteraceae > UBA737. The sequence continues at coordinate 9,016 of DJET01000071.1, read as the reverse complement.
ATTCTCCCAACAAATCGTAATCAAGGGTATCGTTTATTCTGACCTTCACAAACTCGCCTATAACAAGCGGACGCGAAGACATAAAGAATATTTTTCCGTCCACTTCGGGCGCGTCCGATTGGGTTCTGCCGAAATAGCACTTAATATAGTCGTCCCAGCCCTCTGTAAGTACCTCGGTTACGGTTCCTATCTTTTCCTCGTTTTTCTGTGCCGATATTGTCTGCTGCAGCTCCATTATGTTGTCCATACGGTCCTGCTTAGTCTGTTCGTCTATCTGGTCGGGGAAAAGCGCTGCGGCGGTATCTTCTTCGGCTGAGTATGTAAAGCAGCCGAGACGGTCGAACCGCTTTTCCTTTACAAAACGCGCAAGCTCGCAAAACTGCTCCTCGGTCTCGCCGGGAAAGCCCGTTATAAGCGTGGTTCTTATGGTGACGTTCGGTATGCGCGCCCTTATTTTATCTATTAAGGCGGAAAGGCTTTCGTAATTGCCCTTTCTGTTCATTCGCTTTAAAATATCGCCGTTTACGTGTTGCAGCGGTATATCAAAGTATTTTACAAGCTTTTCTTCGCTTGCCACGGTATCAAGCAGCTCGTCGGTTATCCTGTCGGGATAGGTGTAAAGCGTTCTTATCCAGTGAAGCCCCTCTACCCTGCAAAGCTCGCGCAAAAGCGCGGCTAACATAGGCTTGCCGTAAATATCCTCGCCGTAAGCGGTCGTATCCTGCGCCACAACCGTAAGCTCCTTTACGCCGCCCCTTGCTAACCTTTGCGCCTCTTTAACGCAGTCTTCAATGCTGCGGCTTCTCATTCTGCCCCTTATTTTCGGTATCGCGCAGTAGGTACAGCAGTTATCGCAGCCGTCGCCCACCTTTAAATAGGTGCTGAAGGGGTAACTGCCCAAAATTCTGTCGCCGTTCAGATCAAGCGCCGCCTTTTCGGCAAAAAAGTTACGCTTTTCGCCGCCTAATGCCTTTTCAACTATTTTTGCAATATCGCCGTCTGCGCCTATTCCAACGCAAACGTCCACTTCGGGAATTTCCTCGGTAACGTCGTTTTTATAGCGCTCGGCAAGGCAGCCCGTTACTATAAGCGCCTTGCATTTACCCGTTTTTTTATACTGCGCCGCCTCAAGTATATTTTCAATTGCCTCTGCCTTTGCTTCCTCAATAAAGCCGCAGGTGTTTATTATAATGGCGTCCGCCTCTGCTTCGGGCGCGCCTATTTCATAGCCTGCTTTTTTAAGGGTTGCAAGCATCATTTCCGCGTCCACCTGATTTTTAGGGCATCCGAGCGACACCATACTGATTTTATACATAATTACACTATTCCTCGCTGTATTCAAGCTCTTCGCTGTATTTTTTAAGCGCTTTTTTTACCGCCGAAAAGGAAAATCCCTTTCTTATAAGCGCGGCGTAAACCTTTTGCGCGCCGTTTTCGGTTTCAAGCTTACGCGCATATTTTTTCTCTATTACCGCGATTATCTGCGCGTCCTCGTCGGTGTCGCTTTCGCTTACAACCTCTTTGGCAATATCCGCCGGCACGCCCTTTTCTATAAGCTTACGCACCGTTTCGCGCGCCGAAACATTGCTTTCAAGGCATCGTGCCGCAAAGCCCTCGGCAAAGCGGCGGTCGTCTATCAGACCTACCTCGCAAAACCGCGCGATCACCGCCGCGCTTGCTTTTTTATCAAACCCTGCTTCAACCAATTTTTTATACAGTGCTTTTTCGGTGCGGTCGGTGCGGTCTAAATACCACAGCGCGCGCGATTTTGCCCTTGCATATTCCGATTCGTATAAAAGCTCCTCTGCCTTTTCCTTTGAAATATCGGCGCCCGCTTTAAGCGAATGATCCATGCAAACGTCGTTATCAAGCAAAATTTCACCGTCTTCAAAGCAGACCAAAGTTAGGTGCTTTTTCTGCCTTTTTAAGGCTGTTATTCTCATCAGTCTTCTACCGCTATATCAATATCAACCTTTTTGTGCGGTCTTATATTTTCGGGCGCGGTGGGCTGAATAACCGTCTCGTCCTCCGCCGCTTCCGACTGTCCGCCCGTTACCTCGCTGCCCGATTTAACGGCGGCAAAAATTTTAGCCTCAATCTCGTCGGCAAGCTCCTTATTATCGGAAAACAGCTTTTTAACCGTATCTCTGCCCTGACCGAGCCTTGTTTCGCCGTAATAAAACCACGCGCCCGATTTTTTAAGCACGCCCGTTTCAACGCCCACGTCCACAAGCTCGCCTACGTGCGAAATACCCGTGCCGTACATAATATCAAATTCAGCCGTTTTAAAGGGGGGAGCCACCTTGTTTTTAACAATTTTAACCTTTGTGCGGTTTCCTATAACCTCGCTGCCCTCTTTTAACTGCTCGCCCTTGCGAACCTCAATACGAACGCTTGAATAGAATTTAAGCGCGCGGCCGCCCGTTGTAACCTCCGGATTACCGTATACAACGCCTATTTTTTCACGCAGCTGGTTTATAAAGATCGCCGCGCAGTCGGTCTTTGCAAGAGCGCCCGTAAGCTTGCGGAGCGCCTGCGACATAAGGCGGGCTAACTGACCTACGTGCGAGTCGCCCATTTCGCCCTCGATCTCCGCCTTTGTTACAAGCGCGGCTACCGAGTCGATAACTATAATATCAATAGCGCCCGAACGCACAAGCGCTTCGGCAATTTCAAGCGCCTGCTCGCCCGAATCGGGCTGCGAAACAAGCAGACTGTCGATATCAACGCCGAGCTGCCTTGCATAAACGGGGTCAAGCGCGTGCTCAACGTCTATAAACGCCGCCGTGCCGCCCGCCTTTTGGGTTTCGGCAACGCAGTGAAGCGCCACCGTGGTTTTACCCGAAGATTCCGGCCCGTATATTTCAATAATTCTGCCCTTAGGTATACCGCCTATACCGAGCGCAATATCAAGGGTAAGCGAGCCTGTATGTATCGTGCCCACATTCATTGCGATATTTTCGCCCAGTCTCATAACGGCGCCCTTGCCGAACTGCTTTTCAATTTGCTCCATAGCGGTTTTAAGGGCTTTTTCCTTGCCGTCCGCCTCGGTAACCTTTGCAGGCGATTTTAAATTGCTGTTTTTCTGTGCCATTGTTATCCCTCCGTATTTTTAAAGCCGTAAACCGTGCGGTCTATGCCGTTTAAATCCTTTTTAACGCCCGTGTCCTTAAAGCCTGCTGCGCAAAGCAGCTCTGTTACCGCCTGCGCCTCGTTAATACCTACTTCAAAGCACATCATACCGCCGTTTTTAAGGCAGGCTGTGTAATTATTTATAATAGCGCGGTAAAAATCCAACCCGTCCTCACCGCCTAAAAGCGCCGTTTCCGGCTCGTACTTTGTTTCGGGCGATATAATTTCCATTTCGTTTTTCGGTATATAGGGCGGATTGCTTACTATAAGGTCGTATAGCTTATCTCCGCCGTCGCCCAAAAGCACGTCTCCCTTTAAAAGCCGCGCATTAACTGCGTTTTGCCTTTTTATATTTTTTTCGGCATAACGCGCCGCTTCGGGGAATTTTTCAAGCAATGTTACCGCCGCGTCCTCCCTTTCCTTTGCAAGGGTTATGCCTATACAGCCGCTCCCCGCGCAAAGATCGAGTATCTGCGGATTTTTCACCGCCTTTAAAAAATCAAGGCATTTTTCCGCTGTAATTTCGGTGTCCGCCCTCGGTACAAGCACGCCGGGACCTACATAAAAATCCCTGCCGTAAAAGGACCATTCCCCGAAAATATACTGAAGCGGATAGCGTAGCTGCCGCTGTTTTATTATTGCGGTAAGGTTGTTTTGCTGGAAGGCGGTTAAAGCGTTTGTGTAGTTCATAAGTATTTCGGAATTTGAAAATCCCGTTATATGCTTTATTATCTGCTTTGCCTCAAACACATAATCTTCTATTCCGGCGCTTTCAAGCGCGCGTTTTGTGCTGTTATATGCTTCAAATATGTTCATTCTTCCCCGCCTGTCTCCTGCTTCTCGGTATCGGCGGCGTCAACGCTGCGGTCAACGTCCGGCACGGCAGGCTCGCACGCCTTAAGCGCGGCTATTGCAACCTCTATCATACCGTCGTCAGGCTCCTTGGTGGTTATTCTTTGCAGCCAAAGACCCGGAGCGGAAACTATTTTGGTAAACATATTGTCATATCTGCCGCACACCCTTAAAAGCTCGTAGCCCGCGCCGCAAACTATCGGTATAAGCAGTATCTTAACTATTACCCAAAGCCACGCTATATTGTAAACGCCGGGGAAGATCATTTGCACCACCGTTGAAAATATAACGCTTATAAGTATCATAAGTATCATAAACGAGGTTCCGCACCTTGGGTGAAAGCGGCGCTGTATACGCACGTTTTCAACCGTTAAGGCAAGCCCCTTTTCGTAGCAGAAAATGGTTTTATGCTCGGCGCCGTGATACATAAACACACGCTTTATATCCTTCATTAGGGAAACCGCCCAAACGTATACAACAAATATTGTAAGCTTTAAAAGCTGCTCTATGCTTGACCGCACAACGGGGGTAAACTCGGTACGGAACAAAAGCCTTAAACCGGAAACGGCAAGCCTTGGCAGCAGCATAAACAGAACAACCGCAAGCGCAACGCCCAAAACCGAGGCAATAACCATAATAACGTTCATAAGCGCGCCGCTGTCTTTTTTTTCCTTTTTGCCGTTTTCCTCTTCAATGTCGGTAAAACCGGATTTTTCCGCCGAAAGCATCATAGCCTTGTAGCCCTGCGCCATCGATTCTATAAATCCCGCAACGCCGCGAAGCACCGGCAGCCTTAAAATTTTACATCTGTCCTTAATACTGCCCTCGCTTAAATAAGAAACGTCTATTGATTTATCGGGGCACCTTACGGCAAGCGCGGTTTTTTCGGGGCTTTTCATCATAATGCCCTCTATAAGCGCCTGACCGCCTATTGAAGTATATTTAGCCAATTTCATTCTCCTTTGCTTCCGCCGCGTCTTCTTCTGCCTTTTGCGGCTCCGGCTCGTAAAGCGGCAGAACTATCGTAACGGTAGTGCCCGCTCCCTCGGTGCTTTCTATAAACAAAAGCCCCTTATGCTGTTTTATAATCTCGTCCGCAACCGCAAGCCCTATGCCCGAACCGCGAACGGTTTTATTAGCCTTGTAAAACTTTTCCTTTACCCTGTCGATATCCTGCGCGGGTATGCCCACGCCCGTATCCTTTACGGTTATGCGCACGCAGCCCTCCTCGGCAGTTTGGTCCACAAGCACCTGACCGCCGTTTTCGGTGTATTTAACCGCGTTGTCTATTATATTTATAAAGACCTGCTTTAAGCGGTTCGGGTCGCCCAAAACCGTTATATCGTCGGCAGGGCGCGTAAATATAAGCTCTATTCCCTGCTTGCGCGCAAGCTCTATATACATATCGACCGATTCGCCCAAAAGCTCGGATATATTAAGCGGCTGCGAAACCACCGAAAGCCTGCCCGTTTCCATACGCGAAAAATCAAGCAGCTCCTCAACAAGCCCCGAAAGCCTGTCTGCCTCGGACAGTACCACGTCAAGCCCGCGCTTTACAAGCGCCTCGTCCGTACCGAGCGACATCTTAGCCGTTTCGCCCCAGCCCTTTATGGCGGTAAGCGGAGTTCTTAATTCGTGTGAAACGGAGGATATAAAATCGTTCTTTAAATTTTCCGCTTCGGACAGCTCGGAAGCCATATAATTTATGGTGTCGCAAAGCTCGCCTATTTCGTCGTTTTTCTTTATTTCAATTCGGGAATTAAAATCTCCCATTGCAATTTTTCTTGCAATATTGCTTACGTCCCTTATGGGCCTTACAATCGAATTTATAAAGAAAAGACCTGAAAACGCGCAAAATCCCAAAACCAATATGCCCGCCAAAACAAGCACAAGCACAAAGCCCGAAACCGTGCGGTTTACGGCATTCAGCGAGGTTATCCACCTGTAAGCGCCCATATATCTGCCCGCCGCGTCGTAAATTACGGTGGTGCACGCCAAAACCCTTTCGCCGTTCGCGCTTTTAATTTTTGCCGCCGCCGTTTCGCCGTTCTTTTTAGCCCTTTCGTAATCGGGCATACGCTGATCGGTGGGCTGAAAGCCGGTTGTGGTAACGATTATATTGTCGTGCCGGTCTATCACCTGCACCTCAAGCTTGGTCTTATACTGAAAATCACCCGCAAGCTCTACCGCTTTATCCTTAAAGCTTTTGGGCGTAGCCGAGGAAAGCGAGTTAAACTCATACGTAAGGTCGCCCGCCATAACCTCTACCCTTTCGGTGTAGACCGAGCTGAAAAATACCGAAAAAGCGATAATAACCGTGCTTACTATAAGCGCCACTATTAAAAACATATTAAAAAACCATCTTACGGCAATGCTTTTAAATTTAATTTCAAGCTGCACGGCTTTTACCTCCCTTTCAAAAAGCTATTTTATCTTGTGTTCCACTTGTAGCCCATACCCCAAACCGTCACAAGATGCCGCGGCTGCGAGGGGTCGTCCTCTACCTTCATTCTAAGTCTTCTTATATTAACGTCTACAATTTTTTCTTCGCCGAAATAATTGGTGCCCCATACCTTATTTAATATGTCGGTTCTGTCAAGCGCGGTATCGGGGTTGTTGAAAAAGTATTCTATCATCTGAAACTCAACCTGCGTAAGCTCGATATTCTTACCGTTTTTAAGCAGCGTTCTGCGGCGCAGGTTTAAGCTGAACTCGCCTAAGGTTATATCGTCCGCCGCCTTAGGTTCGGGCTTTGCGGTATGCATTTCAACGCGCCTGTAAAGCGAATCGACGCGCGCCAAAAGCTCGGTAGGGCTGAACGGCTTTGTTATGTAATCGTCCGCCCCTAACATTAAACCGCTTATTTTATCCATTTCCTGCGTTCTGGCGGTAAGCATTATAATACCGAGCGTTTCACTGCGGCGTCTTAACTCCTTGCAAAGCGTAAATCCGTCCATACCGGGCATTGAAATGTCAAGCAGGGCTATGTCAAAGCCCTCTGCGTCGCTGTCGTAAATTTCAAGCGCCTCTTCGCCCGATCCTGCCTCCACCACGGTGTAGCCGACCCTTTTAAGGTTTATCGCCTCAAACTCGCGTATTGCGGTCTCGTCCTCAACTATCATTATGCGTTTCATATATTCACCCCATCAATATAAAAGCTTAAAGCTTTTCCGCACGCTTTCCAAGGTAAGCTCGTCGCCTGCGGCACTGCCTATTTTGCAAATGTAAGACGATACGCCGTCGTGCGTTATTTCAGCGTAACCGCTTTTTTTGTACTCGCCCTTATCCCAATCGCTTTTTTTCACGGTTTTAAAGCTTATAAGCATTTCGCCCACCGCGTCCGACGCGTTATCGTAGGAATAAATTTCTCTTAGCTGCGCGGCGCTGTCCCTTAAAACCGCTATCTGCCCCGACCATTTAGAGGAAAGAATGTAATAATAGCCATCGCTGTCGTTCATAAGCGCCGTTACCTGATTTGTAAGCGTTTCGCCGTTATATGAGCACCAGTTTATAAGGTAAAGCTTATCGCCCGAATCCGGTTTTATTACCGAGGGCACGCTTTCCTGCACGGGTATTTCGGCAATACCGTCGCCGTTTATATCCATAACGCCGTAGCCCGAAGCCCTGAGCGTTGCCACCGTTTCGCGCGATTCGGAATTTAAAAGCGGGTTTACAAGCCCGTTTTTATCAACAAAAAGCACCTCGGTTACAGCGCCGATACCCTTTGTTTCATCTATGTAAACCGCGGTTTTGCCTGAAGAAAGGGTAGATACCACCGGCTCGCTTATGCTTTTAACCGTTTTATCAAGCTCGCAGTAATAAAGCATTTTAAAGCCGCTGTCGTCAAGACTGTAAAGCGCGGCGGAATTAAGCTGCTCTGCGGAATTTAAATTTATTATAAGCGCCTCGTTTGTGCCGTCGTCGTTAAGGTCGCAGCACACAAAGCTGCTGTATTTTTGACGGGTTCTTTCAACAAGCCTGTTGTTTTTAAAGCTGTAAACGCCGAGCTGCATTTCGCTGGCGCCGTATATTTCCCATCCCACAAGTATTTCCTGCACGCCGTCTCCGTCAAGATCGCAAAAATCAATGCGCTCCACGCCGCCCGCGGTTATTTTTTGCTGCGCCGCAGATACCCATTTGCCGTTTTCACTGCAAATAATATTTATATACATTGACTGCACGTTATTTTCGTTTCGGCTGTAAAAGGCAAAGGCTTCAAGTGTGCCGTCGCCGTTTATATCGTTTTGTATAACTGCGGAACGGAAATTCCCTTTAGAAGGGTACTTAAGCGTGTATTCGCCGCCGGCGCTTGCCGCTATTGCCGCGGCAATAGGCGCTATATCGCCCGAAAGCTCAGGCGGACTTAAAAGCTCGGCGGTATCGCCTGCAAGCATACTGCACCCGCAAAGCGGCAGGCAAAGCAGCGCCGCCATGCCGGCTAAAAGCCGTTTTATGCGTTTCATATATCCGCCTCCTTTGTGAAGATATAGTCATACATATTTGATTATATCACAAGCCTTTATAAAAATAAAGAAATTTTTATGAATATTCGGTATGTATTATTTTTGCAGGGTAATAATATATTCGGACTTTAAAAGTCATAAATTTTCAAACCCGAAAGGACGGTTACAATATGCAATCACAGGCAGGCTCGTTTATTAAGGGGCTCGGCACCGGAATGGTAGCAGGCGCGGCGGCTCTTGTTGTAGGCAAGGTGGTAATGCAGGACCATAAAAACATTACCAAAGGCTCGGCAAAGCTTGTTAAAGCCGTCGGCGATTTTGTAGACGGCGTACAAACTATGTTCAGGTGATAAATGCTTAAAAACAGGCAGATACACGGAAAACCGTTATGTATCTGCCTGTTTTCATGGTTGCCTTTTATAAGGTAACCTTGAAAACGGTAAATGACAAATTAAGGCGGCTGTATTAAAATACCTTTTGCGAGGTGATACAATGAGCGACGAAGAAATATTTGAAGAATTGCGGGAAACGCTTAAAGGACTTGAAATGAATATGGTATTTTTAAGGCT
>DJET01000023.1:5942-8057 GCA_002431945.1 Ruminococcaceae bacterium UBA5891 | reverse complement strand
ATTACTATTATACGAGGAGTAAAGCTTATGTATTATTGTAACGATTGCGGCAGGGAATTCCCACGCGCCGCGCAGTTTAAGGAAAGCCACGGGCTTGCAAACCCGCCCTATGAAAAATTTTCCTGCTGCCCGTTTTGCGGCGGCGGCGATATTAAAGAGGTACAGCCCTCTTATTGCAAATGCTGCGGCGCAAGGATTGAAAGCGGGAACGAATTTTGCTCGGAAAAATGCCGCGCCAAATCAGAGGAGCTGCACCAAAGGGAGCTTAAGCGGCGCAACAGAATTTATAACTCCGCCTTATATGAGGCTATGCGTCGAACCGACGAATACAACAAAAAGCACGGCACAAATTACAGCTACGGTCAGTTCGTGGGATATATAGAGCCGACGCTTGGGAGAAAACGCAAATGAACGAGGAAAAGAAGAAATATTTATCGCTTTATTTACTGCAAAACGCAAAAATACACAGGCTTAACGAGATGATTGAAAAATTCCCCGAAGACCGCGGAAAATTTCTTAAAGAAATAAAGGCGGCAAACCTTATAAGAGCCGAAATAGAGGAAAAAATAGAAAGGGTGGACGGCGGCTTGCTTTCGGAGCTTTTGTTCCAAAAATACATATGCGGAAAATCGCTTTTAAAGGTAAGCTACGTTATAAATTACAGCCCCCGCCAAACCGAGCGGCTGCATAAAAAAGCGCTTGAAAAATTTAAAATTTAGCCTTTACACGGCGCGGCCGATATGTTAAAATAAGAACAAACGTTCTAAGAGGTGGGAAAATGCGCGAGAGAATAATACTACACTGCGACCTTAACAATTTTTTTGCCTCGGTCTCGCTGCTTTTTAACCCAACGCTTAAGGATCTGCCGGTTGCGGTATGCGGCGATAAGGAAAGCCGCCGCGGAATAGTGCTTGCAAAAAACGAGCCTGCAAAGGCATTCGGCGTTAAAACGGCTGAGGCTGTGTTTGAGGCTAAGCGCAAATGTCCTGAGCTTATAACCCTGCCGCCGCTTTACGACGAATATTATAAGTATTCAGCCGCCGCGCACAAAATTTACGAAAGATATACCGATATGATAGAGCCGTTCGGCATAGACGAATGCTGGCTGGACGTTACGGGCAGCACAATGCTTTTCGGCAGCGGCGAGGAAATAGCGCACAGGATACGCCGCGATATTAAGGGCGAGCTTGGCATTACCGCCTCGGTTGGGGTGAGCTTTAATAAGGTGTTTGCCAAATTAGGCTCGGATATGAAAAAGCCGGACGCGGTAACAGTTATACCGAGGGAAGGCTTTAAGGAAAAAATATGGGGCTTGCCGGTATCCGATATGCTGTTTGCGGGAAAGCATACCTCCGAAAAGCTTAAAAGCGTGGGAATTTGCACAATAGGCGACCTTGCGCTGTGCAATGAGGAAACGCTTAAGCGCCTGCTTGGGAAAAACGGGGCGGAGCTTAAGCGGCGCGCTATGGGGGAGGATACCTCACCCGTTGTTACCCCCACAAAGGAGGATAAGCCCAAAAGCATAGGCCGTTCGGTTACGCTTTCAAAGGATTTCACAAATAAGGAAGAGGTATGGAGCACCTTTTTAAGCCTTGCGCAGTCGGTTTCGGATTCGCTGCGCCGCCATTCGCTTTATTCCGCAGGCGTTCAGGTGCATATACGTACTTCGGACCTTGCGGTTAAGGAGTTCAGCCGCACCTATTCGGTTACGACCGACAGCGCCTATATAATCGCCACGCGCGGTATGGAGCTTTTAAACGAGCATTACGGCTTTTCGGCGCCCCTGCGCTCGGTGGGGATAAGGGCAATAAACCTTAAGGGCTATGAAACCGCGGTGCAGTCTGATATATTCGGAAGCAACGAAAAGATCGAAGCGGAGGAAAAGCTTGAAAATTCGATATACAAGGTGCGCGAAAAATTCGGCAGCCAAAGCATACGCCGTGCCTCGGCGGCAAAGGAATGCGGAATGAGAAATAATAAGTCTTGATATAATCGGCATTTTAAATGAATATAAAAATTAAAAGCTTTAATATCTCCGTAATGCTTTACGGGGTATTAAAGCTTTTCTGTTTCGTGGGTTTAAAAAGAAGAGAACGGATTGCCGCAGTCGCTTTG
>DJET01000023.1:0-5882 GCA_002431945.1 Ruminococcaceae bacterium UBA5891 | reverse complement strand
CTCGGTCGGTGCTTCTGCTTTGCAGAGGTGTCCGCCGGACACCCGCACCGTAATGACAAAACGGTCTGTCATTCTGAGTGCGAAGCGCGAAAGAATCCGTAATTCCCTAAAAGAGAACGGATTGCCACAGCCGTTACACGGCTTCGCAATGACGGGGGAGAGAGGCGGATTGCCGCGCACCTTACGGCGTTGCAATGACAAAAGGTGTATTTTAAAAATACTTGAATTTATTTTACAAACCTGCTTACGCGCGGTTTCTTTTTGGCATACGGGTTGCTTGTGGGGTTAATTTCAGCCGAGTAAGCGGCACCGCAGCTCTGGCAGGTATCCGTTCCCGCCTTATTTACCGTGCCGCATTTTACACATTCCCATGTGCCGCGGGCGGCTTCGCCGTGGTACGCCGCCGGTACGGCAGGTTCGGGCTCGGTGTAGGGGTTGTCTTTGTTTTCAAGCTTTCTAAGCTTTGTTCGAAGCCATGCGGTTTCCTCGCTTAGCTGCTCTATATCCTCGGTATTGCGTATTACCGAAACGGTAAGAGCTATTTGAAGAATACAGGTAAATCCCGCGATAACAGCCGCAAAGATGTTATTGCCGATAAGCAGGAAAAAGGAGAATACACCGCCGATGATTTGCAGAAAAAGGAGAATGTAAAGCAGCTTTTTCATACAAATATCCCCCTTTATGCGCTTAAATAATATCTTACAAGCGACTGTAAAAGCGTATCGCGGTCGATTTTTCTTATGAGATTGCGCGCATTGTTGTGGGTTGTAATATAAGTGGGATCCTCGGACAAAATATAGCCTACTATCTGATTTATCGGGTTATAGCCCTTTTCTTTCAGCGCGTCGTAAACCAAAGTTAAAATATTTCTTATTTCCTGCTCTGTTTGGTCGCCTATTGAAAAGGTCATTGTTCTGTCGTTCATAAATTACACCTCTCACAACTGTTTATAATTATTTTATACCTTTTTTTAAAAAAGTTCAAGCACTATTTTCTAAGCTCGGCGCCCGCGTTTTCAAGATTTTTAATGATGGCGGCGTTTACGGCGTCGATCTCTTTATCGGAAAGAGTTGCGTCCGCAGACCTCAGCCACACGCTGTAAGCCACGCTCTTTTTGCCGTCGGGTATTTGCGAGCCTGAGTATACGTCGAAAAGCTCTAACCTTTCAAGCAGTCTGCCCGCGCCCTTGGTAATCGCTTTTTCAAGCGCGCCTACGGGTAACTCCTTATCGCAGAGCATTGCAAAATCGCGCTCAACCGCAGGGAATTTGGGCAGCGGCTTGTAAACGGTCTTGCGCTTGTTTATATTAAGCAATACATCAAGCTTGATTTCCGCAACGTATACGCGGCAGTCAATACCGTATTCTGCGGCAACCGTCGGGTGCACCTCGCCGAAAACGGCGGCAGCAGTGTTGTTCGCCTTTACAAGCGCCTGTCTGCCGGGGTGGAGATAGGGCTCATGGCTTACTTCATACTGCGTATGAGCGCCGCAAAGCCGCATTACACCCTCTATTATGCCCTTTAAGGTGAAGAAATCTTCATCTTTGCCGTAAATTCCAAGCGACATTGTGGGTATCTCGTCGGGCTGCTCGGTTATGGGCAGCTGCTTTGCAATAAACCGCTTTGAAATTTCGTAAAATCTGCCGTCTGTTATCTTGCGGTTGATATTGGTAGCAAGAACCGACAGCATACTTGTTGTAAGCTGGGTGCGCATTGCAGAATATTCGTCGCCGAGCGGGTTTATGATTTTAATTTGTCGGCGGCGCTCGTCGCTTTCGTCTAACAGCAGGGTATCGATAGCGCCTGAGCTTATAAACGAATAGGTTGCAATTTCGCGGGCGCCTGCGGCTGTCATAAAGTCTTTTATTTTATCGCACTTTATGCGTTCGGGCAGCTTTTTGCCGCGCACCACGTCGCCGCGCATCGGCTTGCCTATAATATGGTCGTAGCCGTAAATTCGCATAACCTCTTCGGCTAAGTCGGCTCTGCCTTCAATATCGTCGCGTATAGAGGGCACGCGCACGGTAAGCTCCTTGCCGTTTGCGGTTGTGGGCAGGTGGAGACTGTTTAAAATGGAAACAATTTTTTCATCGGGCACGTCTACGCCGATAAGCTCCATAATTTTATCGGTTGTAACGTTTATAATTCTTTCCTTCGGCAGACCGTTGTTAAGGTCAATTTCGCCGTCTATAATATCGCCGGCGTCAAGCTCGGAAATAAGCTGCAAGGCGCGCTCCATAGCATAGGAAACGTTCATAATATCAACGCCGCGCTCGTATCTTCCGCTCGCTTCGGTGCGGATACCGAGCGCCCTGCCCGTGTGGCGTATGTTATCGCGGCGGAACTTTGCCGACTCTAAGAACAGGTCGGTAGTGTCGCTTTCAATTTCGCTTTCCTTGCCGCCCATTATACCTGCAAGGCAGGAGGGCTTTTCGCCGTCCGCAATAACAAGCATATCGGGGGTCAAATTGTGGTCGGTGCCGTCAAGCGTGGTTATGGTCTCGCCCTCTTCGGCGTTGCGGACGATAATTTTGTGCCCGCCTATATCGTTATAGTTAAAGGCGTGCATGGGCTGACCTGTTTCAAGCATTACAAAGTTTGTAATATCAACAATATTGTTTATGGGGCGCATACCCGAAGCGGTTATGGCTTTTTTCATCCATTCGGGCGATTCCTTTATGCGCAGGTTTTTAACCACCCTGCCTATATAGCGGGGGCATAAATCAAAATTGCGCACCTCAATGCTTATATAATCGGATATATTCTGTCCCACCGTTTTATATTCCGGCTTGGGTGCTTTAAATTCGGTGCCCAGCACTACCGAAATTTCCTTTGCAACGCCCAAAAAGCAGTTGCAGTCGGGGCGGTTGGCGGTAATCTTAAAGTCTATTATATAATCGTTAAGCCCCAAAACCTCGCGCATATCGGTGCCGGGCTTCGGCTCGCCCTTTAAAATAAGTATGCCGTTAACAGAAGCACCCTCGTAGTCCGCCTCGGTAAGGCACAATTCGCCGCCTGAGCAGAGCATTCCGTTTGACTCTGCGCCGCGCAGCTTGCCCGCAACAATGTGCGCGCCGTTCGGCAGGTAGCTGTCGTCAAGCGCGGCGGGAACGTAATCGCCCTCGTGTATATTCTGCGCGCCCGTAACTATTTGAACAGGCTCATTCTTACCTACGTCCATTTGGCATATCTGCAAATGGTCGCTGTTTTCGTGCGGAGTTATTTTTAAAATTTTAGCGGCTACAACGTTTTTAATGTTTTCGCCCTGCTTTTCTATTTCCTCAATTTCAAAGCCCGCCATAACCATACGGTCGCAAAGCTCCTCAACGGGAACGTTTATATCAACATATCTTTTTAAAGCTTCAAGTGAAATTTTCATTTATCCTTACCTCCTTAAAACTGCTCTAAGAAACGCTTGTCGTTCTCGAAAAGCAGGCGGATATCGCTTATTTTATAGCGTGTTGTGGTAATTCGGTCAATACCTATGCCGAACGCAAAGCCGGTGTAAACGTCGGGGTCAATTCCGCAGGAGCGCAGAACGTTCGGGTGCACCATACCCGCGCCTAAAATTTCTATCCAGCCTGCGCCCTTGCAAACGCGGCAGCCCTTGCCGCCGCACTCGCTGCAGGAAACGTCTACCTCAACGCTCGGCTCTGTAAACGGGAAGAACGAGGGGCGGAAACGCACCTTTGTATCCTTGCCGTAAATTTCTCTTGCAAACTGCTCAAGCACGCCCTTAAGGTCGCACATTGTAATGCCCTTATCAACCACAAGACCTTCAAGCTGGTGGAAAACTGGCGAATGGGTGGCGTCCACCTCGTCGGCGCGGTACACTCTGCCGGGGCATATAACGCGTATAGGCGGCTTGCGGGTTTCCATTGTTCTTATCTGCGCGGCGGAGGTCTGTGTGCGCAAAAGCAGGTTTTCGCCTAAATAAAAGGTATCCTGCATATCGCGCGCGGGGTGATCCGCCGGAACGTTTAAGCACTCGAAATTATAGTGGTCGGTTTCAACCTCCGGTCCGTCTACCACGTCAAAGCCCATAGACTGGAAGATATCTATCATATCGTTTACAACGTGATTAAGCGGGTGAATACCGCCTGTTTTAACCTCTTTTGCCGGCATTGTAATGTCTATTGCCTCGGCTTTAAGGCGCGCTTCGGTAGCCTTTTGCTTCATTTCCGCCTTTTTTTCGGTTATAAGTGCTTCAAGCTTTTGCTTAGCCTCGTTCACAAGCTGACCCATAGCCGGGCGCTCTTCGGGGGAAAGCGAGCCCATTTGCTTAAGCATTGCCGTAAGCTCGCCCTTTTTGCCTAAGTATTTTACCCTTAATTCCTCAATTTCGTTTTCGTTTGCCGTTTTTTCAATGGCGGTTCTCGCCGCCGCTCTTATGGCTTCGATTTTTTCTTTCATTGCTTTTCCTCCACACAAAAAATAAACTCCGCCCCGTAATAACAGGACGAAGTACAAAAGTCTCCGCGGTACCACCCGTAATTTTCGCTCCGAGAGCAAACACTCTTTAGAACCTGTAACGGTGTTCTGCCGGCGCCGCCTACTGCGATTTTCAACCGCGCTGCTCAAAAGGGAACTTCAAAAAGCCCGTGCTTACCCTCGCTTACAGCCGCGGCGAAGGCTCTCTTAAAGCGGAAGCTTATCTACTTTCCTTTATCATTGCATTTACATATATCTTAACATCAGGCGCCGAAAATGTCAAGCGCTGTAACGACAAAATAAAAAATAAAATTTTTTTAAAAAAATACTTGACAAATAAAACAGGCGGTGATATAATAACTAAGCTGTCTGAGAGACAGCAACAATCAAGTTGGTGTTGATTGCGGCGAGGGTCCACCCGTTCCCATACCGAACACGGAAGTTAAGCTCGCTTGCGCTGAAGATACTCGGCGGGAAGCTGCCCGGAAAAATAAGTAGATGCCAACACATTATTACCGTGCTTAAAGGCACGGTATTTTTTTATCGTAATATTTTTGTTTTATTAAGGTCCGGCTCACCGCCGGACCTTTTTGCATATTGGCGCAGTGAAAAACGGGGGAACGGATTGCCGCGCACCTAACGGTGCTCGCAATGACGGAAAGAGTGGTTTGCAAAGTTTTATTCTTTGTCATTCTGAGTGCGAAGCACGAAAGAATCCGTAATTCTCTTAAAAGAAAACGGATTGCCGCAGCCGTTACACGGCGGTCTCGCCTGCCGGCTCGGTCGGTGCTTCTGCTTCGCAGAGGTGTCCACCGGACACCCGCACCGCAATGACGAGGAGAGGAAAAAACGGATTGCCGCGCGCCTTATGTATTTACAAAAGCTAAACGACTTGTCATTCCGTCAGACAAACCGAAACAGGGGACAGCCCGATACGGACTGCCCCCTGCAATTATTTTATTTCCTGTTCTTTTTCGTCAAACAGATCGCTGTTAAAAAAGTCGCGGACGGTAATTTCCAAGCCGTCGCAAAGCTTTTTTATCGAAACCACGCCGGGGTTTCGGCTTTTTGTATTCAGCATACTGTAAACCGTTGACGGTGAAACGCCAGCCGAGTTTGCCAATGCGTTAACTGCAATGTTCCGTTCGTTACAAAGCTGAATAATTCTTGCCGCTACCGCTTCTTTTGTATTCACATTGCAAGCTCCTATCCACG
This sequence comes from Ruminococcaceae bacterium UBA5891, assembly GCA_002431945.1. Lineage (GTDB taxonomy): Bacteria > Bacillota > Clostridia > Oscillospirales > Acutalibacteraceae > UBA737. The sequence goes on along the minus strand of DJET01000023.1, from coordinate 237 downwards.
ATTTATCGTAATCTGATTTTATAAAATTATTCAATAAATTGTGTGGGATATATCGCAAAAAAGGAGTTTTAAAATGAAAGATTCGGCTTGTTTTATAGGTCACAGAAAAATATCGGATACACCAAGGTGTTCACGGTTCGGGGTGCGCAGTAGTCGCTTTGTCATTGCGAAGCCGTGTAACGGCTGTGTCAATCCGTTCTCTTTTAAGGGGAGGCGGATTCTTTCGCGCTTACCACT
>DJET01000069.1:290-13762 GCA_002431945.1 Ruminococcaceae bacterium UBA5891 | reverse complement strand
GAAAATGTTTACTGGCCGAGCGATGAAGAAACCAAAATCGTTCCGGTTGAAATTGTAGACGAAATTAAGGGCAGTATGCTCCAGTACTCAATGTCGGTACTGGTGGGGCGCGCCATACCCGACGTGCGCGACGGCTTAAAGCCCGTTCACAGAAGAATACTTTACACAATGTTTGAAAACGGCCTGACGCCCGATAAGGCGTACCGCAAGTGCGCCGATACCGTAGGTTCGGTGCTCGGTCGTTACCATCCGCACGGCGACGCCAGCGTTTACGACGCAATGGTGCGTATGGCGCAGGATTTTTCACTCCGTTATCCTTTAATAGACGGTCACGGAAACTTCGGTAACATAGACGGTTACCCCGCGGCTGCTTACCGTTATACCGAATCGAGAATGAACAGGCTATCCCTTCATATGCTCGACGATATTAACAAAGAAACGGTAGATTTTCAGCCAAACTACGATAACCGTTTAAACGAGCCGGAGGTTCTGCCGGTAAGATTTCCGCAGCTATTAGTAAACGGTTCTTCCGGTATAGCGGTAGGTATGGCAACCGAAATTCCGCCGCATAACTTAGGCGAAGTAATTGACGGTATGTGCGCCCTTATTGATAATCCTGAGGCGGATTTACAGGAAATTTGCCAGTATATAAAGGGACCCGATTTCCCGACGGGCGGCATTATAATGGGTAGAAGCGGTATACGCGCGGCATATGCTACGGGCAGGGGTAAAATAACCCTGCGCGGCAAAGCCGAAATTGAAGAGACCAAAAACGGCAAATACCGCATAGTTATAACCGAAATACCCTACAAGGTGCGCAAAAAGGACCTTGTTAAAGCAATTTACGACCAAGCGGCTGATAAGAAAATTGAGGGGATAGAGGACGTTGTAGACTATTCCTCAAAGCGTGACGGCGGTATAAGAATAATCGTCGATTTAAAAAAGGACGCCAACCCGCAGGTTATACTTAACAAGCTTTACAAAAACACCGCTTTGCAAACCACAATAGGCGCTATTTTACTTGCGATAGTAAACGGCAAGCCGCAGATATTAACGCTTAAGGATATGCTGCAAAACTGCATAGACTTCCAGTGCGATATTATCCGCCGCCGCACCGCTTACGATAAGCGTAAGGCAGAGGAAAGAGCGCATATTTTAGAGGGCTTAAAGGTAGCGCTTGATTTTATCGACGAGGTTATAGCGATAATCCGCTCAAGCAAGACCATACCCGAAAGCAAGCAGGCGTTATCCGACCGTTTCGGGCTTGACGATATTCAGACCACCGCAATCGTTCAGATGCAGTTAGGTAAGCTGTCCGGTCTTGAAAAACAGAAAATTCTTGACGAATTGCAGGAAAAGTTAGACTTTATAAAAGAGTGCGAGGCAATTTTAGCAAGTAACGCACGTATACTTGATATTGTAAAGACCGAGGCTTTAAATCTTCGCGATAAATTCTCGGACGACCGCCGCACCGAAATTACCGACGTTGTGGGCGACGTTGATATTGAGGACCTTATCCCCGAAGAGCAGTGCGTGCTTACCAAGACCGAAAACGGCTTTATTAAGCGCCTGCCTGCCGATACCTATAATGTTCAGCACCGCGGCGGCAGAGGAATTACTGGTATGACCACGCGCGACGACGATACGGTTGAAAATATGTTTGTATGTTCTTCGCACGATTACATTATGCTGTTCTCAAACCTCGGCAGAATGTACCGCATTAAGGCATACGAAATACCTGAGGGCAGCCGCACCTCAAAGGGAATGAATATTATAAATATTCTGCCCCTTATGCAAAACGAGAAAATTACAATAATTCTGCCCGCCTCCGAGCTTGACGAGGAGCACTTTATAACCATGGTTACAAAGAAGGGTATTATAAAGCGCACCAAGCTTTCGGAATTCAGGAACACAAGAAAGAGCGGTATTATTGCAATTTCAATAGACGATGACGACGAGCTGACCTTCGTTAAAATGACAAACGGTGAAAACAACCTGTTTATAGCCACCAAAAAGGGTATGGCAATTCAGTTTAACGAAAATCAGGTTCGCGCTATGGGCAGAGGAGCCAGAGGTGTTAAGGCGATTACAATGAAGCCCGAAGACTTCGTGGTTTCAATGGAAATTACAAGTGACGACACCAAGCTTTTAACCATTACCGAAACAGGCTACGGAAGAATAAGCCCGATAAGCGATTACCGCCTGCAATCGCGCGGCGGTAAAGGTCTTACCAACTACCGCGTTGAAAAGTACGGCGATGTTGCGGCGTCGCTTGCGGTAACGGGCGAAGAGGATATTATAATGATAGCCTCAAACGGTATAATAATAAGGATATTCTCAGGCGATATTTCCACCTTTGCCCGTCCTGCCAAGGGTGTGCGCGTAATGAAGGTGGGCGAGGGTGAAAAGATACTTTCGGTAGCGGTGACAGAGCACAGCGACGAAGAACCGACCGAGCTGCCCGAAACACCCGAAGCGGACGCAGGCGCGGTTGAGCCGGAAAGCACCGAGGAAACCGAGAATACCGAGGAGTAAGCCTTTAAATTTAAGGGGTACAAGGGATAATTTTAAGAAAGGCAGATAAATATGGAAAACAACAGCTTTTATAACGCGCCGTACAGCGGCGGCAGTAATTATCCGCCGTATGTTACCTATGTACCCTACGGCTTTACGCCTAAAACATACAGCGAAAAAAAAGGTATAAGAAAAACCGCTCTTGTTATAGGAATTGCTTTTATAGTTGAACTTTTAATAACAACGTTTTGGGCTACGGGGTATTTTTTTGTTATGGGAAGGCTCGGCTTTACCGTGGCAAAGGCAAGAGAAATTATTACCGATCCCGCGGCTTTGCAGGTAGCCCAGATAGTACTTTCATCTTTTATATTTACGGTGCCGTTTATAATTGTTTTTAAATCGTTCGGGTTTAATATAAGCGAGACCGTACCGCTTAAAAAGCCGCAAAAGGGCAACAGGCTTACCCTGTTTTTGCTTGGAATTTCGTTTTGTTCGTTCGCAAATATAGCAACAAGTCAGGCAAGCAGTATTTTTGAAAGCTTCGGTATAAATTATAACGTTGATTACGGGGAAGACCCTAAAGGCTTTTTCGGGTTTTGTCTTTCAATGCTGTCTACCGTTATAGTGCCTGCACTTGTTGAGGAATTTGCCTGCCGCGGGCTTATTTTAGGTTCGCTCAGAAAATACGGGGACGGCTTTGCGGTTTTAACCTCGGCAATCGTTTTCGGGCTTATGCACGGAAACTTCGAGCAAATGCCCTTTGCCTTTATAATAGGTCTTGTTTTGGGCTTTATTGTTGTAAAAACCGATTCACTTTTAATTGCAATGGCGGTTCACGCATTCAATAATTTTGTTTCGGTATTTTTCAGTTATTTTGCGGGCGGTATCTCGGCGGCGGCGCAAAACGCCGTTTATTCCGTTTTCCTTATGGCTTGCCTGCTTGCGGGAATTATATCGCTTTTACATTCAAAAAATCAGGCGGAGCTTTTCAAATTCGGTGAGGACGGTAACGAAAGCAAGCTGAAACAGCGGTTTAAGTGGTTTTTCACCTCGCCCTGTATTATAATTTTTACGGTTTTTTGCATTTTGGAATCTTTGCAGTTTTTTATGTAAGGGGATTAAAATATGCTTAACTTTCACTTTAAATCCGATCTGTCCGCTATCGACCGCGAAACGCTTTTCGGTATAATATTTGCGGTTGTGCTTTATACCGCAATTATGGCGGCAATATGTTTGGCACTTTATATTTTGCGCGCAATAGGAATTTACAAAATGTCTAAAACTGCGGGGGTTGAATACCCGTGGCTTAGCTTTATTCCGGTTGCAAATTCGTTTACGCTCGGCCGTCTTGCCGAAAAATATCATAAAAACCCGATAGAAAAGCCTGCAAAGTACAGCGTTATACTGCTTATTTTGCATATTGTTGAAAAAATTATAGAAATACTTTTTGCGGTGTTTTTATGTATAGCGGCGGTAACATCCGTTCGCGAGATTATGGGTGCAGCGCTTTACGACGAACCGATAAAGCTGAGCGCCGCACTCAGCTTTATTCCGCTTATATTATCATCGTTTTTGCTTATGCTGTCTGCGCTTGCCTTTGCAATAGTAAAATATATTGCTTTGTGGCGCGTTTACGCCTCGTTCGACGGCAAAAACGCGGTGCTTTTTACCGTTTTATCGGTGCTGTTTAATTTTCTTGAACCGGTTTTTCTGTTTGTCATAAGAAATAATCAGCCTAACTTTGCGCCGCTTGGAATTTATAATCCCGATAATTATGAACAGTAAATTTATGCTTGCCGCGTTAGAGCAGGCGCGCCGTGCGGCGGATATGGGCGAAATACCCGTGGGCGCGGTAATTATTAAAAACGGCGAAATTATCGCCGCCGCGCATAATATGCGGGAAAAAAAGCAAAACGCCCTTTCCCACGCCGAAACCGAGGCAATAAGCATTGCCTGCAAAAAGCTTAATTCTTGGCGGCTTGATGAATGTGAAATGTACGTAACCTTAGAGCCGTGCCCTATGTGCGCTGGCGCCTTAATAAACGCAAGAATTAAAACGCTTGTTTTCGGCGCATACGATAAGGCTATGGGAAGTATAGACAGCGTGATAAATCTTTGCGATTACCCTTACGGCTTTAAGCCCGAAATTTACGGCGGCATTATGGAAGACGAATGCGCGGCGGTAATTAAGAAATTTTTTGAAAAAATAAGGGGCAAAAACACCTCTTTGTAAGCTAATCGGTATAACCCTCTGCGTATAGGTATACACAGAGGGTTATTTTAATCGGCTTAAATTGAATTTACCTATTTTTTAATAAAATTTCTTACCTCATCGGGCTTTAATGCCCCCGAAATAAAGATAAAAGCAAGGTATAATGCAACCGAAACGGCACAAATAAGTATTATGTAAACCAAATTGCATAAATTAAGCCGTTTTATTAAGGTATCGCATAAAAGCGTTATGCAAAACGCAGCGGCAAGCGGCAGTGCAAGCTCTTTTATAAAAAGCAGTCTTGCGCGGCTTACCTTTAACAGTCTTCCCACATTTAAGCCACAGGTAAGCGCGTTTGAAAAGTACATTATCCATATAAATCCGCGAAGTCCGAACACGGGCAATAAAATTAAAATAAGTATTATTCTTATAACCGAATCGGAAATTGCGGTGCGGAATGAAAACGCCTGCTGGTCAAGTCCCTTTAAAATACCGTCCGATATGCTGTCTAAATACATTAAAGGAACTATGGGCGAGAGCGCTCTTAAAAGCTCGCCCACGTCGCGGCTTTTGTATATAAGCATACCTATTTCCCTGCCGGAAACAAAAAATACCGCCGCAAATATAAATGAAAGCAGCGCCGTAAGCTTTAAAATATTTTGCGCGGCGCTTTTAACAAGCCATTTTTGTCCGCGCGCGTCCGCTTCGGATATTTCAGGTATAAGCAGGGTTGAAATTGAGTTTAAAAGGGTTGAGGGGAAGAAAAGTATCGGCAGCGCCATACCCTTTATCATTCCGAACTGCGAAAGCGCGTTGCTGCCGCCGAACGGGTATTTTGCAAGATTGCGCGGAACAAGTATGTTTTCCGCGGTTCTGAGCGCGGTATTAAGGTATCTGCCCGATGTTATCGGCACCGAAATATGCAGTATCCGCCTTAATATGCCAAACGGCGGCCGTTCCCTGCCTGAAAGTGCGGAAAGCGTTTTTAAATCCCTTTTGTAAATAAATAACAGCATTAAAAATGAAAATGCTTCTGCCGCGCAATCCCCGAAAAGCACCGCGCCGCAGGTAAAGCCAAGCCCTTTTGACAAAAATTTTTTTACAAGCACCACCACAAGAAGTATTCTTACCGCCTGCTCAAAAAGCTGACTTACCGCATTGGGCGTTATTTTGCGCCTTGCTATAAAATATCCCCTAAGGCAGGAGGTCACTCCCATAAAAGGGAGCGAGAGCGGCAGTATTTTAAGCGCCGGTACGGCGCGCATATCGTTAAGAAAGTATTTTGCAATAAATTCCGCGCCGAAAAATATTACGGCAACGGTAGCTGCGGCGATTATAAGGGTAAGCTCTACCGACCTTTTAAGTATTTTAACAGTACCCTTTTTTGTGCCTAAAGCCAATTCCTCTGCGGCAAGGCGGGTTACCGCGGTGCAAATGCCGCTTGTTGCAAAGGTTGCGGCAAGCATATAAACCGAAAACACAAGGTGGTAAAGACCTATACCCTCAGACCCGATAAGCTTAGCAAGCCATACCTTAAAAATTATCCCCACAAACCGCAAAATAAGCGAAGAAGCGGTTAATATAAGGGCGTTTTTAATAAAAATCGTTTTTTTCAAGCTCTTTTCACTCCCCATTACTAAAGCTTATGTTATTTATAATGCTTTAATGAGTTGAAAAAAGCGAAAAAGCATTGTATAATGTATTAAACAGGGGGGTAAGGGAATGAACACTCCGTTAGCAGACAGGTTAAGACCTAAAACAATCGAAGAAGTAGCCGGTCAAAAGCACCTTTTAGCCGAGGGCAAGGTGCTTAGGCGTATTATAGATTCAAAAAATGTGCCTAATTTAATATTTTACGGTCCTTCGGGCGTGGGTAAAACCACGGTTGCGAATATTATAGCCGCCACCTGCGGCAAAAAGCTGCATTATTTAAACGCAACCACCGCCTCAACCGCCGATATTAAGGAAATTATAAGCACCATAGGCACAATTGAAGCTCAGGGCGGAATACTGTTATATCTCGACGAAATTCAGTATTTTAATAAAAAACAGCAGCAGATACTGCTTTCTTACATTGAAAACGGGGATATTACCCTTATAGCCGCCACTACCGAAAACCCTTATTTTTACGTTTATAACGCTATTTTAAGCCGCTCTACGGTGTTTGAATTTAAAGCGCTTTCGCCCGACGATATAAAAGAGGTACTGACAAGGGCAAAAAATATTATAAGCAGTGAAAAGGGAAAAGAGCTTATTATATCGGATATCACGCTTAAAAAGCTGGCAACTGCGGCGGCAGGCGACGTTCGCCGCTCGCTTAATATGCTGGAGCTTTGCGTGCTTACAAGCGAAAGCGCGGAAAATATAGAAATAAGCGACGAAACGGCAGAGGAAATTTTAGCTTCAAACTCCGTTCGCTACGACCGCGAGGGCGACGAGCATTACGATATAATTTCGGCTTACCAAAAATCCATGCGCGGATCGGACCCCGACGCCGCCGTTTACTATTTAGGCAGGCTTTTAGCCGCGGGCGACCTGCCGAGCGCCTGCAGGCGGCTTATGGTGTGCGCCTGCGAGGATGTGGGGCTTGCTTATCCGCAGATAATCCCGATAGTTAAAGCCGCCGTTGATATTGCCGAGGCGGTAGGTCTGCCCGAAGCGCGCCTGCCCCTTGCGGACGCGGTTATATTGGTTGCCGCCTCGCCTAAATCAAACTCGGCGCATAACGCAATAAACGCCGCTATGGCGGATATTGAAAGGGGAATAGGCGGCGCAGTGCCGCGGCACCTGCAAAATAAGCATTACGACGGCGAGGACGCCGAAATAAAGGGACAGCACTACAAATATCCGCACGATTATAAATCACATTATGTAAACCAACAGTATTTACCGAACGCACTTAAAAACAAGCGGTATTATGAGTACGGAGACAATAAAACAGAGCAAAAATATAAGGCGTACTGGGATATGATTAAAGGTATTATGTAAACCAAAAGGAGAGTGAAGCGTTGAGCAAAAACAGCTTGCCTAAGCAAACAAAGCTTTTGTGGCAGTTAAGAGTGGGCATTTTGGGCGTAATACCCTTTTGCGTATTTTTTATACTAAGCGTAATATCAGACTGGTTTTTAATAGACGCTTTAACCTTTGCGGTTATAACGGCGGCGGCGGTGTTTTGGTATATTCCCGCCTATTTTGAAAGCTATGAAATACTGTTTCCTAACGGCGCCGTTATTATAAAGCGCGGCGTTATAGTTAAAACCTGCCACATAATGCCCTTTTCGCGGCTTGTTTACGTGCAAAGCATATCAACGCCCCTTGCCAAGGCATTAGGTCTTGCGGCAATAAGCCTTAAGGCGGCGCGCAGCGGCATTATAATTCCCGAAATGCCAAGGGGCGACGTTGAAAAATTTATATCCGCCGTAACAAAGGGGGAAAACCGTTGAAGCAGGAGTTTAAAGCCCACCCGCTTATGATATTAAGCCTTATAAAGCCATTTTTGTTTGTGCTTATACTCCCTGTTTTAAAGGGCGCGGTGCAATACCTTATTTACAGAAAAATAACGGGCGTTTTCACGCTTGAGGCAGCGGCGCTTATTGTAATGCTGCTTGCGGCGTTTCTGCGTTTCCGCTCGTTCAGTATTGTATGCGGCAAAAACGGCGTTAAAATAAGCGAGGGCGTTTTCCTTAAAAAAACCTCTTATATCGCCGTTTCAAAGCTGTCCTCGGTTCAAACGGTACAAAATCCGCTGGACGCGGTTTTCGGCGCCGTTACCTACTGCGTTAATACCGAGGCAGGCAAAAAGGGCAAAACCGATTTTAAGTTTAAGCTAAGCCTTAAAAACAGCAAAAAGGTATCCGAGCTGTTGTACGGCAAAAGCGATTATACCGCTGTTAGATTTTCGGTTATCAAGGTTGCGGTAATGGCGGCAACCACCTCTTCGGCGGTTACGGGTATGATTATCGGGGTGCCGATTATAAATAAAGCCGGTAAGCTTTTGGGACTGGCGCTCGACAGTATATTGCTTAACGAAATAAACAACGTTTCAGGTCAGGTAAAGTCCTATTTTCCGCCGATAGTAAGCGCCATTACCCTTATTTTTCTTTTAAGCTATGCGGTAAGCTTTGTTTATTCGTTTTTTAAGTATATAAATTTTAAGCTTTTTCTTGAAAAGGATAAGCTTGAGGTGCGCTCCGGCTTTTTCGTGCGCAGCAGAACCTCTTTTAAAAAATCCTCGGTAAACGACGTGATTATAGACCAAACCCCGCTTATGCGCCTGTTTAAACGCTATGCTATGAAGGTGAGCGTGGGCGGCTACGGCAATTCGAAAAGCGAAACGGCGGTTTTGGTGCCTTCGGAACGCAGGGGAAATATAAAACGGCAGTTTATGGCGTATTTTCCGTTTTTAATTCCGAGCGGCAGGCTTTTGCACGCCGGTCGCGATAAAAAAACAAAATCAAGATTTCTTTATTTCCCAAGGCTGTATTTTTGCATAGCCACCGCCGCGGCGGTTATTCCTGCGGTTATATTTCCTAAGTTTGCGCGGTTTATACTTTTCCTTTACCTTGTAACGGCGGCAGTGCTGCTTTACTATTCCTATCTTTGCATATTCGATTTCCGTTTCGGAAAGCTCAGAATAGGCGATAATATATACGCACAGGGAATAAAGGGCTTTAACACATACGAATTTTACTGCCCTAAGGAAAATGTGGGGGAAATAAAAATAATCCGCACTCTTCCTGCAAGAAAATACGGAACCTGCACCGTTACGGTAAGCGTAAGGTCCGAAAGCGCAGACAGCGTGACCGTGCGCCACCTTGATTACGGCAGCGTTACGCAAAATATATTTGAAGCTTATAATATAAAAGTATAATTAAGGCAATGAAAACAAATACTATAAAAAACAATGTTTCACGTGAAACATAGAGGTGTGATATATGAGTATTTGTTTGCATTGCCTTTACGCATTTTTAGTGGGCGGTACTATCTGCCTTATAGGTCAGATATTGATTGATTATACCAAGCTTACCCCTGCAAGGATATTGGTTTCGTTTGTTGTGGCAGGTGTTGCGCTTACTGCGGTGGGGCTTTATCAGCCAATCGTTGATTTTGCGGGCGCGGGAGCTACCGTACCGCTTACCGGATTCGGTTACAGCCTTGCAATGGGCGTTAAGGAAGCGGTTGAAAAATACGGCTTTATGGGTATATTTGCAGGGGGACTTACCGCAACCTCGGCAGGAATAGCCGTGTCGGTCGCGTCAGGTTTGCTTATGGCGGCGCTGTTTAAACCGGGAGACAAGACTTAATTCGGAATTCGGAATGCGGAATTATGTAGCAAAAGCTTTAGCACAGCCGTTTTTATTTGCGGTGTGTTAAAGCTTTTTGTGTTATATAATATTTTGTCATTGCGGTGCGGGTGTCCGGTGGACACCTCTGCGAAGCAGAAGCACCGACCGAGCCGGCAGGCGAGACAGCCGAAAGGCGCGCGGCAATCCGTTTTTTTCTAAGGGTATTACGGATTCTTTCGTGCTACGCACTCAGAATGACAAACCGTTTAGTTGCCACGAATGCCGTGAGATGCGCAGTAAGCTGTCGCTCTGTCATTGCGAAGCCGTGTAAACGGCTGTGGCAATCCGTTTTCCCCTTTGAAAACCCCTGTTGCGATAAGCTTAGGCTTTAATGCATTGCTTATTTTTTAAAGCTGTTTATTATTTAGCAACAGCTTTGCGGTTGCAAGATAATCGTTTGTATATTGCTCGGCAGAATTTAAAAGTCTGTCTTTACAGTACTTAATTGTTTGTTCAGAACACTTTTTAATCAATACTTCTTCTTTATATGAAAAAAGTATTAAAAACTGCGTGGTCATTTCAAGCCCACTGATTGCCGCTTGCAATTCATCTAAAATTTCTTCGTAATCCATTTTAATTACCTCCTGAAGCATTATACAATATAAAAGCGGTCGTAAATGATTTTTAACCTGAAACAGGTTGCAATTTTGCAGGAGCTATTTGCCTAAAAACATTTATTCAAACCGCCTTTAGGGCATTATACTATAAAAAATTGCACCGCATACCAACGTTTGTTGGTGTACGGGCTTTTTTAATTCCGCATTCCGAATTCCGCATTCCGAATTCCGCATTAAATTTAACTGTTTACTTTTGTTACGTAAAATGCTATAATACTTAAAGTGTTTCACGTGAAACATTGTGAAAGGGGCGCCGAAATGGGAAAAATTATTGCCATAGTAAATCAAAAGGGCGGAGTGGGCAAGACCACAACCGCCGTTAATTTAGCAGCAGGCGTTGGCATTGCCGGCAAAAAAGTAATGCTTGTAGACGCGGATCCGCAGGGTAACTCCACAAGCGGATTCGGTATAAATAAAAAACAGGTCAAGGTTACAACATACGAGCTGTTGATAGGCACGGGAAAGCTTGAAAACGCCGTAATTAAAACGGAATTTAAAAATGTGGATATAGTTCCGTCCTCAATGAATTTGGCGGCGGCAGAGGTTGACCTTATAGAAATGGAGCACCGCGAGGCACAGCTTAAAATGGCGCTTGCGGCGGCAAGAGATAATTACGATTACATATTTATAGACTGTCCGCCTTCGCTCGGTCTTATTACAATAAACGCGCTTAACGCGGCGGACACGGTGCTTGTGCCGATACAGTGCGAATATTTTGCGCTTGAAGGTCTTTCGCAGTTAATGAATACCGTTCGTCAGGTAAAGCGGCTTTACAACCCCACCATTGAGATAGAGGGTATAGTGCTTACTATGTACGACGGCAGGCTTAATCTTACCGCGCAGGTGGTTGCCGAAATTAAAAAATACTTTGCGGACAAGCTTTATAAAACCGCAATTCCGCGCGCTGTAAGGCTTTCCGAGGCGCCGAGCTACGGTATGCCGATACAGTATTACGATAAGCGCTCTAAGGGCGCGGCGGCGTATGACGATCTGACAAAGGAATTTATAAAGAAGAACAGGAGAAAGTAATATGGCAGTAAAAAAGAGCGGACTGGGCAGAGGGCTGACCTCGCTTTTTGATGAGAATTCTTCGGATAACGAGGGTGCGGTAACCCTTAATTTAAACGATATAGAGCCTAACCGCGATCAGCCGCGAAAGGACTTTGACGAAACCGCGCTTTCCGAGCTTGCCGACAGCATTGCACAGCACGGACTTATACAACCTATTGTGGTTAAGCCTAATTTAGACGGAAGATATAGTATAATTGCAGGCGAGCGCCGCTGGCGCGCAAGCCGAATGGCAGGTCTTAAAGAGGTACCTGTTGTTATAAAAGAGGCAGACGAACAGACCTTAATGGAAATAGCGCTTATAGAAAATTTACAGCGCGAAGACTTAAACGCGGTTGAAGAGGCGCTCGGTTACCGCTCGCTTATAGATACATACGGCTTAACCCAAGAGGAAGTTGCCAAAAAGATGGGCAAATCAAGAAGCGCGGTAACAAACGCGCTGCGCCTTTTGGCTCTTAACGATAACGAGCTTGAAGCACTGCGCCGCGGCAGTATATCGGCGGGCCACGCGCGCGCCCTGCTTTCCTGTGACGACGAGGCAACGCGCGCAAAAATGCTTATTGCCGCGGCGGACGGTGCCTCGGTTCGCGAGCTTGAAAAAACGGCGGCAGACGCGAAAAAAGCAAAAAGCGCCGCGAAAGCCGCGCCGCAGAAAAAGCCGACGTTTTACAGCGAGGTGGAGCTTTCGCTTAAAAACGAAATGCGCCGCAAGGTACATATAAACCCCTCAGGAAACGGCAAGGGCACGCTTACAATTGAATTTTTCAGCGATGACGAGCTTGCCGAGTTTGCAAAAAGACTGGCGGAGAATTCGTAGGCTATGCGCCAAAGCCGCACCCTATTTCTGTACGGACAGAAATAGGGGAAAGAACCGTCGGACACCCTTTCAATTGGGTTTCCGAACCTTCCCGAATGACCAAAGGGGCAAATTCCCCTTTGGATTCCCCTACTACAAAGAGGGTATGATTGTTGCGAAAATATTATGTTTTTAAAAGGGAGAAGAAAAAGTGATAGCTTATAACCCCAATTATGCACGTTACTTTGGCTTGCTTTTTTTATTGATGGTAGTTTTTGTTATAATATTGATAATTGTTTATGATAATAAAAGGACAAAGAAAAAAAGAGAAGAAATACAGCGGAAAATTATGATGCTGGATAATAATAGTCCAAAGCCTTTAAGTATTCAGAATGATGAGGAAAAGCTACCGTACAGAAAAAAATATTTGCTTACGAAAAATGAATGTTGGTTTTACAAAAACCTTAAGGAAATAGCCGATAAATACGGTTACGCCGTATTGGCAAAAATACGCTTTGCGGATCTGGTTGAGGTAAACGGCGAGGCGGGAAAAAGCGAATATATGAAGTATTTCGGAAAAATAAAGGCTAAACATATAGATTTTATACTTTGCAAAAAGGAAAATCTTTATCCCGAATTACTGATAGAATTAAACGATAACTCGCATAAAAAAGAGGACAGAATTAAACGGGACGAATTTGTTAAAAAAATAGCCGATAAAGTCGGGTACAAAATGATATTTGTTAACGGCACGGGGGATCTTGAGGATATAGTAACAAAAGCGCTTGAAATTAAAAGTGAAAACAATAACGACCCGCCGACAGATGTGAATTGAATAAAAAAACAAGACGAAAAGGCGCTTAGTATAGTCCTGTCATTGCGGTGCGGGTGTCCTGTGGACACCTCTGCGAAGCAGAAGC
>DJET01000069.1:0-169 GCA_002431945.1 Ruminococcaceae bacterium UBA5891 | reverse complement strand
GCTTCGCACTCAGAATGACAAAGCGTTTAGTTGTTACGAACGCCGCAAGATGTGCGGTAAGCCGTCACTCAGAATGACAAGGTTGTTGTTATTACGGTCATACTAATTCCGAATTACGCATTAAATAAAAGGGGATTTTTTCACAGATGTGGTTTATATTATCTTTAGT
>DJET01000046.1 GCA_002431945.1 Ruminococcaceae bacterium UBA5891 | reverse complement strand
ACACATAATTTGAAGAAGAACCAATTAAAACTTTTTTTAAAAATTTAACTTCTGACAATTTAAATTCCACAAGATAAAAGTAAGCAGCTCTAACAGCTTTATATAAATTCATCATACATTTATTCATCATATAAATATTCAGATATATCTTCATCTGTCCATACATTACCTTTATCGTCCCAATGTTTGCCATTTTGGTGATAAGTCTTACCATTTTCATCTTCATAAAAATATAAATAGCCATTATTGGTGTTTTGTTTATTAGCACTATCAGAAGACAAAACTTTATTTGAAGAATTATTCGTTTCTTTTGGGGAATTTGTTTTGCATTTATTCGGTTCTGATGATACATTACTGCTTACACTGTCTTGAGAACTTTCTGCAATAGTCGATATTTCACTTGATATAATGACTTCTTCCGAAGAATTGTTTAACTCTCTTGTGCTTTGCGATAATTCAGAAGATTTATTTACTTGAAGTGCAGATGAGGTATTGTCGGTTTTATTGCAACCTACAAGAGATATTACCAACAATATTAGAAAACAAAGTATTATTTTTCTCATAAAACACATTCCTTGTTTAATTGTTTTGCGCAAATAGAAAATATTTATCGTTTTCAAAATCGATAAATTCATCTATTGTATGCGTTTTACCGTCAGTAGGAATTTCTTTATGACCTTTAGGTATCACAACAAACACTATTCCGTCATAATTTTTAGGACAAAAAACCGATTGTGTGGCGAACCCTGCACCGGCGCCGTCTAAAACGGATATGATTTTTTGTGTTTTACCGTTGTATGATATTTCAACCCACTCCCACGGTGGCAATATTGTACCTGTGTACTTATCGAATACAAATGAAATCGTACTATATTGACAGGCATCCCTATCTCCATATGTTTCAAATGTCACATACTTATAATCCGAAACCGATATTTGTTCTTTAGGAACTAAATCATCATTATAAAGCGGATGTTCGGTTATGTTGCCGCTTGTGAATGTCACCTTTTTTGTAACTCCGCAATTATGGGTTGTATCAGAATTAAAGCAGAAGTTTGTATTATGCGGTGATAACTGCAATTTATATTTTTCAAAATATGTTGTGGGTGTTACGATTGTTGTGCCTGATATTTCAGATTTTGATTCCGTTTTATCACTGGAAACAGTAGGCTTGGTCGAGGTGCTTTCAGTCTTACTCGGAACAGAATTTACTTCCGAGCTTGTGTCGGATATTACATTATCAGAAGACATTTCGCTTTCATAATTGGAAGTTACAAGCTCGCTTGCAGTAATATCAACGGCTGACGAAGTATTTTCAGTTTTTCGACAGCCCGTAAATGATAACAATACCAATACTAAAAATAATGTTACAATTCTTTTCATATCAATATCCCCTTTCATAAATTTTCCTCAGAAGTGCTTAAAAACTCGGTATTGATAGACTTCACAAACGCCCTCATAGCCCTTGACATAAAAATATCCCACTATGCAAGAATCGACATCCCAACAATATTTTTGACCGTATTTTTCTTCATATTTTACTTTGATTTCATTCTCTGCCGTGTTGTCTTTGCCTACGGTAAAAATTTCAATATCTCCGTACCATTGGTCGTAAAATTCGCCCGAATTTTGAGGTTTCATATTATAATCTTTATCTTTGTAATAATAAACTCCTACACTATACTTAAATGTTTTATAGGATTCAAGCGGTATTGTATCGGCATATTGTACCACATTTACAGGAATAGTGCCTATTCCTTTTTCATAAACCTTTCTTTGAATTTTCAAATCATCATCACTTTCTGAATCTTTTGTTGCAAAGACAAATTTAATATTGCTGTCCGTTTTTACGTCATAATATTCCGTCGGAAACGTTCCGTATCCCTTTGCCAAAGCTTCTTGCGTATGTTCGTCTACAAAATAGCCCTCATATCCTAAATAATTAACTAACTTTTTAGTGTAAAGTGTATCGCAATTTTCGGGCAATATATCACTTTTAGGCACTATTCCCTCGCCGTCTATAATTTTAACGGTACGGCGATACGGTCCACCCTCCTTATATAAAGGTGTTTCATCTCTTAAAACTATTCTGTCAGTATCAGGACCGACAAATAATATCGGTGTTCCGTCTTCTGCCCGATATTCCGTTGCATGGCACGAATAATACGGAAAGTCTTTTTTATATGGTATGCTGTATCTATCAAACTTTGTCAAAACATCGCTATTATCCGAATTTAAAGCAAAGTACCCTATAAATCCAAAATATCTTGTTTTCTGATTTATTGTTATCGTATTAAGATTTGTATTGTATGCTTTTTCTTTACCCGCATTACCCTTTTCACTTGTATAACTTTTAGAGCCTGTTGAATTAGTTTTAGAAGAAACGGTGTTATTTTTTACTTGGGTTGAAGTGCTGTTTTGTACTTCGCTTTTTTTATTCTCGGTAATATTCTCGCTGCTGTTTTCTTCTGTTGAATTTTCCGTTTTGAAAATTGTTGTGCTTTCCGCACTATTAAATTCAGATGAAATGTCACTGCTTGTGGCATTTTTAGCAGTACAGCCTGCAAAAACCGAAATTAAAAATATTAAAGATATTGCCAACAATTTTCTCATAAATAATCCCCCATTTATCTATGTTAGTCATTACCTAACATTATAATTTTTAAATATTGCTTTGTCAAGCATAATTTGTTAGTTAGCGGCTAACATACATATAAACAAATATTAGTTATAATCTTGTTAGGCGGTGACTAATATGGGTTATACAACTCGACACATTGAATTTGACAATGATATTTACGGCACTATCCGTAAAAACATTCGGCGTTACCGAAAAGAAAAAGGAATGACTTCGGCAGAGTTAGCGGAGCTTACAGAGCTATCGCACGATTTTATCCGACAGCTTCAAAGCAACAGCAAAAAGACCTATAATTTTTCGGTAGAAACCTTTTATAAAATATCCGTTGCACTAGATGTAAGTATGGATAAATTGATTGAAAAATAAAGTATAACAAAAACAGCCATTACAGATTGTTTTTCTGTAATGGCTGTTTTTGCTATCAATGAAATAAAAAATGATATTCTTTTTCGTATATTTTTTCAAGTTCGGTTATATATCTTGAGGTTGCTGAATTAAGCATACGATTTATATCATCATGCGGTTTTTCACTATGCTTTAGTGATATGAGTTCGGGAACACACCTTAAATCATTATTTAACAAATCTCTTACCCTTAATCCTAAAGAATTTTCATGTTTGGGTTTATATTTCTTCAAAAGAGGTATGAATTTTGGGATAATAAAATCCTCTTCAAATTTTTTGTCTATATGCGTGAATGATTTTTGCTTTATAGCAAAATCGATAAATATCTCCTTAAAATCACTTTTAAATTTTTCTTTCTCAAATAACATAATCATGGCATTTATTTGGTGAATAAATATTTTTGCCTCACACACTTCTTCATCATTTATGCCGTAAGTATCAAGTAAGGAAATTTTCAAATCATTTTTTATGTCATATAATGTTTTGTATTTTGAATAGGGAACATAATCAAATAATACATATTCCCAATCCAAATAATATTCATGGCAATTCTTCGGCAATTCTTCCATAATCAATAAATATAGTGTTTGTAAATAATTTTCAATTTCTTCGTCCGTTCCCCATAAAATTTCTTTTACTGAATTAAAATTTAATTTGTGTAAAATTCCAATATATTCTCCGTCTTCGCCAGTTGCAAAAGATTTCCAGTCTTTATTATAACCCATTAGTTTTTTTGATATTAAATAGGGATTGTTTTTGGTGCAGTTGCCATTGAAAAAATTACTTACCAGTGCCCTATCTTCCGTATTACAAACTTCGATTTGTTTCAATTTTTTCTCCAAACGGGAATCATTTACCCTTTTTATACAGGCACTATAAAAGAAGAAAATTGTTTTTTTAAAATGCAGATTCTTTGTGTTCTCATTTTCTTTTATTTGATATTCATTGCTGTAAAGTTGATTTTTGTTATTGACTTTCATTTTCTTACCTCTTTCAAATGTATGGTGTGAATTTTCGAAAATATATTTTTTATACTTGTCGTGCACATAACAATTATATACTAAAATAAATTCAGAAGCAAGAGCTTCTTGTGTACACATTAAAATATTTTACGGCAGGGAAAGAGGTGATTTTATGCAAACATTATTTAAGCTGCTTGGTATTCAAGTATTGTCCTTTAAGGCTAACAACGGCGATCTTATTGCCGGCACAAACATTTGGGTTGCCTATCCTGATGAAAATGTTAACGGTCTTAAAGCCCAAAAATTCTTCCTAAAAGAAGAATTTAAGTTGCCGGACTGCAAACCGAACGATAATTTACGCCTTACATTTGATATGAAAGGTCGTATTATTGAGATTGAGAAGGCATAAAACCAAAAATTGCCGTAGCGGTAGTTGCAAATACCGCTATGACAATTACAAACGAATATTAAACAATAGAATTACAAGGAGAATATAATTTATGATTACAAATAATATAGAAAACGCAGAAATAATTATTGAAAGATGTTACAAGCATATTAAACCTTGCTTGAATTTTGAACATATTGAAGATTCTGCTTATATTAGAAAACAATTAAAGAAAGTTCGTGATTTAGAAAAGGAACTATCGCAAGATACTATTTTTCTAATCGAGAATTACATTAAAATGTATGTTTATCCGATTTTGTTTGACAATACATATTTTAATTTCACACGCCAAAGTGCCTTTGGTGCAGTAAACAGCAACGGTATATTTGAAGTCAACAGTGAAGCCTCACTTGATAAAATTTTGTTTCTTATGTATAATCATTGCTTTTTCTTGCAGGGTTGTCTAAAGGAATATTTCAAGAGCCATTTCTGTATTAAAATCTAAAAATGCAAGGTTAGGGGTGTAACCCACCCCTAACTCTCACCGAAAGAAAGGAAAATTTATTTATGACTGAATATAGTTTTAAATCATACAATCATAAAAAGCAGTTTGCAAGAGTTAAACTAGGCGTGCAATGCTTCGTATTATACCCTATATTGAATTTATTGTGGTTTTTGCCGTTTGCAAGTTTTTTATTATTAAACCAACTGAAAAGTTTTTTTCTTGAAGTGTTTTCAGTAGCAGAAATTACGCGACCGATTTTTAAATTTTCATTGATTGTTGCAACAATTATAATTCCGATTGCATTGATTTTCTCAATTCTGCTAACAGTCGCAGAATTCACTGCGCGAAAATACGAAAGTAAAGTGGCTATGTGTTTCGATAAAAAACAATTAGAAAACGGCACACCTATACTAATTTCAAAAAAGCACGGCAAAAATAAAAATATTATTATACTCACATTTTTCACATACATACCACTACATATATGGAACGAAAAAAAGTCATATATTGACGATATTTTCAATGTGCGAACAATAAGCATAGAATACGGCAAACGAGCCAATACAATAGTTTTAACAACCGCAAAAGGCAGAGTATCAAAAATAGAGGATAAAATATATGATGAAACAATCTAAATTGCTTTTAGGATATGATTTTGAACAGTGGTATACTTACGGTGAAAAAGAGCCTATAACAACCGATATTTCACCAAATACAAACAGTCATATTTTAATATGCGGTATGTCGGGTAGCGGGAAATCCTATTTAACCAATCAAATTTTTGCTCGACTTTGCGCGTTTGGCGGTAAAATCTATTTTGCCGACTACAAGCAAGAAGATAGTTTTCAACATCTAAGGGGTTGTCCCCGATATTATCCTTATAATAAAACATTGGAAGCTTTAGAAGAGGTCTATACTATTTTACAAAATCGACAATCGGGTGAAGATAAATCAAGAGAACCTGTTACTCTAATTTGGGATGAATATGTATCAAATGTCTTAGCTCTGTTATCAATCAATAAAAAGAAAGCAGAAACGGTCATGAGACAGGCCTCGGAGCTTTTAATGCTTGGACGATCGTTATCGGTTAGATTGGTCTGTGCCTGTCAGCGCCCAGACTCGGTCGTTTTCCCAGTCGGAAGCAAACTTAACTACGGTGTTACCGTAATAATTGGTGCGGCAATCAAAAGTATTTATGAAATGCTTTTACCAAAAGAATATATTGAGAATATAGGAAACCGTCAATTTAAAGTCGGCGAGGGTGTTGTATTGCTTCAAGGTACAAAAATGCAATTTATAAAAGTGCCTATTGTAAGAGATGAACAACGGCTGAAACAAATATGTATTGAAGCGTTAAGTAAGTAAGCTCCAATGTGCAAGGGCGGTGGCGAAGCCATAAGCCCTTGCAACAAGGTTGGTTAGTATTACCCAACCTTGCACAAACCGCTTAAAAGCCGCATATTTAAAGGGTTGTAGCCTTGTGCATACCTCTGCACAAAATTAACATAAGAGGGTGATTTTATAACGGATACACAAGCTTTGATGTATCAATTAACTATCAATAACCCTATTGATAAAGGGTGGACACATCAAAAGATATTTGAAGTGTTAAAAATAAATTTTAAAACATTAGTTTACGCCTGTATGGCAGATGAACAAGGCAGTATGCACCATACACATATATTTGTTGTGTTTTCCTCTCGTGTACGCTTTTCTATGATTAAACGATACTTTCCCGAAAGTCATATTGAAAAGTGCATTGGAACTGCAAGCGAAAATGTAAATTACATTAAAAAATCCGGCAAATGGGCGAACGATTTATCAAAGCAAGAAAAAGTTATTGAGGGAACTTTTGAAGAATACGGAACTTGCCCGCCCGACAGCAAAGGCATAAGGCACGATTTATCCGAACTCTACCAAATGATAGCAGACGGACTGACAAATGCGGAAATACTTGCACAAAACCAAGATTATATTCTTCAAATTGATAAACTCGAAAAAATCAGAATGATTTTGCTTACTGAAAAATACAAAGATACAGTCAGATTGAATTTAGAGGTTATTTATATAAGCGGTGCAACGGGTACGGGCAAAACAAGAGGGGTATTGGAAAATAACGGTTATTCAAATGTATATAGGGTTACCGACTATAAACATCCCTTTGATAACTACAACGGTCAACCCGTAATTGCCTTTGACGAATTTCGTTCATCACTTCCTATTAAAGAAATGCTGATGTTTTGCGATATTTATCCTATTGAACTTCCGAGCCGATACACAAATAAATACGCCTGCTATAACAAAGTTTATATTATCTCAAATTGGGCTTTGGAAAAGCAATACAGGGAAATACAAAAAGAAGATACTGAAACTTGGGAAGCATTTCTACGGAGAATACATAGAGTTGTTATATATGATAAAGACGGTAAAATAACGGAATATTCATCAATAAAAGAGTATTTTGACAACGCGTTTATTGAAATTGAAGATTATGGGGATTTACCTTTTTAAATTACAAACCTATTAAGCGAGAGGTGAAAAATAAGAATGAATTATGAAAAAGTACCGATTTATTTAAAAACCACTTTAACAATAAGGGAAGCCGCCGAATACAGTAATGTTGGAATAAATAAAATTGAAGAATTACTGAAAAAACCTAATTGCCCGTTTGTTTTATATGTCGGCACTAAAAAATTAGTAAAGCGCAAAGAATTTGAGCAATTTTTAAGTAACAAACTTGTTATTTAGCAAGATAATAATATAAATATAGTTTTATATTGAAAATATGGAGCTAATGCGCTATAATATAATAGTTGCATTGGCTCTTTTTCTGATTGTGAAAAGGAGTTGATATAATGGGTAAAAACCTTAAAGGAAAAGAAATAGGAAAAGGTATTTGCCAAAGAAAGGACGGATTATATACCGCAAGATTTGTTGACAGAACAGGTAAAAGGCACGAAAAATGTTTTTCGCTTCTTCCGGAAGCTCGCAACTGGTTAGAGGACTCAAAATATGCAGATAAGCACGGCAATATTTTTGCCCCGTCAAGCATGACCGTTGATGAATGGTTTGAATATTGGATAAACAATATTGTGGGTGATTTAGCCCCAAATACCGTAAGAAATTACAGTGAACGGTATAAATTCAATATACAGCCCGTTATCGGCAAAATGCTTTTATCAGATGTTAAGCCTATGCACTGCAAATTGGTATTAAACAAAATGGATAGCGATTACGCAGGCTCGACAATAAGGCAAACTTATATTTGTATGGGAACTATGCTTAAATCCGCATTGATGAACGATATGATTGAAAAGCACCCTATGAACGGCGTAAGGTACACCAAACCTGTACGGGAAGTAAACGATATTAAATATCTTACAATAAGCGAACAGCAGAAATTTTTAGAAGCCGCAAAACGCTCTCACAATTATGCGCAATATTCACTTATTCTCGAAACAGGACTTCGCACGGGCGAATTGATCGGTCTGACATGGGACGCTATCGATTGGAAAAAGCGGACTTTAACCGTTAATAAAACTTTAGAATACAGGCACGGTCAAGGCTGTTGGAGAGCAGGACCGCCGAAAACACCGCAAAGCTACCGCACTATTCCGTTAACCGATAAAGCTTACAAAATTCTAAAGGATATTTACAAGACCGCAAAAACTCGCAAGACCTCCGAAACACTTTCGCAGACATTGGAGTTTATTGACAGGCATACCGGGGCGAAATCTTTTCTTGAAATGAAAGACCTTGTATTTATAAATTGGAGAACGGGCGAACCTGCAAAAAACAGCTCGTATGACACACATCTGTACAAATTGTGTGACGAGGCAGGAATTAAACGCTTTTGTATGCACGCTTTACGCCATACATACGCAACACGGGCGATAGAAAGCGGTATGCAGCCGAAGGTTTTACAAAGGCTTTTGGGGCATTCAAGTCTTCAAATGACTATGGACAGATATGTGCATGTGACCGAGGATTCTTTTGTAAACGCCGTTCATCAATTTGAAAACTATTCATTTCTGCAAAATGGTGTAGAAATGGTGTAGTTGGGCAAATAAAAACGCCCCAAACACTAATAAAATAAGGAGATATGGGAATAAATGAAATTAGGAATGGTAGGGTTGCCGAATGTAGGCAAATCAACCCTGTTTAACGCAATAACAAATGCCGGCGCACAGTCCGCCAATTACCCGTTCTGCACAATAGAGCCTAACGTGGGTATGGTAAGCGTACCGGACGAAAGGCTTGAAAAGTTGGCAGAAATATATAAGCCCGATAAATTCACCCCTGCGGTTATTGAATTTGTTGATATTGCAGGTCTTGTAAAGGGCGCTTCAAAGGGCGAGGGACTCGGCAATAAGTTCCTTTCCAACATACGCGAGGTGGACGCGATAGTTCACGTTGTGCGCTGCTTTGAAAGCGACGATATTATCCATGTAGAAGGCTCGGTCGATCCTGCGCGCGATATTGAAACAATAAATTTAGAACTTATTTTTTCGGATATTGAAACGGCTCAGCGCCGTCTTGATAAAGCCGCAAAGGCGCTTAAGGGCGATAAATCGCTGCAAGGCGAGGTTGATTTTTTAAAAAGGCTTATAGAGCACCTTGAAAAAGGGCTTCCCGCGCGCTCGGTTGAAATTAACGACGAAGCCGAGCAAAATGTGCTTGATACCACGGCGCTGCTTTCGGCAAAGCCGGTAATTTACGCCTGCAATATGAGCGAAGAGGATTTTTCCGGCGGAATTGAAGCAAACAAAAACTATAATGCCGTTAAGGAAATTGCCGAACGCGAAAAAGCGGAGATTCTTCCTATATGCGCGGCGCTTGAGGCGGAAATTTCAGGTCTTGACGATGAAGAAAAGGTTATGTTTCTTGAAGAGCTGGGACTTGAGCGTTCGGGGCTTGACCGTATGATACAAAAATGTTATAGCCTGTTAGGTCTTATTTCCTACCTTACTGCTGGAAAGCCCGAAGTTAGAGCATGGACTATTAAGCGCGGCACCAAGGCTCCGCAGGCGGCGGGCAAAATACATTCCGATTTTGAGCGCGGCTTTATAAGAGCGGAGGTTATAGGCTACGACGAATTTATAAACACCTGCGGCGGCAGTATGACCGCTGCAAAAGAAAAGGGACTTGTAAGGAGCGAGGGAAAGGAATATGTTATGCAGGACGGAGACATTGTTCTCTTCCGCTTTAATGTTTGATTTTTTTCGGAGTTGATTTTTTATGGGTGATTTTTATTACTACGGTATAGATTCGCTTTATCTTTACCTTGTTGTTCCGGCGCTTATAATAACGCTTTGGTCGCAGATAAGGGTTAAATCGGCATTTTCAAAATACAGCGCGTTTCACTCTTCCTTAAGCGGAGCGGACGCGGCAAGGCGTGTGCTTGAGGCTAACGGGATCTGCAATGTAAAAATCGAACGTGTTTCGGGCAATCTTACCGATCACTATGATCCGAGGACTAACGTTATCCGCCTTTCCGATTCGGTTTACGGTGCGTACAACCTTTCCGCAGTCGGCGTTGCCGCGCACGAGGCGGGTCATGCCGTTCAGTACGCAAGCGGTTATATGCCCATTAAAGCGCGCTCGGTCATTCTTCCTGTCTGCAACTTAGGCTCGCAGCTGTCGCTGCCGCTGCTTGTTATAGGCTTTATATTTAATTTTCATTTGCTTGTAAAGTTAGGCGTTATATTCTTTTGCGCCGCTCTTATTTTTCAGCTTTTAACGCTTCCGATAGAATTTAACGCTTCCCGCCGCGCTCTGACAACCCTTGAAAGCGCCGGACTTATAAACGATGGGAACGAGAAAAAAGCGGTGCGCAGGGTTCTTTCGGCGGCTGCTATGACATATATCGCTGCCTTGCTTGTTTCTTTAACGCAGCTTATCCGTCTTATTTCCATTACCAAAAGAAGGCGTTAGTCTTTCCATATAAAAACCTGTATAGCTTTTTTATTTATCACCAATAATATGTTAGGGTGATAAAATGCAGGAAAGAAAAGCTCGGTTTATGCTTTTTTCAATAGGCGCGGTAGGCTACGGTCTTATAGAAATTATATGGCGCGGCTATACACATTGGTCAATGCTCGGAGCTGGCGGCATATGCTTTATGTTTTTCGGCGGAATAAGCGAAAAATTTAAAAAAACGGGTATATTTATAAAAGGACTTATAGGCAGCACGTTTATAACCGCGGTTGAATTTGTTTTCGGCGTTGTTTTTAATATTATTTTAAAAAAGAACGTTTGGGATTACAGTAAAATGCCTATGAATATTATAGGTCAGATATGTATGCCGTATTCCTGCCTTTGGGTGCTTTTAAGCCTTGTGGGTATACCGTTTGCAGGAAAGATAAAAAGCAAATTAACGGCAAAATACAAATAATTCGGGTGGATAGCTTTGAAATTCCTTCACAGAACATGGGCGGAAATTGATATTAACGCCCTGATACATAATTTTAATATTATAAAAAAGGAAGCGGACGGCGCGCTTATTATGGCGGTTGTTAAGGCGGATTGCTACGGCCATTCGGCCGAGCTTATCGCACCGGTGCTTGATAAATGCGGCGCAGACGCATTCGCCGTTTCAAATATAAGCGAGGCGTTGGCTTTGCGTGAATACGGCATAAAAAAGCCCGTGCTTATTTTGGGCTATACGCCGGTGGAGGCGGCGCCGCTGCTGTATGAAAACGATATAACGCAATGCGTTTTTTCAACCGAGTATGCGGCGGCGCTGTCTGATTTTTCGGTAAAAAACGGGCTTAAAATTAAAATACACATTAAAATTGATACCGGTATGGGAAGAATAGGGTTCGACTGCCGCGACAGCAGCCTTTCAGGCATTACAGCTGCCGTAAACGCGGCGCGCTTGCCCGGCTTTATATTAGACGGAATGTTTACCCACTTTGCCGTTTCCGACCGTACCCAAGAAGAAGAAGACGGCTTTACCGCAGAGCAGTACGCCCGTTTTACAGCCGCCGTTAAGGGCTTTGAAAACGCGGGGTTAAAGCCAAAAATATGCCATTGCTGCAATTCCGCCGCGCTTTGCCTTGATAAAGAAAAGCACCTTGATATGTGCCGTCCAGGCATAATACTTTACGGTCTTACCCCTGCATACGGGCTTAAGCTTAAGGAAGATTTTATGCCGGTTATGACAGTTAAATCGGTTGTTTCAATGGTAAAAAAAATAAAAAAAGGAACTACCGTAAGCTACGGCAGAACCTTTAAGGCACCGTATGATATGACGGTTGCCACGGTAACGGCAGGCTATGCGGACGGATACCCGCGGCTGCTTTCAAGCAAAGGTCAGGTCATAATACACGGCCGCCGCGCAAATATTATAGGCAGAATATGTATGGATCAGATGTCGGTTGATATAAGCGGTATTGAAAACGTAAAGCAGGGCGACGAGGTCATACTTTTCGGCAAAGAGCTGCCGGTTGAAGAATTGGCGGAAAAATGCGGCACAATAAATTACGAAATAGTATGCGGTATTACAAACAGAGTTCCGAGGATCTCGGTTTAACGGAGGAAGGGCTATGTCTTACGAAATAAAATCCATAGAAATAGGCAGTACCGATAATATTCATACCCTTAAGGGGCTTATATATATACCCGAAGGTGAAATTAAGGGCATATTTCATATTGTGCACGGTATGTGCGAATATATAAACAGGTACGACCATATTTTTTCCGCCGTTGCCGAAAGAGGTTACGTTTGCTGCGGCTATGATAACTTAGGTCACGGAAAAACCGCGCGGGACGACGGCGAGCTTGGCTTTATTGCCCACAAAAACGGTTGGAAATATCTTGTTAACGATGTAAAAGCGTTTGAGGACGCGGTTAAAAAGCTGTACCCCGATAAACCGCTTTACCTTATGGGACATTCTATGGGCTCGTTTATTTCAAGAATTGCCGCCGAAAGCTACGGCGGCAGTATAGATAAATTTATTATCTGCGGTACAGGCGGACCCAATCCGGCGGCGCCCGCAGGCCTTTTGATAACGGATATTATAAAGCTGTTCTGCGGCGAAAAGCACCGCTCCGAGCTTATAAACAAGCTTGCCTTCGGCACATATAACAAACGCTTTGACGGCGGAACCGATTTTGATTGGGTAACCTCGGATAAAGACATTGTTTCAAAATACGCGGCGGACAAATACTGTAATTTTAAATTTACGGCGTCTGCAATGCACGACCTTGTAAAGCTTAATTACCTTGCAAACAGGGCGTCTTGGTTTAAAAATATGCCGAAGGATTTACCCGTTCTTCTGATTTCGGGCAGCGACGATCCCGTTGGCAGCTACGGCAAAGGCGTTATTAAGGTGTACGAAGGACTGTGCCGCGCCGGGCTTTCCGATGTAACCCTTAAATTATACGATAACTGCCGCCACGAAATACACAACGATTCCTGCCGTGAGGACGTTATAAAGGATATAATAAGCTTTATAGAAAAATAACCGCAAACAGAATAATCTGTATAAAAATGAGACCGCCGTATAAAATCGGCGGTCTTTTGTTTAGCATATCAAAAGGTTGTCATTGTGAACGCTGTAAGGCGTATGGCAATCCGTTTTCCTTTTAAAGGAGATTACGGATTCTTTCGCGCTATGCGCTCAGAATGACAAGTTATTTAGTCATTGCGAAGCCGTGTAAACGGCTGTGGCAATCCGTTCTCTCGCCCCCTCGTCATTGCGAACGCCGTAAGGCGTGTAGCAATCCGTCTTTCCTTTTAAAGGGTATTACGGATTCTTTCGCGCTATGCGCTCAGAATGACAAGTTTATTTAGTCATTGCGAAGCCGTGTAAACGGCTGTGGCAATCCGTTTTTCCTTTTCAAAAGAATAAAATCCTCTTGCGCTCGTGCCGCGCAGGCACCCTATTTCTGTACGGACAGAAATAGGGGAAAGAACCGTCGGAAACCCTTCCGATCGGGTTTCCGAACCTTCCTGTTCGAGCGGACGATTTAGCAAACAGCGTTTTTAATAAAATTACATCTCCGCTCTCAACAAACGGCACAAGGGGATTCCCCTTGTGAATCCCCGTTCGTATAGTCTTACAGTGTATTAAGCTATATGGCACATATAGCTTAATAAAAACCAAAAGCTTTAATATCTCCGTAATGCTTTACAGGTATTAAAGCTTTTTTATTTCATAAGCTTAGTACAAACCTTATTATAATGCTTGGGCTTGCATAATAAATTCAGCTTCTCCGTTTGTATGGCATACTTTCAAAATAAACGAATTGTCATTGCGAAGCCGTGTAACGGCTGTGGCAATCCGTTTTTTATCCGCAGAATTTAGTTGCGATTCGCTTGCAGCAGTCGCAGGGCGAATAATCCCATTCGCCTATACTCTCCCCCGTGAAAAAATATTTAAGCGGCGGTGTATATTCGCTGTCAAAGCTGTCAATAATAATAAGTTTGATCTTCATTTTCTCGCGTATAATGCTTTTAATATAAACGCTTGCCTGCTGCCCTATAAACACGTCTGGTCTCGGTTCTGCAAGCCCTGCAAGATTAGGCGTAAGCTCCACAAAAACGCCGTAATCCTCAACGCTTCTTATAACGCCGGTTACGGTTTGCCCCGCTGAAAACAGCTCGGCGTTTTCCTCCCACGTGCCGAGCAGCTCTTTATGTGATAATGTAATTCTGCCGTCCTCTGCAATATTCTTTATTATTGCCTTTATATCGTCACCCGCCTTAAAGCGATCCCGCGGGTGAGAAATGCGCGAAACCGAGATCGCGTCTATCGGCAAAAGGGCTATATTGCCGCAGCCTATATCGCAAAAGGCGCCGAACGACTCAAGATGCGTAACCCTTGCGTTTATTACATCGCCAATCTTTTTTACGCCTGTTATGTATTTTTTGCAAAGCTCCTGAGCGCGCTTTCTTGAAAGATAGGCGCAAGGTCTGCCGAAATCGTCTACCCTTATTTCGCTTATTACAAAGCTTACGGGCTTACCTACGCGTGAGATAAGCGCTATATCGCGCGTGGAGCCGTCGGATATTCCTATTGCCCCCTCCTCGCGCGGAATAACACCCCTCATACACCCAAGGTCTACTATAAGATTGTGTGCGGCGTCGCACATTGTAACAACCGATTCAAGCACCGTTTGCTTTGCCTGCGCCTCTGTAAGAAATGCGGGAGTAAATAGCTTTTTGCTGTCCGTTGCCGATACGTCCCAGCCCTCCGGGAAAAAACCGTTCATTGTTAAATCACCTTTCCTTTATACACTGACGTAAAATATTTACGTCGCTATACAAAAGTATATGACAAACAATGTGAAAAAATGAGCGAATTATGTCCCCTTAAAAAATTTTTAGCGGACGTTTTTTATCACGTCCGCCGTTTCGACATTATTCCGCTTTAATCCAAAATCTTTTTACCGTAACATTTTCTTTCGAATCGAAAATTTCGTTTTCAAACACGCCGCCGTTTTTAATAATTACCTTTTCAGAGGGGTAATTGTCGTTATCGCAAACGCAAAGCACGGGGTTGATTTTAAGCTGTTTTGCAATTTTAAGCCCCTGCTTCAGCATTTCGGTTGCTAAGCCGCGGTTACGTCTGCTGCGGCGCACAGCGTAGCCTATATGACCGCCGTAGTTAAATAAATAATCGGTCAGCTCAAATTTAAGGCTGAATACGCCTATCATTTCGCCGTTTTCATAACATAGGTAAAAGTTTTCTTTAACATAGCCGTCCGGCAAATTTTTGCCCGTGCGGCGGTTGTTCATACCTATAAGCCATTTATCAAAATCCTTATAACCGCAAAAACCTATGCAGGTCTCTCCGTTTTTTTCAAACTCGCCGTAAAACGAAAGCACGGCTTCGCGGCTTTGCTCTGTCGGAAAAATAAAATCTATCATATGTATTTTTCCTTTCATATCCACCACTGCGGGGTAAGCTCGCCTAAGGTGACAACCCTTTTTTCCTCGTAATTCATCATTACTTCGATATTCTTATAATTTTCGGGCATTAACTGAGTCATAAGCTCGCGGCAGGCGCCGCAGGGCGGCATGGCTTTTCCGTCCGGGTTTACTGCGATCACGCGGCGTATGGTGCTCTCGCCATTTGTTATCATATTGAAAATTGCGTTTCTCTCGGCGCAAATTCCGAGGGTACAGGCGCCGTCTACACATACTCCCGTGTAAATTTTGCCGGACCCTGACTCAACCGCCGCCGCAACGCCGCCCGCTTCCATCCACTCTGAAATTTTGCGCGGGTTTAACACGCTTTTTGCGACGGAATACAGTTTGTCCCATATTTCCTTGCCGTTTTCCGCATTATCAAAAAAACAGTATATACTGTTAAATATCTGCTCCATTCCCGTAATATCGGGGTGGCCGCCCTGCCTGCTTATGCCGTTAAGCTTTATGTAAGAAACGCCGTAAAGCCCGCACAGCTTTATAATGCCGTTTGTAATTTCTTCCTTAATTTCGGCGTTGTTTATAATTACAACCGTATTTGCATTCGGAAGATTTTTCTTTATACCCTTTAAAAGATAAGAAAATGCCGGCAGTGTGCTTTTCAAATTTTCACCGTTAAGATCTTCGGTTTTTACTTCTCCTACGGGCGAGCCCGCCCAGCTGTCGTTAGTGCCGCCGAAAACAAAAAACGTATCAACCGGATTTTCCTTAAAAAATCCCTCACTGCAAATTCTGTCAAATCTGCCTATAAACGAGGTTTTGGGACAATAGCCTCCGCCGTAGCCCGTGTTACATATTGTAGTACCCGAAAAGCTTTCGTTTCTTACCAATGCCGAATCGGTATTATTTATAAGCTTATACCACCAAGTCTGCGATTTATCGGTAACGTTTGTATTATTTTTAGGCTTTGTAAAATACCAAGACTCGTTACCGGCAGGTATGCTGCCCTCAAACGTTGAATAGCTGTCTCCTAAAATAAATACATTTCCGAGCTTTATCACAATTTGTACCCCTTTTGTTTTTTTAATATTATAGCCTTGCCAAAAGGAGCTGTCAAGCGGCAGGTATTTATTTTGCCCTTGTTTCGCAGTAAATGCAGCGGTAAACGCGGTGCTCCTTATCGGTCAAGCGAAATATATGCGGCAGCTCCTGCTCTGTTGATGATATACAGCGCGGATTTTTGCATTTTAAAACGTTTGTAAGCTCCTGCGGCAGTTCTATCGTCTTTTTCTCTTTTATTTGCCCGTCCTTTATTATGTTCACCGTAACGTCGGGGTCTACAAAGCCTAAAATATCGGTATCAACGTCAAAATCCGAATCTATCTTAATAATATCCTTTTTGCCTGATTTTTTACTTGCAACGTTTTTTATAAGCGCCACAGAGCAATCAAGCGCCTCAAGCCCCAAAAGGCGGTAGATCTCCATTCCTCTGCCTGCGGTTATATGGTCTATTACAATGCCGTTTTTAATGGAATCAATATTCATCACATTACCTCCAAAAGCTTTAAAATAAGCGCCATACGCATATATTTCCCATAAAGCACCTGCTTAAAATAACAGGCGCGCGGGTCGCCGTCTACCGCCACGCTTATTTCGTTAACGCGCGGCAGCGGGTGCAAAACGCGTAATTTTTCGCTTGCAAGCGCCATTTTTTCGGGGGTTAAAATATATGTGTCTCTAAGGCGCAAATAGTCTTCTTCGTTGAAAAAGCGCTCTTTTTGCACGCGGGTCATATAAAGTATGTCAAGGTCGGCAATGGAATTTTCAAGGCTGTCGGTCTCGGTGTACTCTATACCCTCTTTATCAAGCTTATCCTTAACGTACCCCGGCAGCTTTAACTCATTAGGCGAGATAAGCACAAACCGAACGTCCTTATAGCGTATAAGCGCGGAGATAAGCGAATGTACCGTTCTGCCGAATTTAAGGTCGCCGCAAAAGCCCACGGTCAAATTATCAAAGCCGCCCTTTTCACGGTATATTGTAAGTAAGTCTGCCAAGGTCTGCGTGGGGTGGCAGTGCCCGCCGTCGCCCGCGTTTATAACGGGTATGCTTGCGTTTCTTGCGGCTACAAGCGGCGCGCCCTCTTTAGGATGGCGCATTGCTATAATATCGGCATAGCAGGAAATAACCTTTGCGGTATCCGCCACGCTTTCGCCCTTTGCGGCAGAGGAGCTTTGCGCCTCCGAAAAGCCTAAAACGCTGCCGCCGAGCTCTAACATCGCCGCTTCAAAGCTTAACCGCGTTCTGGTGGACGGCTCAAAAAACAGGGTGGCAAGCTTTTTGCCCCTGCATTTTTCACTGTATTTTTCGGGGTTTTCTATAATATCGTTGGCAACGCCTATCAGCTCTTCAATTTCACCCGTTGTAAGCTCCGAAATATCAATAAGACTTCTCATTTAATATCATTCCTTTGTGCCGTTAATTTAGTGTGACAGGACTTGAACCTGCCACACTAAGATAATTCTTTATGCGTTCCACGTTTTCGCGGTTTTTTTCGTCCTCTTCAAGGTATTCTATAATATCGTAAACGTTAACTACCGAGTAAACGGGTAAGCCGAATTCTTCGCCTACCTCCGCCATAGCCGATTTTTCGGTCTGCCCCTTTTCGCAGCGGTCTACCATAACAAAGGTCGCGGCAACCTTTACGCCGCTAAGCTTTGAGAGTATAGCCATACTTTCCCTTATCGCCGTGCCTGCGGTTATAACGTCCTCTACAATTACCACCTCTTCGCCCGCTTTAGGTTTACAGCCTACAAAAACGCCGCCCTCGCCGTGGTCCTTTTCTTCCTTGCGGTTAAAGAAAAACGGCACGTCAAGCCCGTTTTCCGAAAGCGCAACGGCTACCGATACCGCAATCGGAATGCCCTTGTATGCGGGACCGTAAAGCACGGCTTTTTTATTACCGAGCTTTTCAAAATACGCCTTTGCGTAAAATTCGCCTAATTTTCTTATCTGATTGCCTGTTTTAATTTCGCCCGCGTTTATAAAATATGGGATTTTTCTGCCGCTTTTTGCGGTAAAATCGCCGAATTTAAGCACGCCGGCACTCTCTAAAAATTCAATAAATTCGTGTTTATAGCTTTGCATTTTTATCACCTATCCTATAAATTCCCGAACACAGCGCTCATAAGCCGCCGCGGGGTCTGCCGCGGCGGTTATAGGTCTGCCGACCACTATATAGTCGCTGCCTATTTCCTTTGCCCTTTCGGGTGTGGTAACGCGCGATTGGTCGCCCTTATCGCCGTCGGCAAAGCGTATGCCGGGCGTTACGGTTAAAAAGCTTTTGCCGCAGGCGCCGTGTACCGCCGCCGCCTCAAGAGGGGAGCATACCACGCCGTCAAGCCCCGCGCACTTTGCGTTTTCGGCGTAGTGCATAACCACGTCTTCCATTTTGCCGCTTATCAAAAGATCCTTATGCATTGCTTCTTCGCTTGTTGAGGTAAGCTGGGTTACTGCTATAAGCAGCGGACGGGTGCCGTCTTCTCTTGTCAGCCCCTCTATTGCCGCGGCCATCATAGCGGCAGTGCCTGCCGCGTGCAGGTTGCACATATCAATATCAAGGCGCGACAGTACCGCCATTGATTTTTTTACGGTGTTCGGAATATCGTGCAGCTTTAAATCAAGGAATATTTTATGTCCTCTCGCCTTAATTTCCCTTACAATTTCGGGGCCCTCGGCGTAGAAAAGCTCCATTCCTATTTTTACAAACGGTTTTTTGCCCTCGAATTTATCTAAAAATTCAAGACAGGTCTTCTTATCTGCAAAATCGCAGGCAATAATCACGTCTTTACCCATTGTGCGCTCCTCCTATAATTTCGCTTAAATTATTTATACCGTATTTTTCCATAGCCCTCGGCAGATCATCTATTATTTTTTTGCAGGCATAAGGGTCTATTAGGTTAGCAGCACCCACCTCTACTGCGGCGGCGCCCGCTAACATAAACTCCAAAACGTCCTCGGCGGTGGATATTCCGCCCATACCTACAATCGGTATTTTTACCGCTTCGTATACCTGATACACCATTCTTACCGCCACGGGCTTTACCGCGGGGCCCGAAAGCCCGCCCGTTTTGTTTGCAAGCAGCGGTTTTTTGGTTTTAAGGTCTATTTTCATACCAAGCAGGGTATTTATAAGCGATACGCCGTCTGCTCCCGCAGCCTCGCACGCCTTTGCAATTTCGGTAATATCGGTTACATTGGGGGAAAGCTTAATAATTATGGGTTTATCCGTAACCGCCCTTACCGCTTTTGTAACCGCCGCCGCGTTTTCTGCGCTTGTGCCGAAGGCAAGCCCGCCGCCGTGAACGTTCGGGCAGGAAATATTTATTTCAAACCAGCCTATACCGTCGTCACCGTTCAGCGTTTCAACAGCCGACACATAATCACTAACCGAAAAACCGCTTACATTTGCCATAACAGGCTTTTTATAAACCGCTTTAAGTGTTTTAAGCTCGTGGTTTAAAACCTTTTCCGCTCCCGGATTTTGCAGTCCCACCGCGTTTAAAAGCCCCTGCGGACACTCGGCAATTCTGGGCGTCGGGTTGCCGAAGCGCGGCTCTTTGGTGGTGCCTTTAAGCGAAATTGAACCTAAAATATTTATATCGTAAAACCTTGTAAATTCATAACCGAAGCCGAACGTGCCGCTTGCGGGGATTACGGGGTTTGTAAGACCTATACCGCACAGGTTAACAGACGTATTTACCATTCTATTTCCTCCCTTAAAAACACGGGACCCTCGGTGCAAACTCGTTTAGGACCATTTTTTGTTTTGCAGGTGCAGCCCATGCAGGCGCCCGTGCCGCAGCCCATACGCTCTTCAAAGCTGAACTGACCGCTTGTTTTCGCGGCGGCGTTTACGGCTTTTAGCATAGGTTTCGGGCCGCAGGTGTAAAAATAGCTGTAATCGGCATATTCCATTGCGGCGTTTACAAAGCCTTTAAGCCCGTAAGAGCCGTCCGCCGTGGTAACGGCTACGTTTGCGCCGAGCTTTCTGAACTCGTCCTCTAAAAATATTTCCGATTTTGTGTTAAAGCCTAAGATAACGTTTACGGTCTTATTTTCCGAAATAAGCTTTTTACACAGCCCGAAAAGGGGCGGAACACCAACACCGCCGCCTATAAGCAGTGGCTTATCGCCCGAAAGCGAGGTATCGTACCCATTGCCGAGGGATATTAAAAGGTCTGATTTTTCACCTTTTTTTATGCGGCTTAAAGCGCTTGTTCCGTCCCCTACAACCTTGTAAATAATTGTAAGGGTATTATCGTCCCAGTCGCATATAGAAATAGGGCGGCGCAGGTAAAATTCGGGTATTTTAATATTTACAAACTGCCCCGGTGCAGTAATGGGCGAGGTATCGCCCGCAAGCGTCATTTTAAAAACCGAGGGGGCTATCTGCCCGTTTTCTGTAACTTCGTAAAAATCCTGTTTCATAGCGTTTCCTTTCAAGCGTCTATTGTGGATATTCCGAGGGTGGTTTCTTCAAGCACGTCAAGCAGTACCTTAACGGTATCAAGCGACGTAAACATTGTAACGTTGTTTTCAACCGCGCAGCGGCGAATTTCGTACCCGTCCGATAACACGCCCGATGAATTCATATCCCGCGTGTTTATAACGTAGGTAACATA
>DJET01000080.1 GCA_002431945.1 Ruminococcaceae bacterium UBA5891 | reverse complement strand
GCCGTCAGGTGCGCGGCAATCCGCACCCCTGTCATTGCGAAGGAGCAAAGCGACTGTGGCAATCCGTTTTTTTAAGGGGGATACGGATTCTTTCACGCTTCGTGTTCAGAACGACAAGCTGTTCAGTCATAATAAAAAACCGTGTTACCTAAGCTTTAGGTAACACGGTTGATTTTTGTTTTATTTCTTTTTAGTATTATCGGCTTTTTTTGCCTTGTGGCGTTTCCACAAAACCCAAAGCGGACCTGCTATAAACAGCGAGGAAACCGCGCCCGAAACTATACCGAACGCCATAGGAACGGCAAAGGTACGAAGCGTTGAAAGCCCAAACAGCTCGGATACCGCAACTATGGTCATAACCGCAACAAAGGTTGTAAGCGAGGTTACAACATTACGCTTAAGCGTGGTGTTTATGCTGAGATTCACAATATCGCCGATTTCCGAATCGGGCATAAGCCTTTCGTTTTCACGAACACGGTCGTAAACAACTATTGTATCGTTAAGCGAGTAGCCGAGTATTGTAAGCACAACCGCTATATAGTTGGAATCAAGCTGTAGCTTAAAGAATACACAAGTAAAGAAGGTTATAAACACGTCGAACACAAGCGCGCACAGCGCGGTTACCGCAGCGGAAATTCCGCCTATTCTTCTGAACCTTATACCAACATAAATTATAACGAACAACGCGGTTATAACAACCGCCACTATACTTTTTGTGAA
The DNA here is from genome assembly GCA_002431945.1 of Ruminococcaceae bacterium UBA5891. Classification (GTDB taxonomy): domain Bacteria; phylum Bacillota; class Clostridia; order Oscillospirales; family Acutalibacteraceae; genus UBA737. Next base: position 7,961 of record DJET01000080.1, on the reverse strand, counting down.
GAAAGAGCCTGCAACCGTAGGACTTACCGAGTTTGAGTTATAAAGCTCGATTGTATTATCCGAAAACTTTTCGGTAAGAGCCTTTGTAAGCTCCTCCTGCTTTTCAGCCGAAACGGAATTTTTACCCACAAGCGCTATTTCAAAGGTTTTTGTATCGCCTGCAAGCGAGGTGCTTTTTGAAACCGTAAAGGATTTATCAAGCACGCCCTTAACCGTATCTTCAATATCGGCGTCCTTAACGTCGCCGGTGTAGGAATAAGCGATTTTCGTACCGCCGCCGAAGTTGATATCAAGCTTTACGCCGAAGCCCGGAATAAATATAAACACTATTCCGGCAAGAAAAATAACGGCGTAAGCTAAAAGCACCTTTTTTAAGGTTTTATTGAAATCAATTTTAATATTACGCATTTTTCTTACCTCCGTAAAGCTGAGGCTTTCTTAAGCACTTGAACTGTGAAATGCTCTTAAGCATATACTTTGAGGCAAGAACGCCCATTATAAGGTTGAACACAACGCCCATTAAAAGCGTGTAGCCGAATGAGTAAATAGAGCCTGTTATGGAGGATCCGAAAAGGGACATCAAGGGCGAGAATATTTTTGCGATAAAGTTATCCGGTGTGCCGAACGCGCCCATAAGCACTACCGAAACGATAATTATTGTAACGTTACCGTCGATAATTGCGCTTAAAGCGTTTTTATAGCCGCTGTCGATAGCGCCGTCTATGGTCTTGCCCTTTTTAAACTCGTCCTTAATGCGTTCCGAGGCTATAACGTTACAGTCTACACCGACGCCTACCGAGAGGATTATACCCGCAATACCCGGTATTGTAAGTGTAAAGCTTGAGGCGTTCGGGAAAAAGCCGGAGATTGCCGCAACCGTGCCTGCAAGCTGACCGAGCAGTGCGATTGAAGCCACAACGCCGTTAAGGCGGTAAAGCAGTATCATCATTAAGCATACTATACCGAAAGCAACAGAGCCGGCAACTATCATTACGTGCAGCGCGTCGTTACCGAGCGACGGAGAGATTATCTGCAGCTTGCTGTCGTCTACGGTAAGCGCAAAGGGGAGAGAGCCTGCGTTTATTTTATCGGCAAGGTCCTTTGCGGCGGCGGCGTTTTCCATACCGTCTATGTAGGCGCTGCCGTCTGTTATAGCGGTTTTAACGGTAGGAGCCGAAATTTCCTGATCGTCCATCCAAATAGAGATCTTTTGATTTACAAGCTCTGCCGTTGCGGTGGCGAATTTAGCCTTACCCTGATCGGTAAAGGTAAGGTAAACCACGTAAGCGTTATTTTCGTTAACGCCTGCCTGCGCGCTTTCAATATCCTGCGCGCCGCTTAAAATTACATCGTCCTTATCCTCGTTGCGGCAGAATTTAAGCAAAGCGGTTTCGCCTAATTCCTGCACGGCGGCGGCGGCGTCGAAATCGCTTTCGCCCGCAGCCCAGGGGAATCTTACGATTATTTGATGATTGTCGTTATCGGTATATACCTCGTAATCGGTGATGTTTTTGTTTACAAGACGTGTTTCAACGATCGCCTTTGCGGCGTCCATATCGTCGCTTGTAATATCAACATCGGATTTATCGGGTGAAAACACGGCTTCAACGCCGCCGCGGATATCAATACCCCAACGGATATCCTCCGCGCCCTTGATATATACCTTTTTGGTATCGCCGTAGTAGTTGCTTGCTCCGAAAAACGCACCGTATGTAAGCGCCAAAATCAGTATAAGCAATACAAAAAACACCGGCTTACCCGTTCTTTTAGACTTCATTGGCAAGTCCTCCAATAATATACTTATTCATTTATTATACATAAAAAGGCTTATAAAGTCAATCCTTTTACAATAAAATGCCGATTTAACGCTTTTCCGCAATAAGCTTTTCAAGCGCGGCGTACTTAACGGCGGTGCAAAGCACAACCGAAGCCTTCTCAATTTCCTCTACCGAGGGGTAGGACGGGGCTATTCTTATATTAGAGTCGTCGGGATCTACGCCGTAAGGATAGGTGGCGCCCGCGGGGGTAAGTATCATACCGGCGTTAGCGCAAAGCTGTTCTACGCGCTTAGCGCACCCGTCAAGCACATAAAGGCTTATAAAATAGCCGCCGCGCGGATTTGTCCAGCGTGCTATGCCTGTTCCGTCAAGCTGTTTTTCAAGCTCTGAAAGCACGGTTTCAAACTTAGGTCTTAAAATATCGGCGTGGCGTTTCATATGGCGCTCTATATCGGCGGGAGTTTTAAACATACGCGCGTGGCGCAGCTGGTTAAGCTTATCGGGACCTATGGTTTGGTATTTCATTCTTTCCTTCAAAAGCGAAACGTTGTTGGGGCTTGCCGCCTCAACCGCAACGCCTGCGCCGGGGAAGGTGATCTTTGAGGTTGAAGTGAAAATTATAGGCAGATCGGGGTTGCCCGCCTTTACACATTCATCGTAAATGTTAAGCAGCTCGTCGCCTTTGTCGTAAAGGTGGTGAACGGCATATGCGTTATCCCAAAAAATTCTGAAATCGCCCGCAGCCGGCTTTAAGCGCGCCATTCTGCGAACCACGTTGTCGGAATAGGTTATGCCCTCAGGGTTTGAATATTTCGGCACGCACCAAATTCCCTTAACGCTTTTATCCTTTACAAGCTCCTCTACCTTATCCATATCGGGGCCCTCTTCCGTCATAGGAACGGGGATAAGCTCAAGCCCGAAATATTCGGTTATTGCAAAATGACGGTCGTATCCCGGAACGGGGCACAAAAATTTAAGCTTGCCCTGCTTCATCCACGGCTCGCCGCCCATACCGTGAGTCATAGCCTGCGCTATGGTATCAAACATCATATTAAGCGATGAGTTTCCGCCTACTATTATCTGTTCGGGTGCAAGACCTAAAATTTTGCCGAAAAGCACCTTAAGCTCCTGAAGCCCGTCAAGCCCGCCGTAGTTGCGGCAGTCTATTCCGCTTATGTTTTTAAAGCCGGTGTCGTTGCCTACAAGATCGAACATTTCGCCGCTCAGATCCATATTGTCAAAGCCGGGCTTGCCTCTTGACATATCAAGCGACAAATGAAGCGACCTTAGGTGCTCGTATTCATGCCTTACGCTTTTAAATTCCTCGTTAAGCTCATCGTAATTCATATTCAAATAATCTGACATAATTACCATATCCTTCCTTGACGCCAAATTATAATGTATGCGCTGCGGTTACCTCCCGTAACCTATTAAATATAATACATTTCAGCGCATTTTTCAAGACCTATTTTCATCGGCCTGACCGTTCAAAAGCTTTTTATACCCGTTCCCGAAAAGCTTATCGGCAAACCATACCTCCTTTACGCAAAAGCGCCTGCCGTTTAAGTAGTTAAGCGCGCCAGCGTCGGTCTTAAAATTGAATTTAAGGCTGTATGAATAAAGCGCCTGCCTGTTAAAGCCGGCTTTTTTATCGTCTGCCAGCTTGCCGTATTTGCCGTCTCCCAGCAGCGGATGGCCGATAGACGCCATATGCGCCCTTATTTGGTGGGTACGTCCCGTAAGCAGGTCTATATCAAGCAGGGAAAGCCCGTTTTTGCTTTCCGTTACGGTGTAGCGGGTTTTAACGGTAAGGCTGTCCTCCGTTTTGCGCGAGGTAAGGTACACCTTGTTTTTTTCTTCGTTCTTTTTAAGAAAGCCCTCAAGCGTATCGCTTTGCTTTTTCGGCGTTCCGTGAACAACGGCAAGGTATTTTTTCTCGATCTCGCGGTTTTTGATTTTATCGCACAGAATTCTTAATGCCTCGGCGTTTTTGGCGGCGATTACTATTCCGCCGGTGTTGCGGTCTATCCGGTTTGCAAGCGCGGGGCGAAAGCTGTTTTCAAAGTCCGGCTTATACTCGCCCTTATTATAAAGGTAATGCTGTATACGGGCTATAAGCGTGTCGTTATATTCGTTTTTATCGGGGTGGACCAAAAGCCCCTGCTTTTTATCGGCAAGAAGTATGTTTTCGTCCTCGTATACTATATCGATATTCGCGGGGGCGGATAAAAAGTCGTACTTAGGCTTGACCGATACAAAAAACTCATCGTTTATATATGCGTCTACCTCGTCGCCCTCTTTAAGGCGGGTGCTTATTTCGGCGCGTTTGCCGTTTACCTTTATCCGCTTTGTGCGTATGTATTTAAACATAAGGGGAGCGGGCAGAGAGGGGCAGTTTTTTACAATAAATTTATCAAGCCGCATACCGGCGTCGTTTTTTGTAATGCTGAATGATTTCATAATTTCTCCTGAATTTTTTTAAAAAATTGTCTTTAACGGCTTGAATATGGGGAAAAACCGTATTATAATAATTCACAGCAGATATGGGAGTGAGACACATGGGAAAGGAAGGTACTCACAGCGGTCACCGCAAAAGGGTCAGAATGGAATTTTTTGAAAACGGATTTTCACCTAACACACCTACGCATAAAATAGTTGAAATGATGCTTTATTACGCCGTGCCGAGAAAGGATACAAACAATACCGCGCATGCGCTGGTTGAGCGCTTCGGAACGATATCGGGCATACTTGACGCCTCTAAGGACGAGCTTATGCAGGTTCCGGGCGTAGGGGAATGCACCGCGGCGTTTTTGAAAATGATAATACCGATAGCGCGGATCTACTTAGCCGAAAAAAGCGACGACAGCGAAAAGCGTATGGGCAGAGACGATGTTTGCCGCTTTCTTATGAGCCGATATTTCGGCTTAACGGACGAGGTCTTTTCTATGGTAACCTTTAACGGCAAGGGCAATATGATAAGCTATGATATTTTAGCGCGCGGCAATGCAAACGAGGTGCACGTTTCGGCAAGAGACATAATAGAAAACGCGCTTAAGCGCAAGGCGGCATGCACCGTGATAGCCCACAATCATCCGGGCGGCGTTGCCATTCCGAGCGAGGAAGACATTTTTGTAACCGATGATATAAAGGCGGCGCTCGATCATATAGGCGTAAAGCTGCTTGACCACGTAATAATTACAGACGACGATTATGTTTGTATGGCTATAAGCAAGGATTATAAAAGTATTTTTGAATAGGGCTTATTCGTTATCGGCGGTGATAAAGTTGTAAATTTCATTTTTTGCTTTATCAAGGTCGTATACGTAATACCACACGCCCTTTATTGTTTTGCCTGCGGAGGGTACGTTGTCGTTCGGTATGCTTAACTGCTCGATTTCGGGTGAGGAAAGCACCGCCCAAAGCCCCATATTTATTATATCGCTTGTGGAAAGCGAGGTTTTACATTCGCTTATAACGTTTTCGGCAATTTTTGGCAGCTTTAACGGGTTTGTTTTTTTAACCTTGGAAAACATTGCCGCAAGCACGGTTTTTTGGCGGTTTCCGCGCTGAATGTCGTTATCGGTGTGGCGTATGCGCGCGTAGCACACTGCCTGTCCGCCGTTTAAAACTTGCGTTCCCGCCGCTTCGATATCGGGGCAGTCAATACCGAGGGCGCGCATTTCGGGAAAGATATTCGTGTTCATTTCCACGCGTTCCTTTTCGGTAACGTCTATCGTAACGCCGCCTATATAATCTATCACGCGCGACATACCGAAGAAATTAAACGTAACGTAATCGGTTATCTCGGTTCCGAAATTTTGGTTAAGCGTTTTAACCGCAAGCTGGTTTTTGCCGTAAGCGTAGGCGTGGGTAAGCTTATCGTTTCCTCTGCCTTCGATCGCTACGTATGTATCGCGCGCGACCGAGGTAAGCTTAAGCTTTTTATGCTTTTTGTCAACGGTTAAAATAACCACCGCGTCGCTTCTGCCTACGTTGTTATCCTCTCTTGTATCAAGCCCTAAAAGAGCTATGTTTTTAACCGAGGAGTATTTATCCGTTGTGATACCGAGATCGGCCGTATCAAGCGGCTCGCGCTCTATTTTATCTATTGTGCGGTAGGCGTACAGATAAAGCCCGCCGCAGCTTAGCAGCAAGCAGCAAATAAAAATTATAAGGGTTAACGCCACGGCCTGTCCGCGGCGCTTTTTTGCTTTTTTACCGCTTTTTTTATTTTGCGGCGGGTGCGGTACGGCTTTTCTTTGCCTTGATTCGGAATAAATATCGTCGTAATTATGTAAGGCGCGGTCCTTGCCGGAGCTTGAATATAAATCTCTTGAATCGTTGCCGTAATTCATAAAATTCACCGTATCCTTTTACTGTTTTTATTTTGCATAGACAATACAATCAGGGTACAATACTTCCCATAGCGGAAAATTTGTCCGATTATATTGTCTCGTCATTTGAAATACGCCGGTATTCCTGCATTCCTCGACTTCATAAGCGAAAAAATTTTCTCGCTATGGGTCAAAGATTTTGTAAGAAAACGGCGCTGTTTAGCGGCGCGGCGCCCGACCGAGTAATACTGGCGTATTGTGAGCGGAGGGCAACAATGCCGATAACGGCGCCGTTTCTTCAAAAAAGCATTGTACCCTGATTGTATTGTCTAACTGCAGGTAAGGCTGATATTGCGGGCGGAATTTCGTTTTCTATCCCGCCTGTCATTGCGAAGCCGTGTAAACGGCTGTGGCAATCCGTTTTTCTTTTTAAGAAACCGAGAGCGCCGGTTCTGCCGACGCTCTTTTAATATGGCTTATTCAAATATAGGCTTAGAGGTAGAGGCGTTTGCTATGCAAACCCAGCTGCTGCCGGGATTTACGGTAAGCTCGCTGCCGTCTGTATTTGTAAACTTAAAGCCGTTTTTAGCGGCGCCCTTGCTCCATTTAATAGCAGTATATGTGCCGTTTACGCAGTAATATCCGTCGCCCGAATCAAGTAATACCTCGCGGTGCTTGCCGTCAGGATAATTGCGTATTGTTGTAAGCAAAACAAAAACGTTTTTAAAGCTTTCGGTTTCGCCGGTAAAGTAATCCTTGCGAAGAGTATTTCCGAAATATCTTGTATAAGTGCCCGTCGCAGAATCGTATTTAAATACGGTTTTGTAGCTTGCCGAAAAAGCAACGCTTACGGAGCTTGCGGCGTTTTCAAGCGTTACGGGGCTTTCCTTATCGGCAAATTTTACCCATGTATCGGTGCCGGTATTTGCGGTTTTATGACCGTCGCTTACAATAGAGCTCCAAAGCTTTTCGCTGTTGGCGTAAAGGGTATGCTCCGAAGCAAGACCGTTCTTTATGCGTACGCCGTAATTTTTGTTAAGCAGATTTACGTTATCGGTATCCTTTAAGTGCGGTTCGCAGTATGTACCGTCCTGACCGCAGTGTACGTAAATTGCGTTATGGCCCATTGCAAGGTCAACATACGGGTAACGCGCCGAGCGTATAGTGCCTATTTTTTCGGCGGCGGTTATATCCTGAAAAACCGCCAAAAGACGGGTTATGCCGCCCTCAACCTCGGTTTCGTAAACAATGTCTGCCTTTGAAAGACCGGTCTGCACGGGCTGCGCTACCGAAATATTGTTTATCATTACCGCTACGGGGCGGTCGTTTACCTTACTTTCCGAAACGCCCTCAAGACCGGTAAGCGGATTTATGTGAGCCGCGGGCTGCGGTGCGGCGCTGCTTATATCTGGTTCGTCGCCTTTATCTACACTGAGCCTGTCGGTCTGCTTGCCGCAGCCTGCACACAGGCACAAAACTAAACACATTGCCAAAAGAAACAGTTTTTTTGCCATTTTAATTTTCCCCCAAAAATTCTTACTAAAACAGTATAATACCTAAAGGGGTTAATTTCAATAGCTAATTTAAAAAATATTTTTATCTTTTGGGTAACGGCCTTTTTCGGGGAAACCCAATATGTAATCGGCGGAAACTTTATAAAAAATGGGGGAAAATTGTCATTACGAAGCACGGGGGTGCGCGGTAATCCGTAAATTCCATTTATGGGGAACGGATTGCCACACGCCTTACGGCGGTCTCGCCTGCCGGCTCGGTCGGTGCTTCTGCTCCGCAGAGGTGTCCACCGGACACCCGCACCTTCGCAATGACGAAAATGGAAGAACGGATTGCT
>DJET01000021.1 GCA_002431945.1 Ruminococcaceae bacterium UBA5891 | reverse complement strand
ACTTTTCACCATAGGACTTTTTTGTTTTTATTTACAGCCCTAACGGTCACGAAGGCACCGCCGCCCGCAGCTATCACCGCCGCCGCGCATATAACCGCCGTAAGCGGCAGGGAAAGCGCGCCCCTGCGGTTATTTTCGCCGCCCGTTATATTAAATACCGGACGTTTGCCGCTTTTAATTATCTGCATAACCTCGTCTGTAAGATTAAGGAAAACAAGCTTATCGTAGGAATTTATTTCAAACACATAGCAGTCGTCCTTAATACTGCTGTCAATAAGCTTTATACTGCCGTTTTTGTATACGCCCACGCCGAAGCTTTCGGGATTCATATTTTTAATTGCGGGGTGGGTTTTTCTTATCCAAACCTCAACAGGCTTATAAAGCGAATCGTTAGCGTACTTTTTGCCCGAATTCATACCTACCGCGTAAATATCAAGCGCGCCTCCCACGGTACAGGGCTTAACCGCCTTTGCAAAACGTTCAAGCCTATCCGCCTTTGTTTCGAACATAAACTTAACGCTTGTAAGCTGCGGCAGAACCATATTGCGGTCTACTATCCATATATCCTCGTCGCTGTCGTCATAAAAATAACGCGATTCGTCAAGCTCGGTATAAGCTATGTCTTCGGGCTTTCCCGTCCAAACCTGAAAATACCCGAACTGTATTTCCTCGCCCTCCTTGAGGGCTGCGGCGGAACCTGCCGTAAGATCGGTTGCGGCGGAAATTATAATATTTCTTAATTCGTTAACGTTTATTTTTTTATTGGCGCTTAAAATATCCTTAAGCGGCAGTCTTACCTCGGTCCATTCGTCCGCCTTTGCAATTGTATAATTATATTTTGCGGTGGCGTATGAATGATCGTTAAAGCCTACCATCATTCTTATTCCGGCTCTCGGCGCCTTTACCCAAAACCGCACCGTTGCCGTTTCCAAATACGGCTCTGCGTTAAGCCTTAAATACGAAAGCGAGGTTTTATCAACCATATCGCCGTAAAACATTGTAAAGCGCTTGCCCACGTCGGAATAATAGGCGTCCGCCTTAAGCACCGAATAACTCATTTCGCGTTTGAAGCGGTAGTAATTTTCGTCCGTCTTTTTAAGGGTTTTTATTTTCGAGGTAAAAGAACCGTCCTTAACGTCGTTCCATTTGCCCTTAGCAAAGTTTACTTCAAAAATGCATTTGCTTGCCGCATTCTTCGGCAATGGTTTTACCTCAATAGTACAGTCGGCGCGTTTATGCCCCGAATCGGTTATTACCGAAACCGTGTATTTGCCCGACGCCCTTGCCAAAACAATGCCGCTTGCGTCTACCGTAAGCGCCTCGGTATTCCTGTTTACAAAGGTTACCGACTGATCGGCATTCTGCGGATTTACCGCGTATGTTATTTTGTGCCTTGCGCCAAGCTCCATTGTTACATAATCAGAATCAAGCGTAATGCTTTTAACCGGCGCATAATTCGGGGCTTGCGGATCCGACGGAGAGTGATTAAGCACCTGAAGCCCGCCGAGCTTTAAGGTATCCCCTGCGGCAAGATTGCTTTCCCCCTCTTTAAGCTCCTTTTCCTTTACCGAAAATATGGAAACAAACTTAACGCGCGAATAAAGGAAATCGCCCGAAAATTCAAGCTCCGAAAGCGGAATTTCAACCCTTTGCCAGCCGTCTGAATTTGCTATTTTAACCTTATATCGCTTAGAGCCCGAATAAAACGAGCCCTTATTGCTTGTAAAGCTTAAATCAAAAACCGTATTGTCCCGCGGAACCTTTACCCAAAAACGAACCACGCCGAAATCCACGCAATCGGAAATATCGCCTATTGCCGAGCCCTTTTGGTACAGCTGGAATTGGTAATCCTCGCCGTTTTTGTTTACCGCCGTAATATAATCGGTAAAACGGCTGTCGTTTTCGGTTTTTGCAAACGCTTTCATAAGATTGCCGGTAGCCCAGCTGTAGCTTCGGTCCATAGTCCAGCGTGCAACCGAAGCCTCGCGCTCGGTTACGGTTATTCTGCACTCGGCAAACAGGTCGCTTTCCTCAGACCGCGCCGTTATTGTAACGTTTCCTACCCGTCTTGTTTTAACATATCCGTCTTCACTTACCGTGGCTATGCTGCCGTCGCTGCTGTGCCAGGTTATATCCTCTGCCGCCGCGTTTCCGTTATCAGCCGAAAATTCCGCCGTAAGCTTAAACGCCGTTTCTGCCGGCATTACGCGGCTTTGCTCGTTAAGGGTTATGCGCTGCGCCTTTACAAGCTGCGGTATAACAGGTCTTGAGGATACTATTTTAACGGGAGATACCTTAAGCACAGCCCCGTCCTCAAACGTTCCCTTTGCACAGGTTATATCGAATCTGCCGAAATGCAGATCGCCGCCGCGTTTATAATAAAACTCGCTCATCGGCACGCACACCGCCTGCCATACGTTTGCCTTATCGATTGTTACGGGCACCGAATTTGTAGCCTCGTAAACGCCGCCCTTGGTATGGAAAAAGTTTAGATTTATACGCCCGGCTGCAGGCGAGTAAACGTAAAAATATAAATATGCCGGCGAACTTTTGGGCGTTTGACCGATATACGGCGATAAATCGTACGATTGCGAATCGCTTTTTCCGTTTCTGAACAGCTGTATACGCGCGGTAGTTTTTGAAACGGGGTATTTGATTATTGCGTCGTACCTTAAATCGTTTATTACGGTTTTTTCGTATTTTGTAACGGTAAAGCGCGCCTTTTCGGTAATTTCAAGCGTACCCGATACCGTAACCGTGCAGGATACCGTGTTTCCGTTTTTCATTTTACCGGTTATAACGGCGCTGCCCTCGCCTTTTCCCAAAACCGTGCCGCTGCCGTCTACCTGCGCCGCCTGCGGGTTTGAAGTGCTCCATTCCATTTCGCCGGGAATAACGTTTGCCCCTTTAGAAGAGGCGAATACCGGATTTAACCCCGCATACTCGTTAACCCTTATTTTAATATCCCCGTTTGCAAGGCTTACGCTTTCGGCAGGGAAATATTCCTCAGGTTCAAAGGAAAGCACCCTTATTTCCGAAACGCTCAGCTTATGCCCGTCGGTAAGCTGACCTGCCTTAAACACAAAGTCAAATCTTGCAAATTCAGCCTTACCGCCGCCCGTGTACTTAAACTTATTAAGCGGCAGGCAAACGCGCTCCCACTCGCCGCTGCCGTTTGCCGTAAAGCTGACGGAAGCGCTGTCTTTATATATACCGCCCTTGGTATGGAAAAAGCAGGTATCTATTTTTCCGCTGTAATTTGTTTTTACATAAAAGCACACAACCGCCGTTTTGGAATTTTCAATATAATCCGAAAGATCAACCGATGTGTGGTCGTTTTTGCCGTTTGTAAAAAAGTTAAAGCGTTTAAGCGAGGAGCTTACAGGCAGCTTAATTTCGCTTTTAAATCTCGGATCCCCCGTTACGGAGTCGGCATAATCGCTTCTGGTAAAGCTTACGTATCCTGTTATTTCACCGACGCCGTTTACCGTAACGGCGCATTCAGCCCTTAAGCCAGACGCGCTTTGCGCGGTTATAACCGCGTTTCCCTGACCTACCGCGCGCAGCTTGCCCTCTTCCGATACGGTAACCACATTGGTATTACTGCTTGTGTAGGTAACCGTTTCCGAAAGCGCAAGACCGTCCTTAACGGTAGAAAATACGGGAGTTAACACCTCTGTTTCGTTTTGCTTTAAAACAACAGACGTTTTATCAAGAACCATAGCGTCCGGCTCGTAAATTGCCTTCGGCGGCGCGGTAAGCACGGATATTTCCGAAATTTGGAAGGAATCGTTTTCACCGACCGACCCCGCGCTTAAAATAATATCGAACCGAGGGAAATCAAAGCCCTTTGTTCCGCTGTATGTAAACTGCGACATAGGAATTGTAACAAGCTGCCACTTATCTTCGCCGTCGCATTTAAAGGATACCTTAGAGGAATCCTTATACTCGCCGCTTTTTGTGTGGAAAAAGCAGGCGCCGAGCTCGCCGCTGTATGAGGTCTTGATATAAAACGCCGCCACCGCCATACTTTCTATCGGGGAAGCGCCTATATATTTTGAAAGATCGGCGTGCGAATTATCGTTTTTTCCGTTTTTGCGAAAAGATATTCTTTTTGTGGCGGAGGTTATAACGGGCGTAATAATTCTTTTAAACCGCGGATCGTTTTCAACGCTTACAGAAGCGTCGTCTATGTAAAATGAAGCAACCTCTTCGGATACAAGCTCGCCCGAAACAGTAACCTTAAGCTCAGCATAAACGCTGTCGTTCATTTTACAGCAAATAACAGCCGTTCCGTCTGCCAATGCGGTAATTCTTCCGTTTTCGTTTACCGCGGCTATGCCCTCGTCCGAGCTTGACCACTCAACCTCGGCGGGAATTGCCGTGCCGCCCGACGAGCTTGTAAAAATAGGAGTAACGGTTTTGTATTCACCCTTTTTAAGGTTAAGCGTATCGCTTTCAAAGTGAATACCGTCCGCCTCGCCGTATTCCGTATCGGGCGCGGACAGCAGGCGTATTTTTGAAATATAAAGCGTATCGTCCCCTGAAAACAGACCTGCCGCATACTGTATATCAAACCGCCCGAAGCTAAGGTCGGAGCCTGCCGCGTTATATGTAAAGCTTTTAATCGGAACAGTTACCGCCTGCCAAACATTCGGCTTTTTAACAGATACGGTAATTCCCTTGCTTTCGCGTACAACGCCGCTTCTTGTATGGAAAAAGCTCAGCTTTAGATCAGCCGCGGCGGGCAGCTTTACATAAAAGCTTACAACCGAGGTGTTTTCTTCCGATGTATCGTCTATTTTCCCCGAAAGATTTATGCTTTTGTTTGTATTGCTCCCGTTTACAAAGGTTTGTATACGGGTTTTTTTGGCGGTTGCCGGAATACTCATATAGCCGTCGAATCTGGGGTCGCCCGTTACCGTTTGCAAATACTTTGTAATGCTGAGCGCACCGTATTCGGTTATGCCGCCGTCTGCGCTTATTTCTGCGGGAATTGCCGTAAGCGCGGAAAGCATTATCATAAGCGCCGCCGCTAATGAAACCAATCTTTTCATATTCTTCTCCCTTTCGCTCTAATTGTCTGTTCTTAGGTAAGAAAGCGCGCCTACGGTTATTTCACCCGCCGCCCTTTCGGTATCAGACAGGTTTATAAGAATAACCGTTCCGTTTTCATAGGTCACCTTCCTTATTCCGTTTGAAAGAACGCTGTGCGAGCTTATTTTAACCCCCTCAAGACCGCTTAAGGCTTTTTTAAGCTCTGCATAATTTTCCGCCGCTTTATTTTTTGTGCGTTCAAAATCAAAATTGTTAAGGTAAGAAAATTCCGAGTTTTTAAGCTCTATATCCGAATGTGCGATAAAATTGTAATAAATTCCGGCGCCGCCCTCTATCGCCTTAAGCAGAGCGTGGCGTTCGCCGTTTGCGTCGCCCTCAAGCGAGGCGGTGTAGCCCGTATATCCGTGTAAAAGCATCTGCTTAAACGGTATATCGTAATCTATAAAATCGGGCAGCACTGCGGCGGCTGAAATATCGTTAATTAACGCCGTATACGGCAGAGCATACTCGTTTGCGTCGTTCGAAGACAGCAGACGTTTACCCGCAGTAAGCTTTTTAAGAGTAATTTCTGTCTGCTTTCGGGCGCGCGTTCTGTCAAAATAGTGCTTGGTATTATAGTCCGAATTAAGTGCGTCGCACAAATGCCCGACATTAAGGTTCTGCTCTTTAAATACGCCGGCAGAACAGCTCTCGGCAATTTTATCAAAGAAGTACGGACTTATAACCTCGCTTGCGGGCAATTTGGTGTTTTCCGCCTTTGTTACGGGGCTTACCGCGTGCTTTTGAACGTATGATTTATCGGCAAACTGTGCGGTAAATGCGGTTTTATACCTGCCCTCGCGCTTGTTTGCGTTGTAATAATAATTAAAGCCCGCCGAAAAAAAGCTTGTTATTTTGTTTTGCGCCAAATAATCGGTCAGCTCGTTTCTGCCCATATTTAGGGAAAGCTTTTTTTCTTCGCATATCTTTCCTGGGTACTGCGAAAAAAGCCCGCCCTTATTGTATCCGCTTATATTGACCGCCATATTGTCTACGCCGTTATTTATAAGCCATTCGGTCATATTTTTCATATCGCGGTAATCGGAAAGAACCGCAAACCTGTCGTACGGAAAGGTGTTAAGGTGCGAATCCTTAACCGTAATTCCGCCTATAAAGCCTGCCGAAAACAAAGGGCTGCAATAAGCGCCGTTTTTCTTTAGGGTTCCCTTTTCTTCAAGATATTTTCTGTAATATTCCGCAAAATCGGAATAGCTTATATCCTCTTTTTCAAAAAAGGCATATCTTAACGTTATATCCTCGTTTAAAATATCGTTTCCGACGGTTACAGACGAGGTCTTACCCGAAAGGCTTGCCGTATCGCTTTGCAGAATATCAAAATCCGCAAACGCATAGGCGCCGTTTTTATTGCGCTCGCAGCTTATTGCCGCGGCAGAGGCTCCGCTTTCTATAACCGTGAGCACGCCGCGGCTGCCGTTATAGCAGCCGAACAGCGGCATCGTGCATTTTAACAGCGCCGATGAATCGCCCGATATCACGGTATGAGCCGAGGCGTCCTCGCCGTATACCTTTACCCTGCGCTTGCCGCTCAGCTGCCCCGCTCCGCTTGCGGTGTTTATCACGCAGCCGTTTCCGTACGGCAAAAACAGCGAGCCGCCGTTTTCGTTTTGCGAAACGGTGTATTTATTAAGCGTAATTCCGAGCAGCGGAGAAGCACGGTAAAACTTAAGCCTTTCGGGCGATATGCTCATTACCGCGCAGCCGTCTTCTATACGGTAGTCAAGCGTTATTAAAAAGCTTAACAGGTTACCTGATGAAATAAGATTTTCCTCGTTATCCTTAACAGCGTCCGACGCCGTGTACCCCGCTTTGCCGAACGCGGCGGTAAGCTTTTTACCCACCTGCGAATCGGTATTAACGCTGTTAAGCAGAATATACAGATCGCGGCTTTTAAGCGCCGGATATTTAAGAAGTATATTTTTACGTTCCTTTTCGTCCTTAAACGATGAAAGCGAATATAAAAAATACTGCCTTTTTAAAAATGCCTGCTCGCTTTCCGAAAGCTTTGCCAATATCTGCTTTTCAAATTTTTCCTTTTCAACCGCCGTGGGTATTATATTTTCGGAAATATCGTCGCCTAAAAGGTACTGTACCGAAAATGAGTTTTTGCCCTTATAAACCCTGAACTGATTTTTTGAAACGCTTGAATTTGAAAACATTTCCTTTTTTGCGCCCGAAGCGTCAAGATAGGTTATCGAAAAAGCCGATTGCTTTTCATTCGGCTCCGATGTAAAGCCGTGCTCGGTTTTATTAAGCGGAAAAACAGTGCCCGCCGCCGTTTCAAAATATACCGCTCCCGTATTATCTATATACATTGAAGCCCCGTTTGAAGAAAGCAGCCTTTGCATTTCGGCTGTATTCTTAATTTCCTCGGTTATATCCTTGCCGTACTCAGTATAAGTAACGGCGCCGTCTTCAATTCCGTATTTTGCAGGCACCTTGCTGCTCTTAAGCGCCAAGGCCGCCGCCGCAATGCCTGCGACCGCCGCAAGAGCCGCCGCGCACCTTACTGTTATCCGCCGTTTTTGCTTTTTTGAAAGTGGTTTTCGCTTACGGTCAGATTCTGATTGAAAATTCGGTAATAAGCTCATTGAAAAAACCGCCCATTTTCTGAATTAAAGTAATTGCCACAAGTAGAATAAACAGTATAATAACCACGCCTATAAGTATCAGCAGTATTGAACCCACCGTTTTACCCGCGCTGTACTGGTGCGTGACCGCCGTTCCCGCAAAGAGTAAAAACACCGTCCAAATCGTTCCTATAACCAAAAGCATATTAAAAAATGCCGAGGCGTCCAGCGTTATTACCTGACTTACGATCAGCGCCGCAAGCTGCGAGAGACTGCGCGGAATAAGCGATACCACCGTGTAAACATATATATTTTTAAACGTTCCCTTACCGTCTGTAAGCGTTGTAAACGACCAGTTTGAAACACACCAGACAAGCGGCAGAAACGCCACCGAAAACACGCCGTTTGTTATAAGATTTCCGCCCGAAGCGTCGCCTGCAAACAAAAACGGCAGTCCCGCCGAGTAAACGATATTTGTTATTATACAAAATAAAAGAATAACGGTAGCGCTTAATGCGCCGCAGCGGTTTTCCGCCTTTATTTCCCAAAAGCCGTCAAACGGGTGTGAGCAGGCGTACAGTGCATATTTAAGTTCCCTTAAAACACGGCGTTTTTCGGCAAAGCGCTTAACGGCTCTGCCGGGCGACGGTATCTGCCTGCCCGTCTTTTTAAGTATGTAAAACAGCAGCGCCGCCGCCGCTAAAATACCCGCCGCAATACACACCGGCAAAATTGCCTTCTCTCCCCTTACGGCAAGCTGTCTTGAAAGCGCCTTCGAGTACCCCTCTTTATCCGAGGCATACTTAAAATACCGCATAGCCTCTTTATAATCCTCGGTTATGTAGGAAAGCTTTCCTAAATATTGGTATGCAAGCTCGTAATTGTTGTTTTTAACAAGCACGCGCTCCCAAGCCTCTTTTTCCTTTTCATAGTCGCCGTTTGTATGAAACCGCAGTGCGGTAAGAATATCCTCGGCATACTCCTCAGAGGAAAAAAGCTTTAAACAGCCTGCGTCCTGCTCTGCTACTATAATATCCGTTCCGCGGTAGCAAAGCGCGGTCGGGGTTGAAAGCAGATTGGCGGCGCTTCCCTTTCCGCCGAAAATATATAACAGGTTTCCGCCCGAATCATAGGTAAATACTCTGCCCGTATTTTGCGAAAGAATACTGTATACGCCGTCAGGACCTGCCGAAACGTCTACTATTGTGGAAGACTGCGACTGCGAAAGCGAGCGTATTCCGGTTTCAAGATCGCCGTAGGGGTTATAATACGCATTGGTTTTAAGCACGTTTTTGCCGCCGGGGTTAAGTCTTCTTATTTTTTGCGCCGAATATGAGGTTACAAAAATAAACCCGTTTTCATCGATATCTATATTGTTATACTCGCTCGGAACAAAGCGCATAGCGCGCCTGCGCTGTTCCTTTGTGGAAAACGAACGCCAAAAAAGCTCCGCGGCGTTTGTTTTAACGGGCGTTGCGCCCATATAACCGGTAAATCCGCCGTTTGCGTCAAAAACCATAAGTCCCTGCGTTTGGTCCTTGGCGTTGACTATAAGCCTTCCCGTATTGTCAACCGCAGCCTTTTGCGGATAATATTTATAATCAAGCAAGCCGTTGTCGTCCTCAGGCGGACCTATAACCTTTAAGGTCTCGCCGCTTTTATTTAAAAGCACAACGCGGCTGTTGCCCGTATCGCATATGCAAAGCTCTCCGTCTTCCGTAACCGAAAGCCCCTCAGGGGTATTAAAGGCAACCGTCTCGCCGCCGAATATATAATTTTCGTAAACGGCAAACAGCTTAAAATCGGGGGTAAGCCCTATCACGCGGCATTTTTCGCGGTCAAGCACAAAAACCTCGCCCGAAGAGCTTACCGCCGCATCTGCAACAGAGCCTATGCCGTCTATCCCCATATCCGAAGCGTAAACGGTTTTTTTAAGAGAATATGCCGCCGGAGCGTACACCGCGCTGCCTGAATTTGAATATATATAATTCTCAAAATCCGGCAGATCGCCGGCAGCCGCCGCAGAAAGGGCGGTACAGGTAATAAGCAGCGCAAAAATAACGCACGCGGCGCGCCGTATTGCTTTCATTATTTCACTCCCTTATGTTTATTCTTTCATTCCCGACGTTGCCATGGTTTCAAGCACGTTGCTTTGCGAAAGCAGAAACACCGTTATCGGCGGTATAAGCATTATAACCGATATAACGGCGGAGCTGCCCGCGCGCGCTAAACCGTCGGCAGACACCGTGCTTAAAGCGTAAGGGAGCGTTCTCAGCTCCTCGCTGAATATAAAGCTGCCGCCCGTGTTTGTCCAGATACCCTGAAACGAGAAAATAATCAGGGTAAGCCACGCCGGCTTTACAATAGGCATAACTATGCCGAAAAGTATTTTTGTTTCTCCCGCGCCGTCTATCCTTGCGCTTTCAAGCAGCGCCATAGGTATCATCTGATCCATAAACTGCTTCATAAGAAACAGACCGAGCGTTGAAGCCCACGCGGGAATTATAACCGCCCACGGCGTATCAAGCATATTAAGCTTTGAAAGAATTATGTAGTTCGGTATTGAGGTTACCGAGGAAGAAAACATAAGCGCCAGCACAACCAGACGGAATAACAGCTTTCTTCCCGGAAAGCGGCGTTTTGAAAGGCGGTATGCAGCCATTGAGGCGAATATAATATTACCCGTTATTCCCACCGCCGTGTATACTACCGAGTTAAAAACATATCTTGAAAGCGGAACCGAAAAATTACGCATTAGATGACCGAGACTTTTGTAATTGTCAAACGTAACCGTTTTAGGGAAAAACGTAGGCGGAAACTGGTAAAGTTCGCTTGGTATTTTAAAGGAATTTGAAACAATGTATATAAGCGGCAATATCATAAACGCCGCAACAAGCATAAGAAACAGAAGATTAAGCAGATCCCCCGCCTTTGAATGAGAGAAATGCCGGAAAAACGGACGCGACGATTTCATACTATTCTCCGACCTTTCTTAAAAGCTTTTGAATAAGCTTGTTGCTTATTATCATAACCGCAAACAGCATTGTTGCAATTGCCGAGGCATAGCCCATCTGGAAACGGGTAGTGCCGTAATCGTTAAGGTGATTCATAACCGTATGAACCGCATAATCCGTGCTGGGCATTCCGCAAAGCGCCGAGGAGATAGCCCCCACCGAAAACGCCGAGGTTATAGACATAACGGCACCGAAAAGCAGCTGCGGCTTCATAGAGGGCAGTATCAAATGCCAAAGCTCTTCCCAACGGTTTGATATTCCGTCCATACTACCCGCCTCAAGCAGGGATACGTTTATACCCTGCAAGCCTGCCACAAAAGATAGAAATCCCGTTCCCATACTCAGCCACAGCGATACCGTAATTACAACCGTCATCATATACTTAGGGTCGCTGAGCCAATATATCGGGGAATCTATTATGCCGAGGTATTTAAGCATTGAATTTAAGTATCCGTGCGAATCCTCGCTGAAAAGCAGCTGCCATATAAGGTATGCGTTGCCTGAAATTGTGGGCGCATAAATCATAAATACAAGCGCGGTTCTAAGCTTCGGGTTAAGCTCGTTTATCATCCACGCTGTGATAAGCGCCGAAATATATCCGACAGGACCGGTTATAACCGCTAAAACCATTGTGTTTGAAACTGCTTTAGAAAAAATTTTATCGTGAAAAATAAGCTGTATGTAATTGTTAAGACCCACAAATTTGGGCGTCTCAAGAATATTGTAATACGTAAAGCCGAGACAAATTGAAATTATAACCGGCAGTACCGTAAGCGTAAAAAATATTATAAAAAACGGCGCCAGCGCGAGATAATCCCGCCAATAGCTTAAAATTCCCTTGCGTTTTTTGCCTGCTGCGGCTTTTGACAATGTATTCACCCCATGTCTAATCGGTAGGTAATCCGAATTCTTTTCTTCGCTCTGTTATTTCTTCGTTTATATACTTAACATACTCCAAAACCGTTTCGCGAACATCTCCGCCGTGGTAAACCACCTGTCGGAAGGCGTTGCTTACATGCCGCGAGGTAAAATAACCGCCGGGCACCTGCTCTACCGCGTCAAGGCTTTGCATTTGCTCCCTTACAGCCGTAACGACCTCTCTTGACCATGGAACCGCCGCCAGCGCCTCAAGGTTTGAGACCGCCACCCTTGCAACCGTTCCCAAACGGTTTTCACGCCTTGTGGTAAAGCTTAGCTGCGCGTCTGCCGAGGTCCACCACTTTAAAAATTCCCAAGCCTCTTTACGGTGCTTGCTTTTTGCTAAAATATAACAGCTTTTTGAAGATGTAAGCGCGGTGCGGTTTACCGTTCCGTCTGAATTAACGGTGCCGGGTATAGGCAAAACCGACCAGCAGCCGCTTATTTCGGGCGCCAGCATTTCAAGCTGATTTGCCATGGTATAATCCTGTATG
This sequence comes from Ruminococcaceae bacterium UBA5891, assembly GCA_002431945.1. GTDB lineage: Bacteria > Bacillota > Clostridia > Oscillospirales > Acutalibacteraceae > UBA737. The sequence continues at coordinate 36,375 of DJET01000021.1, read as the reverse complement.
GCAAGCGGCATTTCACCCGAACGGAAGCGGTTAAGGAAGTTATACGATACGGGAAGTCCGTAATCCGCAAAGAACGATGTCCACTGACCGAACGCCTCGATTGCCTGCTCGGTGTCAAACGCGCTTGACTTACCGTGCCCGCGGTAATATTCTCCGCCGTGCTGATAAAGCAGGGTATTAAAGTCTACCCCTCCGAACTGCATATTTTTGGTTTGCAGCTCGGCAACCGCATCGTATATCTCATTCCACGTTTGCGGAACGTCAAGCCCCAATTCCTCGAATATATCGGTTCTGTAAAAAAGCAGCGGAACGCTCATCGATTCGGGCAAGGCGTACGTATGCCCGTTATATTCGAACGGCTTAAGCGTAACCGGAACAAACCTTTTTGTTATTTCCTCAAAATCCGGAAATACGTCAAGCGGATAAAGCGCGCCTCTCATTGCATAGTTTACAGGCTCGCTTTCGGTTTGCATAATAATTGCGTCGGGCTGTCTGCCCGCCACTATTGCGGAAAGCTCCGAGCCGCCCATCATTTTGGTTTTTACGGTTATATTTCCGTCAGAAGTGAATTTTTCCCAAATAAGATTGCGTATTATTTCAGAGGTATCCCTTGCGGTGGGTATCCAAACCTCGATTTCGGTTTTTTCGGTATTACTTTGCTTTCTGCCGTAAACCGAAGAAAACGAGCCCAAAAATTTTGTAAAACCGAAGGAAAGCCTTTTGAAAAATCCGCCCTGCGCCCTTTGAACGGCGCCGTCGCTCGGTAAAATTTGAATGTAATCGATATCAAGCGGCTGGTTGTAACGGTTATTAACCCAGGTTGCAAGAGCGCTTATATTGCTTTGAAACGATGAAATTCCCGCAGGTACGCTTTCAAGATCGCTTTCAAACGCAGCCACCTGACGTATAAGGTCCTCAAATATAACGTTATCCGAGGATTTTACGCCGGTTATCTCGTTCATTCCGCCCGATATTTCCTTAAGACGGGTATGCGCCTCTTTAAAGCTCCCTTTAAGCTCAGGCATTTTGCTTTCGATACCGTAGTCCCTCATACTGTCCGGCTCTGAGCCGGTAAGCATAAACACCTTTCTGTATATAAGGTTAAGAAGCTCTATTGTTTCCTGCGTTTTTTCCACAAAGTCCGCAAGCTCGCCCATAGTACATTCAAGTGTCAGAGTGTGCGTTCCCTCTTCAAGATAAATGCAGTAATCGCCGTCCTCATTTCCCAATGTAAGGTCGTACCAGCCCGCCTTATAGGGAAAGCGTACCGCATTTGCCTCTTTAAACGGCAGGCTGCCGTCTATAAGCAGCTTGCGGTTTGTAAAAAGACCTCCCGTGTAGTCCTGCCTTGCGCGCACGCTGATTTTATACATACCCGATTTTTCGGTTTTAAATTCCCAGGCTGCCGCCTCTCCGGGCGTTTGCCAGCATTCGCCGCCTATAATATTTATTACCTTTGTTTTCCAAGCCGCAGGAGAGATTGAGGGGGAGCTGTCGTCGCAGAAAATGCCTATACCGGCGTCGGATATTTCCGATACGTCCTCTCCCTCTATTTTAATTTTATCAGTGCCGCTTTGCTTTGAAGCGTAAGCCTTGATATAATCCTTATAGGTTACCGCCTCGGCAAACGGGGAAAGCGAAACGCCGTACAAATAAAAGTCCGCGTTGATATTTTTAACGGTAAGAACGGTAGTTTTATCAACAGCGAATAAAAACGGATCAAGCCTTTTTCCGCCCGCGTCCGATACCGCCGTGCTTAAAACCTCGTAAACCTCTTCGGGCTGAGGCGTTATTTCATTGCCGGAAGCGTCCTTTTGCGGCTTACCGTAACGGTATTTTCTGTCAAGCCTTATTCCCCTGCATTCCTCAAACGGGATACTGCCGTTTATACCTATTTCACAGCGCAAAAGCCCCGCGCTGTCTTCTAAAGCGCGGTAATACAGCGTTACCGTATACAGCCCCTCTTCAATTTCGGGAAAGGTGAAGTCTGCGGCGCCGTCGGTTTTAAGCAGTATCGCCTCGCCGTCGGCGGTATTCACGGTCTGCGCCCCGCCCGAAAGCACGCAGTCCCTAAGCTGCGCCGCAGCGCCCTTTGTATTTCCGCCGATTGCCGCCGTGTTTTCGGCATACTCCCTGTATGAAGGGGCTTTTTCAGCGGAAACGGTCAAAAGCGCGGCGGATAGCACCGCTGCTGCGCAAACAGCCGCCGTAACACGCTTAAAAACATATTTTCTCATACCGTAAGCCCCCTATCCTACTATGCCCGAACGCTCAATGCTTTCAACAAAATAACGCTGCAAAAACAGGTAAAGTATAAGCAAAGGAAAAATAAGCAGTAAAATTCCCGTGTTGTTCATAATCGAACGCCAGTAATCATCCGAGGTCTGCATCCACATAGTGCTGGGCATTTTCTCCGCCATATTCATTAAAAAGCCGTTATTCGGCCAAAAGGTGTTAAGCTGTGAATTATCGGTCCACTGCCATACAAATCCGAATAAAAAGCAGGTTACGGTAATCGAGGTTGCACACGGCATAATAATTCGGAAAAAAACTCCGAAGGCTCCTGCGCCGTCTATCTGTCCCGCTTCTTCAAGCTCTTTCGGAAAGCCCTTGAAAAACTGGCAGAATAAATAAATAAACAGTCCGTTGTTAAGACCTACCGCCGTAACAGACATAAGGTAAAGCGGAACCGGCGTGCCGATAAGATTAAAGTTGCTGAAATAAATATACATAGGAACCGAGGTTATTTGCGACGGTACTATCGTGGTAAGCAGCGCGCAAAGAAACACAATCCGCTTACCCGGAAACCTGAACCGCGCTATGCCGTAGCCCGCAAGCATTGTTGAAAAAACCTGAAGAACAGACAGCGAAAACACAAGCGCCGCGGTTTTAAGGGTTGTGGGTATGTAATTAAGGTAATTAACCGCCGAGCGCAGGTTATAAAGCGTAAAATTTTTGGGTATATACTTTACCGAATTATCATACAGATCCTGCTGCTGCATAAACGCAATAACAAGCTTTGAAAACAGCGGATAAAGTATAATAAAGCAAAAGCCTAAAAGAACGGCGTATTTTACGGCTATAACAAGCGTGTGCTTTGCGGTATTTTTCAGTTTATATGTATTGTGCATATCACTTACCAAACCTCAGTTATAATACTTTGAAGAAAGCTTTGAAAGCCCGCCCACCATAATAAACAGCATAAGCGAAACGGCTATAAAATATATCCACGCCATAGCCGAGCCGTAGCCAAGCTCAAAATCCTTAAAGTTTGTGCTGTATATGTAGCTTATTGCGGCGTTGGAGCTGCTTAGCATCTGATTTATAATCGTATAAAAAACGCAAACGGTAAGCTGCGGCATAACCATGGGAAAGGTTATCTTCCAAAAATTTTCCCAGGCGGTAGCCCCCTCTATTGCGGAAGCCTCGTAAAGCGCGGGCGAAATAGACTGCAGCGCGGTAAGGCAAATAAGAATTTGTATTCCCGAACAGTTAACCATAGAAAAAATATTTGTTACCGCATATACAATGTAGGAGGATACCGTTTCCCCAAGCCCTATTTCAATCAAAAAGCCAAGCATATCCGATTCGCCTATGGCAGACCCGCTTTGACTGCTTATAAGCTGCATATTTTTTTGCAGCAGATCGCCGCTTTCCATTGAAGCCACAACGCCCGATGAAATAATAACAGGCAAAAACAGTATTACCCTTATAATATTTCTGCCGGGAAAGGAATCCTTTATAAGCGAGGCGATAATAAAGCTGAGCACGCATATAACAGGTACGTTTTTAACCGTATTCCCTACCGACGACGCCACCAATCTGTTAAAGGAACCGTCTATGAGCAGGGCGCGCTTAAAATTATCCAATCCGCCGAATTTAAAATTGTATCCGCCCGAATACTTAATTGTGCCGAAGCTGTAATAAACCGAATAAACGCACGGCACAAGAAAAAACAAAAGAAAGCCTACAACAAACAAACCCACAAAGGCGTATCCCACAGACTCTTTTTTTAAATTGTATTTTTCATACTTTCGCATTTGCCGCTCCCCTTTTATTCACAAAAGTTAATATTTACCAAATAACAATAAAGCTTTTTTCTTATAAAACGGCATTAAGCAGGCTGAATGCGTCAAACCTGCTATGTTTATATCAATATTTTAATTTATTTTGTGCGCATTTTCTTGTTTTTTTATGTATTTTTACAATATGTAAAATGTAAGCAAACAACACTTGATATACAGAAATCAACAATAAATTCAATTGTTAATTTCTGTATATGCTCTTAAAGCTTACCGTGCCGTTTTTACTTCCGGGGCACAGCGGATAGCGCCCTAAACAGCACCACAAATACCAAGCCGACATACTTCCGTTATCCTCGTCTCCGGGGAAGCCGTCCTCCTCGGCGGAAAACGCCTCCTCTGCCGTAAGCCTTACAATTTCCGCGCACCTTTCGGGAAAACCTATCGCCGCATATAAAAACGGAAGATGAAAGCTCGGCTGGTTTGAAACGGCAAACTGACCGAAATCGGCGGTTGCCATTTCAGTCATTTCATGTATTTCGGCGCCGTAGGTTCCCACCTTAAAATCGGGCGGCGATGAAAACAGCTCGTCAAGCTTTTTAATAAGCCCCTCTCTGCCGCCGTAAAGGTCTGCAAGACCCTTTATATCGTGAACCGCGAAAAACCCGTTTTGCCATGCGCCGCCCTCGCAGTATTCGCCGCCCCAGTTAAGCGGGTCGAAGCCTGTCGGAAACGTGCCGTCAGAGCTTCTTCCGCGAATAAAGCCCGCCTTGCCGTCGAACAGATTTTTGTAATTGTAGGAACGCTGTTTAAAAAGCCTTGCTTCCTCGCTTTTTCCCAATATTTCGGCAACCGCCGAAATGCAGTAATCCCCGTAGGAATAATCCATTGTAAGGTTGGCGCTTTTAAGGCAGCAGTCGCAGGGGATATACCCCTTTTCGGCATATATTTTTGTAAATTGCCTGCCGTGATTTCCCTCGCCCTCGGTCAAGGCGTGCTTTTTCATACCCTCATAAGCTTTTGATAGCTCCTCGCGCGTTAAAAGCCCGCGCACCGCCGCGTCTGCAATAACACCGTCGATAAGCGTGCCGGGCATAACGCCGCACTCGCCGGGTGAAAGCCATTTAGGCAGCCAGCCCGACTCGCCGTAATACCGAATATGCGAACGCACGATCTCGGTATACCGCTCAGGGTAAAATTCCGCCAAAAACGGATACTGCGTTCTGAAAACGTCCCACATTCCGTTATCAACGTACATCTCTCCGCCGCATTTTTTATCAAGCGCCGTGGAATAGTGTACAGGTCTTCCGTTTTCATCAAGCTCGTAAAAGCAATGCGGAAATAACAGCGTGCGGTAAAGGCAGGAATAAAAAAGTCTCCGCCTTTCGGGCGGTATATCGGCTTTTTTAAACACCGAAAGCATACTCTCCCACTCTGCCGCGGCGGCGTCCTTTATCTGCTCCGCCGTTTTACCCATAAGCTCTCGGCGAAGATTAAGCTCTGCCTGCCCGAAGCCTAAGTACGAAACCGCAACCGAAAATTCAATCTCATCGGCGCCGTTAAATAATATCTGCTGGGCGGCGTTTTCCTCCGATATGTCTTTAATTAAACCGAAATCCGCCTTTGTTTTAAAATGAAAAGCAAAATAGGTGTTAAATCCGGCGGGAACATTGCCGTGGCCGGCATAGTTGTTTTTAATAAACAGCATATTTTTGTCGCGCGATACCTCAACCTCGGTTTTTCCGAACGGCAGATATATCGCAACGCCCGCCTTATAACCGCTGTCAAAGCATATTCTAAACGCCGCCCCGCGCTTTGCGGGCGCGGCCTCAAGCTCGGCATGGTAGCGCAAAAGCCTTGCCCTCATATAATGGGGTTGCCAAACGCATTTTTCCTTTTTAATGCCGGACTGTCTTTCATCGGGCGAGCGGTAAAGCACGCCGTTGTTCGGCATAATGCAAAGCGTGCCGTAATCGCCTATCCATGGGCTTGGCTGATGGGTAAGCCTTATTCCCTCAAGGCATCTGTCGCCGGGGTGGAAAAACCAATTGCCAAAGTCGGATCGCGTTTGGGGCGCAAACGCCGCCATACCGAACGGCAGCTGCATAAGCGGCAGCGTATTGCCGCACGAATATCTTTTAGAGGACGCCGTACCCTGCAGCACGTTAACATATTCAAGTAAGCTCATACGCACTCTCCGTCAGCAAGCTTAAAAAGCTTTTCGTAAAGCGCGGGATAATTATTTTCCGTAAAGGTTACCCTGCCGCGGCAGTCCGAAACGCCTGTCGCGCATATAAAATCCCGATTTGCGGTATATCCCGTTCCCTTTGCAATAAGGGCTTCCGCCTCGCTTAAGGAAAGCGCGGTTTTGCTTTCCGATAAATAAACAACCGCCGAATCCTTACGCAGATAGTCGCTCACCGCGCCGATACAGCTTTCGGGCGTTATATCCCCGAAATATGATTTTGCTATATGGTCGTCCGCGCAGATAATCACAATATCGCTTGAGGCCGCCGCGCCGAAATCGGTAGTGCCGTGCAGTATCTCGCCGTACCAAAGCTCGCGGTAATTCTTAACGCTGTATCCCTCTATATAATTATTCATACCGTTTATCATTTCGGCGCGTATAGGCCGCGAATCAAAGCCTAACGTCACAAATCCCGCGTTTGCACAGTTTGCCGCAACGGGCAAGCCCTTTTCGCCTATGCCTATAACCCCCACGGTAAAGGCTTTGTTTTCAAGCTTCTTAATAATTTCAAGCACCGTTATTTCCCCCTGTTTAAAGCATAATAAACGCATAAGTATCAAGGTTTTTTACCGTAAGCGATAAAAGCTCCGCCTTGCATTCGCCCTTTATCCAGTCAGGCTGTTCCGCACTGCCGTTAAAGGCGGCGGTAACACAGCCGTCCGCACAGATCACCGAAGGACTTTTTTGCAATTTACAGCCCTCATAAAAGCCTAAGGTAACCGTAATTTCATCGGCAGGCTCGCTGCCCGTATTAACTATTGCCAGCACCGCGCCGCCGTCTTCGGTATATAAAAGCTGCTGCTGTATATCCCAAAGCTGATATTTATTTTTTGCGGCGGCGTCAAGAATCCTAAGCCTGTCGGCGGAATTTTGCGGCTTAAAATTACCGGTTGCAAAATCCCCGTGTATAAACGGCGCCAATACGCGCCAGGTATTGCTCGGAGAGGTTTTGTCGGTCTTTATGCGAATTACGCCGTCAATTTTAATATCGCCGCCGTAAAGCTGTTTAAAATCTCCGCCGTTAAGGGTTACAGCTTTGTTTTTGGGCTTTGAAATATAGCTTTTTATCGATTCTGCCTCGCTTTCGGCGCCGTCCGGCGAAGAGTAAAGGCACATATCGCTTACAATAAGCCTGTTAATCTCAAGGTTTAAAATATCGTTCTTCTTATCTCCGCGCACAAACCTAAGCGGCACCCCGAACGCATACATTACGCGCGCCGTTTTGTCGCAGTTGTACGCCTGCGACATAAGCTCGTCGGTAAGCTGGTCTGTAATCGCCGCAAGCTGAACGGTATGGAAATTTCCGAGTATACCGTCAAGCAGCTTAAAATCCGAATAAAGCTGTTTAACCGAATAAAAGGACGGCCTTCTTGTGCGGTCGGGTCTGCAAAGTCCCCAGGTGTATTCCGCAACAAGCGGGTTGTTTTTCGGCAATTGCCCCGAATAGCAAAACACATAGCTTCCCGCAATCTGCGGCCGCATATACAAAAGCGGAAGCAGCTGCTTAAATCGGCGCGCGGCAAGCTCCTCTGTTTCACGGCTGTAAAGGCTCATAAACCCTACCTCGGTTATGTAAACCGGTCTTTCACCGCTTGTGCAAAGCGCGTCAAGACGGCAGGAATAGCGCGAAAAATCGCGCCACCAATGCCAATAAAGGTTTTGCGTGGCTGTTTCCATACCGTCGCAGTCGGCGTCGTCGCAGGTGGGGTTAGCCCTTCCCATAAGCCGCGCGTAGCCGAATTTTATTTCGGGCTTTTTCAAGTGCAACGCGTCTATGCCGTACTGCAAAAAGCTTTCAAAGCTTTCACGCAAAAACATCCAGTATTCAAGACTCAGCCGCTTGTTTTTTTCTGCATTTACCGCATTAAAGCAGTCAAAATCGGTGCCGCAAAGCAGATTAAGCCTTTCAATCGTTCCAAAGCGGTTTTTAAGCCATTCGTTTTTAAATTTTTCCTGTGTTTCGGGATCGTAGCCGCTGAAAACAAGCTGCTTTGACAGGTTCCACCCCTTCATAGACTGCTCGTTTCCAAGCAGATATGTTTCTATAAGCTCTGTGTGCTCAATGTCCGCCATTTCAAGCATTCTCTGCGCAAACGCCTCGCGCTCCGCAGCGCTTGCCCACCTATTGCCCGACGGCTTGCCGTCGGCATAGCAGCTTGCCGGAACCTTATTCCGCATAGTCGGCGCAAGGGTGCAGCCCATACTGCCGAATTTTAAAAGCATATTGTCGTTCGCGTCGCCCCAATTGCGCCAGGAGGTTATGTTAAGCTCCTTAAAATTTTCGGCGTCGGTTTTTTCGGTCTGCTCCGAAAGCTGCCAGCCCTCCTTATCGTGCCATACGCAATGGCACATTCCCCTTACATAATTCTTTTTTCTGTAACGAATAACACTCATACCGCACTCCGTTCCGCCGATGATAAACTCTACGGCGCTGTTTTTTGGATTTTGACCGATAAAACAAAGCGTTTTTGTTTTCATACGGTGCAACACTTTTCTTTATTGTAACATAAAATTAAAAAATATCCACCAAAATAACAGTTATTTGCACTTTATTTTTTGTGTAGTAATAGGAAACCGTGCAGATAAATATTTCCGCCGTTACATAAAATAACTGCGGGAATGTTTTTTAACGTTACCTTTGCGTTAAAGCCTGCAAATCGCCTTGTAATCAGCGGCTCTCTCGGCAGTAGAGTAATCAGCACGGCACTCTACAAGGCTTTTTTAAAGCTTAGAAGTTTTAAAAAACGGTTAGGTTGATAGTATAACCTTGACGGTTTATTATTACACTAATAACACTTGACTTTTTTCCGGAGGAATTATTGTGACAAAGATATTTACAGATACATCGGCTAATCTGCCGATCGGTTTTATAAAAAAATACGGGCTTAATATTATTCCGTTTGCATATTCGGTTGACGGCGCCGAGGTTGAAGAAAACGGCGAATTTGACGGTAAGGCTTACTATTCCGCAATGCGCGCGGGCGCACAGGTCAAAACCTCGATGATAAGCACCGGCGTTATTTTAAACGCCTTTAAGGCAGAGCTTGAAAAGGGCTTTGACATTATATATATCGCAATGTCGGGCGGTATAAGCGGAACGGTTCAGGCAGCCGAAGCTGCGGCAGATGAGCTAAGGCAGGAATTTCCCGAAAGAAATATAGCGGTTATAGACACCTTTGCCGCGTCGCTCGGCGAGGGTTTGCTTGCAATAAAAGCCGCCGAAATGAATAACGGCGGCATATCGTTTAACGACACAGTAAGCTATATCAGCCAAATAAGACATAATATGTGCCAATACTTCACCGTTGACGACCTTAAATATTTAAAGCGCGGAGGCCGCATAAGCGGAACAGCCGCCGCGGTGGGCACGCTTTTAAATATTAAGCCGATATTAAAGGGTGATGAAACAGGGCATATAATATCCTGCGGCAGGGCGCGGGGAAAGCGCGCGGCGCTGCTTACATTAGCAGAGCATTACGAAAAGCTGTCTGCCGATAAAAGGTCGCAGATAGGCATTGCCCACGCCGACGCTCCCGAAGACGCCGAGACGCTTTTATCCCTTCTTAAAAAGCGAGGCTTTAAGGGCGAATGTATTACCGTATGTTACGAGCCTGTAACCGGCGCCCATGTAGGCCCCGGCACCGTAGCCCTGTTTTTTATTGGAGTTCACAAATAAAAAAGGCATAAAAAAATCAGCCCTTTAAGGCTGATTTCGGTCTGTATATAAACCGGATATTCAATTTTTTGCGGTAATTACGCCTTATATTTTCCGTCATTCCAAACATCTTCCGATATCCTTTTTAGGGTATCGGTTTTTCCTTTACCCCTCAAACAATAACGCCTACCCATAGGTTTTAGTTTTATTATTTTTGGGAGTAAATCGGGAACAAAAACGTAAATTATATATAATATTTGTTTTAAAAACCTATGCTTTGTACTTTCAGAGCATAGGTCTTTTTCACAAATTCAATAATTTTCGTCAACTATTTCACACAATTAGAATTAAAATTATTTATTCTAATATTGACAACTATAATAAAAGGTGATATAATATAGTCAAGGAGGTAATATAAATGAATAATAGTATTTTAACCAAATGTCCCACTTGCAAAGAAAAGCTTTACATATCTTCACTAAAATGCAAAAAATGTGGGTTGGAATTAAAAAACGATTTTGAGATAAGCAAGTATGATTTGCTTGATAAGGAGCAACTAAATTTCTTGGAAACATTTTTAGCTTGTGAAGGTAATCTTAAAGAATTACAAAATCGTATGAATATATCTTATCCTTTAGCTAAAAAGAAACTTTTAGAATTGTTGGTAGCATTGCAAATAAAAGAAAGAGATAATACAGAGGTAATAAATATGGAAAATACTATACTTAACAATAGTAGCACAGCAGCCGACATAATAAGAAATAAACTAATTGAAAACGGCGGGCGTGCAACCTACTATACTTACGACGGTACAGAACACCAAGTATATGCAATAAAAAACGGTTCTGAATTTGCAACAGATGCGCTACCCGTTAATATAACATACGGCTTTGAAATATTTAATTGCGTTTCTGACGCTATAAAAGAAAACGGCGGCAAGGCAAGAAAAGGGATAGCGCGAGGGAACAGGGTAGGCGACACAAATTTTGACGAAAAAACGGTTTCAGGTTATTTGGCAATTCATTTTTTCGGAAAACACTATGGAGAAACCTCTGTTGACCCAAGTTTTTTTCTTTTCGGAATTATGGAATGGGCTAAAATAATAGACAATAATCGCGGCTATGTTGAATTTGAAGATTGGTACAAAAAGGGATTAGAAGAAAAATGTATGTAATAATAGGATTTTTGTATGGACTGTTTAAAGAATTATTATATCCCAAAAAGCGTAAATAGATTTTACTTAAATAAAAATTCCACATAAACAAAAATTTTTAAATGGATATTTATTATGCAAGTCAACGCAGAAGAACGCCGCCTTGAAATTGGATGAAAGTATTGAAGGTATCCGTAAGACAGAATAATCATTTTCGGCAATTTGCAGTTTTTGTAAGAGTATAATCGTTATTTGAAAAATGGGAACAAATTGGGAGTGAAAATCTTTGAAACCCGTTTGTTATACGATTTTGCCGGTCTTCGTTTCCCATCACACACGCTCCACAAAGCACAAAAGAATCAGTTTCCCCCTTTAAAGGATAACGGATTGCCACAGCCGTTACACGGCTTCGCAATGACGAGGGGGGTGGGGACTGATTGCCGCGCACCATATGAACTAAATTGTGTATCATTCTGAGTGCGGAGCACGAAAGAATCCGTTCCCCTAAATAAACAAATCAGCCCGCAAGGGGCTGATTTTTTATACTCACGTTTACTTTATTTCATTTATGTCATAAGGCGTTGTTTGATAAACAAAGTAGTTAAGCCAGTTTGAAAAAAGCAGGTTTGCGTGCGCTCTCCACGAAACGGTCGGCGGATTTTCGGGATTATCGTCCCGAAAATAGTTTTTCGGTATTTCTATTTTTTCGCCCGCCTTTAAATCGCGGAAATACTCCTCTGCCAATGTGTTCGCGTCGTATTCGGAATGACCTGTTATAAAAATCTGCTTTCCCTTTTGTGCCGAAACGGCGTAAACGCCCGTCTCTTTTGAGGAAGCCAAAATTTTAAGCTGCGGCACTTCCTTTATATCCTCGGTTTTAAGAGTGGTATGGCGCGACTGCGGCACCATAAAGGTATCGTCAAAGCCGCGGAATAAAATTGAGTTTTTATAATCCACGGTATGCGGAAACACGCCGAACAGCTTTTTTTCAAGCGTATATTTTTTTATGCCGTAATGGTAGTAAAGCCCCGCCTGCGCGCCCCAGCAGATGTGCAGCGTGCTGTGAACGTGCGTTTTGCTCCATTCCATAATTTCGCACAGCTCCGCCCAATACTCAACCTCTTCAAACGGCAGCTTTTCAACCGGCGCGCCGGTTATTATCATACCGTCAAAGGTGCGGTCCTTAACATCTTCAAAGGTTTTGTAAAACGTAAAAAGATGCTCTGCCGAGGTATTTTTGGAAATATGGCTTTTTGTATGCAGAAATTCAAGATCAACCTGTAAAGGGGAGTTTCCGAGCAGACGGGATATCTGCGTTTCGGTCTCAATCTTTTTAGGCATAAGGTTTAAAAGCAGTATTTTAAGCGGACGGATATCCTGCGTGATAGCCCGCGTTTCGGTCATAACGAATATATTTTCATCGTTAAGCGTTTTAACCGCAGGCAGATCGTTCGGTATTTTTATCGGCATATTTTACCTGCCCTCTGCACTGTCAAGAGCCTGCTTAATATCGTTTATAAGGTCTTCCGCGCTTTCAAGACCGCACGAAAAACGCACAAGGTCGGCGGGTACTCCCGCGGCGGCAAGCTCATCGTCGGTCATCTGGCGGTGCGTGCTGCTTGCGGGGTGCAGGCAGCAGGTGCGCGCGTCGGCAACGTGGGTTTCAATAGCGGCGATTTTAAGCCCCTTCATAAAGCCCTCGGCGGCTTTTCTGCCTCCCTTTAAGCCAAAGCTTACAACGCCTGTTGTGCCGTTCGGCATATATTTTTGTGCAAGGTCGTAGTATTTATCGCCCTCAAGACCGGGATATATTACATAAGCCACTCGGTCGTCGTTTTTAAGCGCACGCGCCACGGCAAGGGCGTTTTCGCAGTGCCGCGCCATTCTGACGTGTAAGCTTTCAAGCCCCAAATTCAAAATAAACGCGCTTTGCGGAGACTGAACCGAGCCGAAATCGCGCATCAGCTGCACGGTAGCCTTTGTAATATACGCGCCGCCTATGCCGAAGCGTTCGGTATATGTAACGCCGTGGTAGCTTTCGTCCGGCGTGCAGAGCCCCGGATATTTATCGGGGTAGCGCGTCCAGTCGAATTTACCCGAATCCACAATGCAGCCGCCTACCGCCGCGCCGTGACCGTCCATATACTTTGTGGTGGAGTGGGTTACAATATCCGCTCCCCACTCAAAGGGGCGGCAGTTAACGGGCGTTGCAAAGGTGTTGTCTACTATAAGCGGAACGCCGTGGCTGTGCGCGGCGGCGGCAAACTTTTCAAAATCAAGCACGGTAAGCGCGGGATTTGCAACCGTCTCGCCGAATACCGCCTTTGTGTTGGGGCGGAAAGCCGCGTCAAGCTCCTCTTTGGTGCAGTCGGGGGATACAAAGGTGAAATCTATTCCCATTCTTTTCATTGTTACGGCAAAAAGGTTGTATGTACCGCCGTAAATGGTTGAGGAGGAAATTATATGATCGCCGCAGGAGGCAATGTTAAACACGGCGTAAAACGAAGCCGCCTGACCGGACGAGGTAAGCATAGCGGCGGTGCCGCCCTCAAGCTCGCAAATTTTAGCGGCAACGGTATCGCAGGTGGGGTTTTGCAGGCGCGAATAGAAATATCCGCTTGCCTCTAAATCAAAAAGCTTGCCCATATCCTCGCTTGTGCTGTATTTAAAGGTTGTGCTTTGAATAATCGGCACCTGTCTCGGCTCGCCGTTTTTAGGGGTATAACCGCCCTGTACGCATATAGTATCTCTGTTCACCGTAATCACTCCAAATTAAAAATTTTACAAGCATTTATATTAAGTATACTCTTTATTTCGTTTTCGTCAAGGTTTAGCGATAAAAAGTATTCAAGCTCCTTTTCGGGCGACCACATGGGGTAATCGCTGCCAAAGAGCACCCTGTCCGCTCCGTAACGCCTTATAATTTCCCTTGCGGTCTCTTTTTTAAGGTAAGGAAAGGCAGAGGAGCAGTCAACATATAAATTGGGCGTGCCGCAAAGCTTTTTGCTCGCTTCCTCCCAGATAGACCAGCCGCCGAAGTGCGCGCCTATAACGGTAAGCTCGGTGTAAATTTTAAGCACGGGCAAAAGGCGGTTGGGGTTTGAGTAATCGTAGCGGCTGTCCCCCGTGTGCATAAGTATGGGCAGGCGGTTTTCCTCGCACAGCTCGTAAATTTTAAGGCAGCGGTAATCGTCTATTTTAAACGCCTGAATATCGGGGTGCAGCTTTACGCCGCGAAGCCCTAATGATATTAAGTGCTCAACATCGCCCTTAATATCGGCGCTGTCGGGGTGCAGAGTGCCGAGCCCCACAAGCTTACCGGGGTGCTTTTCAACCTCGCTTGCAATAAATTCGTTAATGCTTTTAACCTGGTGCGGCGTTGTGGCTACCGACTGAACGATATAGCGGTCTATCCCCGCCTTATCGCCCATTTCCGTAAGCCCCTCTGCGGTGCCTGAGCCTATCGAGTGCTCGTGATAAAAATTATCGGTTCCCGCAACCGCGCGCGCGGCTATTTTTTCGGGGTAGATGTGGCAGTGCGCGTCGGTTACAAAGTATTTGTTTTCCACCATTTATGCCGTTACCACCTTATCCGCCTTTTGTAGGCCTAATTTTTCAACCGCGTCCTCGCGCATTTTGTATTTTAATATTTTGCCCGCAACGTTCATCGGGAAGCTGTCCACAAAGTCGATATACCTCGGCACCTTATGCCGCGCCATATGGGCGTTTATAAACTCTTTCATTTCGGCCTCTGTCATAGTCTCCCCCTCTTTTAAAATAACGCAGGCCATTATTTCCTCGCCGTACTGCTCGTCCGGCACGCCTATTACCTGAACGTCCTTTACTTTCGGGTGGGTGTAAATAAATTCCTCAATTTCTTTGGGGTAAATATTTTCGCCGCCCCTTATTATCATATCCTTAAGTCTTCCGGTAATTCTGAAATAACCGTCGGGCGTGCGGCAGGCAAGGTCGCCCGTGTGCAGCCAGCCGTCCTTATCAATGGCGTTTGCGGTGGCCTTGGGCATTTTGTAGTAGCCCTTCATTATATTGTAGCCGCGCGCCACAAATTCGCCGTTTTCACCGTCAGGGCACTCCTCGCCCGTTTCGGGGTTTATAATTTTACACTCAATTTCGGGCAAAGCCTTACCCACGGTGCCCACGCGCTGCTCAATAGTATCGTAAATAGAGCTCATTGTGCAGCCGGGGGACGCCTCTGTTTGACCGTAGGTTATAACAATTTCTTTCATATTCATTTTGTCAACAACGTCCTGCATTACCGAAATCGGGCAGGGGCTGCCCGCCATAATGCCGGTGCGCATATATGAAAAATCAGTCTTTGCAAAATCGGGGTTTTCAAGCATTGCAATAAACATTGTGGGAACGCCGTGGAATGCGGTTATATGCTCGGAATTTATGCAGGCAAGCGCAGGCTTGGGCGAAAAATAAGGGAGGGGATAAATCGTAGTTCCGTGAGTCATACTTGCGGTCATGGCAAGCACCATTCCGAAGCAGTGGAACATAGGCACCTGAATCATGAGTCTGTCGGCGGTGGAAAGCTCCATACAGTCGCCTATACACTTGCCGTTGTTTACAACGTTGTAATGCGTAAGCATAACGCCCTTGGGAAATCCCGTTGTACCCGATGTATACTGCATATTGCAAACGTCGTCCTTATCGACTGCCGCCGCCATACGGTAAACCTCGGCTGTCGGCACTGTCTTGCCGCGCTCGATCGCGTCCTCCCAGGTAAGGCAGCCCTTTTGCTTAAACCCTACGGTTATAATATTGCGCAAAAACGGCAGGCGCTTTGCGTGCAGCGGCTCGCCCGCTTTTTTGCTTTCAAGTTCGGGGCATAATTCCGCCATAGTCTCGGAATAATTTGAATCGCGGTAGCCGTCTATCATAATAAGGGTATGGGTATCGGATTGCTTTAAAAGATACTCCGCCTCGTGAATTTTATATGCGGTGTTCATTGAAACCAGCACCGCACCTATTTTGGTTACCGCCCAAAAAGCGATATACCACTGCGGAATATTGGTGGCCCAAACCGCCACGTGCGAGCCCGCCTTTACCCCCAAGGCTATAAGCGAACGGCAAAATTCGTCCACATCGTCGCGGAATTCGCTGTAAGTCCTCGTGTAATCAAGCGTGGTGTATTTAAAGGCGTATTGGTCGGGAAATTCCTCAACCATTCTGTCAAGCACCTGCGAAAAGGTTTCGTCAATAAGCAAGTTTTTCTTCCAGACGTATTTGCCGGTGTGTGCGCGGTTGTAATAAAGGGCAGACTCCGCCTTTGAGGTATCCCCAAACTGGCTTATAAAGTTTACAAAGTGGGAGAATATTATCTCGCTGTCGTCAAGCCCCTCGCACCACGCGGGGTCCCATTCAAGCGAAATAAAGCCGTCGTAATTAACAGAGCGCAGGGCGGACATCATATCCCCGACCGGCAGCTTGCCCTCGCCTATAAGGCAAAAGCCCTCGCCGTCAAAGTCCTTTATATGCACGTGCTTTACATACGCGCCCAAATTTTTAATGGTTTCTTCGGGTTGCTCGCCCGCCTTGAAAAATGTTGAATACATATCCCAAAGGGCGGCTAAATTATCGCTTGCAAAGCTGTCAAGCAGCTCTCTGAGCGCGGCAGTATCGCAAAACGCGCCGGAGGTCTCAATAACAAGCGTAACGCCCGCTTTTTCCGCCTTAGGCAGAACCGCGGTTATAAATTTCTTTGCGGTGTCACTGTCGCACTCGGCGGATTTTATGCGTATATTCGGTATGTGCAAATCTTCAGCAATTTTAATGCAGCTTTCGGTTTCGGCTATAGCAGTATCCTCGCTTATATCGGAAATTACGTCTATACACGGCAGCTCCAGCTTCATTTCATAAAGCCGCCTTACGGTTGCCGCCGCGGCGTAGCCGTGAAACGCGCCGTCCTTATTTTTAAACAGCTCGCCGTTTATGTTGTGCAGCTCAATGCCGCCGAATTTAAGATCTTTTGCAATATTGCAAAATTCTTCAAAGCTTTTGTTATGCCAGCCCTTTGTAGAAAACGATAACTTCATAATTTTCAAGCCTCCCCGTAAACTATCTTATTAACGGCGTTTATGTACGCCCTTATGCTCGCGCCTATAATATCGGTTGAAATGCCGTTGCCCGAATAAAGCTTACCCGAAAAGCGCAGCTTAACAAGCGCGCTGCCTATCGACTCCTTACCCTCGGTTACGGTCTCGATTTTAAAATCCTCAAGCTCGTAGCGGCTGCCTATAATTTGCTCAAGCGCCAAAAGCGCCGCGTCTATAGGTCCGTCGCCTATGCTTATTCCCGTAGTGCGATTACCGTCGCGCTCAAGCGTTACCTGAGCCGAGGCGGAAATTACATTGCCGTTGTTTATAACGTAATTCACAAGCGTGTATGTGGGCGGCGCCTGCATAGCCGTGCTTGTAATAATAACCTCCAGCTCCTTAGCGCCTACTTTCTTTTTAGCCGCCACGCGGCGAAACTCCTCGTAAACCTTTTGCGCGTCCTCGTCCGATAAATCGTACCCAAGCGCCGCCGCAGCAGATACAACCGCGTCCTTTCCGTCGCTGCCGTCAAGGGTAATTCCGCTCTGCTCCGCCGCTATGGGGGCTGCGGTATCTGTTTTGCCGCCCGTAATTCTTACAATCTGCTTTACAATTCTGTTAAGCTCGGTATTTTTAATGTCTGAACAAAAGCCGCAGGTATCGCCGCAGTTCTTTATCATTGCGGCAAAGCCCTCAAGCGCGGTAATATCGCCCGAAACGGCGGTTTTAACGCTGTCAGCCCCCTGTTTTACCGCCATAACCGACGCGGCGGAAGCCAGCCCGTTTTTATCGCTGCACATAACCGTAATTTCGGCTTTACCGCCTATATGCGCGGCAATTTCGGCAATAAAGGCGGCAAATTCATCGGGCATTTGCTCCGCTGCGTCGTCGCATACCGTAATAATTCCCGCGCCCGCCGCAATTGCGGTATCGATCATTTCGTAAAGAAAATCCCTGTCCGCACGGGTTGCGTCCATAGCGCAAAACTCGGTATCGCCGCACTTTTCCTTTGCATAACCTACAAGCTCGGTTATAAATTCGCCCATTTTAGGCGCTTTTTTGTGGCATATATATTCCATACCCACGGTAGAAAGCGGTAGCTCAATGCGAATACGCGGCTTTGCGGCAGTGCGCAGCGCGTCGGCGGCTAAATCAATGCTCTCGTGCGTTTTACCGCCGCAAACCGATAAAACGCTGTTTTTTACAAACGATGCCACCGTGCGCACAAGTAAAGTATCGGTCTTTGCGTTTTCAATTTCGGGCAGCTCTACCGCATTAACATTAAGCCTTTCAAGCTGACGTGAAATTTCTATTTTTTCCTTAAAGCTGAAATGCGCGCCCTGCCGTGCAGAGCGTTCTGTCGCAGATTTTAATGTTTTTCATAACCTATCACTCTTTCTTGTTTTTTGTTGGAAATGATGGTATAAAAAAAGCCCTGAGATTGCTTTGCCGCAATCTCAGGGACGAAATATCTTTCGCGGTACCACCCTGATTACCGTTTTTTATAAAACGGTCGCTTAGTAAGGCTCCAACAAGCCTTCTGCCCTGATAACGGTGCACTTCCGTAGCGGCATACTAAAGGTTCCGCCGCTCTGCTCTGGAACGAGACTTTTTTACACCGCCGTATCGGACTTGCACCAACCGCCGACTCTCTTAAAACCGCCGAAAGTAAAAAATAATTCCTTCGTAGCATTTAACTTATATCGGTATTTTAGCACCGTTTCCTCAATTTGTCAAGAGCGGGAAATGAAAATTGCGGCTTTCGCTAAATATACCGATTTTAATTGACAAGTAATCGGGAATTGTGTAAAATAAAGTCGGTGAGTAATCACCCTTAAAGGCAACCTACAACGGTAGGCGGTTAAGTTCGTCTCGGCTGCCGCCTCGGTCGGCGCTTCTGCTGTGCAGAGGTCTCCTCAGGAGACCCGCGCCCCTGTAAGGGGGTGTTGCCGATGGGGTACATAACAGTAAACGATTTGTTTTCGTTCGGGATTTTGATTGTTTCAATCATTACTCTTGTTATTACCATAATGCGCAAAAAGAAATAACCGCCCAAGCGACCAAACTTTAGCGGTTATTCTTTAACACTAATTTTTGAGGGCTAACCGTCTATCGGTTGCCTTTCTGTTTTTATTATAACATAGTTTTTCGGTTTGTCAAGCACCGTGCCGTAGGCTTACATTATTATTTGCTTTTCTTTTTAACAATAATGTTGTATAATAAAAAGCGTTAAGAGGTGTAGCTATGAAATTTTACGAAAAATTAAACGAATATATAAGCGCCCTAAACTGTACCGCAAAGGATATAGCCCGTATATCGGGAATTTCCGCAGCAACGCTCAGCCGTTACCGTTCGGGCGAAAGAGCCCCCGAAACAGGATCGGAGGTATTTTCAAAGCTTTGCTCCGCTATTGCCGAAGCCGCAGGAGAACGCGGCATAACCGATATAACCGAAAAAAGCGTTGCAGACGCCTTTCTTTCCTGCGAAGACTTTAAAACGGCTGATAAAAACAGGCTTTGCCGCAATTTCAGCGCGCTTACAGCCGCTCTTGACATTAACCTTGCCGAGCTTTGCAGGCATACCAATTACGACGCTTCAACCGTTTTTCGCTTTAAAAACGGCACGCGCAGACCGTCCGACCCCGAAAAATTTGCAGACGACGCCGCACAGTATATTTCCGGCATAATAAATACAAAGGAAATTGCCGCCGTACTTTACGAGGTAACAGGCATTAAGGGAGGCGGCAGGGCTTCGCTTTACGCCGATATTAAAAATTGGCTGCTCAACAGCGAAACCCCTGCGGAAAGCGGGCGCGGCGTTTCGGATTTTTTGAATAAGCTTGATGAATTTGACCTAAACAAATACATAAAGGCAATACATTTTGATGAGATGAAGGTGCCGTCTCTCCCGTTTCAGCTGCCCACCTCGAAATACTATTACGGGATTTCGGAAATGATGCAAAGCGAGCTTGATTTTCTTAAAGCTACCGTGCTTTCAAAATCAAACGGCAGCGTTACGCTTTACAGCGATATGCCGATGACCGAAATGGCAAAGGATAAGGAATTTCCTAAAAAATGGATGTACGGTATGGCGCTTATGCTTAAAAAAGGTCTGCACCTTAATAATATACATAATATAGACCGCTCCTTTGAGGAAATGATGTTGGGCCTTGAAAGCTGGATACCTATGTATATGACCGGTCAGATCTCCCCGTATTACCTTAAACGGGCGCCCGGCGGCACATTTAACCATTTTTTGCGGGTTTCGGGCGCGGCGGCGCTTTCGGGCGAAGCAATAGCCGGCTTCCACTCAAACGGAAGATACTACCTTTCAAAAACAAAGGAGGATATAGCCTATTACCGGAAACGGGCGGACGATCTTTTAAAAAACGCGTCCCCCTTAATGGATATTTACCGGGAAGACAGCGCGCAGCGGCTTAACGCGTTTTTACTTACAGACTCTGAAACCGCGGGAAACCGAAGAAGCGTTTTATCCGTGCCGCCTGTTTACACGGCGGATAACGCTTACCTTGAAAAGCTTTTATCGGCGCACGGTATTTCGGCGGAGGATATAAGCAAAATTTTAAATTTTGCCGATCGGCAAAGGGAAATAACCGAAAAAATACTTAAAAACGGAACCGTAACAGATGAAATTATGCTTATGAGCGAAGAGGAATTCGAGCTCCACCCCGCGGTTCTTCCGCTTTCGGGAATGTTTTACGAAAAGGATATAAGGCTTACCTACGGCGAATATACCGCCCTTTTAAAGAAAACCGAGGAATTTGCGCAAACGCATAAAAACTACTCGGCTGAATTTACAAGGGCAAACCCCTTCAGAAATTTGCAGATAATACTGCACGAGGGGCGCTGGGCAATGATCTCAAAGGGCAATTTCCCCGCTATACACTTTATTATTCACCACCAAAGACTCAGAAGCGCAATTGAAAGCTTTACTCCGCCCGTTGTGGAGGAATAGGCTTTTATACAATACCTTTCGGAGGATATACATATGTTAAACGCACAAAAATCAGTTAAGCTTTGCATAATATTAACCGATATATTTATAGGTCTTCTTATTATTGTCGCCGCGGCACTCCCGTTCGGCGTTTCGTGGTATGCCGAGGTAATGCACCGCTCAAGCTCGCTTGCCTCTACCATTATGGTTACCTGCTACCCGTGCGCGCCGTTTCTCGGCTTTGCCCTTTTGCGCTTAAGGCGTATACTAAAAAAGGTTCAGTCGGGCGAATTTCCTACCGATAAAACCTCGCACGATTTCAGAATTATTTGCTGCTGCTGCCTTATAATAGCGCTTATTACGCTTATTGCGGGGCGCTACTATATGCCGTTTTACATTGTAAGCGGTACATTTTTGTTTCTTTCGCTGCTTATATACGTTTTCAGCGCCATAACCGAAAGCCTTAAATAATAATTTTGCACTCATTGCAGATAATAAGCGGTGGGTGAGGTATATGGTTATCCTTTTTTCAGAAAGGAAAAGCAAAACAGAACGCGAAATTATAAAAATTCTTTGCGGATACGGAGCGGGCTATATTTCGGATAAAGCGGTAACAGACGGCGCAAGCTCGTTTACCTTAGTAAGCGAATATAAAAAAACCGATATAAGGCTTAAAAGCTGTATTGCCGTATTTACCGAGGAGACCGACCGCTTTAACGGGCAAAGCTTTCCGCCCTGCACCGTAGGGATATGCGAGGACCGCAACCAAAAAGCGCTTGAGCTTTTTAAAAACAGCCGTATACCCGTAATAAGCTGCGGTATGAGCGCCAAAAACACCGTTACGCTTTCAAGCCTTAACAGCACCTCGCTTTTGGCGGCGCTTCAGCGCACCGTTACCGATTGCAGGGGCAACGCGGTAGACCCAGGCGAATTTAAAATAGAGCTTACGGGCAGCTACACCCCCTTTGCGGTTATGGCGTCAGCCGCCGTATTGCTTTTAAACGGCATAACGCCGGATAGCTTTTAAATTCTTGCCGCTCCCGATTTTACCGCAGCCGCCGCCACAGCCTTCGCTATTGCGGCGGCTGTTTTTTTGTCTAAGGGGTCTGGCAGTATATGCCTGCAGTCAAGCTTATCCTCGCTTACCACGCCCGCCAGCGCATAAACCGCGGCGGTTTTCATCTCGCTGTTAATATCGCTTGCCCTTACGTCAAGCGCGCCGCGGAAAATTCCCGGAAATACAAGAAGGTTGTTTATCTGGTTCGGAAAATCCGAGCGCCCCGTGCCTATTATCTCCGCTCCGCCCCTTTGGGCCTCGTCCGGCATTATTTCGGGAACGGGGTTTGCAAGCGCAAACACAACGGCGCCGCCGTTCATGCTTGCCACCATTTCGCGAGTTACCGTGCCCGGCGCGGATACGCCTATAAATACGTCCGCGTTTTTTATTACCTCCTTAAGCGCTCCCTTTTCGCCGTTCGGGTTTGTAATAAGCGCTAATTCCTTATAGCTTTCGTTCATATCCTCCCTGCCGTTATAAAGCGCTCCCGCACGGTTGCACATTATTATATTTTTCGCTCCCAACTTCAAAAGCAGGCGGCATATGGCGTCTCCCGCCGCACCCGCGCCGTTTATAACGCACTTGATATCGCAAAGCCTTTTTCCGGTTAATTTAAGCGCGTTTATAAGCGCCGCCGCCGCGCATACCGCGGTGCCGTGCTGATCGTCGTGAAAAACGGGAATATCAAGAATTTTTTTAAGCCTTTTTTCAATTTCAAAGCACCTCGGCGCCGAAATATCCTCAAGATTTATTCCGCCGAAGCTGCCCGATATTCTGTATATCGTATCAACTATCTCGTCGGTATCGGCGGAATTTATGCAAATCGGAAACGCGTCAACATTGCCGAACTCCTTAAAAAGCGCGCATTTGCCCTCCATTACGGGCATACCCGCCAGCGCTCCGATATTTCCCAGCCCCAGTACGGCTGAACCGTCGGTTACAACCGCAATAAGGTTAGAGCGCCTTGTATATAAAAAGGATTTTTCGGGGTTCCTTTGTATTTCAAGGCACGGCTCGGCAACGCCGGGTGTGTACGCAAGCGAAAGATCCTCTGCCGTTTTAAGCTCCGCGCGCGGCACTATTTCAATTTTTCCCTGCCATTCAATATGCTTTTTTAACGCTTTTTCCTTTATATCCATAACAGTCACCGTTCTTTGTTTTTTTATTAGTATTTCAAAATCAGGTCAATTTAACATAGCTTTTGAATAATGGTAAAATTTCGGCTAAAAATATAAACGGTGATCAGTATGGAAAACAAAAAAAGCAGAAATCTTATTGCGGCTGCAATAGCAATAACAGCCGCGGCGGTTATTGTGCTGTTGGTTGCGGGCTTTGCCGCCGCCGATACCGATTACGAGCCTACAGGCTGGGTATTAAAGGCATACGGCAACAGCGTTGCGCTTTACAACGGCGACGAGATAAAGGCGATCTACGGCGAGGTAGAGCTTGATACCCTGCCGCCTGAGGACGTGCGTATGCTTGAAAGCGGAATTGCATTTCCCACCCGCGCCGAGGCGGAAACCGCAATTGAGGACTACGACGGCTGAATTTTTAAAAAAGGTATTGACAAGTAAAAGCATTGGGTTTATAATACAATAAAATTTAAGTCAGCACTTGGTAGAGGACGCGGATAGGAAAAGTACCCCTTAGCATAACGCCGGTAAGCGGCTATGGGGAAAAGGCCGTTCCGCCGAAGCTTCCCTGCGGTTGCCGCCGCTCGGTTGCTGGGACTGCGTTTAATAAGCGCGGTACTGTCACTTTTTTTGTGGAGAGCTATCATGAGCTTTGTTATGCTAATTTATTTTCAAAGCCTGTGATACTACTTCGTGTCACAGGCTTATTTTTTAATATTTTTTCGGGAGTGTTCAAAATGAACAGAACAGTAAAAATTTTATCGGCAATTTTATCGGTTGCTCTTACGGCGGCGCTTTTTGCAGGTTGCGGCGGCAAAAAGCAGACAACAGGCAAGTCGGGCGTTGAGGACGGCGTTTTAACCGTTGCTATGGAATGTGCTTACGCACCCTATAACTGGACTCAGAGCGACGACTCTAACGGTGCGGTTCCGATTAAGGACTCAAACGATTACGCAAACGGCTACGATATTATGATGGCTAAAAAGATATGCGAAGCCAACAACTGGAAGCTTGAGGTTGTACGCCTTGACTGGGATTCGCTTGTTCCCGCGGTTCAAACCGGTCAGGTAGACGCTACGATAGCCGGTCAGTCTATGACCGCAGACCGTATGCAGCAGGTTGACTTTGCAGGTCCGTACCTTTACGCCAGCATTGTTTGCATGGCAAAGCAGGACAGCAAATATGCCTCTGCTACCAAGCTTTCCGACCTTTCGGGCGGCAAGTGCACCTCGCAGCTCGGAACGATTTGGTACAAGACCTGCTTACCGCAGATAAAGGGAGCCGACATTCAGACCGCGCAGGAAACCGCCCCCTCAATGCTTATGGCGCTTGAAACCGGAGCCGTTGACTTTATCTGCACAGATATGCCCACCGCTCAGGGCGCGCTGCTCGCTTACAGCGATCTTAAAATACTCGACTTAGAAGAAAACTCCTTTAAGGTAGACGAGGGCGATATAAATATAGGTATTGCGGTTAAAAAGGGCAATACCGAGCTTAAGGATAAGATAAACGCGGTATTAAAGGATATGACTGAAGACGACTTTAATTCCATTATGGCAGAGGCTACAAAGATTCAGCCCCTTGCCGAAAAATAATTCGGGAGACGTAATATAATATGGATAAGCTTGCAGAGCTTTGGAGTGATATAGTCAAGTGCTGGGGCGAAAGCTCGTCCCAGTATTTAACGGGCGCGCTTAAAACAATAGAGCTTGCCGTGGTCGCTACGGCGATAGGCTGCATAATAGGTCTCGCCTGCGGAATAATTCAAACTATACCGTGCGGCAAAAACGATAATATCGTAAAACGCATTCTTTTAGGCATAGTAAAGGCTGTTGTGCGTATTTACGTTGAGGTGTTCCGCGGAACGCCTATGATAATTCAGGCAATATTTATTTATTATGCCCTGCCCTATTTTACAAACAGCGCAATAAATTTAGAGCCTACCTTTGCGGCGTACCTTGTTGTTTCAATAAACACGGGCGCATATATGGCTGAGACCGTGCGAGGCGGCATAATGTCTATCGATATCGGGCAGACCGAGGGCGCAAAGTCTATCGGTATGAACCACTTTAAAACCATGCTTTACGTTATTCTGCCGCAGACCGTACGCAACATAATCCCCCAGATAGGCAACAACCTTATTATTAACGTTAAGGATACCTCGGTAATGTTTGTTATCGGCTATACCGAGCTTTTCGCGGCGCACAAGGCAATTGTGGGCGCTAAGTACATATACTTCCCGTCCGCCGTTATAACTCTTACCATTTACCTTATTATGACGGTTATCTGCTCGCTTATTTTAAGGCTTTGGGAAAAGAAGATGGACGGCCCCGAAAACTTTGACGTTGCCACAACCGATACGCTTGCGCACACAAGCGGCACATATTCATATGTTAAAAAGTCGAAAAGGAGCGGAAGATAATGGCGGAACCGATTTTACAGGTAAAACATCTTTCAAAAACCTTCGGCAAGCACGAGGTACTGCGCGATATAGACTTTTCGGTAAATACGGGCGACGTTACCACCATAATAGGCTCTTCGGGTTCGGGTAAATCCACGCTGCTTCGCTGCATAAATTTGCTTGAAACCCCAACTTCGGGCGAAATTATGTATCACGGCGAAAATATAGACAAGCTTAAGGGCGGCGCCAGCGCCTACCGCTCGCACGTGGGAATGGTTTTCCAGTCGTTCAACCTGTTTAATAATATGACAGTGCTTAAAAACTGTATGATAGGTCAAACAAAGGTGCTCGGCAAATCAAGGGCAGAGGCTAAAAAGGCGGCGCTGCACTTTCTCGGCAAGGTTGGTATGGCGCCTTACATAAACGCAAAGCCTTCGCAGCTTTCGGGCGGTCAGAAGCAGCGCGTCGCTATTGCGCGCGCGCTTGCAATGAATCCTGAGGTACTGCTGTTTGACGAGCCTACAAGCGCGCTTGATCCGCAAATGGTAGGCGAGGTTTTAGAGGTTATGCGAAACCTTGCGAACGAGGGGCTTACAATGATAGTTGTAACCCACGAAATGGCGTTTGCAAGGGACGTTTCCTCACACGTTGTGTTTATGGCGGACGGCGTTATCTGCGAGGAGGGCACTCCCGCGGATATATTCGAAAATCCGCAAAATGCAAAAACACGCGAGTTTTTATCGCGCTTTCTTTCAAAATAATTTGCTGTAATTTTTATATTCACCCATAAGCTAAGGGCTGCCTTTTCGGTAGCCCTTTTTAACGCTCCTAAATCCGTCTTCCCTCGTCATTGCGAAGCCGTGTAAACGGCTGTGGCAATCCGTTTCCTCTTTTAAAGGGGAGGCGGATTCTTTCGCGCTATGCGCTCAGAATGACACACAATTTAGTTATTGCGAATACTTATGGCACGCGGATATACTTTCGCTTACCTGTCATTGCGAGCGCCACAAGGCGCGCGGCAATCCGTCCCCCTCTCCCTGCAAGCAGCAACAGTTCGTGTCTTTTTTAATCTATTTCTCTGCGTTTTTTAAAACCTTTGCGGCGCATAAAATAATCATTAAAATATAATCCTCTTTTTCCTTTGCGGCTTCAATTCTTTTTTGTATTTCTACTTGGCTGAGGGCTGTATCTCTGCACATTTCTTCAATTAAATCAAAGTTTTCAATCATAAAGCAAACGGCGTCTTTTGCTTTATCAGGTAATTCCATAATTTGCTTTTTAAGATATGATATTTCGTTTTCTGTTTGGTTTTTCATTTTTTAAACCTCCTTATAAGGCAATTGTAACATAAAAAAATTTAATCATTGGCTTTTGCTCGATAATCGTCTATAATATTTTAATAAAAAAGACAGACTGCAAATGCAGTCTGCCAATGGAGTTTTATTTTGTAAGCTTAGTACAAGCCTTATTATAGTATTTTCGGTTTGTGAATAACCTTTGGCTCCATCTGACGAGTGGAGCCAAAGGTGAGTTTTTCAGCAGCCTTTTTAACGCTCCTAAATCCGTCTTACATCGTCATTGCGAACGCCGTAAGGCGTGTGGCAATCCGTTTTTCCTTTTTTAAAAATAAAGTTTTTCTGCGCTCGTGCCGCGCATCTAACTCACTCTTGCGGTGCCCAAAAGTTGTTATTCGCTTGGAGCGCGAACAACTTTTGACCGCGGCGCTTCCTTTTGCTCGCTTCTTCCTGCACTGCAGGCGCTCACAACGTCACTCGCAATGACAGGACGACAGTTAACTGCACATTTTACGGTGGTTGCAATGACCAAACGGCTTGCCGGTCTGAGTGACTTTGGCGGCACCGAAAGGTGCGCGCTACCCCTGTTTTTTCACCCTTTTATCGATCACACGCACAATCGGCGGCAGTATAAGCGCAAAAACAACCGAGGATATTACGGCCGTTACAATTCTTACAAACAGCCCTCCCCACACCACGGCAGGGGTGTAATAGCCGTAAATAACGCTGTCAAGATAGATAACAAGCGTATTTACCGCCGTTACAATAACCGAGCTTACCGTAATTTCGGCGATAAGCGGCAGCGTCTTCATACTGCGCTTAAACGCAATAAACAAAAGCCCCATACAAACGCCGCGTATGCCGGCAGGCAGTATCCACAGCGCCGTCGTCGGGGTAAGCCCGTAGGTGATAAGCTGGGTTAAAAACGTGCCCGTAAGTCCTACCGCCGCACCCATAAGCGGACCGCACTGTACGGCGGCTATTATAATGGGCAGGGCGCCGAGCGGCAGCTTGAAAACTCCGCTAACGCTGTTAAGCATTGTTGCGCCGTAGTCAAGCACAAAGCAAAACGCGGCAAGCACCGAGCAAAAGCACAATTGTCTTACATAATTTTTTTTCATAAAAAAACCTCCTTATTACCCGTTTATACCGATAATAAGGAGACTTGAATAAAGTTCGTTATCAGTCGGCAGCGGGATGCGACGGCCGAACCGCGGTTTGAAAAATCCTTCGTCCGTCGGGCAACTCCCCGTCCCAACGGCACTTTACGCACGGTCGTCTACTCTGCTAATGCTTTACTATTCTATACCGTAACAGGCGTGCTGTCAACAGTTTTTTTATTTTCCCCGCCGCCGGACGGCCCGTGCGAAATCACAAGCTTTAAAAGCACAGGGGTTAAAAGCGCGGCAATAACCACGCAAAGCACTATTGCGGGAAATACCTTCGGGTCTATATTTCCGCTGTCTATACCCTTTTGCGCCACCATAAGCGCTACCTCGCCCCTTGCCACCATACCAACGCCAACAACAAGCGATTCGTGGTTTGACATACGGCACATTTTAGCGCCCAGCCCGCACCCGATAATTTTGGTAAGCACCGCCATTACCGCAAGCACTGCCGCAAAAACAATTATTTCAGAGTTTATACCCGAAAGATCGGTTTTAAGCCCTATATTAGCAAAAAACACGGGCGAGAACACAAGGTAGGAAGCCGCCGTGACCTTTTTTGCCACATACTGCCGCATTTTTGTAACGTTGCAAAGAATAACGCCTGCAAAATAAGCGCCTGTAATATCCGCAACGCCGAAAAAACGCTCGGCACAGTATGCCATAATAAAGCAAAACGCCATTGCCCACACCGCAACGCGGCGGCTTGTGCCGTGATTTATTGATATTTTTTTAAACAGCTTGTAAACTATAAAGCCCACAATACCCGTAAACACAAAAAATCCTAAAATTTTAAGCACCACGATTCCGGGGTTTACAGAGCTGTCGCCAAGCGCGGAAAGCACGCTTAAAACCACTATTCCTATAATATCGTCTATAATTGCGGCGGATAAAAGCGTTGCGCCCACGCGCGTTTTAAGCTTTCCCATTTCGTTAAGCGTTTCAACCGTAATACTAACCGAGGTTGCCGCAAAAACTATCCCCACAAATGAAGCCTTAATTATGTTGGCATATGTAAAGCTGTCTTCAAAAAACAGAAAATACACGCCGCCGCAGCCTATTATCGGCACAAAAACGCCTATTGCGGCTATAAGACAGGCGGCAGGTCCCGTGTGCTTAAGCTCGTTGATATCGGTATCTATACCGGCTATAAACATAAGCATAATAACGCCTATTTCCGCAGTTTTTACAAGAAAATCGGTTTCGTGCAGTATGCCTATGCCGGAAGGCCCCAAAAGTATTCCCGCAATAAGCGCGCCCACAACCTGCGGCAAATGCACGTGCGCCGTTGCAAGCCCGAAAATTTTAGTAAACAAAAGTATCAGCGCCAGCGCCAATAAATATCCGTATGCTCCCATATCTGTTCTCTCCTTATTAAAGCATTATATATTATACAACAAATATTTCTGTTTGCAAGTGCAAAAATCAACTAAATATGTATTGACAAAACGCGGTTTACAGTGTATTATTTATCTGTACTACTTAGAATAGTACAGTAAAAACGGAAAGGTGGGGTGCAGTATGCTTCAGCTTAATTTTAAAAGCGGCGTGCCCATTTGCGATCAGATAGTAAACGGCTTTATACGTATGAAGGCGTTAGGTCTTGTAGAAAGCGGCGAGCAGCTGCCCTCTGTAAGGCAGCTTGCGGTAAAGCTCGGCGTTAACCCCAACACAATACAAAAGGCTTACCAGATACTTGAAAGCAGCGGCGTTATATATTCGGTCAAGGGCAAGGGCTCGTTTATATCGGACGACGCCGCGGCAGACACGGCTGTTATAAAAGCGGCAAAGCGCGATTTCCGCGCCGCGGTTACCGCCGCAAACGAGTTAGGTCTTAAAAGCGAAGAGCTGCACGGTATAGTAAACGAAGTGTGTAAGGAGGCGGAAAATAATGATTGAAGCGCAGAAGCTTACTAAAATATTCGACGGTAAAAAGGCGCTTAACGGGGTGGATATTAAAATCAACAGCGGCTCTATCTACGGTCTTGTAGGCTCAAACGGGTCGGGCAAATCCACGCTGCTGCGCCTGATTTCGGGCATATATATGCCGGACGGCGGCAGCATAACAATAGACGGAAAGTCTGTTTTTAACAATGCGGAAATTAAGGCGGGTATTTCCTACCTTGGCGATACGCCGTATTTTTTGCCGGGCGCCACAATAAACGAAACCGCAAAATTTTACCGCAGTATGTATAAGAATTTCGATAACGCCCTGTTTCACCGCCTGCTTGAAATATTCCCGCTTGATTATAAGGCGAAGATCGCCGCTATGTCTAAGGGAATGCAGCGCCAGGCGGCGCTTATAACAGCGGTTGCGGCTTCCCCGCGTTATTTACTGCTTGACGAGGCGTTTGACGGGCTTGACGCGGTTATGCGCAAAACCCTTAAAAGAATACTTATAGAGGGGGCGGAAAACCGCTCTATGACCGCGGTTATAGCCTCGCACAATGTTAAAGAGCTTGAAGATCTGTGCGATCACGTAGGTCTTATCCATAACGGAAACGTGCTGTTTAACGACGAGACCGAGGCGCTTAAAGGACGTCTTCATAAGCTTCAGGCGGCGTTTCGCCACGTGCCGGAGCTTTCGGCGTTTTCGGGGCTTGATATTGTAAAAACAGAACGCAGCGGCTCGGTTATAAATATGGTGGTGCGCGGAAACGAGGACGAAATTTTAAGCTATGTAAACCGCCTGTCCCCTGTTTTTGCGGAATGTATCGAGCCTTCTCTTGAAGAAATTTTTATATGTGAACTGGAGGTGCAGGGCTATGACTCAAAGGGCATTACCGAATAAATTTCACGCGGCGTTAAACCTTTACCGTCTTTCGGTAAAGCGAACCGCAGGTATCACCCTGCTTTTAACGGTGTTTTCGCTGCTTTTCTGTCCCGGATACGTTATTATGGAGATAAACCGCGAACGCACCTATGCTAACGTTTCAAATATTTCGGGTAAGATAGTTAACTTTGCAGAGTTTTATCCGCTGCTTATCGTTATAGCAACCGTTGCCACAACCGCCGCGGCGCTTTTATACCTTTTTATAAATTTTTCATTTCTTTACAGCAGAAGCTCAAGCGATTTCTTCCATGCTCTGCCCGTAAAACGCGGCGGACTGCTGTTTTCCCGATTTGCGGCAAGCGTTGTGCCCATTATGCTGCCGATTGCCATCACCTACATTTCAATGGGCTGTATTACAAAATTAAAATACGTTACCGGCAGTGTTAAGCCGATAGCGCTGGGCTTTTGCGCAAACGTACTGGTAATGCTTGCGTGCTGTGCTTTTTCGCTTATATTTATAGTTTGCGCCGGCAGCGTATTCGACCTTATACTTTCGTTTTTCACATTCAATGCAGGCACCTTGCTTTTGCAGATAATAAACGCCGAGCTTATAAACCAATTTCTGTTCGGCAGCGTAACTGCCGACTATTCAAGGCTGCTTTTGCATTCCTCGCCCTTTTATTATGCCTTTGCACAGTTATTTTCACTGCGCAGATTCACAAATGCCAAGCTGCTTATGTTCTTCGGCATAAAGCTTTTAATAATGGCGGCGATATCGCTTGTTGCGGCTTTTCTGCTTTATAACCGCCGCAGAAGCGAAAAAAGCGGCGTTACCTACGCTTATAGGTTTTTATACGTTATCTGCCTGTTTATTGTGGGCTTTATAGGCGCTTACTGCTTAGGCATTATATTTTCAAGCGGCGAATACACCGTTTCCTTTTGGATATTCGCCGCTCTCGGCGCGCTGCTTTCGGCGGTCACCTTCGGCGCCATAAGCGACCGCGGCTTTAAAACGGTAAAAAAATCGCTTATAACGGGCGGCTGCTCCTTTGCGGCAATGGTGTGCGCGGTTATAATACTTATAACGGGCGGCTTCGGCTATGCTGCGCGCATACCCAAAAAGGAAGATATTTCTTCGGTTTCGTTAACATTGTCGAGTTCTGAGAGAATGCTTGAATTTAAAGACCCTGCGGCAATTATAAGACTGCACGAAAAAATAATTGAAAACCGCAGCCTTAAAAACGACGAGGGCGGATATATTGCCATAGATTATAACCTTAAAAACGGCGACTCGGTAAGGCGGCAGTATTATATTGATTACAACAAATATAAGGATCTGCTTTTACCGCTTTATAAGAGCGACGAATATATTGAATCGCTTAAAAAAGAGTATTTTAAAGAGGATATTTCCGACGTTTTCGTTGACATAGAATATAAATCGGCAAACGGGGTATTAAGCGCCGAGGAAATAAGAACGCTTATCGCCGCGTATATATCCGATCTGCCGAATGCCGAAGGCGGCGTTGCTACGGGCGAAAATGCAAAATTTTTATCAATAAGCTACCGCACTGCTACAAATTATAATTATCGCTCACTGTATATTGAAAACAGCTTTAAAAACACTCTTGCCGTAATAGACAGCCTGCCTCTTAATGAAAGTGAAGAGGAAGGATAGACTAAACAATCGGGGTGAAACGGCTCCTTAAGGGAGCTGTTTCACTCTGTTTATTTTATACGGGACACAAAATAATTACAATTATTCATACTCCTGTAATAAAATTATTATATTATTACTTTAAACTCTGAATTAGGGGGAAACGCTATGCAGTATAAAATACTTATTGTAGACGACGACGAAAATATATGCGAGCTTTTAAGGCTTTATCTTGAAAAGGACGGCTTTGAAACCGTTGTTGCGAACGACGGCGAGCAGGCGGTGGACTATGCGGCAAAGTATACGCCCGATCTTATTCTGCTTGATATTATGCTCCCTAAGCTTGACGGCTGGCAGGTTTGCCGCGAGATACGCAAATCCTCGGACGTGCCGATCATAATGCTTACCGCAAAGGGCGAGACCTTTGATAAAATATTAGGGCTTGAGCTCGGAGCGGACGATTATATAAGCAAGCCGTTTGACACTAAAGAGGTTATAGCGCGCATAAAGGCGGTGCTTCGCCGCAGCAGCGATAAGGACAAGGCCTCGCAGATTCAAGAGGTCAAGTACGATAAGCTTCGCATTAACCTTACAAATTATGAGCTTGAGGTAAACGGCGTTAAAATAGATACGCCGCCTAAGGAGCTTGAGCTTATTTATCACCTTGCAAGCAACCCGAACAGGGTATACACGCGCGATCAGCTGCTCGACGAGGTATGGGGCTTTGATTATTACGGAGACTCAAGAACGGTTGACGTTCACGTTAAAAGACTTCGTGAAAAGCTCGAAAACGTTTCGGACAGATGGTCTTTAAAAACCGTTTGGGGCGTAGGCTATAAATTCGAGGTAAAGTAAGCTTATGAAGCTTAAGCTTTTTAAAAAGTATTTTTTTGCAGACGCGCTTATTATAGTTTTAAGCTTTGCGGTTATGATGACCATACTTTCCTTTGTGCTTAACAACTATCTTGCAAAAACCAAGTACGAAACGCTCAGCAAATGCTCGGCAGAGGTTTCGGATTATCTTTCAAAGCTAAGCGGAGGAGATATAAAAAGCGAGGAATTTTTCCAAACCGTAAACGCGCTTTCCTCGGTTTCAAACGTTGATATTTTTTTGGCGGATAACGAGGGTAAAATAGCGGTATGCAGCTGTTCGGAATGGCTTGAAAACGGCAAATGCAGTCACTCGCAGCACATTATTCCGAAGGAAGAGCTTAAAAGCTCAGGCGGCAAAAGCTCGTTCAGGCTTGATACGCTTGATATCTACGACGCGCCGCATTACATCGCCTCCGAGCCGGTTATAAGCACCGGCGGCAACAGAATAGGCACCGTATTCAGCACGGCGCCCGTTTCGGCGATACGCGAGCTTATGTTTACCGTTACAAAGCTTTATCTGCTTTCGGCGGCGGTGCCGATAACCGTAATGTTTTTTGCCATTTATATTATGACGTACAGGCTCACAAAGCCTTTAAAGCTTATGTCGGAAGCGTCAAAGGCTATGGCTAAGGGTGATTTTTCAAAGCGCATACCCGTTACAAGCGACGACGAAATAGGCGAGCTTGCGGTTTCCTTCAACCAGATGACAAACTCCTTAGCACAGCTTGAAAGTATGAGGAAAAGCTTTGTTGCAAACGTATCGCACGAGCTTAAAACGCCGATGACTACAATAGGCGGATTTATAGACGGCATACTCGACGGCACAATTGAGGCGGATAAGCAAAGCTATTATTTAGGTATTGTATCCGATGAAATTAAAAGGCTTTCAAGGCTTGTTCAGTCAATGCTTAGTATGTCTAAGCTTGAAGCGGGAGAGTTTGTTTTAAAGCCTGAGCTTTTCGATTTCAGAGAGCTGCTCTGCACCATCGTTATAAGTCAGGAGCAGCGCATAGAAGCCGAAAAAATAGAAATTACGGGGCTTGACGGCATAGAAAGTATTTCCGTTACGGCAGACCGCGACCTTATACATCAGGTTATTTACAACCTTACCGATAATGCGATAAAGTTTGTAAACGAAGGCGGAAATATTGATTTTAAGGCAAAGACCGACGGCAAAAAGCTTATTTTCACAATTACAAATACCGGCAAGGGCATACCCGCCGCCGAGCTGCCTTATGTTTTTGAAAGATTTTACAAGGTGGATAAATCCCGCTCGGCTAATAAAAACAGCACGGGGCTCGGCCTTTATATAGTAAAAACAATAGTAAAGGCGCACGGCGGCACCGTAACCGTTACAAGCCGCGAGAACGAATTTACATCATTCAGCGTAACGCTGCCATTACAGTAGAACGGAGCTTTAAGTATTATGGACGATTTTATAAACAACGAAAACACCGAAAACAATGAAACCGCAAACGGCGGCTTTAAAGAGGAAGAAAGCCGTACCGAGGAACAGGCCGGCACTGCCGATGCGCCGTTTACACAGCCGGAGCCTGTAAACCAAGAGCCTGTTTACAACAAAATAAACTATACCGAGGTAAAGCCGATTACCGATTATAAGCCTATGAGTAAGGGGCTTCGGGTATTCGCCGCGGTAATGGCGGGCGTTATTCTGCTTACCGCCGCTTCCGTTACGGGTTACTTTTTAGGCAGAAACAAAAGCAGCTATACCTCTAAAAGCAAGGCAAACATAAGCCTTGCCGCAAAGCCTGCAAATACCGATGAAATGACCGCGGCGCAGGTTTACGATAAGGTGAACGAGTCGGTTGTGGGCATAACCGTTTACAACACCGCCGGAAACGGCAGTCAGGCAAGCGGCGTATTTTATTCGGAGGACGGATATATAGTTACAAACGACCATATTTATTCCGAGGTACCCGCGGCTAAATTCAAGATCTACACGTCAGACGGCAAGCAGTACGACGCAAAGTATGTTGCCGGCGATAAAATAAGCGACCTCGCAATACTTAAAATAGACGGCGGCAGCTTTACCCCCGCGGTTTTCGGCGATTCAGAGCAAATAGTTTACGGCGAAAACGTTGTGGCAATAGGCCGTCCGAGCGACGCCACCGAAGCCTCAAGCATAACCAAGGGCATAATATCCTCGGTTGCAAGAAGGGTTAAAACCACAACAAGCTACTCTGCAAAGCTTATCCAGACCGACAGCGCCATAAACCCCGGCAGCTCCGGCGGCGCGCTTGTTAATATGTACGGTCAGGTTGTGGGCATAACCTCTTCAAAGCTTGCGGGCGTAAGCTACGACGCGGTAGGCTACGCCATACCCACCAAGACCATGAAACGCATTTGCAGCGAGCTTATAAAGCAGGGAAAGGTTGTAAGCCGCGCCAAGCTCGGCATAACCTACACCGCAATAAACTCGGTTACGGCTGAAATAGGCGGATACAGCCACGAGGGGCTTTATGTGGCCTCTGTATCGGAGGACAGCGACCTGTACGGCAAAATAGGCGAGGGCGATATTATAACCGGAATCAACGGCACCGAGGTAACAAGCGACGATATTGTGCTTGATATTATAGACAACTGCTCTGCCGGCGATAAGATATCCGTAACCGTAGTTACAAAATCGGGGGCGGAAAAAAGCTTTGAGGCGGCTCTTAAAGCCAATATCGGCGAATCAAGCTATTCAACCGATATAAACGCAGGCACTTCGGGCAGTTCGAGTTCAGACAGCTCCTCCGGCGGCGGCACCTTCAACTTCCCGTTCGGCGAATAATAATAAATATTTTTGCACATAAAAAAGAGGACCGTAAGGTCCTCTCAGTCTGTCGAAAAACCCAAAATTCAAGCTGAGATTGGGATTAAAAATTTTTCAGCAAAGCAAAACAGAAAAAAGCGAGTAAATGCAGTATAC
>DJET01000038.1:18134-35980 GCA_002431945.1 Ruminococcaceae bacterium UBA5891 | reverse complement strand
GAGCCTAAATCGCGTATACTGCGTGTAAGCTTTCTTGTATCTATACCCGCAAGCCCCGGTATTTTATATTCCTCCATTACTTCCGACAGGGTTTTGGTATAGCGGAAGTTAGAGGGCAGGTCGTTATACTCCCTTACTATCAGCCCGCCTATTGTGGGGTTTTTGGTTTCGTAGTCTTCATCTGCTGTGCCGTAGTTGCCTATAAGCGGATAAGTCATAACCACCGCCTGATAGGTGTAAGAGGGGTCGGATATTATTTCCTGATACCCCACCATAGAGGTATTGAAAACTATTTCGCACACCGCGTCGCCCGTGTAGCCGAAGCCCGTGCCGTAATATTCGGCGCCGTCCTCAAGCACTAATTTTCTGTTATATTCCATACTGCTTTACCTCCGCATACTGTAAGTAAATTTTTGCCTGTTACCGTAAGCCCGTCAAACGGCGTGCTTTTGCCCTTGCTTTTAAATTCGCGCGGATCTATTTTATATTCGCCTTGCAAATCGTAAACGCAAATATCGTCTGTAAAGGGCAATCCGAACCGCTTTCTCGGATTTACAGCCATCAGCTCAATAAGCCTTTCAAGCGTTATAATTTCCGTTTTTACAAGATAGGTGTAAAGCACGGGGAAGGCGGTTTCAAGCCCCACAACGCCCATAAGACTTTTTTCAAGCCCCCGCGATTTTTCCTCATTACTGTGCGGCGCGTGATCGGTGGCTATCATATCTATTGTGCCGTCCTGCAAGCCCTTTATTAACGCCTGTCTGTCCTCCTCACTTCTTATCGGCGGGTTCATTTTAAAGCTGCCGCTTTCCTTTAAATCCATATCGTTAAATATTAAGTAGTGCGGCGCGGTCTCGCACGTTACGTCTACTCCGTCCGCCTTGGCGTTCCGTATCAGCTCCACGCTTTTCTTGCAGGAAATATGGCACACGTGGTACTTGCAGCCCGTTTCCTTTGCAAGCCTTAAATCTCTTTCAATCGGTTTCCATTCGCTCGCAGAGCATATTCCCTTATGCCCGTGCAGGCGCGCGTATTCGCCCTTATGGATATATCCGCCGCAAAGCAGAGTGTTATCCTCGCAGTGGGCGGCTATTATTTTGTCAAGCGCTTTCGCTTTAAGCATAGCCGCGCGCATCATAGCTTCGCTTTGCACGCCCCTGCCGTCGTCCGAAAAGGCTATACAGTATGGGGCCAAGGCTTCCATATTTGTAAGTGTTTCGCCCTTTTCGCCCACGGTTATTGCCGCATACGGGTGAACGCGCACCGCCGCGTCCCTTTCGATTATTTTTATCTGCTCTTTTATGTTTTCCGCACTGTCGGGCACGGGGTTTAGGTTCGGCATTGTGCAAACGTCGGTATAGCCGCCGCGCGCCGCCGCAAGCGAGCCTGTTTTTATTGTTTCCTTATAAAAAAATCCCGGTTCCCTGAAATGCACGTGAACATCACAGAAAGCCGGAAAAATATAAACATTATTAAAATCGGAAAGAAAGCCGACGCCGCCGACCGATAAATCGTAATCCTCTCTTATTATTTTGCCGTTTTTGTAACCAAAGGCGTTTTTAATTATCATAATCTACTCCTAAAAAAGCCTGCTTTTTAAAAAGCAGGCCGTAAGCACAAGAAAGCAGACTGATACACAGTCGTTTATTACAATCTTGCCGGCGTCACAGCACCCTGCTTAAAGATTTTTGTTATATGTATTCTACCACCTATTGCTCATAAAGTCAATACCGCGGCACAAAATTTATTTTTCGGTTTCGGGTTTTATTTTGCCGTTTTCCACATAAAAGGTTATGTCGCCGTTTTCGTCGGTTCTGAAAACCTCTGCGCCGTAAGCCTTAAGCGACGATATGACTCTCGGAACAGGGTGTGAATACACATTGTTCTCCCCTACGGATATGGCGGCGTATTTCGGGCTTGCCGCTTTTATAAACCGCTCTGAGCTTGCGGTGGCGCTGCCGTGATGACCTACCTTTAAAACGTCGCAGTCGACATTTATGCCCTCGTCCAACAGCGCGTTTTCGGTATCCGAGCCTGCGTCTCCCGTAAACAAAAACTTAAACCCGTCAATTTCAGCCATTAAAACCAGCGATTTATCGTTTTCATCGGAAAACTCATCGTAATATGAAAGCACCGTTACGGTAAATTCGCCTATTTTAAAATTCATTCCCTGCTTTGCGGTGTATATCCTGCCGTTTCTCTTTACGGTAATGCCCTTTGCGGCGTTTACGTTAGAGTTTGCGTCCGCGCCTGCTTCGGGTCTCGGCACAATAAAATTGTCAAACTTAAAAAGCCGTGCCAAGCCCTCGGTTCCGCCGGCATGGTCCATATGCAGGTGAGATATCATCACCACGTCGATATCCCTTATACCGTCGCTTTTAAGCTCTTGTGCAATATCGCTTACAGAGGAATTAAGCCCGGTATCTATTACGGCGGAGCAACCGTTTGAATATATCAGTATGCTGTCCGCCTGACCTACGTCCATAATTTTAACAAAATCCTTTGAGGTGTCAAAGTCTGCCGCGTTAAACGCACCGCGGATATCGGTTTTAAAAACAAGCCTTGCAAAGCAAAAAACAAACACAAACGCACATAACGCCGCGCCC
This sequence comes from Ruminococcaceae bacterium UBA5891, assembly GCA_002431945.1. Taxonomy (GTDB): domain Bacteria; phylum Bacillota; class Clostridia; order Oscillospirales; family Acutalibacteraceae; genus UBA737. The sequence continues at coordinate 33,374 of DJET01000038.1, read as the reverse complement.
ACGGCAAGCTTTAGCGTTCTTTTGTCTACTTTATTCTTCATCTGCACCCGCCGCCTCGCGTTCAAGCAGCTGTTCCTTTGATATAAGCACCTTTCTGGGCTTTGAGCCCTCATACGGGCCTACCACTCCGCGCTGCTCCATTTCGTCCACTATTCTTGCGGCTCTTGCATAACCGAGCTTAAGCTTTCTTTGCAAAAGCGATGTGGAAGCCATACCGTTTTCCACCACAACCTTAATTGCCTCGTTAAGCATAGGATCCCCCTCAGGTCCGTCTTCGGGAAGTCCCGTTTTCTGCTTTTTCTCAATTGCCGCCTGACGCTCTATTTCAACCATAACGTCGTCGTCGTAATCGGCGGTGTGGTCGCCCTTAACATAATCAACCACCGCCTCAACCTCTTCATCGCTTACAAAGCAGCCCTGTATGCGCTTTGGCTTTGAAGAGCCAACGGGGCTAAAAAGCATATCGCCGCGCCCCAAAAGCTTTTCGGCGCCTGCGGTATCAAGTATTGTGCGGCTGTCGATGTGCGAAGAAACCGCAAACGCAATACGCGTCGGTATATTAGCCTTAATAACGCCCGTAACCACGTCTACCGAGGGGCGCTGCGTTGCAATTATAAGGTGCATACCCGCGGCGCGCGCCTTAGCGGCAATGCGGTTTATAGAGTCCTCCACCTCGTTTGGCGCGGTCATCATAAGGTCGGCAAGCTCGTCTATAATTATAACTATGTGCGGCATCGGCTTAACCTCAGGGTCGCCCAAGCTTTCAACAAAGCGGTTATAGCCTGCAAGGTCGCGCACGCCCCTGTCTGCAAACATTTTATAGCGCTTTTCCATTTCGCTTACAGACCAGCCGAGCGCGCCCGCCGCCTTTCTCGGATCGGTAACAACCGGCACAAGCAAATGCGGTATGCCGTTATATATGCCAAGCTCAACCACCTTTGGATCTATCATAAGCAGCTTTACCTCGTCCGGCGTGGCTTTGTATAAAAGGCTCATTATAATCGAGTTTATACATACCGATTTACCCGAACCCGTAGCGCCTGCTATAAGCCCGTGCGGCATTTTGGCAATATCGGCTACAACGGCGTTGCCACCGATATCGCGGCCTAAGGCTACCGTCAGCTTGCTTTTGGCGGACGAAAACGCAGGAGACTCAAGTATTCCCCTTACCCCTACAACCGCGCTTGCCTTATTCGGCACCTCAATGCCTACCGCCGCTTTATTTGGTATGGGCGCTTCAATACGCACGCCCGCCGTTGCGAGGTTAAGCGCTATATCGTCCGCAAGGTTTGTTATTTTGCTTATCTTAACGCCGGCAGAGGGCTGCAGCTCGTACCTTGTTACGGTAGGTCCGCGGCTTATATCCACAATTCTTGTTTCAACGCCGAAGCTTTTAAGCGTCTCAACAAGCTTATCGGCGGTGCTGTCAAGCTCGGCCGAGAGCGCGGCGGCGTTTGTAGCCTTGGTTTCCTTAAGCAGTGAAAGCGGCGGGAATTTATATGTATCTGCTTCCTCTGCGTTTTCCGCCTCGCTTTCTTCAATGTGCTCGGTAAACTTTTCGGTTTCTTCCTTTATTTGCTCCTTTTGCGCGGCGGCCTCTTCCCTTGCGGCTTTAAGCGCACCGTCTATATCGTGGCTTTCCTCTTCGGGGGCGGGGGCTTCTTCCTTTTCGGGTTCGGGGGCGGGTTCCTCAGGCTCTGCTCCGTAATAAGCCGATACTACCCTGCGCTGCTTTTCATCAAGCGTTTCTTTTTTTATTTTGCGTTTTTCGGGTATATCGTCTACGGGTATATCAACGTTAAAGCCCTTAATAACCTTAAGCTGTTTTTCGCCCGTTTCCTTAGGCTCGCGCTCCAAACGGCTTTGGTAAGCGTTTTCCGCCTGTTCGGATATAGACCTTACCGGTCTTGCCACGGTTTTGAAAAGCGACATCAGGGTGGTTCCCGTAATTATCATTAAAAACACGCATATTAAAATTATAACCGTAATTGCCGCTCCCGTTTTGCCGAAAGCGATATAAAGCGGCTGACCTATAAGCGCGCCTAAAAAACCGCCGCTTTTAAGGGCGATACCGCTTTCATAAGCCGCGGTAAGGTGCTGCCAAAAGGAAAGCGTTTCCCCGTGCTTTACAAAAATATCCACCGCCGCGCCTATAAGTATTACCAACACGCCCGATTCCGTTATTTTGGCGTTTATTGAACCGCCTATTTTATCCATAGCGAAAAGCACGGCTACAAAGCCCAGCAAAAACGGATAAAAATACGCCGTTACGCCGAACACGCCGAAAATAAAGTTATGTATTGCAAGCCAAACGTTTTGACCTTTTATAAAAACTATGCAAAGCAAAAAGACCGCAACCGCAAACCATATTACAGACATAAGCTGTCTTTTTCCGGCGGTTGCCTCTTTCCTTGCCGTTTCGTTCTGCATTTTGGTTGCCGTTGCGCTTTTTGAACGACCGCCCTTTTTCTTAGCCGCTGCCATTTATTTTCTCCTTATGTAACGGCCGGATTGCCCGACCTTATTTTTTCTCTATCAGCCTGTACAGCCCGTCTATAACGTTACTGAGCGTTCCCACCTCGTCTATAAGTCCCTCGCTTACGGCCCTGTCGCCCGTAAGGATAGAGCCTACGTCGGTCACCATTTCGCCCGTGTTCATCATAAGCTCGGTAAAACGCTCTGCCGAAATGCCCGAATTTCTTACCACAAAATCGGTAATTCTCGCCTGCATACGCGCAAAGTGATTCATAGTCTGCGGCACGCCTATAACAAGACCGGTTGTTCTTACGGGGTGTACCGTCATAGTGGCGGATGGCGCTATATAAGAGCGCTTTGCCGATACCGCAAGCGGAACGCCTATTGAATGGCCGCCGCCCAAAACAAACGAAACCGTGGGCTTTTTCATACCCGAAATCAGCTCGGCTATTGCAAGCCCCGCCTCAACGTCGCCGCCTACCGTGTTAAGAATTATAAGCAGGCCCTCAATATCGCGGCTTTCTTCAATTGCAACAAGCTGCGGTATAACATGCTCGTATTTTGTGGTTTTGTTTTGTTCGGGCAAAACGTTATGCCCCTCTATTTCGCCGATAACGGTAAGGCAAAAAATTTTGTGCCTGCCGTCAAAAGCAGAAACCGAACCCATTTCCTTTATTTCTTCGAGCTCGTTTTTTCTGCCGTCGTTTTTTTCTTTTTCGTTGCTCATTTCTTCACTCTCCCTCAATATTATGAGGAAAAAGCCTGCAACAATTCATATTATACATTTTTTTTAATAAACTTTCAAGTGCTTTTATGCTTGACAAACCGCACGTTTTAGTATATCATTACATTGTGAAACGCTATGATGGGATTAAGTAATCGCATAGGTGCGCCTTAAGAGAGCGAGCGGCAGGTGAAAGCTCGCGGCGGCGGTGCGGTGAAGCTGCCCCTGAGCGGCCCCCGAAAGGGCGGACGGCGGTCTCCGTTATAAGATAAAGGTATTTAAAGGTACCGTTGAGTGCGGAATTTTTATTCCGAATAAGGGTGGTAACACGGATTTTATTCGTCCCGAATGTAAAGCATTCGGGGCGTTATTTTTATTTTGGGAGGAAATAATATGAAATACGAAATACTTAAATTATTAGCGCGCAACGCAAAATACACCGCAAAGGATATTGCGGTAATGTTAGGCTCGGACGAAAAAACGGTTCAAAACGAAATAGCCGCGCTTGAAAAGGACGGATTTATCAAGGGCTACAAAGCAATAGTAGACTGGCAGCTGCTTGACGACGCTTATGTTTCGGCAATTATCGAGCTAAACGTTGTGCCGAAGGCAGGACTCGGCTTTGAAGAGGTCGCCGAACTTATAATGAAATACGACGAGGTTGAGTCGGTTTACCTTATGTCCGGCTCTTACGACCTTAACGTTGTAGTCAAGGGCAAAACGCTTCAGGATATAGCGCGCTTTGTTGCAAAGGAGCTTGCCACCATAGACTCCGTAACCCAAACCACCACCCACTTTGTAATGCGCCGCTATAAGGAAATGGACGTTATGCTTGAAAACGGCGATAAGGACGACAGGGGGCAGCTGTTTATATGATAGATTACACTAAAGCGCTTAACCCCACCGTTGCCGAAATAAAGCCTTCCGGCATAAGAAAGTTTTTCGATATTGCCGCCACTATGGATAACGTTATATCATTAGGCGTGGGCGAGCCCGATTTCAGCACCCCGTGGCAAATAAGAAAGGCGGGGATAACATCACTGCAAAACGGCAAAACAAAGTATACCTCCAACTGGGGCATCGCCGCCTTGCGGCAGGCTGTGGCAGACTATGTAAAACGCAAATATTCGCTTTGCTACACGCCCGATGAGGAAATTTTAATAACCGTAGGCGGAAGCGAGGCGATAGACGCCGCAATAAGGGCGCTTGTGTCTCCGGGGGACGAGGTTATAATCCCCCAGCCGAGCTACGTTTGCTACGAGCCTATAACACGGCTTGCGGGCGGCGTTCCCGTTATAATAGAAACAAAGGCGGAGGACGGATTTAAGGTAACGCCCGAACAGCTGCGCGGCGCTTTAAGCGAGCGCACAAAGCTGCTTATACTCCCCTACCCCTGCAACCCCACGGGCGCCATTATGGAACGGGACGATCTTGAAAAATTAGCCGCAGTGCTTAAAAACACAAACGTTATGGTGCTGTCCGACGAAATATATGCCGAGCTTACCTTCGGCGGCAGCCGCCACGTTTCGCCTGCGGCAATAGACGGTATGTGGGAACGCACTATAACCGTAAACGGCTTTTCAAAGGCGTTTTCAATGACGGGCTGGCGCTTGGGCTTTGCCTGCGGCCCGCGCGAAATTATGGAGCAGATAACAAAAATTCACCAGTTTGCCATAATGTGCGCGCCCACAACCTCGCAGTATGCCGCAATCGAAGCGCTTAAAAACTGCGACGAGGACGTAGCCCGTATGGTAAAGGAATACGATATGCGGCGGCGTATGATGGTATCCGGCTTTAACGAAATAGGGCTTGAATGCCGCGAGCCGAAGGGCGCGTTTTACGCGTTCCCATCTATTAAAAGCACAGGTCTTTCAAGCGATGAATTCTGCGAAAGGCTGTTATACTCAAAAAACGTGGCGGTAGTGCCGGGTACCGCATTCGGCGCCGGCGGCGAGGGCTTTATAAGAGCCTCCTACTGCTACTCGGTAGAGCATATAAAAGAGGCTGTAAGCCGAATAGGCGAATTTTTAAAGGAGCTTTAAGGTTAATATTCAAAACCCCGCGGGTCAGGTCTTTACGGACCTATTTCGATTTAAGAAAATCCCGCGGGGTTTTTCCCGTTTCACGCTTAAACGCAACATAAAAGTACGAGGGGGAAGAAAAGCCCAGCTCCTCGCTTATTTTTGAAACGGGAATTTCATCGTAAAGCATTTTTACCGCGGTTCTTATCCTTAAGGAATTGTGGTAGCTTATTACCCCTCTGTCGCAAAACATTTTAAAAATGCGTTTTAAGTTGCTTTCGCTCAAGCCGCAGGCTCTCGCTATCTGACAAACGGTAAGGCTTTCACAGCAATGCGACTGCATATACCGTATCACCCTGCGGTATGTATCGGCATAGGGGGAATTATCGCGGCGGTCTTCAAGCCCGCTTTCGCACAGCTCTGTTATAAACCCCTCGAACGCGGCGGCGGCAAGACTGCTTTTAAGCTTAAACCCGTTTCCGTTTCTGTCCGATTCGTAAAGCCCTATAACCTGCTCAAACAGCTTTTCTATTTCGGCAAGTCTTGCCGCCTGATAACCGTTAAGCCTGTAAAACCCCTTTTCAAGCTGCTTCATTGCAATACCTGCCGCCTTAAACGAAATTAAAAGCAAATGCGGCGCGGTATTGGCAGAGGACCAAACGCGGTGAAATTCCATAGGCTTGTGAAAAAGCAGATTACCCCGCGTAAGCGTGTAAACTCTTTCGTCGGCAGTAGCGGTTGCAACGCCGTCCGCAGCGTATACCATTTCCCAAAAATCGTGCATTTCACCCGCAAAATAAAAGTTTTTCGGGCGTATTACGTCAAACGCGGCAACCACAGCCTCAAGAGTTACCGCTCTTTCAATTTTTTTAACCGTAAATTCCTGCATTTTCTTACTCCCGATATTGTCCGATTTCAAACAAAAAATGTCTGTATTTGAATATTATTATAATATAAGATATGCTACAATACAAGAAAATACTGAAATTAAGGGTGAATAAAATGAATGCTTTTGATGTATCGGGGCTTTTTTCAACTCAAACAGACGCCGTATCGGCCAAGCCGTACGGCAACGGGCATATTAACAGCACATTTCTTGTAACCGTGCAATCGGGCAAACGCTATATCCTGCAAAAGGTAAACGGCAGGGTGTTTAAAAACCCCGAACAGGTTATGCAAAACATAATAAAGGTTACGGAATATCTGCGTTCAAGGCTTTCGGGCGCTATGAAAACCCTTACGCTTGTAGAGCTTAAAAACGGCAAAAAATATTTTACCGATGAAAACGGCGAGATATGGCGTATGTACGATTTTATTGAAAACGCCGTATCTTTAGAGCTGCCCGAAACCGAAAACGATTTTTACCAAAGCGCCGTGGCGTTCGGGGCGTTTCAGAATATGCTTAAGGACTTCCCCGCAAGCGAGCTTTACGAAACAATACCGAATTTTCACAACACCCCGCTCAGATTTAAAAGCTTTATTGAGGCGGCTGAGCTGAACCCTATGAACAGAGCGAAAAACGCGCTGCCCGAAATTGAATTCATAAAGGCGCGCAAAAGCTTTTGCTCAACGCTTGAAGAAAGCCGCAAAGACGGCGACCTGCCGCTTAAGGTAACGCATAACGATACAAAGCTTAACAACGTTATGCTTGATAAAGACACGAGGGAGCCTGTCTGCGTTATCGATCTTGACACCGTAATGCCGGGATACTCGGTTAACGATTTCGGCGATTCGATACGCTTCGGCGCCTCAACCGCCGCAGAGGACGAAAAGGATCTTTCAAAGGTGCATTTTGATATCAACCTTTATAACACATACGCAAAGGGTTTTCTTTTCGGCTGCGGCGGCACGCTTACCGAAAGCGAAAGGCGGCTTTTGCCCGTTGGCGCTAAAATGATGACGTTAGAATGCGGTATGCGCTTTTTAACCGATTATCTTTTGGGCGATACATATTTTAAAACCGCTTATCCCGAACACAATCTTGTAAGATGCCGCACGCAGCTTAAGCTTGTAAGCGAAATGGAAAAGCACGAACGCGAAATGCTTGCCGCGGTTTTGTAAAACAATAAAATAAAAAAGCTTTAACAGATACGCAATCGCCTGCGGCTGTTAAAGCTTTTTTTATTTAATTTCAATTTTGCCGTGTTTTTCTTCAAATTCTTTAACGCATTTTTTTAAATACTGTTCTATTTCCTTATTGGCGCTTCTACCCTCCGACTCAGCAATATAACGGAATTTTTTAAATAAGGTTCTGTCAACGCGCAGGGTATAGCGTAAAATTTTTTCCTCCATAAAATCACCTTGCTTCAAATGATATCTTAATTATAAAATAAATGTTGTCATTTTACAAAAATGGTGGTAATATAACATTATAATGACGAACAAAAGGTGATATTATGCAATGCGCAAATTATTTATGCATTTATGAAAAGGACGGCGGCTGCACGTTAGACGGCATATCCCTTAATATATGGGGCTCGTGCGAGGAATGCCTTTATATAAATGTGGAAGAGGACGAATTAAAGCGTCTTAAAGCGGAAACGTTAAAAAGTGTGGAGCGTGATTAGCCGAAGCAATAAGCACTGTTCCTTAACAGCTTTGGCTTTACGCTTCTTGTAATCGGCTCTTAAATATGATAATATTAAAACAGAAAGGGGCTTTTTAACAATGACTTTAAGGGAACAGGCATATAACGCCGCCGCTGAAATAATCGAAACAGCAGGGCTTAAAAAGGGGCAGATCCTTGTTGTGGGCTGCTCTACAAGCGAGATACTCGGCGCAAAAATAGGAACGGACTCTTCACCCGATACCGCTAAAGAGGTTTTTGAGGGCATTTATGCCGCGGCGAACAATAAGGGAATTTATATAGCCGCGCAGTGCTGCGAGCACCTTAACCGCGCGATAATATGCGAGCGTGCGGCGGCGCCTTACGGCGAGACAGTAAATGTTGTGCCGTTTCCGAAGGCAGGCGGCTCGTTTGCGACTGCGGCATACGCGGCGTTCTGCGATCCCGTGGCGCTTGAAGAAATAAAGGCCGACGCAGGGCTTGACATAGGCTTTACACTTATAGGTATGCACCTTAAAAGGGTTGCCGTGCCCGTAAGGCTGAAAAACGATTTTATAGGCTCAGCAAAGGTGCTTGCCGCAAGGGTAAGACCTAAATTTATAGGCGGCGCAAGAGCGCATTATAACGAAGACCTTATGTAGCCTTTGGTTCTTATTTTAATATTTTCCGCATATATTTTACTGTAATATAAAACAGCGGGAGATACCGAAATGCAAGAAAACGAAATTACGGCGCCCGACCTTTCGGGCAGAACGGCGTCCTTCATTATTGTGCAGGCGGTGACGGTGGTGCTTTTACTTTTATCGGTGCTGACCGTAAAGTATTTTTTTAAAGAATATTACGAGGATATAAGCCGTTGGTACACAACAAGCTTTTGCGGCGAGACCGACGTTGACGAGGTGCTTGAAACCGCAGGCGGTGGCATAGATGAGGTTTAAGCTTTTAGGAACAGAATTTTATATTTCGTTTTTATTTGCGGCGGTAATAACCGCTATGATAGCCTTTGACAGAACGGGCTATATCCTTCCCCTGCTTTTTGCCGTTTTAATGCACGAGGGCGGTCATTTGGCGGCAATGTGGATACTCGACTGCGCCCCGAAAAGGGTAAGGCTTGTGCCGGCTTCTGTTGAAATAACCGCAAAAATGACCGCATCGCACAAAAACGAAATTGCCGTGGCGCTTTGCGGACCGCTTGTTAATATTATACTTTTCATCACCTTCGGGCTTAATTACCTTGTATACAAGCGCTCGCTTTCGCTTATTTGCTGCCTTATAAATCTGCTTATAGCCGCCTTTAACCTGCTGCCCGTAAGGGGGCTTGACGGCGGAACGGTGCTTTTTACGCTTATAAGCCGCAAAAGCCCCGAAAAAGCCGGCCTTGTTATGCGAATAATAAATCTTTCGCTGGCGGCGGTTTTTATTGTAACGGCGGTTTGCCTTTGCTTTAAGGGCAAATTTAATATTTCACTTTTTATAACGGGGCTGTATCTTATAGTTACAGGCACTTTAAAAATGTAATTTCGGTTTTTACATTGCAGTGTATTAAACAAAAAGCAGTACGGGCGTATCGCCTGTACTGCTTTTTTAATGAATGTATAGCGTCAGTTAAGCAACGCCCTGTCGTTTGTAAATTCTGCTCCGCTTAGCTTGCTGAAGGCTTCAAGCAGATATTCTACGGTAAGCTTTTTCTTTTCTTCGCCCGAAACGTCAAGTATTATCTGCCCGTTATTCATCATAATAAGACGGTTACCGTAGGTTATGGCGTCCTTCATATTGTGGGTTATCATCATAGCGGTAAGCTTATCCTCGGCTATAAATTTATCCGAAAGGGCAAGCACCTTTGCAGCGGTTTTGGGGTCAAGCGCCGCGGTGTGCTCGTCAAGCAGTAAAAGCTTCGGCTTTTTCATAACCGCCATTAAAAGCGTAAGCGCCTGTCTTTGTCCGCCCGAAAGCAGACCTACCTTAGCCGAAAGACGGTCCTCAAGCCCTAAATCAAGTTCGGAAAGCATTTTTTTAAAATCCTCGCGCTCCGATTTGTTTATTGCCCATTTAAGGCCTCTTCTCTGCCCTCTTCTTGAAGCCAGCGCCATATTTTCCTCTATCCACATATCTGCGGCTGTACCCATCATCGGGTCTTGAAAAACACGCCCTAAATACTTTGCGCGCTTGTGTTCGGGTAAGCGGGTAACGTCCTCGCCGTCTATTATTATAGAACCGCTGTCTACCGGATAAACGCCGGCTATCATATTAAGCATTGTGGACTTACCTGCGCCGTTACCGCCTATCACGGTTACGAAATCGCCGTTGTTAAGCGTAAGGTTAAGCCCGTTAAGCGCTTTTTTTTCGTTTATGGTTCCGGGGTTAAAGGTTTTGTATACATTTTTAATTTCAAGCATTTTTCTTTCCCCCTGACGGTATTATGCGTTTTTCGGTAAGCTTTGCTTTCCAATACGGTATTCCGAGGAAGAGCGCCACAACCGCCGCCGTAAGCATTTTAAGGTCGTTTGCGGGAAGACCGAGCCACAAAACAAAGGAAATAACAACATAGTATATTATTCCGCCGAACACTGCGCCTAAGAGCTTTAAGGCAAAGTTTTTAAATATTTTGCCGAATACCACGTCGCCTATTATTATTGCGGCAAGACCTATAACTATCGCGCCGCGCCCCATATTAACGTCGGCAAAGCCCTGATACTGTGCAAGCAGTCCGCCCGCAAGAGCTACAAGACCGTTTGATAAAACAAAGCCGATTATTTTGTTTGTTGAGGTATTTATTCCGTTTGCCCTTGCCATTGCCTGATTGCAGCCGGTAGCGCGCAGCGAATGACCGAGCTCCGTACCGAAAAACCAATAAAGCAAAGCAATTATTACAACCACAAATATGCCGCATACCAAAAGCGATTTATTTATATTGCGTAGCGTTACAAGCAGTATATCCTTATATTTCATAGCCGAAAGCGGCTGATTTGCCTTGCCGCTCATAATACGAAGATTTACCGAATAAAGCGCTATTTGCGTAAGTATGCCCGCAAGTATTGCAGGTATGCCGAATTTGGTATTAAGCACGCCCGTAACAAACCCTGCGGCACAGCCTGCAAGCAGGGCTAACAGCATTGCAAGATAAATGTTCATACCGCCGGCAGTGCAAACAACAAGCACCGCGCCGCCCGTACCGAACGAGCCGTCTACCGTAAGATCGGCAAGGTCGAGTATTTTGTATGTAATAAACACGCCTACCGCCATAATTCCCCAAATGGCGCCCTGTGCCGCGGCACCGGGTAAAGAGCTTAAAAATGATAGCATTTTAATGTTCCTTTCAAAACCGCAATAAGCGACAGGGTATAAAATACCCCGTCGCTTTCGTATAGATTTTACGAATTATTTTATTGCTTCATAGCCGCTCGGAACGGTTATTCCGAGAGTCTGACAACGGCTTTCGATATACTGCTTTGTAAGATCCTCGGCAAAGCCGATATCCATCTCGGCAGGATCCTTGCCGTTTACAAGTATTTCGTATGCCATTTCGCCGGCTTTTTTGCCGATGCTGTAATAATCAATCGAGAGAGTGGCTATACCGCAGCCCTCGCAAATGCCCTTTTCACCCGCAATGATCGGAATTTTTGCAGGCTCCGCAATGTTGTTGATTATCTGTGCGTTGGAAGCCATTGTGTTATCGGTAGGAACATAAAGCGCGTCAACCTCTGCACACGCCGTAGTTACCACCTGCGCTAAATCGTTTGAATCGGCGCTGGTGTATTCCTTAGTTTCAATACCGAGCTTTTTAAGGTATTTTGCAACCTCGGTCGCCTGATATTTAGAGTTTGCCTCGCCCGAACAGTAAAGTATGCCTACCTTTTTAGCGTTGGGTAAAAGCTCCTTAAACATTTCCGCCTGTTTATCAAGCGGAGCTAAATCAGAGGTTCCGGTTACGTTTATGCCGGTTTTGCCGCTCCAATCCTTCATTTCAAGCGCGGTTGCATAATCTGTTACCGAGGTGCCCACTATCGGGATACTGTCAGTAGCGGAAACTGCCGCCTGCAAAGCGCCGGTTGCGTTTGCAAAAATAAGATCGACCTTGCCCGATACAAACTGGTTTACTATTGTGGTGCAGGTTGCAGGCTCGCCCGCGGCGTTCTGCTCGTCAAACGTCACCTTATCGCCGAGCTTTTCCTTAAGCGCGTCCTTAAAGCCCTGTGTAGCGGCGTCAAGCGCTTCGTGCTGAGCCAACTGGCATATGCCTACTTTATATTTATCACTTTTCTTTTCACCGCAGCCCGAAAGCGAAGCGCAAAGAGCGGCAACAACGCTTAATGCCGTTACTGCGGAAACAAGCTTTTTAAGCTTCATAAAATTCCTCTCCTTAAAATTCTATGCTGATAGTATAGCACTTTAAAGCATTAAAGTCAAGCATTTTTTTAATTTTTTCATTTTACAGTGGAAATTAGGGAAGATATAGAGTATAATTAACGTAATACATATATACGGAGAATGAAAAAATGCGAATTGTAATTAAACTGGGCACCTCAACCCTTGCCCACCCTACGGGGCTTTTAAACATTAAAAGAGTAGAAGAGCTTTGCAAGGTGATGAGTGACCTTAAAAATGCCGGAAACGAAATTATTATAGTATCGTCGGGCGCTATCGGAATGGGCGCGGGCAAGCTTGTTTTAAGCGAAAAGCCGAAGGATGTAAGAACCAAGCAGGCAGCGGCGGCAGTAGGTCAGTGCGAGCTTATGTATACATACGATAAGCTTTTTTCGGAATACAACCACACCGTAGCGCAGATTTTAATAACAGGCGAGGATATAGAGCACGCCGAGCGCAGCCGAAATTTCGTAAATACAATGCTCAGGCTTTTAGAGCTCGGCGCTATTCCGATAATAAACGAAAACGACTCGGTTGCAACCGATGAAATAGTAATAGGCGATAACGATACCTTAGGCGCAATAGTGGCAAAATCGATAAGTGCGGATCTGCTTATTCTGCTTTCGGATATAGACGGGCTTTTCACCGCCGACCCGCATAAGGACAAAAACGCGGTTTTGTTAAGCGAGGTTAAAGAGATCACCCCCGAAATAGAGGGTATGACGGGCGGCGCGGGAAGCCGACTCGGCACGGGCGGTATGACCACAAAGCTGAACGCCGCCAAAATAGCCACCGCCGCAGGCATTGATATGGTAATAGCAAACGGCAAGGAGCCTACCGTGCTTTACGATATAACAGAGGGCAAAAAGGTAGGCACAAAATTTTTATCACGAAAGGCAGAAAACCAATGATTAAAACCGCCGATATACTTAAAAAAGCAAAGGCGCTTGCCGCCGCGGCGGCGCCGCTTGATACGTCGGTTAAAAACCGCGCGATAGGCATTATGGCAGACGAGCTTGAAAACAGTGCCGCGGAAATACTTAAAGCCAATGCCGAGGACGTAAAAAACGCAAGCGGAAAAATAAGCGACGTAATGCTTGACCGCTTAAGACTTGACAGCGCGCGCATTAAGGCTATGGCAGACGGTATGCGCGCCGTTGCGGTATTGCCCGATCCCGTAGGCCGCGTTTTAAGTGAAACAAAGCGTGAAAACGGGCTTGACATTAAAAAGGTTTCGGTGCCGCTGGGCGTTGTGGCAATCATTTACGAAAGCCGCCCAAACGTTACGTCCGACGCGGCGGTTTTATGCTTTAAAAGCGGCAATGTCTGCGTTTTAAGAAGCGGCAAGGAAGCGTTTTTAAGCGCAAGCGCCGTGGTCTCGGCTTTGAAACGCGGGCTTAAAGCGGCAGATTTAAGCGAGGATTATATAAATCTTGTAGAGGATACCTCGCGCGGCAGCGCAAACGAGCTTATGACGGCAACGGGTCTTGTAGACCTTCTTATTCCGCGCGGCGGAAAGGGGCTTATAAGCGCCTGCGTTGAAAATGCAACCGTTCCCTGCATTGAAACGGGCACGGGCATATGCCATATATATGTTGATAAATCCGCCGATACCGATATGGCGGTTAATATTGTTGATAATGCAAAGGCAAGCAGACCCTCTGTCTGCAACGCGGCGGAGGTTTGCCTTGTTCACCGCGATATTGCGGCGGAATTTTTGCCAAAGCTTGCAAAACGCTTTAAGAACCGCGTGGAGCTGCGCGGCGATAAAGAGGTATGCGGCATTATAGACGCCGTGCCGGCAGGTGAAAACGATTTTGATACCGAGTTTCTTGATTATATAATGGCTGTTGCAATAGTAGACAGTACCGAGGAGGCCGTAAAGCATATAGGGCGGCACTCTACCCACCACAGCGAAAGCATTATAACAAACGATTCCGCCGCGGCGGATTACTTTACCGCGCGCGTTGATTCTGCGGCGGTTTATGTTAACGCCTCAACAAGATTTACCGACGGCGGCGAATTCGGTCTCGGCTGCGAAATGGGAATTTCAACCCAAAAGCTCCACGCAAGGGGACCTATGGGGCTTTGCGAATTGAATACTTATAAATATATTATTTCCGGCAACGGTCAGATAAGGTAGGTAATAAATATGTCCGAATACAAAATAGGCTTTATAGGCACCGGCAATATGGGCTCTGCAATTGCACGGGCGGTAAGAAAGGTTCTGCCGGGTCACGAAATAATACTTTCAAACAGAACCGCGGCTAAGGCGCAGGCATTGGCGGACGAGCTTAACTGCCGCCGCGCCGATAATAAAACCGTGGCGCGGGACGCACAGTATATTTTCTTAGGCGTAAAGCCCCAGTTTATGAAAGAAATGCTTGAAGGCATTAAAGATACTTTAGCCGAGCGCCGCGACAGGTTCATATTGGTATCAATGGCGGCGGGTGTAAAAATTAAAACCGTATGCGAGATGGCAGGCGGAGAATACCCTGTAATAAGAATAATGCCCAACACACCCGTTTCAATAGGCGAGGGCGTGGTTCCGTTTGCGGTATCTGACGGTGTTTTTATGGACGAAATAACCGATTTTTGCAATTATATGCGCTGTGCCGGAACTGTTGACAGGCTTGAAGAGCGGCTTATAGACGCAGCCTGCGCGGTATCAGGCTGCGGACCGGCGTTCGTTTATATGTTTGCCGATGCATTAGCGCTGGCCGCCGCGGAATGCGGCCTGCCGCGTGAAAAGGCGCGCGAATACGCGCTTAAAACCGTTATAGGTGCGGCAACCCTTGCCGCAGACAGCGATATGCACCTTTCAGAACTGAGAGACGCGGTGTGCAGTCCTGGCGGCGCAACAATAGCCGGCGTACACTCGCTTGAAAGCGCCGCGTTTAAAGGCGCCGTTATGGACGCGATAAAAACCGCGTTTGACAAAACAAAACAGCTTGGCTGAAGGCAGGCTTATAAATATTAAAAATATCACCGCACAATGATGAAATGTGTGCGGTGATATTTTTTTCGCTGCCGAAAGTACGGCAATGAAACGATAATCTGCTCCCCCGTCATTGCGGTGCGGGTGTCCG
>DJET01000038.1:13952-18038 GCA_002431945.1 Ruminococcaceae bacterium UBA5891 | reverse complement strand
CAGGCGAGATGTGTAAACGGCTGCGGCAATCCGTTTTTCCCCTTAGGGGTATTACGAATTTCAGAATGACAAACACAAAAGCTCCCGCAGCTAATCTGCGGGAGCTTTATAATGTAAGTTAATTAAGCTTTAATTTTCTTAACGGAAACAAAAGCCGCGCCTGCACTTAAAACAAGCATTGCAAGCATTGCAGTGGTAGCAACGTCGCCGGTCTTCGGTGATGTGCCGGAGCCTGCGTTGTCAACGTCGGTAAGTAATACAAATTCGCCGAATTCAGCAAACACGCCCTTTACCAAGCCTGCAGAAACAGTGGTTTCAAGCTTAGTTACGGTGCCGTCGGCTTTCTTTAAAAGAATGTAAGCCTTAGTGCCGTCCTTTACGCCGTTAACCTTAAATTCTACGGTTACAGGGAAGTTAGCGGACGCATTGTTCTTAACGCTTATTTCCTTATGGTCGGAAACCTTAAGCTTGCTGTTGTCCTTCTGAAGATCCTTGATAACGCTGTCAAACGCTGCGGTATCGTTTGATACATTCTTCAATTCAACATCAACGGTGGCGTTGTCCTTATCCTTTGCGGTTGCGGACACAATTATACCCTCGTTTTTCTCCGGTGACGGAGCTGCCGAGCAAACGGCAGTGAAAGCTGTAAGTGCCAGTGCTGCTGTGATTACTGCTGCCAATAATTTTTTCATACTGATTTTCCTTTCAATTATTGTTTAATGTAAAATATATCCAAAAGCAATTTGTAAAGCTGATCTTCGTCCGCCGTAAAGGTTTCAAAGGCTCCGTCGAAACCGTTTGTCCCCTCAATCCCCCGGAAATTAAAATCTGCTCCAAGTGCTTCAGATGCAAGATATGCGGCGCTTGCGGCGTCAACATTTGTAACTGTGTTTGCCGCCAGCTTGTTATACATTTTAACAGGTAAAGATAAATCCTTTAAAACAGCCTTTTTAGCCTGAGCGGTAAAGCTTGCTATAAACGCTTTTTGTCTTTCAAGCCGCGGTGCGTTGCTTTCTCCGCGAAATCTTAAATATTCAAGAGCGTTATCGCCTTTTACCGTTATCTGACTGCCCGCCTTAAAAGCGGGGTTTGCGCTTGTCATATCCTCGGTTATGCTTACGGGAACGCCGCCCACCGCGTTTACTATATCCTTAACCGAATTCATAAACACGGTATAATAGCCGCCTATCGGAATACCGTAAAGAAAATCCGAAACCGCCTTAACCGTAAGCTCGGAAGACCTTTTATCATCGTTGCCGTAGGTATAAGCAAGACAAAGCTGCTGTTTTTCGGTGGCAAAATAATTGCCGTTTATATCATATGAATCGACATTGCAAAGCGTATTGCGCGATATAGAAATAACGTTTACGCTTTTTTGGCCGCAATCAAGAGATATCAAAAATAATGCATCCGCCTGATGCTTATCGGATACGCCGGGCTTTTCACGGTCTACCCCTATAAGCAATATGTTTATAAGCTTTTCGTTATAATTGTAAGCGGCGCCGTTATAGTACGCGTCTGCGTCGTCGGGAAGTAGGTCCTCGCCCGAAACGGGCAGCTTGGCGTTTTCGGCATCAAGCCTTTTTCTAAGCTTAACCTCGCCGACCTTTAATATTATAAAATACGCTGATATTATGCCTGCAATAACCGCAAACACAACCGAAAGCGTAATTATAAGCTTTTTATGACCGTTTTTTTTAAGATGCTTGCTTTCTGCTGTCATACGTCAAGACTCCTTGAATAAGATAGCGTTCGTCGTCCTTGCCGGTACAGGTTGAAAGCGTTATAATACGGTCGTCCGCAGTGACGGGAATATCCTTGTCAAAGTAAGATGTCATTCCCTTTGAAGAAAAAATACTCTCTAAATACTGCGAACAAACATCTCTGTTTTTAAAATCGTAGGATAAAAGTATATGCCTGTCATCGGTAGTATGCGCCGCGAAAATACGGTATTTCATTATCCTGCCCGGCATATATATATTTATTTCCCTGTTGCTGTTAAAAAATTCTTTATTGCGAAATTTACGAAGACTGCCGAACATAGTGCCGTTTTTCATATTATGACCGTATATTACCGTGTTAAAATCGGCAAAATCAGTATCGTTATAATCTTCTGTATAAATAGCGCCGTAAGCCGAGCTTTTACCCTCTGCGGTGTGATTTAAGTAATAGGCGTTATCTGCAGCGCTGCGAAGTATGGGATAATCTATAACCGTTCCGGGAATATTTATCCACGCGTAAATTTCTTTGTTAATTTTTTTAAGCTCTACAAAATTAACGGGAGGCTCAACATAATTAACGGTTTTAGAAGACGCCGTGCTTGAAGAAGACGAGGCATATGCCGCCGAACGCGTATCGTCCATACCGTCCGACTGCAGCTTCATAACAACAAAATATGCTGCGCCCGAAACAAAGCCGATAACTGCAATAATCAAAATTATTATCCAAAGCTTATTACCTGCTTTTTTCGTCACTGCACACCTCATTATTGCAATTAAAGCAACCGTAAATTATATACTGATTATACTATTCATTACAAAAAAAGTCAATACAATAATCTTTAATAAAAAATAAATTTTGCAAATTCTTAAATCGGAACGCTTAACTTATAATTCGGAATTCGTAATGCGTAATTCGGAATTATATATAACGTAGGCTTAAATAAACGCCTGCCATTTTCGGCGCTAGCAATGACGAAGAAGATACGGACAAATTGCCATCGGCATAAATGCCGCAAATATTATCTTTTCGGAAACGGCATATTTTCAGGCAAGCCTAAAATATAGTCCGAAGATACATTGTAAAATCTGCAAAGTGTTATTAAATGCTCAATAGGCAACGGACGTTTACCGTTTTCGTATTCGCTGTAATATTGTTGGGTTGTTCCGAGAATTTTTGCGATATCCTTCTGATTTGGCTTTGGTTCCTTATCTTCCCTTAAATCCTTTAATATTTCATAGTATTTTTTCATAATTCAATACTGCCTTTTCACTTATTTTAAAAATTATATCATACATCATAAATAATGTATTGACGTTACATCATAAATGATGTATAATTTGATAAAGCACCTATTGAAAGAAATATTTTCAGCTTAGGGCTATTGCGGGAATAAATATAATTAAGGATTTTTATAAAAAGCTTTAATAATGCCTGTTTAAAGGGAAAACGGATTGCCGCAGTCGCTTTGCTCCTTCGCAATGACGAAAAAACCTGTCATTCTGAGCGCATAGCGCGAAAGAATCCGTATTCCCATTAAAAGAGAAATGGATTGTCACAGCCTTACGGCGCTCGCAATAACAAGAAAGTAAAAAGCTTCCCTCAGGCACAAGCGCCGCAAATATTATCTTTTTGGAAACGGCAAATCGGAAAGCTCTAAAATATAATCAGCCGAAACATTATAATAAACGCAAAGAGCCTTTATTATATGGGCGGGTATTTCACTTTCCCCTCTTTCCCAGCGCTGATATTGGGTTGTGTGTTCGTTAAGCAATTCGGCAATTTGAGCCTGTGTTTTATCGTTATCCTCTCTTAAATCTCTTATCCTTTGATACTTATACTTCATATTTTCACCCCAAAACCATTTTAACAAAAAAACACAAATAAGTGTTGACGATAACACGAAATTGTGTTATTTTATAAATACAAAGTATGTAGCAGGAGAAAAACTATGCAAATAAAAAATATTATAAAACGCTGCAGTCTTTCTGAAATCAGCGATTATATTTTAGGAAACGGCGAGATTATAAGCGAAAATAAAGAAACCGATTTTGAAAGCGAAATGCGTGAGATTGAAAATGATACGACAAAAATATTAAACAAATACTTTCCCGATAAGAAAATGCAGGATAAGTTTTTCGGCGAGATAGCATATAGAGAAACGCGCCTTGAAAGCATTTATTTTCAACTTGGGATTATTGCGGGAATAAAGATAATTAAGGATTTTTATAAAAATCTTTAATAACGGCTGTTTAAAGGGGAGGCGGATTGCCGCAGTCGCTTTGCTCCTTCGCAATGACAGAACGATAGCTTACTGCACACACCTTACGGCATTCGTGGCAAATAAACGGTTTGTCATTCTGAACG
>DJET01000038.1:0-13893 GCA_002431945.1 Ruminococcaceae bacterium UBA5891 | reverse complement strand
TCCGTATTCCCCTTGAAAGAGAAACGGATTGCCACAGCCGCTTACACGGCTTCGCAATGACGGGTAAACGAAAGTATACCGCACGCCTTATGTATTTGCAGAAACTAAAAGATTTGTCATTCTGAGTGACGTTGCGAGCGCCTGCGGTGCAGGATAAAGCGAGCAAAAGGAAGCGCCGCGGTCAAAAGTTGTTCGCGCTCCAAGCGAATAACAACTTTTGGGCACCGCAAGAGTGATAAGCACGAAAGAATCCGTAATACCCTTCAAAAAAGGAAACGGATTGCCGCAGCCGTTTACACGGCTTCGCAATGACGGGGAGTGAGAAAACGGCTTACCGCATATTTTACGGAACAACAATAAAAAGGGGCTTTTGCTCCGCCTTTTCGGAATTAAAAGCAATATCCGATAAGCGGTAGCAAAAGCCCCTATAATTCTATTTATTTTGAAGAAATGTATTCGTCTATCGCCTTAGCCGCGGTTTTGCCCGCGCCCATTGCAAGAATAACGGTTGCGGCGCCCGTAACCGCGTCGCCGCCGGCATAAACGCCCTCTTTAGAGGTGGCGCCGGTTTCCTCGTTTACTATTATTCCGCCGCGCTTGTTTACTTCAAGTCCCTTTGTGGTGGATTTAATAAGAGGATTCGGCGATGTGCCTATCGACATTATAACGCAGTCGGCGTCGATCTCATACTCGCTGCCCTCAATCGGTACAGGGCGCGCGCGTCCCGATTCGTCCGGCTCGGAAAGCTCCATCTGCTGGCAAAGAATGCTTTTAACCCAGCCGTCCTCGCCCTCGATCTTAACGGGGTTGGTAAGGAATTTAAACTCAATTCCCTCTTCCATAGCGTGCTCAACCTCTTCACGGCGCGCGGGAAGCTCCTTTTCGGTGCGGCGGTACACAACGGTAACGTCCGCTCCGAGGCGCTTTGCGGTACGCGCGGCGTCCATAGCAACGTTTCCGCCGCCCACAATAACAGCCTTCTTTGCGTGCATTACAGGCGTTGCGCTGCCCTCTTTATACGATTTCATAAGGTTGTTTCGGGTTAAAAACTCATTTGCGGAGTAAACGCCGCAAAGCGCTTCGCCCTCAATGCCCATAAAACGCGGAAGCCCCGCGCCCGAACCAATAAACACAGCCTCGTAGCCCATATCAAAAAGCTCGTCAACCGTTACGGTCTTGCCGATAATCACATCGGTATCTATCTCAACGCCGAGCGCTTTAAGGGTGTCTACCTCTTTTTTAACTATTGATTTCGGCAAACGGAACTCCGGTATACCGTATACAAGCACGCCGCCCGCGGTGTGCAGTGCCTCAAAGACCGAAACCTTGTAGCCTTTCTTTGCAAGATCGCCCGCGCAGGTAAGCCCCGAAGGACCCGAACCCACAACCGCAACCTTATGGCCGTTAAATTCCGGTTTATTAACGTTTTCGGCAGCATGCTCGTTATGCCAGTCGGCAACAAAGCGCTCAAGCCTGCCTATTCCTACCGGCTCGCCCTTTATTCCGCGAACACATTTCGATTCGCACTGGGTTTCCTGCGGACATACCCTTCCGCAAACTGCGGGAAGACTTGAGGATTCGTTTATAACCTTATAAGCGCCCTCAAAATCGCCCTCTTTAACCTTTTCGATAAAGGCGGGAATGTGAATATTAACGGGGCAGCCCGTAACGCAGGGCATATGCTTGCAGTTAAGGCAGCGAGCCGCCTCTTCAAGCGCGGTTTCATCGCTGTAGCCTAAAGCTACCTCTGAAAAATTGTGATTGCGCACGTCGGGTGCCTGCACGGGCATTTCGTGCTTTTTGGGATCCATATTTACAGCCATTTTACCGCGCCTCCTTTTTAAACAAATTGCAGGTTTCTTCATATGCGTGGCGTTCAAAGTCGCGGTACATAGCGCCGCGCTTCATAGCCTCGTCAAAATCCACCTCAAAGCCGTCGAAATCGGGTCCGTCAACACAGGCGAATTTTGTTTTGCCGCCTACGGTCAGGCGGCAGCCGCCGCACATTCCCGTTCCGTCTATCATAATCGGGTTCATTGAAACCACCGTTTTAACCCCTGCGGGCTTGGTGGTCGCCACAACGAATTTCATCATAATAAGCGGACCTATGGCAATTACCTCGTCGTAATTTTCGCCGGACTCAATAGCCTCCTTAAGCGGAGCGGTAACAACGCCCTTTGTGCCGTACGAGCCGTCGTCTGTCATTATCGTAAGCTTATCGGAGCAGGCGCTGAATTCGTCTTCAAGAATTACAAGGTCTTTGTTTCTGAAGCCTACAACGGTGTGTACCTCGCAGCCCTCGCTATGCAGCTTTTCGGCAATAGGCAGCGCTATTGCGCAGCCTACGCCGCCGCCAACAACGCAAACCTTACGCAGTCCCTCGGTTTCGGTGGGTTTACCGAGAGGTCCTGCAAAATCGGCAAGATAATCGCCTGTATTTTTGTGGTTAAGCTTTTCGGTTGTTGCCCCCACTATCTGAAAAATAATCCTTACGGTTCCCTTTTCACGGTCGAAGCCTGCAACGGTAAGCGGTATGCGCTCGCCGTCGTCGTCGGTACGCAGGATAATGAACTGACCCGCCTCTGCCTTTTTGGCAACAAGCGGCGCTTCAATATCCATAAGCGTAACCGTAGGATTAAGACTGCGTTTGTTTACGATTTTAAACATTTCTTACTATCATTCCTTTAATTTATTCACGGTTTATCAGAAGTCTACCTCTGTACCGTAATATGTGCATTTAAAGAGCTTAGCCATAGTTTCGGGGTCGATAGCGCGCGGATTAGAGCCTGTGCAGGCGTCGCCCACGGCGTTAACGGCTATTTCGTCAACCTTAGCGTTAAACTCAGCCTCGTCTACGCCGAATTCCTTTAAGGTATGCGGAATATTAAGCTCGTCGTTCATTTTGTCGATAAGACCGCAAAGGCTTTCGATAAGGCCCTTGTTGCTGTTGCCGGAAAGACCGAGCATTCTTGCAATATCGGCATATCTTTCGGCGGCTCTTTGGTCGTGCGCGTTATACTTGATAACATAAGGCAGATAAATTGCGTTTGCACAGCCGTGCGGCAGGTGTCTGTCCTTCATACTGCCCTCATGGAAAGCCGCGCCCGTTTTATGAGCCATAGAGTGTACTATGCCGAGCAGCGCGTTAGAGAAAGCCATACCCGCAAGGCACTGTGCGTCGTGCATAGCGGCGCGCGATTCGCGGTTGCCCTTATAAGAAGAGGGCAGATAAGCCGTAACCATCTCGATAGCCTTCATAGCAAGCGCGTCGGTATAATGGCTTGCAACCGTTGATACATACGCCTCGATAGCGTGGGTAAGCGCGTCCATACCCGTGTGAGCTACAAGCTTTTGCGGCATTGTCTGCGCAAGCTCAGGGTCGACGATTGCCACGTCCGGCGTAATATTAAAGTCTGCAAGCGGATATTTAATACCCTTTGCGTAATCGGTTATAACAGAGAAGGCCGTAACCTCCGTTGCGGTGCCCGATGTAGAAGAAATAGCGCAGAATTTAGCCTTTGTTCTAAGCTCAGGGAAATTGAACGGTACGCAAAGCGATTCAAAGGTAACCTCCGGGTATTCATAAAACGCCCACATCGCCTTTGCCGCGTCTATCGGGGAACCGCCGCCTATCGCAACTATCCAGTCAGGCTCAAATTTTCTCATAGCCTCGGCGCCGCGCATAACGGTTTCTACCGAAGGATCGGGTTCAACGCCCTCAAACAGCTCAACCTCAAAGCCGGCTTCTTTAAGATAGCCTACCGCCTTGTCAAGAAAGCCAAAGCGCTTCATCGAGCCGCCGCCCACTACAACGATTGCCTTTTTACCTTTAAGGGTCTTAAGGTTTTCCATTGCGTTCTCGCCGAAATATACGTCTCTTGGTAAAGTAAATCTTGCCATAATAAATTCCTCCGTTTTCTTTTTAGGCATTTCTGCCTTTTGTTGAAATCATTATAGCATTTTTTACGTATGTTTTGAAATATTATAAATATATATAGCTATATCATACAATACATTACATTTTTCAACGAAAAATGTTTGATTTTTTAATCTTTAGCTTCGGTAATACTTATAACCGTAAGAACGCCGTTTTCCACCTTGAATTTTACCTCGCAGCCCGAAAATGCAAGACCGTACACACGCATAGGGTCGTTATGGTAGCGCGGTCTCGGATCCAATTCAAGCGTTTTGCAAAGTCCCGCTAACTTTTCCTTTTTAAGCGGACAATCGGGAAATTCGGGTAAAACAACCTTGAGCGACTTATTGTACGGTTTATCCGCAAAGCCGCATACCGCGTTCGGCACCGAATCGGCATAGGCAATATACGGCTTTATATCGTATATCGGGGTGCCGTTTGCCATATCAATGCCCGAAACATAAAGCACGGGACCTGAATTTTCATCATTCGTAACCTTTTCTAACTTTACAGCCGAAAGCGCCAACGGGTTCGGTCTGTAAGGCGAGCGGGTTGCAAATACCCCAACCCTTTCGTTACCGCCGAGCCTCGGCGGACGGACCGTAGGCGACCATTCCGCTTTACTTGACATAGAAAAGCCCCAGATAAGCCATATGTGTGAGAATTCGCAAAGCTCTTTAACCGCCGAAAAATCACGGTAAGGCGGTTCAAAAACTATTTTGCCCCCAAGCTCGCTTATTACTCCGCTTTGTCTCGGCAAACCGAATTTTTCGGGAAAATCGGTGTAAATTCGGGCTATAACCTTTAATTCCGCCATATCAGTTCTCTCCCTCAGGCTCAGAAGAGGAGGACGGAGATGAGGAAGATGACGGCTCGCTTTGAGACGGCGTGCTTGACGATGCATCGGACGAGCTGCCCGAAGACGAAGAACCGCCCGATGAAGAAGATGAGGTTGCCGTATCGTCCGACGGGGTTGCCGCCGAAGACGACTCTGCCGATGAGGTTACGGCAGAGGACGATTGTTCCGACGAAGACGAAGGCTCGCTTGAAACCGGCGCCGTATAAGACGGAACATCTACCTTAACGCCCTTTTTATAATAGCCTGAGCCTTTTTTTACAACGTCGTCGCTGTCGGTAAATTCCTTTTTCTCAAGGTCCTTATGCACCTCGGTCATTACCGCTTTCCATATCTTAGCCGCGCTGGCGCCGCCGCTTACCTCGCTTTGAATATCAAATCCGTACCATACCGAGCCTACATAATAAGGCGTTCCCGCAACCATCCAAAGGTCCTTTGATTCGCTCGACGTACCTGTTTTAGCATATGCCTTCATTTTATAGTTAAAGCCTGCAATGCCGCCGCCCGTGCCCTCGCTGCCGTAAACAACCTCCTGCAAAAGGTGATTCATTATCGTAGCCGAAGAGGGCGCTATAACCTGCGTTCCCGTTTCGTCGTAATCAAAAACCGTTTCGCCGTTTGCGCGTTCTATTTTATAATAAGTAGTGGGGCTGTGATACACGCCCTGATTGCCGAATATCGCATATGCCGCGGCGGACTCGGTTGTGGTAAGCCCGTAATGCGTACCGCCGAGCGCCAAAGCCGCAAGGTTTTTATCCTCCGGCACCAAATGCTTGCAGTTAAGCTTATTTACAAGAAAATCGTAGGAATTATCTATTCCGACCTCCTGCAAAAGCCTTACGGGAACGGTATTCATTGATTTTCTTATGGCATAGTTAAGCGATACCGTGCCCTTATAATATCCGTACCATTCCTTAGGCCCGCTTTTGCCGTCCTTATAATACTTTTCTATCGGTTTATCAAGCACGCTTGAGGTATAGTTTACTATATCCTTATCAATCGCCAGCGCATATACGCCGAGCGGCTTCATTGTAGAGCCGGGCTGACGCGGAGAATCGGTAGCGCGGTTAAGCCCCCTGTTGGTTGTTTTTTCGCCGGCGCCGCCTACTATGCCGACTATATGGCCGTTATAATCCATAACCGTCATAGCGGACTGAGCGTGTACCTTTTCGCCCTGTAAATTAGGCGCTGTTTGCGGAAAATAGTTTTTAATATCGGTATAAACCTTTTCCATCGCGCTTTGTATTTCGGGCTTTAGGGTTGAATATATCTTAAAGCCGCCGTTATAAAACATTGTTGAGGCAAGCTTTGTATCAAGATTATATTTTTCCGCCAAATCGTTTATAACCTGATCTATAAGCGCGTCTACAAAATAGCTGTTTATTTCTATTTCATAGTCGTCCTCCTGCGAATCGTCAAGCTTAAGCTTTTCGTTATACGCTTTATCGTACTCATCGTAGGTTATATAGCCGAGCTCTAACATTTTATCAAGCACAAGGCGGCGGCGTTTTTCGTTCTGCTCCGCTCCGTTTTCGGTTAAGGGATTATATTTTGTGGGATTATTTGTTATTGCCGCAAGCGCCGCGCTTTCGGTAAGGGTAAGCTCGCTTACGTCCTTATTGAAATAATAGTTTGCCGCAACCTGCACGCCGCAAATACCGTTTGCAAGCGGTATTGTATTTAAATACGCTTCAAGTATTTCGGTTTTTGAAAGCTTGCGCGTAATAAGCAGCGCCCTTACGATCTCGCGGAATTTACGCATAGCGTCCTTATCGCGGTCGTTTGTAACGTTTTTAATAAGCTGCTGCGTTATTGTAGAGCCGCCGAACTCGGTAGAGTTAAACTTTAAAAGCTTGTTGGCAACAGCTCCCGCCGTGCGCTTCCAGTCAACGCCGCGGTTATCGTAAAAGCGTTCGTCCTCTATTGCAATAAACGCTTCGCCTAAGTATTTCGGCATTTTATCAATGCCCGCCCATATGCGGTTTTCGCTCCCGTGCAGGCGCTGATACTCCACCCAATCGCCCTTACTGTTTTGCACATATATTATGGAGGTCATATTAAGCTCCATATTTTTTATGTTTGAAACTATCTGATTAGAAGAAAAAAAGTCTATTTTGCGTTCCGATTTAATATAAGTCGGAATAACGAAAATAAGAAAAACCGTTGTTATTATAAGAAGACCCGATAAAAACACGGTCAGTTTTTTAAAAGCCCTTTCCATACTTCATAACCTTTCGGACAATATATTCACTTAATTATAACACCACTTTATGTATTTATCAAATATTTTTTAAACATTCATATTCTATTTATATTTTGGGAATATAATTCCTGATAGCTTGGAGGTTAACGTATGCTTAAATTACAAAATATCAAAAAGGATTATATTACGGGCGATACCGCCGTACACGCGCTTAAGGGCGTCAGCATTGAATTCAGAAAAAGCGAATTTGTATCGATACTCGGTCATTCGGGCTGCGGCAAAACCACGCTTTTGAATATTATAGGCGGGCTTGACCGCTATACGGACGGCGACCTGTTTATAAACGGAAAATCCACAAAAACATATAAAGACAGGGACTGGGATAATTACAGAAACCACTCCGTAGGCTTTATTTTTCAAAGCTACAACCTTATTCCACACCAGACCGTGCTTTCAAACGTAGAGCTGGCGCTTACCCTTTCGGGCGTATCAAAGCAGGAAAGGCGCAAAAGAGCCGAAGACGCCCTTAAAAAGGTAGGGCTCGGCGATCAGCTCGGCAAAAAGCCAAATCAGATGTCCGGCGGGCAGATGCAGCGCGTAGCTATTGCGCGCGCGCTTGTAAACGACCCCGAAATACTGCTTGCAGACGAGCCTACCGGCGCGCTTGACAGCGAGACCTCGGTTCAGATAATGGAGCTTTTAAAGGAAATTTCAAAGGACCGCCTTGTAATTATGGTAACCCATAACCCCGAACTTGCAAAGCAGTATTCAACGCGAATAGTAAAGCTGCTTGACGGAAATATTACAGACGATTCGGACCCCTACGACGGCGAAGAAACGGCAAAAGCCGAAAAAGCCGAGGGCAAGCGCCCTTCAATGTCGTTTTTAACGGCGCTTTCGCTTTCGCTTAACAACCTTATGACCAAAAAAGCGCGCACGTTTTTAACCTCTTTTGCAGGGTCGATAGGTATTATAGGAATAGCGCTTATACTCTCGCTTTCAAACGGAGTTAACGCCTATATCCAAAAGGTAGAGGAGGATACTCTTTCAAGCTACCCCATAACCATTGAGCAGGCGGGTATGGACGTAAGCCGCCTTGTAAAGGATCTTATGGGTAAAAACGAAGCCCCCGAAGACCGCGAAAAGGACAAAATTTACAGCAACAACATAATGACCGAAATGATGACCACTATGGTAAACGGCATTTCGGAAAACAATTTGGAGCTGTTAAAGACGCACATTGAAAAAACACCCGAATTTGAAAGCAATACAAGCGAAATTGAATATAAATATTCAACCGTTATGAATATTTACGATGAAAAGGGAAACCGCGTAAACCCGAACACCGTGTTTACCACCGTTTTCGGCGAAAGCGCAGCGCAGTCTCAGCAATATTCGGGTATGTCCTCCTTTTCCAATACCGAGGTTTGGACGCGCCTTTTCGATAACAGCGAATTTTTAGAAAAGCAGTACGACGTTATTGCTGGACGTATGCCCGAAAAATACAACGAAATAGTGCTTGCGGTTGACAAAAACAATCAGATAAGCGATTACACCCTTTATTCGCTTGGGCTTAAAGATGTTAAAGAGCTTGAAGAAATGATGAAAAAGGCTCAAAACGGGGAAAAAATCGAGCCTACCGAAGAGGTAACCTACAGCTATGACGATATTTTAAATCTTAAGTTTAAGCTGCTTTGCAATACCGATTATTTTGAAAAAAGCGAAAACGGCACCTGGGTAAACAAGACCGACGACGAATTATTCGTTCAGTCACAGCTTGCAAAGCTCGGCGAGGATATAACCGTTGTAGGTATAATACGTCCCGCGGAAGGCTCTGTCGCCAACGACACCGCAGGCTTTGTAGGCTATAAATCGGAGCTTATGGAGCACCTGATAAACAAGGTCAACGACAGCGAGATAGTAAAGGCGCAAAAGGCGTCGCCCGATACCGACGTTTTAACTGGGCTGCCGTTTGAAACAAACGAGAATATGACCTATGAGGAGCTTATGGCTTATATAGCCGCTCTTCCCGAAAACGAGCGTGCGGAATATGCGGCGTATACAGAGCAAATGACCGCCGCCGGAATGACAAACGAGCAAATAGCCGAGCGCTTTAACAGCGCGATAAAAGCAAAAAATTCCTCCGCCACATATGAAGGAAACTTAGGCCTTATGGGCGTATCGGATCTAAAGCGCCCCTCGGTAATAAATATATATCCTAAAGACTTTGAGGCAAAGGAAACCGTAGCCGAGCTTATAGACGATTATAACTCTGCCGCCGCCGAAAACGAAAAAATCACCTATACCGATTATATAGGGCTTATGCTTTCCTCGGTAACCACCATTATAAACGCAATAAGCTATATTTTAATTGCCTTTGTAAGCATATCGCTTATTGTTTCCTCTATTATGATAGGAATTATAACCTATATTTCGGTGCTTGAACGCACCAAGGAAATAGGCATTTTAAGAGCAATGGGCGCTTCAAAGCGCGACGTATCAAGGGTATTCAACGCCGAAACGCTTATAGTGGGCTTTTCTGCCGGCGTTATAGGTATTCTTATAACTCTGCTGCTGCTTATCCCCATAAACGCTATTATAGGCGCAATAACCGATATTTCAGGTCTTGCCGTACTGCCCGTTGCAGGTGCCGCGGCGCTTATTATAATAAGTATGCTGCTAACGCTTATCGCCGGTCTCTTCCCCTCTAAAATAGCGGCTAAAAAGGATCCCGTAACTGCATTAAGAAGCGAATAACGATCGGCGGCCGCAGCATATAAAATACGGCGAAACCGCGGGGTACTTGACAGATATGGTAAAATAATAAGTGATATATTATTCTCGGAGGAAACCTATGCTTAACACCGACAGATTATGCCCCGGCTGTATGAATGATAACGGCGGCGAAAAAATTTGCCCCGTTTGCGGATATGATTCGTCTTCTGAAAATCCGCAGGACTGTCTACCGACAGGTGCTCTGCTTTTCGACCGTTATCTTATAGGTCAGGCAAAAAGCCGAAACGGCGCCGAAACCGTGTATATCGGATGGGATAAATCTACCGATACCGCCGTAAGAATAAAGGAGTATTTTCCGTTAGGCTTCGGCATAAGAAATACCGACGGCTCCGTTTCTATAATGAAGGGCGGCGAATATACCTTTAACGAGGGGTTAATGGAGTTTCTTGACATTAACCGTTTTATATCAGGCTCCGCTCTTCCCTCTCTTATGCCGATAAACGATGTGTTTGAGGAAAACGGCACGGTTTATGCAGTTATGCCGAATATTCCTTCAATAACGCTTGCCGAATTTTTGCAAAAGAACGGCGGCACATTAAAATGGGAACAGGCAAGGCCTCTTTTCCTGCCGCTTATCGATACCGTAAAGGGTATGAACGACGCGGGAATTATCCACGGCGGAATATCGCCCGAAACAGTGCTTGTAGGCAGGGACGGTAAGCTGCGCATATCGGGATATTCCGTGAAAAAGCTCAGAACGGAGGGCGGCGAGCTTGAAGCAAAGCTGTATACGGGCTTTGCCGCGGCAGAGCAGCAGGGACTTTGCAAGCTTTTACCAGACGCATATACGGACGTATACGGGCTGAGCGCGGTTTTATTTAACGCGCTTACGGGTATTGTACCGCCGGGAGCCAAGGATAGAATTAAAAACGATTCTATGACTATCCCCGCAAAATTTGCCGAGGAATTGCCGCGCCACGTTTTATCCGCGCTTGCAAACGGTCTTCAGGTTATGCCGCAAAACCGCACGCAAACCGTTGAAGATTTTAAAAACGAGCTTGTATACGCCGAAACCGCAGAAGCCAAGCAAAGCGACCGCAAGCCGCGCGAAAATAAATCAGAACGCAAAACCGCCGAAAAGGAAAAGAAGGGCGGCACCGCCAAATACGTTATAATATCGTCGGCGGCGACAGCCGCAGTATTTCTTATAATAGCCGCACTTGTTGTTACGGTTCTTAAAAAGGATATTTTCGGCAAAAACAAATCCCAGTCGGATCTAAGCGTCAGCGCGTCGGACAATGCGCCGTCGGTAGACTCAGTAGGCTCTATTGACAGCGGCGCCGCCGTTTCCGACGTATTGTTTGCCGTTCCGCAGCTTACGGGCAAATATTATGCCGATCTTGTTGATAACGAGGAATACGAAAGGTTCCAATTCGTAATAAAAGCGTATGAATGCAGCGATAAATTTGCACGCGGTCAGATATGCGCCCAATCATTGGCAGAGGGAACAAACGTAGTAAGGGATACAAAAATAGAGCTTACAATAAGCTTAGGTCCTAAGGAAGTAAAAATTGCCAACGTTAAAGGTCTTGACGAAATGAGCGCAAAAATCGAGCTTTTAAAGCAAGGCTTTTTATACGATAACATTGAGGTGCTTGAAAAATACTTAGATGACCGCGAGCCCGGCACCGTGGTTGATCAGGAGCCAAAATACGGCACGCAGGTAAGCCCTGAAGTCTCCGTTAAAATATATATTAACTCATACACGGGAAGCTCCGATACCTCCGGCACGTCTTCAACCTCCGGCACGGCGTCCAAAAGAGATTAGACAATAAGCCCAAAAAAGGCATACGCGCGGTTAAATGCGCGTATGCCTTTTATAATTTTGCCTGTTCCCTTTTCGGCAGTTACCTATCAATATATTTACTAAGCGTAAACGAAGCCAATCTTACATGCTTTCGGTCAACCGTATAAGACATACAAAGCTCTCCTGCGCTGTTATATTGAATAAACGGATAAAAGCAGCTGCCGTTCATATCCGCCTGAAGAATTACCTTACTGTTTGCAATGTTATTGCAGTCTATCTTAATAATTCCTATATGGTTTCGGTCCGTCGGCGCATGGAAAAGATACAGTCCGCCCTTATACACAATAAAATCCGAACGCGACTGGCAGTCCCCCACCAATACCGGTCTTGCCCATTCTCCGCTGTTCAAATCGTAATATGTAAGAATCCCGTATTTACTGCCTGTATCGGTTTTTTCGTCATAATTCCACTGTCTTACAAAATAATACGCTTTATCGTTAAGAACGTATACCGCGTTTTCCCATATTGTTTCATTTTTAAAGCCGGTGCCGTTTGCCCCCTCGTTCGGCTGCGCAACATATTCCCAGGTTATAAGATCCTTGCTTTTTATAATCGCGGTGAAATTTCCGCTGTAAGTACCTGAATAATAATACTTTTCGCCGTTTTCCGTTCTGCTTGAAAGCTTTTGCATAATCCCGATATCGCTGAAAAACTCCTTATGCCCTATTCCGTTTACGGCAAGCGCGTTTTGCATACCGCTGGAGCTGAAATCGTTAACCGTATCCTTAACCTTAAATCTGTTAACGCATATATCCCCAAGACTTCCCGTTTTAATATCAAATATACGGTAAAGGCGGTAATACTTATTATCTATGCTTGCAGTCCACAATACGTAAATGCTGTCAGGCTCTTCGTCCCTTTGCATAAGAATTGTATCGTAAACGCCCGTAACCTTATGCCCGCACAGGCTGTCGCCGGTTTTCATAATATCAAGAACGGTTTTATTAAGAGGCTCGTTTTCGGGTATATATGCAAGCCTTGCCGCCTGATATCCCGGATCCTCTTCGGCAGACTGGGTGTTTGCATAGTACGACATATAAATATTTCCGCCGACATAGCAAAATGTGGAAACGTGGCACATTTTATCAATACCGTCTTTTTCAAAATCCGCAATTTTATTTTCCGCTATTTCCTTTGAAAACGCTTCGGCTTTCGCCTCGCTGTTAAGGGAAGCGTCCGCCTCAATAACCGCGGCAGGGTTTTCAACTCTTTCCTTTCCGTAAATTTTAAACGCAGTCAACTGCGAAACGTCTTCAGAAAATATATCTTTACGATCGGTTTTAACATTATCCATTACATTTCCTCCGTTTTTAACACACGATTCTTAAAAAACATAACCGCGTGTTGCATAATTTTTTTGTTTATGATATAATTATAATGCAAAATTCACCCATTACAATACAGTATTTTTTACCTAAATTAACACTAAATTGCAAAACGGGGCTAAATATATGATAACACGGCACGACAGCTACGAGGGCTACAAAACAAATTCCGAAATAAGCGATCCGCCATGCGTTATTTTTTTAAAAGAGGATAGAAATTACAGTAAAAGCAAGGTTTGCGCAAACTGGCATGACGACTTAGAGCTGCAGCTTTGCAGCAAGGGCAGCGGTTATATCATAATAAACGGAGAAAAATACGCTTTCAAAAGCGGCGATATTGCAGTAATAAATTCCGATTTTATACATTACACGGGTTCTGACGAAGCAATATCCTTTTATTCGGTAATAATAGATTCCGCATTTTGCAGGGCTGCCGATATAGATTGCTCGTCGATAAGATTTGATATGTTTCCGAACGACGGGCTTATTTCGGAAATTACAGACGATATACTGAAAATATATTATTCCGATCACACGGTCTGCAAAAAAGCGAAGCTTCAGATGTCGGTCTTAAAGCTTTTAATTACGCTTCGCGAGCGCCACACAGTATCGCAAAATACCGAATTTAAATTAGGTATGGGCTTTGAGCAGGTTAAAGCTGCGGTTGAATTTATAAGAGCCAATTACGACCAAAGGCTTACGCTTGATATGATTGCCAAAAACGCCCTTACAGACAAATACCGCCTGTCACACTGCTTTAAGGCTTTTACGGGCTTAACCATATTTCAATACATAAACGATTACAGGTGCGAGGTTGCCAAAAGCCTGATAAGAAACGGGCTTATGATAAACGAGGCAGCCGCGCAATGCGGTTTCAACAACGCTTCTTTTTTCACCCGCACATTCAAAAGATACACGGGAAAATTCCCGTCCGATTACAAAAAAAACAGCTGATACACCGTATCATGCTGTTTCAGTCTGTCGAAAAAC
>DJET01000054.1:120804-120973 GCA_002431945.1 Ruminococcaceae bacterium UBA5891 | reverse complement strand
AAATAGGGAAAAGAACCGCCGGACACCCTATGGGTTGGGTTTCCGGACCTTCCCGAATGACCAAAGGGACAAACTTCCCTTTGGAAACCTTTACTGCACAAAGATAAGGTATGTGCCATAAATAGCATAAGCAGAAAAAGCTTATCGATATCCCGTCATTGCGGTGCGG
>DJET01000054.1:102713-120712 GCA_002431945.1 Ruminococcaceae bacterium UBA5891 | reverse complement strand
GCAGGCGAGACCGCCGTTAGGTGCGCGGCAATCCGTTTTTCCCCTATTAAGGAGAATACGGATTTTTTGCTCTGCACCCGAAATCAGGCTTATTTTAGGGTGTAATTATACGTAGGAACTATCTGCTTTACATAGCTTCGTATATCGGTCTCGTCGTTATACATAACCTTTTTCATTTTCTCAAGTATGCCGAAAAATTCTTCTTCGTTAAACTCTATCGGCTTTCCTATATGTATAAGGCTGTTTTCGGTATCCTTTAAGCCCTCTTCTGCCATAAGCATTTCCTCATACAGCTTTTCACCGGGGCGAAGACCTATAAACTCAATTTTTATATCCTTATAAGGCGTAAAGCCCGAAAGCTTAATAAGATTTTCGGCAAGAGTTAATATTTTAACAGGCTTGCCCATATCAAGCACAAATATCTCGCCGCCCTTTGCCGAGGCACCCGCCTGCAAAACCAGTGTGACCGCTTCGGGTATGGTCATAAAGTACCGTATTATATTCGGATCTGTTACCGTAACGGGACCGCCTGCCGCGATCTGCTTTTTAAACAGCGGAATAACGCTTCCGTTAGAGCCTAAAACATTGCCGAAGCGCACCGCAACAAACTCTGTTTTCGACCACTGGTTATACGATTGCACTATCATTTCGCATATGCGCTTGCTGGCGCCCATTATATTTGTCGGGTTAACCGCTTTATCGGTTGATATAAGCACAAATTTTTCCACGCCGTATTTATCGGCGCACTGCACGGTCTTAAGCGTTCCGAACACATTGTTTTTAATGGATTCGTTGGGGCTGTCCTCCATAAGCGGAACATGCTTATGCGCCGCCGCATGGTACACTATATCGGGGCGGTATTCGTTAAAGACCGAATCCATACGCTTGCTGTCGCGCACAGAGCCGATAAGCGCTATCATATCAAGCTCAGGGTGGGTGCGTTTAAGCTCGTTTTGAATATCGTAAGCATTATTTTCGTAAATATCAAAAATAACAAGCTTTTTGGGCGAATGCTCTGCAATCTGACGGCACAGCTCGCTGCCTATGGTTCCGCCGCCGCCCGTAACAAGAACCGTTTTCCCCGCAACATAATTTATTATGCGGTTAACGTCAAGCTCGATAGGCTCGCGACCTAAAAGGTCTTCTATTTCAACCTTGCGTATTTTCGAGGAAAGACCGCTCGGTCTCGGATCTATCATCTGATAAATCGACGGTATTATTTTAAGCGTACAGCCCGTTTGCTGGCAAATAGTAAGTATTTCAAACTTTTGCGTATTATTGCAGCTCGGTATTGCAAAAAGTATTGTATCAACACGGTATTTCTCAGCCGCCTCGATAATCATATCCCTGTCGCCCACAATATGAATACCCGATATGTAAGTACCCTTTTTAGCGGGGTCGTCGTCTATAACGCACTTTATTCTGCTGTTGGGAACAGGCGAGTTTTTTGAAAGCTCGTTTATTATCATCGAGCCGGCGGAGCCGCCGCCGATTATCATTATATTGCCGTTAAGCTCTGACGGTATTTCCTGTTTATTGCTTGTTTTTTCATTATACCTTATAATTATGCTTTTCATACAAAGGCGGAAAATAACCGTTAAAGCGCAGGTGAAAAAGAAGGTAACCAAATTTACGTCAAGATCGTAAGAACGGTTGAACACCGCCATTTGCGAAATAAACGTCGCCGCGCCCGCAACGGCGGTTGCAACAAAAATTCGCAGCAGCTCCGAAAAGCTTGAAAAACGCCATAATATACTGTAAATTCTAAAGAAATAAAACGACAGCACCAAAAGCCCCGCCCAAACGGGAATTGTAAAGTAAAAAAGCTGCCTGCCGCAATCGTAATAAGCTATACCGCCGATAGCAAGCGCCAGAAAAAACGAAACAACCGCCGCAAGCATATCGAACAACACAGAACCAAAGAAAATTATATATCTGTTTTTCATATATAAAAGTATTCTCCCCTCCTCTTTTTTAAAGCAGCCTGATACCGGATTTTTTGCACCTTTCGGCCTCGCGTTCGGGCCAAATAGACACCTGAACCTCGCCTATATGCGCCTTTTGCAGAAGCAGCATACAAAGCCTTGACTGACCTATTCCGCCGCCGATCGTAAGCGGAAGCGTGCCGTTTGCCAAAAGCCTGTGAAATTCAAAATTAAGCCTGTCTTCGGCGTTTTCAGCCTTTAACTGGGAAAGCAGGCTTTCCCTGTCTACCCTTATTCCCATAGAAGAAATTTCAAAAGCGCTTTCAAGCACTCGGTTATACACCAAAATATCGCCGTTAAGCCGCCAGTCGTCATAATCGGGCGCCCTGCCGTCGTGCTTTTCGCCGTTTTTGAGCCTTCCGCCTATCTGCATAACAAATACCGCACCGTATTCCCTTGCGGCGGCGTTTTCACGCTGCTTAGGCGTAAGATCGGGATACCTTTCTTCAAGCTCGTATGTAGAAACAAACTCTATTTTTTCGGGCAAACATATATCAAGCACGGGGTATTTCATCTTTACCTCGCGCGCGGTTTCAAGTATTGCGGCATAAATATCGCAAACCGTGCTTTTTAAATATTCTTCGTTTCTGTCCTTAGCGGTTATAACCTTTTCCCAATCCCACTGGTCAACATATATCGAGTGAATGTTATCGCATTCCTCATCGCGGCGTATCGCGTTCATATCGGTGTAAAGTCCGGTATGAACGGGAAAATTGTAGCGCATAAGTGCCATTCTTTTCCACTTTGCAAGGCTGTGAACAACCTCGGCGGTTTCCCCCGTTTCCTTAATGTCAAAACAAACGGGACGTTCAACGCCGTTTAAGTCGTCGTTAAGACCGCTCCCCTTTTTAACAAAAAGCGGTGCCGAAACGCGTGAAAGTGTAAGCCTTTTGCATAGCTCGTGAGAAAACTTTTCCTTAACAAGGGCTATTGCGTTCTGCGTATCAAATTCGTTTAGCTTTGTTGTATACATAAATTTCTACCTTTCAGGCAAGCGGGAATAACCCGAACCCGTTATTTGGGCACGTATCCCCGCCTGCATAATAT
This sequence comes from Ruminococcaceae bacterium UBA5891, assembly GCA_002431945.1. Classification (GTDB taxonomy): domain Bacteria; phylum Bacillota; class Clostridia; order Oscillospirales; family Acutalibacteraceae; genus UBA737. Next base: position 117,680 of record DJET01000054.1, on the reverse strand, counting down.
CACACTCAAGAAATGCTGCCTACCGTACGCGGATAAAGAATAACGTCTCTTATATTCTGTACGCCGGTAACATACATTATAATGCGTTCAAGACCGAGCCCGAAGCCGCTGTGCGGAACCGAGCCGAAACGGCGCAGGGCTATATAATGCTCGTATTCGTCAAGCGACATATTACGCGATTTCATTGCCTCAAGCAGCTTGTCAAGGTCCGCCTCACGCTCGCTGCAGCCTATGATCTCGCCTACGCCCGGCACCAAAAGATCGGTTGCGGCAACGGTTTTGCCGTCCGGATTCTGTTTCATATAAAACGACTTTATCTCCTTCGGATAATCGGTAAGGAAGACGGGCTTTTTGCATATTTCCTCTGAAATATAGCGCTCGTGCTCGGTCATAAGGTCGCAGCCCCACTCTACGGGGTATTTAAAATCCTTGCCCGAAGCCTTAAGCCTTTCTATCGCCTCGGTATACGTCATAACGGCAAAATTATGCCCTGCAACGGTTTCAAGCTTTTCAATAAGCCCGTTTTCAAAATGCCTGTCAAAGAATTTAAGCTCTTCGGGGCATTTTTCCAAAACGGCGTTTATTATGTGCTTAATAAGTGCCTCGGCAAGCTCTATAATATCGGGCAGCTCCGCAAACGCCACCTCAGGCTCAACGTGCCAAAACTCCGCCACATGGCGCGGAGTATTGCTTTTTTCCGCACGGAAGGAAGGACCGAAGGTATATATTTTACCAAGCGCCATTGCCGCAACCTCGCCCTCAAGCTGGCCCGAAACGCTAAGCGCCGCCTTTTTGCCGAAAAAGTCGTTTGCGTAATACTCTTCTTCCGATTTATATTCGTTGCTGTACCCTATTGTTGTAACCTTGAACATTTCGCCCGCACCCTCGCAGTCGGAAGCGGTTATAAGGGGCGTATGCACATATACAAAGCGGCGGCTCTGGAAAAATTCGTGTATAGAGGCAGAAACCACCGAACGCACCCTGAACACGGCGTTAAACGTATTCGTTCTTACCCTTAAATGCGGTATTGTACGCAGATATTCAAGCGTGTGGCGCTTTTTCTGAAGCGGATAATCGGCAGGGCATTCGCCCAAAACCGTTATTTCCTTTGCGTTAATTTCAACCGAGTCCTCCGCCACGGCGGATTTAACTGCGGTACCCGTTACCTTAAGCGAGGTGCCGAGCTTCATAAAATCCGAAACGTCGCCGAGCTGCGACTTATCGATAACGATCTGCAAATGCTTTAGGCTTGTGCCGTCGTTAAGCTCTATAAACGCCATATTTTTTGACTCTCTTGATGTGCGGACCCAGCCGCATACCACCGTCTCGGTGCCGATTAAAGCCTTGTTTTCAAAAATCTCAACAATATCGGTGTGTTTCATATTGGTTTGCTCCTTTATTTGTAAAAATAAAAATGCGTCTATAAGTCCTTAAAACATTAGGACGAATAGACGCTATCCGCGGTGCCACCTAACTTACCATAAAGGTCACCTTAAAACCGTGAACGGGTATGATTTAACGCATCATATACGGCTTACCTACTGATTTAAAACGTTCGGCTTGCGGCTCCCAAGTGTTATTCGCGCTGCGGGACCGCCGAATTTCCACCGACTACGGCTCTCTTTATGCCTTTAAGCAGCGTTACTTCTCTTGATCATTGCCTTTAACGGTAATATTATAACATTCGCAAAAAAAAATGTCAATGGATATTTAAGGGAAAATTTCGGCTTATCCCGCGATTGACAAAGCCGCGATATTTTGCTATAATTTTTTAGTATTAAAATCAAGGAGATTACAATATGCCCGATAATAAAGACAGCTATATTTCCCCGTTTTCCACACGGTATGCTTCGGAGGAAATGCAACACGTTTTTTCGCAGAATTTTAAATTCCGCACTTGGCGCAGGCTTTGGATAGCGCTTGCAAAGGCCGAAAAGGAATTGGGCCTTAACATTACAGACGAGCAAATAGCCGAAATGGAGGCGCATAAAAACGATATTAACTATGATGTTGCCGAGGCGCGCGAAAAAGAGGTTCGCCACGACGTTATGTCGCACGTTTACGCTTACGGCGTGCAGTGCCCAAAGGCAGAGCCTATTATACATTTAGGCGCCACAAGCTGTTATGTGGGCGATAATACCGATATTGTAATTCTTCGCGAGGCTTCTTCTATTATTCAGAAAAAGGCGGCGCAGGTGCTTAAAAATCTTTCGGAATTTGCAATTAAGTATAAATCTCTGCCCTGCCTTGCATATACCCATTTGCAGCCGGCTCAGCTTACAACCGTCGGCAAGCGGGCAACGCTTTGGATGTATGAATTATCGCAGGATATGGATAATCTCGACTATCAGTTGGCAAACCTTAAGCTTTTAGGCTCAAAGGGAACCACAGGCACGCAGGCAAGCTTTATGGAGCTTTTTTCGGGCGATGAGGAAAAGGTTAAACGGCTTGAAGCGCTTATAGCCAAGGATATGGGCTTTGACGCCTGCGTTCCCGTTTCGGGGCAAACGTATTCAAGAAAGACCGATTCGTACTTCCTTTCGGTTTTATCGGGCTTTGCGCAAAGCGCATACAAATTTTCAAACGATTTAAGGCTGCTGCAATCCTTTGAGGAAATGGAGGAACCGTTTGAGAAAAAGCAGATAGGCTCATCGGCAATGCCGTATAAGCGCAATCCTATGCGGTGCGAACGTATTTCCTCGCTTGCAAGGTACATTATAGCGGACGCGGTAAACCCCGCTATGACGGCAGGCACCCAGTGGTTTGAGCGCACGCTTGACGACAGCGCAAACAAGCGTATATCGGTAGCCGAAGCATTTTTGGCGGCAGACGCCATACTTAATATATACATAAACGTAACCTCAGGCCTTGTGGTATATGAAAACGTAATTAAACGCCGAGTTATGGAAAAGCTGCCGTTTATGGCAACCGAAAATATTATGATGGAATCGGTTAAACGCGGGGGCGACAGGCAGGAGCTGCACGAAATAATACGCGTATATTCGCACGAGGCGGCGGCAAGGGTAAAACTTAACGGCGAAAGCAATAACCTTATAGAAAAAATTGCCGAGGACAGCCGCATACCCCTTACACGCGAAGAAATAATTAAAGAATTAGACCCCGCAAAATATATAGGCAGAAGCGCCTCGCAAACAGAAGAATTTGTTGAAGAGGTTATAAGGCCCATACTTTCAAGGCATTATACCGCGCCTGTAAGGGCGGTTTTAAACGTTTAAATTAAGGAGCAGCGATTATGAATTTTTTTGAAGAGCTTAAAAATTACGACGCCGAGGTGGCGGCGGCGTGCCATTCCGAGCTTGAGCGTCAGCAGCACAATATAGAGCTTATAGCATCGGAAAACATAGTTTCAAAGGCGGTATTGCTTGCCGCTGGCGGCGTGCTTACAAACAAATATGCCGAAGGGTATCCCGGAAAGCGCTATTACGGCGGCTGCGAATATGTTGACGTTGTGGAAAACATAGCGCGCGAACGCGCCAAAAAGCTGTTCGGGGCGGAGCATGCAAACGTTCAGCCGCACTGCGGCGCCAGTGCAAACCTTGCAGTGTTTTTTGCGCTGTTAAACCCCGGCGACACGGTTATGGGTATGAATTTACAGCAGGGCGGCCATTTATCGCACGGCTCGCCGGTTAATATTTCGGGCAAATACTTTAACGTTGTGCCTTACGGCGTTAACAGCGAAACCGAAATGATAGACTACGACGAAATGAGAAGAATAGCGCTTGAATGCAAGCCGAAAATGATAATTGCCGGTGCAAGCGCCTATTCAAGAATAATTGATTTTAAGCGCTGCCGCGAAATTGCGGACGAAGTCGGCGCTTACCTGATGGTGGATATGGCGCATATCGCAGGTCTTGTTGCGGCGGGGCTTCACCCATCGCCCGTTCCCTTTGCGGACGTTGTTACCACCACAACCCACAAAACCTTAAGGGGACCGCGCGGCGGTATGATACTCTGCCGTGAAGAATTTGCAAAGCAGATCGATAAAGCCGTCTTCCCCGGAACTCAGGGCGGTCCGCTTATGCACATAATCGCCGCCAAGGCAGTAGCCTTAGGCGAGGCTATGACGCCCGAATTCAAAGAATACCAAACGCAGATTGTTAAAAACGCAAAAACCCTTTGCGGCGCTCTTATAAACGAGGGGCTTGATATAGTTTCGGGCGGCACGGATAACCACCTTATGCTTTTAAAGCTTATTAAAAACGGCATTACCGGTAAGGAGCTTGAAAAAAGGCTTGACGAGGTACACATTACCGCCAATAAAAACACCGTTCCGAACGATCCGCAAAGCCCGTTTATCACAAGCGGCGTAAGGCTCGGAACACCTGCTGTAACCACCCGCGGCTTTAAAGAGCCCGAAATGCTTAAAATCGCCAAATGGATAAGCGACGCCGTAAACGATTTTGATAACAGCAAGGAACGCATTGCGGCAGAGGTTTCAGAGCTTTGCTCGCATTTCCCCATATATTAAGATATATAGCTTTAAAAATATCCGGTCTGTGTATTGCAGACCGGATATTTGATTTTTGCCGTCATTCCGCGCGCCTTATGTATTTGCAAATTACTAAACGGTTTGTCATTCTGAACGCGAAGCGTGAAAGAATCCGTAATCCCCCTAAGAGAGAACGGATTGCCACAGCCGCTTACGCGGCTTCGCAATGACGAGGGAGACGGAAGACAGATTACCCCCCCAAGGCTTTAAAGCAGCCTATTCAAGCTCAACAGCGGCGGACAGTGCGAATGAATATATTATTTTTTGCTTTACGGGTTTTAAAAATATTTTTTCGCAGGCGGCGGCGTATATTGCAAGCTGCTCGCCGTAAGCGATTTTCAAATCGTCGGGGTTTTCGGTTCTGTCGGTCTTAAAATCAAGCACCGCTATGCCGTCGTCTTCCTCAAAGCACAGGTCCACCGCTCCCTGCACCATAATGCTTTCGCTGTTAAAGCTGTCGTCAAGCGACGGGTCTATGCGCTTTGCGGGCAGCTCGGTTAAAAAGCGCATTTCTCTTTTAACCGTTTTTGCTTTCTTTATACGGGCGAATATATCGCTTTCAAAAAACGCTTTAAGCGCCTTTCTTGAAACCGCTTTTGCCTCGCGCTCCGAAATATACTGCCATTCATAAAGCCGCTCGATCTCGCTTTCAATATCATCGGCTTTGTCAAAATCAATAAATTCAATTATTTTGTGCATAGCCGTTCCGCGCTCGGTGGCGGTTATTCCGCCCTCGCTCATAAACGAAGGTCTTGCCGAAAAGGCGTATTTATCGCTTTCCGCCTTATTTGCAAGCGCCGAAACCGAGCTTTTAGCCTCTATTGTAAGCAGAGGAGCATAAGGATATTTAAAAGAGAATCGCTTTTCAAGCTCTTTTATAACAGCGGCGTTTTCTTCGTATTCCTCATCCTTCGGCGTATCGGTTTCCGTTTCCCGCTCATATTCCGAAATTTTAATATCTATGCGGCTTATATCGTCAGACGGTATTATGCCTGCCGCTCCGTCGCGCAGCGCGGCGCCGTCTTTATGTAAAAGAGCGGTTAATATAAGCCACTTTGCATACGAACGCTCGCGGTTTGTAAGCATATCCGCCCTGCCGCCCGAAAGCAAAAGCGCGGGGGTTAATTCGTTTACGGCTTTTTCCGCGTCGTTAAACGCGGCGGTAAATAAAAGCCTGTCCTGCGTTCGGGTCATTGCAACGTATAAAAGCCGCAGTTCCTCCTCTGCCGAGCGGCGGCGTATATCGTCTAATATAATTTCTCTGGAAACCGTTGTGCGCTTTTGCTTTTCGTTTTCGTCAAAATAGCTGAAGCCCACGCCGAGCGCCGCGGAATATACGGTTTTTGAGCGCGCGTCCGCGTCGTTAAACGCGGCTGCGGTATCGGCTAAAATGCACACGGGGAACTGAAGCCCCTTTGAGGCGTGTATGCTCATAATTTTTACGCTGTCGCTGCCCGATGTTACCGCGGCGGAGCGCATACCGTTTTGCGATTGCTTTAAAACATATTTTATAAAGCCGCCGACGGTGCCGCCGTTATCCTCTTCATACTGCTTGGCATAGCTTAACAGCAGCAGCAGGTTATTGCGCCTGCGCTCGCCCTCTTTATAAGCCGAAACGGTGTTTAAATAATCCGTTTTGTAATAAAGCTCCGAAATAAATCTGTTCAGCGGCAGGGTAACGCTTAATATCCTGTATTCCTCAAGCCGCTTTAAGAAATCTTTTTCCTTTTCGCCGCCGTTTTCGGCAGAAAAAACAAGTGCTGAATAAAGGCTTCCCGTTCTGCGCTTTATTCTTATTTCAGCCGTTTCCTCGGCGGTAAAGCCGAATATCGGCGACATAAGCGCCGTTAACAGCTCTATATCCGAATCGGGGTTATCTATAACTCTTAACAGCGCCAAAAACACGGATATTTCGCGTGTTTCGGCAAATCCGTCCGCGCTGTAATCGGCAGGAACGCCGTTTTCGCGCAGCGTCTTTGCAATAAGCGCCGCTTTTGTTTTGGTGTTGCGTAAAAGCACCGTAAAATCGGAAAAACGCGCTTTTCTTAAGGTGCTTTCGCTTTCTCTTATAACAGCGCCGCCGTTAACGGTTTTAATTATATAATCGGCTATGCCCTGCGCCTCGGCCTTTAAACGCTCTTCCGACGTTCCTTTACAGTTGATTATATCAAGCTCAACGGGCGCGCCGTCGGCTTTCGGATATACCGCGGCGGGAATAAGCCTTTCCTCTTTACCGTAAGCAATACTGCCCGAATTTTCTGTCATCATATTGCCGAAAAAGAAATTTATGTAATCGCACACTTCGGGCTTGCAGCGGAAATTAGCACCCAAAATTATTTTTTTGGGTTCGTTTTCGGCGGCTTTATCGTATGGTACCGCATTATTTTTTTTAACAAGGAAATTATCGGGATTAGCCCCCCTGAAGCCGTAAATGCTCTGCTTAACGTCGCCCACGGCGAAAAGCCGCTCTCCGCCGCCGGACAGTATATTAAACAGGGTATCCTGCAGATCGTTGGTATCCTGATATTCGTCCACCATAACCTCGTCGTACCTTTGCGAAAGCTCGTAAGCGCCTTCGCCGCTTAAAAGCTTTAATGCCAAATGCTCGGTATTGTGAAAGGTAAAGGTGCCGTTTTCAAGGTACTTTTCAAAAAGGCGTTTATCAAATTCGGTCAATATCTCGGAAAGCAGGCACACAGGCGCGCTGAGCTCCTTAAGCTGACTGTTTATAAACGCGGTATCGCCGTAAAATATTTTTAAAAGCGAGTCCCTGTCCTTTCCGATATACTTCCATGCGTATTTTGCGGTCTTTGCCGCAAACGAACCGGAAAGTCCGTTCGCTTTCGGAAGGCTCGGCAAAAAGCCGGAGTCCACTGCGGCATAAACCTTATCCCAGTCCCCTGTTTTTGCAGCGTTGTAAAGCTGCTCCGCCTTATCCGCCGCCAAACGGAAGCTTTCAAGATACGCCCCCGCCGCCTTTTCGTCCGAAAAAAGCAGGTCGGCGGTTTTTGCAATAATATCCTTTTGCGCTCCCGAAACCGAAAGCGCTTTTTTAATGCCCATGGCATACCAGCGGTTTTCGGGCGTAAAGCCGTTTACATAGTCCTCCTTTAATTCGCAGAACCACTTTTCGGGGTACGGCAGCTGACGGCTGTATTCGTATATATCAAGCACAAAATCCGAAAAATCGCCGTCGTCATATTCGGCGCCCACCGTATCAAGCAGCTTAAAGAAATCGGGGTTGCCCTCTTCGTAATACCTCTTTAAAATATCGCTTAAAACCGATTCGTTAACGGGCAAGAGCGAATATCCGTCGCTCATTTTAAAATCGGGCGAAACGCCTGCCTTTTCAAAATTTTCGCGCACAAGATCTATGCAAAACGAATCTATGGTGCATATCTTAGCGTTGCTTAACAGCCGCCTTTGGCGCATAAGCCCGATATCATCGGGGTGCTTTCTGCACTCCTCGTCAAGCCGCCTTTCTATTCTTGAACGCATTTCGGCGGCGGCGGCGTTTGTAAATGTAACTATTAAAAGCCTGTCTGCGCTTACGGGGGCTGCTTTATCGGTTAGCTTTTTAATAACCCTTTCCGTAAGCACTGCGGTTTTGCCCGAACCCGCCGCGGCAGAAACCAGCACGTTGCCTGCGGTATCTATTGCCGCCTGCTGTTCCCTTGTCGCCTTAAATGTCATTTGCGGTTTCCTCCCCCATAAGCTTTAAAACCTCTTCGTTTTTAAGGTCGGGCACGCGTTTTACGGGCGCGTTTTCCCTGCCGCACACAGCGGCGTAATCGCAGTATTTGCAGGCGGGCGAATCTCGCCCGTCAAGCGGAACCGCCGCAATATCGCCGCTTACCATTTCCTTACCCGTGCCTTTCATAAGCTTTTCAATATAATCAAAAATAAGCGTAAAATCCTCGGCAGAAGCAAACGATGTGCAGGTCTTGCTTACGCTTCCGTCTTTATTAAGCTTAAGCTTTGGCACAAACTCGCCGTTTAAGCCCTTATCCATAGCCGAAACTATGTCGGCTTCCTTTCTTATATAGCCGTTCATAGCCATTCCGCTTTCGTTAATATCGCGTTTAGAGGGCATATAAAGTATCCCTGCCGCCTTTTCGTCCCCAAGTCCGCCGCCCCTTATTACGGCGTAAAGATATATGAGCATTTGCAGGTTAAGCCCGAAAAGTATATCGGGCAGCTTAAATTTGCGCGAACCCGTTTTGTAATCTATAACCCTTACATATCCGTTATAATTATCCACGCGGTCTATACTGCCGCTGAGCCTTATGCTGCCGCCGTCATACGGGAATATAAGTTCGGGCAGCTCGCCGCCCTCTCCTATTTTAAGCTCGCAGGAAACAGGCTCGAAATCGCTTTGCCCGAACTCGCGCGCCAGCTGATACACAACCTCTTTAAGCGAGCGCGAAATACGCGAAACCAAAAATTTTGCCCTTTCGGTCTCTACCGCGCGATAGCCCGCCACGCTGTCAAGGTATTCGTTTATGTATTTATCAACAAGTCCGTCAAGGCAGGCTTTTGGCATATTTGCTATTGCCTTTTTATATTTTCCGACAATTTTTTCAAGCACATAATGCACTACCGTGCCGCGCTGAAGCACGTCAAACTCGGCAGGCTGAAGCTTTTTCGCCCTTATGCCGTATTTGCAGAAATAATAAAAACGGCATTTTTTAAACGTATCGAATTTTGAAGCGGAAAGCTTAATATCGGTTCCGTAAAGCTCTTTCGCGGTATCCTCAGTTATACTGAACAGCGCGCCCGAAAGCTTATTTTCAAGATAAGCAAGCTTTTCACTTTCGCCGCTGTTTTCAAGCGCCGCCTTAAGCTCCCTGCCGCCTGAAAAGCCGCGCCTTCGGCAATAAAGCGAATACGCGCTTTCCTCGGTTTCGGGCAGAGCGTCGCCGATAATACCGTCTTCCGGCTCGGTTACGGTATTGCAGCCTATATTTTCGGCTATTTCGCTTACAAACGCCGACGGCTCGTACTTTTCGCCCGTCAGGCTGTTTAAGGCATAAGAGATATACAGCCTGTCCGACGGACAGCACAAATTGCAATAAACAAGATAATCCTCGTCGATCATTGCAGCTACCGAGCCGTCGGGTATTTCAATACCGCTTTCTATAAGTCTGCGGCGCTCGTCCGACGAGAAAATACCCGCCGCCGTAACGTTTTTCGGGAAAACGCCTTGGTTTGCACCCAAAATAAACGCCGCCTTTGGGCGCGAGGGGCGTATTCTGTCCGCCGAGCCGAAGGTTACCTCATCCAGCGTGCGTGGAATAACACCCACGCTGTCAAACGATACCGCAAGCCGCAGCGCCTCGCAAAATTCGCTTTTTTTAAGGCGCTTTTCGCCAAAGCAAAGAGCAAGACTGTCAAGCAGGCGCATATATTTATCGTAGCTTTGCTTTAAAACGTCGCCCGACCATTCGTTTCCGCTGTTTTTAAAGCGCTCTGCCAACGCCGCTAACTTGTCCGCCGCGCCGCAGCGTTCGGTAAGCTCCACTGCCGCCCTTACCATATCTGCGGCGGTGCCGTTGAATTTTTCCTTAAAGTCTTTAATAGGCTCCCACGCTTTTTTGCGCAGTTCGTTTATTTTTGCAAGCGTTTTTTTGTCTATATCCTTATTTTCGTCCGCCACAAAGCCGCGCGGGTCCATAGTCCACTCGGTATCCCACATATCGCCGCCTATACCCCAAAGCGTTGTATAATTTTCAAGGGCGGATATTTCTTCTGTCGCCAATGTGCCGAGCCCCGTTTTGTTAAACCTTAAAATCGCTTCCGAAGAGGTGCTTTGAGCGCAGTCTGCCGCCGCGCCTACAGCCGCCGCCAACGGAAAGGCGGAAAGCGGCACGCGCCTGTCCGCAAAGCAGGGCACGCCGTTTTGCAGGCAGGCGGCGGTTACGGCGGCGTCATATTTATCGCTGTCGCGCGATATAATTACAAAATCGCGGTAACGCATACCGTTTTCCCTTACAAGCCGTCTTATTATTCTTACCGCAAATTCCGCTTCGTCTGCCGCTGTTGCCGCGGCGCAAACGGTTATACCATCGCTTTTTTGCGGTCTTTCAAATTCACCGCCCGCCGTCAGCCTTTCAAGCGCCGAAATTTCGGGCGAATTGTATCTGCTTTCAAAAAGGCACAGCGGCTCGTCCTCTTTTACCGCGTGGCGTGCGGCAATGCGCCTTATCTTCTCCGCCGCCGCACGTATGTTTGTAAAAACGTTAAACTCGGCGTTCAGGCGCGGATCGTTAGTAAGGCTTACGGTTACCTCGTCCGTTTGGGCTAAAATACGGTCTATTATTTTAAACTGCTGTCCCGTAAAGCCCTTAAACGAATCTATAAACACCGCCTTGTTTTCAAAATATTTATAATCGGAAAGCTTTGTGTAAAGCCTTGTAAGCTCATCGGCAGGGTCAATGTATTTTTCCCCCACAAGCATATCGTAGGCTTCGTATATAATTGCGGCATCGTTAAGCTTGTGCTTTAGCTTTTCACTGTTTAAATCGGCGGCGGCAAGGCGCAGATCGTCTGCGGTAACAGAGTTTATTTTAAACTCTCCCACCGTATCAAGCATTGTTTTTGCAAAGCTTACAATGCCGCAATATCTTTGCCACAGCGTAAGCGATTCCTTTACCGATAAAAGCGCGCGGTTCATAAAAACAACCTTTTGAGCGTCGGTAAGAGTTCCCGCCGCTATACCGCCCGTATTTCTGCCCACCTCATCGCACAAGCGCGAAAAGCTCATAACCGCAACGCTTTGCGAAAGCTGATCGCCCAGCCCCTTAAGCACGGCGCGCTCGCTTTCAAACGAAAACTGCTCCGGCACCAAAAGCACCGCCTGTTTCCCGCTTTCGGCGCATTTTTTAATTTTATCCAAAACGGTATAGGTTTTGCTCGAAGCCGGCAAACCGAAAATAAACTTAAGCAAGACTTTCACTTCCTTAGGTCTATTTTAACATAATAAAAACAAAATGTCTACTTACTTAAACATAAAAGGCAGTAACAGATAACCGCAAACAGCCGGTATACCGAACGCCGCCAGTCCCGAAACCGTCCACTGGTTTACGGGTATATGAACGCCCGTGAATTTTGAGGTCAGATCTATTACCGCAACGGCGGCGGCGGAAAGCAAAAAATTAAGCAAAAGCGTTTTAAAGGGCTTACCGGTTCTAAGCGCGCACACAAGCACCGCCAAAGCTCCCGCCGAAAGCAAAATTATCGCGCCGTATTTTATAATCTCCATCATATCACATCCTATATAAAATACTATGAATAATAAGCGCCTTAAATGCAAAAAAACAGGCTTTCGCCTGTTTTTTTAACAGTAATAAAATTTAACGGATCACCACACGCCTTACGGCTTTCACAATAACTAAACGGTGTGTCATTCTGAACGCGAAGCGTGAAAGAATCCGTAATACCCCTCAAAGAGAACGGATTGCCGCGGGGCTAATGCCCCTCGCAATGACGGGTGTGTGAGAAAACGGATTGCCACACGCCTTACGGCGGTCTCGCCTGCCGGCTCGGTCGGTGCTTCTGCTTCGCAGAGGTGTCCACCGGACACCCGCACCGCAATGACTCCGGTTTGGAGCCGGCACGCGGCAGCTGCATTTTAATTAAAGCGCCTTTAAAATGCTTATTACCGTTTCAAGCTCTGCGGGCTTAACCCTGTCGGGCTCGGCGCCGGAAAGAACGCAATCGGCAAAATAATTTATCTCATTGGCATATGCATTGCTTTTCGGCAGACCTATATCTCCGGTATCCTCACCCGATTGCGAAACCGGCTTGAATATCTTACCGTCTTTTTCATAAATTGTCATTTCGTGATTTTCGAACACCGCAAGCGCCTTTTCAAACTGAAAACGGAAATTTGCCGCAAAGGGATAGGGCGCGTCATACCACGCCGCCTCGGTCGTTATAAAAAATCCGTCGTATTCGTAAATCGAGTTAATATAGTCCTGATTTTCAGACCTTGCCCTGTAATCCTTAAATTCCTTCGGCTTTCCGAAAGCGTAAACAATAAAATCAAGATCGTGAATATGCAGGTCAAACGGTACAAGTCCGCTGCGGTTCTCGTCCATCATCCAGCCGCCCCAGCTCCACTTCGGGCGAACTCCGAGCCTGCCCATATGCCCCGAAAGCAGCCTGCCGTATTTGCCCGTATCGTATATTTCTTTTATGATACTGTATTCCGGCCAAAAACGCAAAACCTGCGCCACCATAAATTTAACGTTATTGCTCTTTGCGGCGCTGTAAACGCGCGCAACGTCGGCAGCGTTTAAAGATACGGGCTTTTCGCAAATAACGTTTATTCCCATATTCATAGCCTTAATTGCAAACTCCGCGTGCAGATATGTAGGCAGGCATATGTCAAGTATGTCTATTTTTTCATTTTTAAGCATTTCGTCAAAATCGGTGTAGCAATGCTTGTTCTTATATTTTTCCATCTGCTCCGCGCGTATATCGCAAAGCGCAACAAGCTCGGCGTCGCGCCGCTCCTCCCACGCAGGAATATGCGCGCCGCTTATTCCGCCTACGCCTACCAAAGCTACCTTTAACATTTTTTCAACCTCCGTATATTTCGTCTATTATATTTTTAAGATAAGCCTTCGCATATCTTATATCCTCGGTCTGCCTTTCGCCGTCTATCTCGCGTTCAATCGTTACATAGGAATCATAATTAAGCTCCTTAAGCTTTTTGAAAAGCGCCTTAAAATCCACCTTTCCGTCGCCTATGCGGACCTCTTTGCCGAGATTATGCCCATCGGTAGGGTAAAATCCGTCCTTGGCGTGAAGATTCATAACATATTTGCCGAAAACATCAAGCGCGTCCACCGGATTTGCCTTTCCGTAAAGAATAACGTTGGCGGTATCAAGATTAACGCCTAAGTTATCGCAGCCCGCCTTTTCAAAGCAGCGCAGCATAGTAACGGGCGTTTCCTGACCGGTTTCAAACAGCAAATACTGCCCGTTAGCCTTTAAATGCTGTGCAACCTGTCTTACGGCAACGCAAAACGGCGCAAATTGCGGATCGTTCGGATTTTCGGGAATAAAGCCCATATGGGTAACAACATTTTTAACTCCCAATCCGTTTGCAAAATCCGCGCCGTCACACAGATTTTTAATTCTCATAACACGGTATTCGGGCGGAACAAGACCGAGCGTTATCTGCCCGTCGTAAAAGTTCCACGCGGCGGGACCCTCCCAGCCGCACCAAAAGGCGGACACGGTAATGCCCTTTTCCTTAATTAAGCCGTTAAGCTTATCAAGGTTTTCCTTTGTCCACAGCTCCGGCTTCCAGGAGATCAGCTGGCAGTTATCAAACCCCTCCGACAGCATATCATCAAATTTTTTTGACATAGCCTCCATACTGTCAAAGTGAACGCAAACGCCTATCTTCAAATTAAAACACCCCTTAATTATTGATTTTTTTCTGATTATATGATAACATATAATTAAAATTCTTTTAATAACTTTTTTGATATCTTTAAGTACAATTTTGACATTTGGGGTGAACAAATGGCTCTTGACGCAAACAAGGAGCTTACGCCTGTTTTATACGGTGAAAGCGCCGTTAAAATTTTAAAGCCCATAGCCTTTTCAAAAAATGCGCCTTGCTTTCGTATGCACTGGCACGAACGTATTGAGCTGCTTTACGTGGTTTCGGGAAGTATAAGTATAAGACTTAATAATTCCGAGGTTACCGCGCGCGCCGGCTCGCTTGCGGTTATACCGCCCGAAAAAATACATATGGGAACCGCCTTGGAAGACGGAACCGCATATTATACCATTATGTTCGATGTTTCATCGTTTTACAATTCGGCGTTTGCAAGCAGAGTCCTGCTTGAGCCGATCACTGAAAAAACGGTCGACTTTCTCCCCGTTACGTCAGACCCTGAAATTATTTTCGCCGTTAAGCGCCTTATAAACGAAGAGCAAAACGGCGATAATTCCTCGTCCCTTATTATTATAAGCGGCATATACCTTATATTAGGCTTGCTTTACAGAAAATGCCTTTTGGAAAAGCCGAGCCTTTTAAGCGACGAACGCTTTAGGGATATACTTAAATATATTTCGGAAAACTGCTGTAATGAAATATCCTCTTTCTCATTAAGCCGACGTTTCGGATATTCCGAAGAATACTTTTGCAGGCGTTTTAAGTGCGTTACGGGGCTTACGCCTATGAGCTACATAAATATATTAAGGCTTGAAAAAGCAAAAAAGCTGATAGACAAAGGCGAAAAACAGGTTTCGGCGGTGTTTGCCGAAACAGGCTTTTCGGATATGAGCTATTTTACAAAAAGGTTTAAAAAGCATTTTGGCATAACACCGAGTATGTATATAAAAAAGGCGGGCGAAGTAAACCGCCGCCTGTATAATGCCGAATAGACGCTTTTACGGAAATGCTCCGTCCCGTCCCCCGTCATTGCGGTGCGGGT
>DJET01000054.1:102308-102512 GCA_002431945.1 Ruminococcaceae bacterium UBA5891 | reverse complement strand
TTGTACTAAGCTTACAAAATAAAAAAGCTTTAATACCCGTAAAGCATTACGGAGATATTAAAGCTTTCGGTTTTTATTAAGCTATATGTGCCATATAGCTTAATACACTGTAAAACTATACGAACGGGGATTCACAAGGGGAACCCCCTTGTGCCGTTTGTTGAGAGCGGAGATGTAGTTTTATTAAAAACGCTGTTTGCTAAA